>NZ_LRMN01000003.1:0-679967 GCF_019266105.1 Pseudomonas sp. D1HM | reverse complement strand
TGTTTTTGTGCCGAGAAAAGTCTTCCTCAGCGCTTGAGGTGTAGGGCAGTCATGGTCTGCTGTTAATCACGGCACTGCCCGCACTTTTTTCGAATGCAAAAAAACCACCGGGCAGGTTAATGCTCGTCAGTTAAGGGAAAAAGTTATCTGCAGGAGCGAGCTTGCTCGCGATGGTTTCCAAAACGCTACGTTTATCCATCGAGCACACGCGTTCTCATTAACGACTATCGCGAGCAAGCTCGCTCCTGCAGGTGGTTGTCCACTGCAATTTTGGGGTGTCGGTTAACCTGGCCGACTGCGCCGCCCCGAAAGTCTTGCAAATAGACACAGTTATTTTGTAGTCCGCGCACTAGAATAGGTGCAGTCATTTTTGAGCCAGAGACTCTTTTTATGCCAGATCCGGTTGGCCCCCACGGGGTGTCAGATTTACCGCTGGACGAGTTAGTGGCCTGCCATGAGTGCGATTTGTTGATGCGTAAGCCGCATCTCGCGCTTGGTGAGAAAGCCCAATGTCCGCGTTGCGGCTATGAGCTCTTTGCTCATGGCCACAAGGTCGTGCAACGAAGCCTCGCGCTTGTTCTGGCCGCATTGCTGCTCTACGTGCCCGCTAACTTCTTACCCATCATGCAGCTCAGTTTGTTAGGCCAAACGTCGCAGGACACGGTCTGGAGTGGTGTGCTCGGTTTATTCAATACCGGTATGCAAGGCATCGCCGTAGTCGTCTTTCTGTGCAGCATGGGTATTCCGCTGCTCAAGTTACTGTGTCAGCTTGCAGTGTTATTGAGCATTCGCTGGAACATTGGACGCAGTTACGGTCTGTTGATCTACCGTGTTTATCACCACCTGCGGGATTGGGGCATGCTTGAGGTGTACCTGATGGGCGTCCTGGTGGCGATTGTAAAACTGGCCGACATGGCCGAGCTGAGCGTGGGGTTGGGCCTGACCTGTTTTGTCAGCATGCTGCTGGTTCAGGTCTGGCTTGAGGTGGTCATGTCACCTCATCAGATTTGGCAGGCACTGTCCGGAGAAGATATTCATGCGGGCGATTGATGCGGGCATATTGGTGTGTGGAGAGTGCCACCAATTGAACAAGCAGGACCCTGACGCAGGCGAGCAAACCTGTACCCGTTGCGGAGCCTTGGTACATGCCCGACGTCCCGACAGCCTGATGCGCACGTGGGCATTACTGCTGACAGCCGCCATTCTTTATATTCCGGCCAATCTGCTGCCAATCATGACGATCAATTCGTTAGGGCAGGGAGCTCCCAGCACCATCATGGCGGGTGTGATTGAATTGGTGCAGCACGGCATGATCCCGATTGCAGCCGTTGTGTTTATTGCGAGTATTCTGGTGCCGACCTTCAAGCTGGTAGGAATTGCCTTGTTGCTGTTTTCAGTGCAGCGCCGGCAGCCACTTTCAGCGCAGCAACGGATTGTCATGTACCGGTTTATTGAGTTCATTGGCCGCTGGTCAATGCTGGATATTTTTGTCATCGCCATTCTGGTGGCCTTGGTGAATTTTGGACGAATAGCCAGCGTCGAGGCCAATCTTGGCGCGGTGGCCTTTGCCAGTGTGGTGGTATTAACGATGCTTGCAGCTGTAACTTTCGATCCCCGACTGATTTGGGATAACACGGAGTCGGATGACGACCATGAGTGACTTGCCTACTGCTAAAACCCGTCCGGCTTCCAACTGGTCGGCTATCTGGATCCTCCCGCTGATTGCACTGATTATTGGTGGCTGGCTGGGATGGCGTGCCTACAGCCAAACAGGGATTGATATCCAGGTGCGCTTTGAAAGTGGCGAAGGCATCGTCGCCAACAAAACCGAAGTGGTTTACAAGGGCATGCCGGTGGGCAAGGTCAAGACCTTGGCTCTGGATGAGGACGGCCCCAGCAAAGGGGTGATTGCCACCGTCGAGATGAATAAGGACGTTGAGCAATACCTCAAGACCAATACCCGCTTCTGGCTGGTCAAGCCCAGTGTTTCACTGGCCGGGATCACGGGGCTTGAAACACTGGTTTCCGGTAATTACATAGCCGTGAGCCCTTCCGATGGTGAATCTGCGCGCAAGTTCAAGGCGCTGTCCCAAGAGCCACCATTGCCAGATGACAAGCCCGGGTTGCACCTTACGCTCAAGGCTGAACGCCTCGGCTCGCTGAACCGGGGCAGTCCTGTGTTCTATAAGCAAATCCAGGTGGGGCAGATCAAGAGCTACGTTCTTTCGGAAGATCAGAGTACGGTCGAGATCAAAGTCTTTGTTGAACCGACGTATGCCAATCTGGTGCGTAAACATACGCGTTTCTGGAATGCCAGTGGCATCAGCATCGACGCCAACCTGTCAGGTGTGAAACTGCGCAGTGAATCGCTGGCCAGCATTGTTGCCGGCGGTATTGCCTTCGCCACGCCGGAAAACCGTGCAGACAGTCCGCCTACCGATTCAAGCTTGCCGTTCCGTCTCTATGAAGATTTCGATGACGCTCAGGCCGGGATCAAGGTCAAAGTCAAACTCAGTGACTTTGAAGGTCTGCAAGCGGGCCGTACACCGGTCATGTACAAGGGTATTCAGGTGGGTAGCCTCAAGGCTCTCAAAGTCGACCCGGATCTGACCAGCGCCAGTGCCGAACTGACGCTTGACCCATTGGCCGAAGACTACCTGGTCCAGGGCACACAGTTCTGGGTGGTCAAGCCGTCCATCTCGCTGGCTGGTATTACCGGTCTTGAGGCTTTGGTCAAAGGCAACTACATTGCGATCCGTCCGGGCGACAAAGGCAGTACGCCCGAGCGCGAGTTCGTTGCCCGGCCAAAAGCACCGCCGCTGGACCTGCGTTCACCGGGGCTGCATATGGTGCTCTTCACTGACAACCTGGGTTCCCTGGATGTTGGCAGCCCGATTCTCTACAAGCAGGTTAAAGTCGGCTCGGTACAGAGCTACCAGTTCTCCCGCACCAAGAAGCAGCTGGTCATTGGCGTGCATATCGAGAAGGAATACGAAAACCTGGTCAATGCCTCGACCCGCTTCTGGAATGCCAGCGGTATTACGCTCAGCGGTGGGTTGACCGGCGGCATCCAGGTCAAAAGCGAATCCCTGCAAAGCCTTATGGCCGGCGGTATTGCATTTGAAACGCTGGAAGAAAAAGCGCCGTTGCAAAAACGTATCCCGCGCTTTCGCTTGTTCACTGACCGCGACGCAGCCATGCAGCAGGGCGTGAACGTCAACATCAAAGTATCCCGCGCCGATGGTTTGCGCACGGGTACCCCGATTCGTTTCAAGGGACTGGATGTTGGCAAGATTGAGAGTATCGATCTGAGCGATGATCTGCAGTCGGTCATGCTCAAGGCCCGGATTACAGAAGTGCCTGAGCGGATTGCACGGGTAGGCAGCCAGTTCTGGGTGGTCAAGCCTGAGCTGGGCTTGATGAAAACCGCGAACCTCGAAACGTTGGTGACGGGTCAATACATTGAAGTGCAGCCCGCAGCTAAGCAGTTGGGCCCGCAGACTAATTTTGTTGCCCTCAATCAAGCGCCGGAAGCTGCGGTTTCTCAAGCTGGCTTGAGCCTGGTGTTGAGTGCTGCCCGTCGCGGCTCACTCAAGGAGGGCGTACCTGTGACCTACCGTGAAGTGACCGTGGGCAAGGTCACCGGTTATGAGCTGGGTAGCACTGCCGATCGCGTATTGGTGCATATTTTGATCGAGCCGCGTTATGCACCGTTGGTGCGCAGCGGAAGCCGCTTCTGGAACAGCAGCGGCTTTGGTGTCGACTTTGGCCTGTTCAAAGGCGCAACGATCCGTACCGAGTCTCTGGAAACCCTGGTGCAGGGCGGTATTGCTTTCGCCACGCCGGATGACGGCAGAATGGGTAATAAGGCACTCCCGGAGCAAACCTTCCCGTTGTTCGACAAGTTCGAGGACGAGTGGCTGCAATGGGCGCCAAAAATCCAGATCGGTAAATGACGTTCGAATAATCGACCTGCGACCCACCAAAAAACCGCGATCAATGATCGCGGTTTTTTTATGGGCGCAGCCTGACTTTCAATCGTGGGCGATCTTGATGACCACTTTGCCAAACGCGCCTCTGGCCAGATGTTCATACGCCTGGCGAGCTTGGTCGAATGGGTATACGTGGTCGATCACGGGACGAATGTTGTGCTCATTCAAGAATGCGTTCATGCGGTCAAACGAAGAGCGGGGAGCAACGGCAATGCCACGCAAGGTGGTTTGCCGGAAGATCAGAGGCATCAAGTTCAATGCAGAGGTTTGCCCGGTCAGAAAGCCGATCTGTGCGATGCGGCCACCGGCCTTGGTCGCTGCAACCGATTGGTTAATGCCGTCGCCGCCTGCGACGTCCAGCAGCAGATCTACCCCTTTGCCATCCGTCAGCCTCAGCACTTCTTCGGACCATTGCGGGTGGCTGCGATAATTCACTCCCGCCACAGCTCCGAGCTTTTTCACCGCCTGCAGATTCTCATCCTGACTTGAAGTGACAATAACCTTGGCGCCCAGCGCAGTCGCAATCTGTGCCGCAAAAACGGATACGCCACCGGTGCCCTGGACCAAAACGGTTTGTCCGGCCTCGATCTGACCAAAATCCACGAGCGCATACCAGGCGGTCAGTGCTGCAATGGGAAGGGTTGAGGCTTCTTCATCCGACATGTTGTCAGGGGCGCGTACTGCACTGTCCTCATGGATGATCATGTATTGCGCAAGACCTCCCGGTAAGGGAGAGCCGAAGCAGTAATCGGGCTCATCCGGTCCAGGCATGCCATCCAGCCAGCGGGAATAGAGATGAGAGTTGACGCGGTCGCCGATGGCGAAGCGGCTGACACCCTCGCCGGTTGCCACTACCGTGCCGGCGGCATCACTTACCGGAATCAATGGCTTGGGGACCTTATGTGGCTCATAGATGCCATCGACGATGGCTTTGTCACGGAAGTTCAGTGAGACCGCGCCCACTTTGACCAGTAACTCTCCTGGCTTGGGTACAGGGGTTTCAGTCTCTTCCTGCACCAGGTTATCCAGCCCGAAATCTTTAAGAAGCCATGCTTTCATGTTCTCTCTCCAGCAATGTTGTGAAGGTGTGCAGATGGAGCGAAGGGGCTCCTCCTTTGCGTTGGGAGAGATTGTTCATGGATCGCACGTTCGGATAAATGGGCAAAAACCTACAGGATTGTTACTCTTTGGAGTAACAATAAACCCATTGCAACGCTTATCCAGGAGCAAGCCCATGGAGCTTTTACAGTCGATGCAGGTATTCGCCAAGCTGGCGGAACTGGGCAGTTTTACTAAAGTTGCCGAGTCTATGCAGACTGGACGGCCGCATATCACGCGTACGATTCAGGACCTGGAGGCATCGCTGGGCGTTCGTCTGTTTCAGCGCACCACGCGCACGGTAAAACTCACGACTGAAGGCGAGCAATTTTACGAGCGTGTGAAAGTCATTCTGGCAACGATTGCAGACACCACCTCCATGTTTCATCGCGATGGTTCCACCTTGCGCGGCAGACTTCGAATTGATATCCCCACCGCATTTGCCCAGCGCAGCTTCATGGCCAGCCTGAGGGGCTTCAACCAGGCCTTCCCTGAAATTGAGCTGGCCCTTGGAGTGACCGACCGTACGGTTGATCTGGTGGCTGAAGGCATTGATTGTGCGCTGCGCATTGGCGAGCTCCCGGACTCCAGCCTGGTGGCGAGAGAAATAGGCACCGCCATCATGGTGACGTGTGCATCGCCGGATTATCTACAGGCGAACGGTGCGCCTGAAACTCTGGCGGATCTGGCAGGCCATAGTTGTGTGCGCTTTCTTTCCGGGAAAAATAACAGGCCGTTGCTGTGGCATTTCTCGGTGGCGGGGGAAGACCAGCCGTATATGCCTCAGGGCGGGATCACGGTGAACGAGTCCCATGCTTATGTGGAGTGTGGCCTTGCAGGTTTCGGTCTGTTTCAGGCTCCGGGCATCACCGTGGGCAAGCTTCTGGACAGTGGGCAACTGGTTGAGGTGCTCAGGGCATTTCGTCCGCAACCTCGCCCTGTGTCGGTGCTCTACCCAAGTCGAACCCACCTGGCACCTCAGGTCGATGCATTTGTGAGGTGGTTGCAGGTGCATTTTCCGGCATTACACCCGCATTGGTTCCTTCCGCGTTAAATAGTTCAGGGGAGGTGTGACGGTCATATTTCTCGCGTCATCTTCCCCGCATTTGACACCTCTCATTGATATTTCTGAAGTTCGGATAATTCCTACACGTCATTTTAAAGTTCGCAGTTATGTTCTTAAGGGTTTCGCCGCTGGCGCAGATTAAATACTCACCGTGTTGAGGGTTTATGTTTATTGCGCACTCACAGTGGCCAAACTCAAGTGGACTAAATGCTCGCAACGTCAGGGAAGACTTTTAAATGTGTGTGCTGTGAGTGCCGTTGTTATCGGCGCGTATGGCGGCTCACTTTTGAATGATGGCTGCGCTGTACTTTTAAATACTTATATAGGAAAACTCTGATGAAGTTTGCAATGAAATCCGCGTTGGTTTCCATGATCTTGCTCGCGAGCACGGCGTCGGCTGTGCATGCCGCAGGCGCCGGTTCAGGTGTGATCACGTTTGAAGGGGCCATTATTGAAGCTGCGTGCTCGATCAGTCCTGAGAGTGTCGATCAGACTGTCGGGCTGGGCCAGGTTGCCAAATCGGAACTGGAGGCAGGGGGTACGGGCAACCCTGAACCCTTCTACATCAAGCTTGTGGGCTGCGATACGAGCACGCTGAACACCGTCACCAGCACCTTCACCGGTGCCGAATCGGTAGCCGTTCCGGGAGCGTTGGGGATTGTCGGCACTGCAAGCGGTGCAGGCATCATGATGCGTGACGGCACCGGCGCTCAAATTGTATTGGGCACGGCGACCAGGCCGCAAAGTCTTCAGGACGGTGATAACACGTTGTCCTTTGGTGCCTACTTGCAAGGTAGCGCTGCGGGTACTGTTACCCCGGGCAAGTTCACGGCGGTTACTAACTTCTCATTGGCTTATCAATAAGTCGTTGCCCTGTCACTGCCAAGTGGCAGGGCACTTATGGGGACTCTTTAGCGTGAATGCACTGACCACTTGGGCTGTCACTTCCTCGCTTGCACTATTGCCTGTTTCGTTGACGACTGTTCTGGCGGCTGACCAAGGCAGTGGCGTTGTTATATTGGGCGGGCAAATCGTTGATACGGCGTGTGCACTGGAAACTGAAAGTGCATATCAGCTTATTGAAATGGACCCCACGCCCGTGGGTCGGCTCGTCCGTGAAGGTGAGAGTAATCCGCATCCATTCACACTGCGATTAGTCAGGTGTTCACTCACCCGGACAAACCCCAACCAGTCCGATGAGAAGCTGCCGGACTGGCAGCATGTCAGAGTGACTTTCGATGGGATGACCGATCGCGAAGGGCGCTCGTTTGCAGCCTTCGGCTCTTCGCAAGGGGTGGCCCTGCTCATCACCGATGCCGCTGGGCGAGAAAGCATGCCGGGTGTGCCAATGCCGCTGACACCGGTTGCCGGCAACCATCAAGTACTCCATTACACCCTCCGTCTGGTCGGCAATGACCGCCCCGTGTCTGTGGGCACTCACCGCGCTGCGGTGCGTTTCAGGCTGGAGTATTTCTGAATGCATGGGCTGTTTACTTCGCTGGACGCGCCTTCGTTCAACGCGTTGCTGCGTCGCTGTTTATTCATTGGGCTGACCTCGGTGGCCGGCAGTGCATTAGCCGCGGCAGAGATCCAGTTCAATACCGATATTCTCGATCTGAATGACCGAAACAATATCGACCTGTCTCAATTTTCCCGAAGTGGTTTCATCCTGCCCGGCACTTACTCCATGGCCGTGGAAATCAACGCGCAAACCCTTCCAGAACAGAAAGTGGCTTTTCATCCTCCGGATGATGATCCCAAAGGCAGTGAAGCGTGCCTGTCCCCCGAGCTGGCGGCGCAATTGGGGCTCAAAGACGAGAAGGCTGCCGCGCTGGACTGGTGGCGGGGCGGGGAGTGTCTGAATATCAGCAGCCTGCCCGGCATGGAAGTCACGGGCGATTTGAGTACTTCCACGCTCTATGTCTCTGTACCCCAGGCGTACTTGCAGTACACCGCTGCGAACTGGGACCCGCCTGCGCGCTGGGATGAAGGTGTCCCGGGACTGTTGCTGGATTACAACCTTACCGCACAGTCGATTCATGACAGGGACGGCTCGTCGCGTAACGATATCAGTGGTAACGGCAGCCTGGGCGCCAATCTGGGGCCCTGGCGTTTGCGGGCTGACTGGCAAGGGCGCGCCGATGATGAGTCGGTGAACCGCCAGCGTTCGCTGGAGTGGAGTCGCATTTATGCCTATCGCGCCTTGCCGGCACTGCAGGCGCGATTGACGCTGGGTGAGGATTATCTGTATTCCGACCTGTTCGACAGTTTTCGCTTTACCGGTGCCTCGCTCAACTCCGATGACAGCCAATTACCGCCTAACTTGCGCGGTTACGCCCCGGAGGTGGTGGGTGTGGCCAAAACCAATGCCAGAGTCATCATCAGCCAGCAGGGACGTGTGCTGTATAGCGCTCTGGTGGCGGCCGGACCGTTTCGGATTCAGGATCTGAATGACGCGGTCAGCGGTTCGCTGGATGTGCGAATTGAGGAGCAAGACGGCTCGGTCCAGACCTTCAAGGTCGAGTCTGCCAGTGTCCCCTATCTGACGCGTCCCGGGTCGGTGCGTTACAAACTGGCTGCCGGACGCCCGTCCAGGCTTCACAACGGCAGCGCAGGCAGCGTCTTTGGCACCGGTGAATTCTCATGGGGCATCAGCAACGGTTGGTCCCTGTATGGCGGTGGCATTACCGACAACCATTACCGGGCACTGTCCATGGGCATTGGTCGCGATCTGCTGGCCTTCGGTGCGGTGTCTTTCGATGTTACGCGGGCCCGTACCGAGCTGCGGGATGAAACGCTGTCGGGCAATTCCTATCGCCTCAGTTATTCGAAAACCTTCGCCGAGTTCGACAGCCAGGTCACCTTTGCCGGTTACCGCTTTTCCGAAAAAGATTTTCTGAGCATGAGCGAGTACCTGGACGCGAGTATTTCCCCGGGCCCCGTAGGCGGTAGCAAGTCGCTGTACTCGGCGACGTTCAATAAGCAGTTCAGGGACGCCGGGCTATCCATTTATTTGAACTACAGCAACCAGTCCTATTGGGACCGGCCGGACAGCGAGCGGTGGAATCTGTCGCTGGCGCGTTACTTCGATGTGGGGTCGGTGAAGAACATGAGCCTCTCGCTGAATCTGTTCCGCAATCAGGAGCGCGACCAGTCAAACAGCAATGGGGTGTACGTGTCCCTCAGCCTGCCGTTGGGCCGCTCCGGCACGCTGACCACTGGCGCCAGTCGGGCTCAGAACAAAAACAGTTATTCCGCCCGTTTCAGCGACCGCATCGATGAGCGAAACAACTATCAGCTTGCAGCCAGTGATAACTCGGTCAGCGGTTACCTGAGCCATGTCGGTGACAGCGCGGATGTCGATGTCAGTGCCAGTGTCGAAAAAGGCAATCACCGCAGTTTCAGCCTGTCTGCCCGTGGCGGTGGCACGTTGACGTCCAGCGGCGGGGCCTTTCACCGCAGCGGCAGCATGGGCGGTACGCGCCTGATGGTGGATACCGGCGGTGTTCCCGATGTGCCCGTTCGCGGTCATGGCTCACCGACCCGCACGAATGCCTTCGGCAAGGCGGTGATTTCGGACCTCAGCAGTTATTTGCGCACGGCGGCCAGTGTTGATCTGGAGAACTTGCCAGCCAACGTCGAAGCGACCCGCTCGGTGACGCAACTGACACTCACCGAAGGCGCTATCGGCTATCGCACGCTGGATGTGATTGCCGGCGAAAAGGCCATGGCCGTGCTGCGTTTGCCTGACGGCAGCGCTCCACCGTTTGGCGCTACGGTGAAAAACACCCGGCAGCAGGAAACCGGGATCGTTAATGACGCTGGCAGTGTGTACCTGAGCGGTATTCAGCCCGGCGACCGCATGACCGTCAGTTGGGGAGGTTCCGAGCGCTGTGACATCAGGCTGCCGGCTGCCCTGCCTGCAGACGGGCTGACGTCGACCCTGGATCTGCTTTGCCACGCAGTCAGCACGGATAACGCGCAATCGGCCCCTGCCTCAACACACATGCCTGATGATATGGAGAAAAAATCCTCATGACCCTGAATGCACGTCTTACGCCGCTGGCTTTCGCTTTTGTCGCGTTGTGCCTGGCCAACAATGCCAAGGGCGCGATTGGCCTGGACCGAACCCGTGTGATTTTTGAGGGCGGCAAGGAGGCTGTCAGCATGAACATCACCAACAACAACACCCAGTTGCCTTATCTGGCCCAAGGCTGGATTGAAGATGAGCAGGGCAAAAAGATCATCAGCCCGCTGGCGGTGCTCCCGCCGGTTCAACGCCTGGAGCCGGGCAAGAACAGCCAGGTCAAGGTGCAGGCGCTGCCCGCGGCCAAATTGCTCGCCCAGGACCGAGAGACGGTTTACTACTTCAATCTGCGAGAAATTCCTCCGCGCAGTGATAAGGCCAATACGCTGCAAATTGCGCTGCAAACGCGGATAAAACTGTTCTATCGACCGGCCTCGATCGTCCCGAGCCAGCAGGAGCTCGCCAATCCCTGGCAGGAGAAACTGACGCTGACCCGCCGGGGTGATCACTATCAGGTGAACAATCCGACTCCGTACTTCATCACGCTGGTGGATGCCCGCAGTGCCCGGGACGCTAAAACCGCCGCCGACTTCGAGCCCTTGATGGTTCCGCCCAAAGGCTCACTGAAACTGGGGCCGAGCGCAGCCGCGCTGGGTGCAACACCGTACCTCACCTATGTAAACGATTACGGCGGACGCCCTACGCTGGCGTTCAGCTGCAGTGGCAACGATTGCAAGGTCGACCTCAATGCTTCTGCGCGCAATGAGTAACGGGTGCTGCGGGAGAACATCATGAAAACCTGTGTTGTTAGCGCTTGCGTTTGCCTGTTTGCGCTCTTGACCGACTCACGGGCACATGCCGAAGAGGATCCGGTGGTGAGCCAGAGCGGCGTACTGGAGATCTCCGGCTCACTGCAGCATGCGCCCTGTGTATTGAACATGGCCTCGGCCTATCAAACGGTTGAGCTCGGTAATGTCGCGCGCAGCCATTTGCAACAGGCGGGCGACAGGGCGCCACCGGTGACCTTCCAACTGCGCTTTATGGATTGCCGCCGCATCGCCGGCAGCCTGCGCAATGAGCGAACCGGGACATTGGTCTGGAGCCGCTATGAACCGGTGTTGTCAGTGGCGTTCATCGCGCCTGCCGATGCGGATGACCCGCGCCTGATCAAAGTGCAAGGGGTGAGCGGGATGGGGTTGCGCCTGACGGATCCACTGGGGCGTGATGCCCGTCTGGGGCAGGGCGGAGAACCGTTGTTCCTGGCCCATGGCAGCGACACCCTGACCTGGCACGTCCAGCCCACCCGTACGTCCGCACCGCTGACCAATGGCCCGTTCCGGGCCGTCGTGGATTTCAGGCTCACTTATGACTGAGAACAAGAGAATGCCAACCTCAGGCTTTGGGTTGCTGGTCGCAGTGTGTTGTCTGTGGGGCCCCAATCTGGACGCCAGAGCTGACATTAACCTGACCCTCACTGGCGAGGTCATGGCGCCGCCATCCTGTGTCATCAACGGCGGGAGCACCCTGAATGTGCCGTTTGGGGACAACCTGGTGAAGGACCGGATTGACGGCGTGAACTACCGGCTGGATGTGCCCTACACCGTCAGTTGCAGCAATCAGCCATCGAATGCCATGCACCTGACGCTGAAAGGTACGGGGGCTACCTTCGAGCCGACAGCATTGTCGACGACCAATCGCGACCTGGGGATCAGGCTGTATATCGACGGGGTGGTCTGGCCGATCAATACAGCGGCGGCTTTCAGCTACCCGACCTTGCCCTTCATGGAGGCCGTACCAGTGCGGCGGCCACGACCGAGGCTGGACACCGGTAGCTTTTCGGCGACCGCCACACTGCTGGTCGAACTGCAATGAGCCCCTTTCCTGCGGATATGAAAAGTGAATGTTATGAAGAGCTATCTCACGCGGGGCCTGCCACTGGCCGGGGCCCTGTTGCTGGCGGTGACGCCGATGGCAGGCGCCTGGAACCTGGTCAGCAAGATCAACGCCGATGCCCGTCAGATGCCTGGAGGGCCCACCACTCAAGTAGTGGCTTCAGGCACCGCGAGCGCGTACGACAACGGTAAGCCTGACCAGTATTCAGGCCGGGTTCACTGTGGAGGCGCTGCCAGTTGTTTGTTCGGGCCGCTTTCCTACACCAAGCTGACCGCCGGTTATCCCGCTATATCACCCATGGGCTGTATATCGTGGACCCGTGATTGCTGGGCGAATGGCGGGGTTGATACCAATGTCATGGTGAGCAACGGTATTACGTTCGATCAGGCGATCAGAGCCTGGGTGAACAAGTTCGGATCTAGCGTGACGAGAAGCTATGGTTATGCCTACACCGTACAGCCTGGATGGGTCGCTGAGGTGTGCGGGGCCTGGTCCACTTACGGCAGGGGCTTTTATGGGTTGGTTCCGGGCTCGGTCTCGTGTGTCCCGGGAACGATCCCGGCCAATCAGTGTACGGTCTCCGGGGCAACCGTGATCCTGAATTACGGACCGTTGAAGCTCGGAGCAATCAATGGTGTGAAAAAAGAGACCACTCGAGCGGTAACGTGCGCGCGTAGCGCTGCGGTCCGTTACCAGGTGTCGGTAGGGAACCCGTTCGCCATTGGCAACGGCATCGACAGCCTGATTACGGTGAACGGGGTCAGGGCGGGCGAGCTGATCAACCTGCCGTCTGGTACCTCGGTCCTGAGGATTGCTTCCACGCTGACCGACAAGGGTGCGCAAACGGGACGCTTCTCAAAAACAGTGGTGTTGATCCAGAGTTTTATGTGATCAGCCTGGATCCGGGGCAGGCCGCTTGCCCCGGAGCCAGGCCTCATGTCCGATGCCGCTCAAGCGCATCCAGCACCTGCTCCATTGCCGTGTATTGCTCGTCGACACGCTTGGCCAGCTGTCTCCAGTCAGGCGCCAGACAACCCTGTTCAAGGTCTTCGCAACACTGGGCCAGATGCCTGGCCTTGATCATTCGTGCGCCACTTTTTACCTTGTGCGCTACTTCGCTCAAGCCTGGCAAGTCATGTCGGGTGAAGGCGTTCAATAAGGCTTCCATGTCGTCCTTCATGCAGGTGAGCAACGGCTCGATCATACGTTCCAGGGCACAGGTATCGCCCCCGGTCAGTCGCTCCAGGGCCTCGAGATTGATCAGCTTGTCCGAGCCCTCAAGTTCCAGATCGTCAGCCAGATGGACGGGGGTCAGGTCTGCTGAAGCCAGTCGGGTTTGTAAATGGTGCAGGCTGATGGGCTTGAACAGGCAATCGTTCATCCCCGCCGCGAGGCAGCGTTCGACTTCGCCGGTCTGGGCGTTTGCGGTAAAACCGACGATCAGTACCGGCGGGGAACCACTGGCGGCTTCCTCGGCGCGAATGGTGCGGGTCAGTTCATAACCATCCACCACCGGCATTGCACAGTCGGTCATGATCATGTCAAAGCGCTGCGCCCTCCAGACCTTCAGCGCTTGCGCGCCTTCGTGGGCTTCGACCGCGGTATGCCCTAAAAAACTCAGTTGTTGGGTCAACAGCCGTCGATTGGGCGGGTAGTCATCGACCACCAGCACTTTCAGCGTACGGAGCTGGCCCGGCGATACGTTATCAGGCACGGCAGCCGGTACCGGGGAAAGCAAGGTCACGATATCAAGCCGCATGATGATGCGTGTGCCTTTGCCCAGCGTGCTATCAAGACTCAGGGTGCCGCCCATCATTTCGCACAGCCGGCGACTGATCATCAGCCCCAGGCCTGAGCCGGCGGATGCCTTGCTGGGTGTATTGACCTGAGAGAACGGGCTGAACAGGCGCTGCTGGTCCTCTTCGGAAATACCGATCCCTGTGTCTTCGACCTGCACGCAAACCTGCAAGCGCTCACCATCCCTGGAACCCTTGGCACGTACGCTCAAACGCACGTGACCGCATTCGGTGAACTTGATGGCATTGCTCATGAGGTTCGACAGAATCTGTCTGAAGCGCACAGGGTCGATCAGGACGTCGGTATTGATCCTGGGGTCCAGCTCAAAGCTCATCAACAAACCTTTTTGCTCCGCCATCGCTTCGAACACCCGTGCGGTGGACTCCACCAGCTTCATCAAATGAGTGCGTTGCTGATTAAGTGGCATGCGGCCGGACTCGATCTGGGTAATGTCCAGAATGTCACCGATCAGTTCCAGCAACCCATGGGCGGCGTCCCAGGCCACGCCAATGCAGGCACTGTCGGCGATGCCTTGTTCGGCCTTTTTCATCGCCAGCTCCAGCATGCCGATCACGGCATTCATTGGCGTACGAATTTCATGGCTCATGGTGGTCAGGAAATCGCTTTTGGCCAGGCTGGCCTGGTCGGCATGGTTTTTGGCCTCCTGCAACTGCTCGAGCAACTGCTGGCGCTCGCTGATATCAATCCAGCCACCCGTAATGCCGACCACGCTGTCATCGCTGCCGCGGTAGGGCAGGGCCCAGTCGTAGATGGTCAACACAGATCCGTCTGGTAACACCATCTGGTGATCACGTAGCAGTGGCTGGCCTTCCTCCATCACCTTCATGTAAGCCGCGTGATTTGCCATGTTTTGCTGCGCCGAGGCGAACGTGCACTCCAGCAGGGTTTTACCCAGCACCGATTCGCGGGTGACCCCGAAGGTGTTCAGGTAACCGGCGTTGCAAATCAACAGTCGCCCCTGGCGGTCGCGCACGTAAATAGGATGGGGCGTGCCATCGATCAATGCGCGCATGAACGCCAGTTGGTCACTGAGCGCACGCTCGGCGTTGTCTCGTTTATGAATCAACCGGCGCAGATAAGTGATCCACGCAATGCCCATTAACAGCACCAGCGCCCCGATCAGTGAAATCCGGATAATTGCCCCGCGATTGCGCACCCAGTAGCGGTTATCCAGCACCACTGCGCGGTTCCAGCGGTTGGTCAAAGCGTCCATTTCTTCGGGAGGAATACTCATCAATGCCTTGCCCAGGATGGAGTAGAGCAGTGACGACGGCGCTGCCATCGCCAACGAAAACTGGGCCGGTGTGAGGCCCACCGTGCTGCTGATTTGCAGTTGACCATTGTGCTGCTGCTTGATCAGGTAACGCGCACTGATCAGCGAGTTGATAGCGCCATCGACCTCTCCCGCGGCCAGCATTGCCAGAGCTTGCGCCGAGTTCTTGGCCGCGATCAGCCGCACGCCCGGGTAATGCTCCGTCAGGTACGGGCTTACCGTATTGTCGATGACCAGTGCCACGGGTTTGCCATTGAGTTCATCGAGTGTCCGGGCGCTATCCGGCTGGCGCCGGGTTACCAGCACAAAGGGGGTTGAGAGGTAGGGTTTGGTAAAGCGGAACGTATCTTCGCGACTGCTGCTGGGGGTGAAAGCGGCAATTAGGTCGGCATTCCCTTGCTTGACGGACTCGATCATTTCCGGCACCGACCGGCTGCGCACCAGCTCAAACTTGAGGCCCGTACGCAGGCTGATCTTGCCGAGCAGGTCGGCGGCCAAGCCACTGAAGCCGCCGTGGCTGTCAAAAAAGGTAAAAGGTAGAAAGTCTTCAGTTATGGCCACTTTGAGTCGAGGGTGTTGCTCCAGCCAACGCTGTTCCGAAGGGGAGAACTGCAGGCGGCCACGGTTTTCAAAGTGCATTCCGCTGGCGCCCCAACGACTTGCAATGGCTGAGCGTTCAGTGGAGGGGACGGCCGCCAGCGCGGCGTTGATCAGGCGCAGCAAGCGGGGATTGGGGTGTAATACGGCAAACGAGAAGGCCGGTCCTTCAAGGGATGAAAAGCCCTTGAGGTGAACATTATTCAGGTAATTTTTATTGATCAGGTAATGAGTGCTTATCGAGTCGCCTAAATACATGTCGGCCTGACCGAAAGCCACCGCGCCAATAGCTTCCAGGGTGGAGGCATACAGTTGTACCTCTTTCTCGGGGTACAGCGCCTTGACCACCTCGACCGGTTGATAGTGGTAAAGCATGGCGATTTTCAGCCGGCCGGGGGTGTCATGAGTGATGGCTGTATCGCCTGTGCGTGTGACCAGCACCGATGTGTCGTCTGCATAGGCGGTTGAAAAGGCCAGTTGGGGATCTTGCATCTCATACGCATTGCTCGTGCCCAGCACGTCGATTTCTTTAGTTTTCAGTGCAGCGATTGCCTCGGCACGTGAATCGTAACGACGTACCTTGATTTCGACGTTCAGCAACTGGCTGAGCAGCCCCGCATAATCAGCGGTCAGGCCTTCGAAGTAATCACTGCCGGCCGAGATATCGAAGGGGGCGTAATCGGGGGCAGAGGTTCCCAGGATAAGGGGCCCTTTGTTCGTTAACCATTGACGGTCACCCTCATCCAGCGTGAGTGAAGGCATGCTCGTCTTTGAGCGAGCCAGTAATTGCAGGTTGGCCGGATCGGCATGGCTGAATGATGTCAGCCACACTAACAGCAGCCCAAGAGAGTTGAGGGGGCGAAACAGCCTATTCATTCGATTAGATTGTTGCGTTTGGCAAATTCAGCAAGATAGACGACGGACTTGATATTGAGCTTGGTTAATATGCGGGTTTTATAAGTGCTGACGGTTTTTTCACTCAGTAACATGGCCTCCGAGATTTTTTTGTTGGAGAAGCCTGAGACCAAGTAGTGCAGGGTGCGCAGTTCTCGATCAGACAGCGTTTCGATTAACTGCTGATCATTTTTGTCCTGGCTTTTATGAAGGGGCAGGTTAACGTCCAGGTTACTTAGATAGAGTCGGCCGCTCATCACCATCTGGATGGCTTTGGTCAGTGCTTCGACATCTTCGGTTTTTTCTATAAAACCGATTGCACCCGCCCTTATGCATCGGTCGGCATAAAAGTCTGACCCTTTAGACGTCAGTACCAATACTTTTATGGGCAGCCCCAGGGTATGCAGCCGCTTCAATACTTCAAGCCCGTCCAGCTTGGGCATCGACAGGTCGAGAATGATCAGGTGGGGGACATGGGAGCGTGCCAGATCCAGTGCCGTGGCACCGTTATCGGTTTCTGCTGCGATCTGAAAGTTAGACTTCTCCAGTACAAATCTGACAATGGATCGGATAAAAGGATGATCATCTACAATTAAAGCTTTACGCATGATTACTCCTACAACTTAAAGAGGGCGCTTTGTAGGTCATCGGCTTGAATCATCACGCAAGCGCGAGAGTAAGGCCATTTTTATGGAAGTGATGTTTAGGCTTATAAAGTACCTTTATAAAAGGGGGTTCATAAAACTCCATCGGCATTAAATGGATTTGGGTATCAATGCAGTTGTGTTGTATGAAATGTCCTGTGCAGTACGTACAGGTTATATATAGTCAGGTACTGCACATGAAAAAATCGGTGCAGGGTTCTAATAGGTAGGCTATTAACACTCCTGTATGAATTTAGCCGTTAAATGACCTCGCGAAAGGCGGGTGTTGTACGAATGGGAAGTGTGGCGCTCTTTATTTCTAAAGTGGGTAGGAATTTTCTGAATTTATAGAAATTTTTACAAAAACATTCTGCTATCGGGCGGGGGGGCCTTGGGGCAAGTGCGAAGTGTGACTGACCACGAGATTGCACCCGTAAAAAAGGCCGCGATCACTGATCGCAGCCTTTGGGGTGTAGGCGCCTGTTGCTTAGACTTCGTCCAGTTCCAGCGAGTGGGCCGTAGTGTGTGGATCAGGCTTTATTTCGTCATGGCGACGGATGTACTTCCAGTCGTCTTCATCGATATAAATCCCGTTGGGTCCGCTGCCCCCTTCAAGGTCGATGGCCACATGGGCACAGACTTGCGGCTTCACGCTGGCCAGAATCGGCACAAAGCCCAACTGCAGGCTGGTTTCCAGCAAGGCCGTCTGGTTCTTCTCGTCAATGTCAGCGGCTTCATCCAGGTAGTACGGCAAACGGATACGCCCGGCCTGCTCGCGGTCCATCAAGTGCAGCAACAAATACATGTTGGTCAGCGCCTTGATGGTCATGGTCGTGCCGTTGGAAGCAGCGCCGTCGATGTCGGTATGAATCACCGGCTGGCCGTTGACCTTGGTGATCTCGAACGCCAGTTCGAACAGATCCTTGAGCCCCAGCTGGTTGTGGTTGGCTGCTACCAGACGTGCCAGATACTCCTTGGCTTCTTCGTTCTTGTTGTCCTGCTCGGCGCTCTGGCTGAGGTCGAACACCGACAGCGTCTCGCCTTCTTCATACTGCCCGGCGCTGTGGATAATCTGATCGATATGCTTGAGCGCCTCCTTGTTGGGAGCCAGCACAATGCGGAAACTTTGCAGGTTGGAGACCTGGCGCTTGTTGATCTCGCGGTTGAACAGCGCCAACTGATGCTCAAGGCTGTCGTAGTCACTGCGGATATTGCGCAGCGTACGCGCGATATCGGTCACTGCCGCCCGGCGTGCCTTGCCCAGGGTCAATGCTTCTTCGGTGCGGTGCGCGTAGGCGTTGATCAGCAGCTGCAAACGCCGCTCCATGTCATCTTCGCTGTCGAACTTGGCCACGCCCTTCAAGCGCACTTGCGCGTACAGGGCCTCGATCTGGCCATCGCAGCGCAGCAACCCTTGCCAGCTGTCCTGATAGTCGTTGAGCAGGGGCAGCAGGTTATCCATCGAGTCGTCGACCGGATCCATGAACGGCGTACCGAACGGCAGGTCGGCCGGCAGCAATTGACGGCGGCGCAAGCTGTCATCCAGCGTACGCTGCTTGGCTTCCATGTCACCGATTTGCCGGCCGACCAATTGCAACTTGGCCGACAGTTGCTGGACGCGTTCGGTGAAGGCATCGCTGGAACGTTTCAATTCGTCTTGCGCGGCTTCTGCCTGGGCCAGTTGCTCCAGTTTTTCGCCTTCTTCAGCGCTCAGGGTCTGGCTGCGGCGGAAGTCTTCCAGGGCCTTTTGCGCATCCAGCACCTGTTGATACAGCGACTCGGCTTCGGTCTTGCTCGCGGCGCGATCCGAGGTCACGGCTTGCTGGGTTTTCAACTGCTTGAGTTCTTTTTCCAGGCGATCCTTCTGTTCGCGCAAGGCTGCACGATCCGCCAGTGCCTGCAGGGCCGGAGGCTCAATATGGCTAAGGTCGATGGACAGGCCCGGCGCCTCGAAACGCTCGCCTTTAAATCCGTCGAGGATCAATTCCAGGGATTTGACCCAGGCATCACCGTCATCCAGTGCAATCCCGTGCTCACCCAGCGGCAGGCTGAACAGGGCGCTGTTGAACAGGCGCATCAGGCGTTCGACATCCTGTTGCGAAAACTCTTCGCGCAGGCGGGCGTAGCTGTTGTTGTCGGCATGGTCCAGTTGCTGGCGGACTGATTTCAGGCGTTTTTCCAGATCACGCAGGCGTTCGTCCAGGTCCTCGGCGCTGAACTGTCGCGACTGCGCCAGCGCGCCGGCCAGTTCGTCGTGCGCGTCCTTGGCCGCCAGCAATTGCTGCTCTAGCACCTTCACATCATCGACCAGGGCGAAGCGATGCTTGAGGACCGAGAGCTCACCCAGCCAGCGCTGGATGCCGGTGATTTCCCGTTCCAGACGCATCAGCTCCTGGGTGCTGCTGCGTTGATCGTTTTGCAGCGCATCCTGCTCGTTGCGGTAGTGCTCGGACTGGATCAGCAGCTCTTCCTTGCGCGCGCCGGCGTAGTCCTGCCACGTGCCCAGCAACGAGTCGAGCAGCGGTGACAGGCGATGCAGCTTGCCGCGCAACAGGTCACGCTGGCGCACGCCGGTGGCGAGCGTTTCAACCAGTGGCCCGGCACCGACCAGCGCGTTGTAGTCCTGCTCCATGCGGCGGACATCGCGGAAGGCTTCTTCACAGGCTGCGATGTAGTCGACGCTGCCCGAGCGCAGGCTGTGTTCGAAGGCATCGAGAAACAGCTGCTTGAGCTTGGCTGCCGTGATTTCCCGCATGTGCAGCAGGTTGATAAACAGTGCGCGGAAGGTTTTCAGGCTCTGTTCACTGGTGGAACGCAGCGGGATCAGCGTCAGATCCAGCGGGATCGAGGTATGCCCGCCCACCAGCAAACGCCGCAATTCATCAGGTTTGAGCTCGTAAGCTTTCAGGCCGTGGCGTTCCAGGTTGTTGAACAGCTCCTTCTGGCGCAGACAGGTGTCGTCTTTTTGGTAGTGCGCCAGGTCGAGCTTGCCGGCGTAGGCGAAAAACTGGTGGCCAAAGCCGCCGCCGGGGCCGCGTCCCACGACGCCGATCACATGCGGGCCGTGGGGCAGCGACACCTCGACCAGGATGTAGCTGGTGTCGGAGGCGAAGTAAAAACGCCGAGACTGTTCGAGGCTGTACTTGCCGAAGCTCATGTCGGACATGCGCGCGAGAATCGGAAACTGCAGGGCGTTGATCGAAGCCGATTTGCCGAGGTTATTCGCCCCGTACACCGACAACGGGTGTTCCAGCGGGAATAATCCCAGGCTGTAACCGGCAGTATTCAACAAGGCAAAGCGGCGTATTCCGTAGCGTTCCTGGCTCATGCATCGATCTCCTGTTGCTCAGCGGCAATGGCGCGGGCCAGGGCGGCGTCTTCGTCTTCTTCCTCGGCGTCATCGTCGATCAATACGGGCGTCGGCAACGGCAAGATGCTGTGCAGGCTGGCGGCCAGGTCGCGGTCTTGCTGGACCGACAGACAGACATCCAGAAAGCGGTGCATGGGCGGCAGAAAACGGTACAGGCCGGTCTCTTCGCTGGCAAAACCGAGCTGGGTCATGCGGCGCATGATCTTTTCTTCCAGTTCGTCCTGGGTGGTGACTTCGGCCTGGACAAACAGGTCGCGGTATTTTTCCAGCAGGGCCGGCAACTCGTCACGGCCCAGGCTACCGCCATCGAGCACGGCGATCGGGTCGCGGCCCTGATCGGCCAGATGCTCGACGATGATGAACGTGAACAGTGCCAGGCGTTGCGCGGTCTTGTTGACTTGGGCCGTGGCGGTGTCCGGCACGAAGTAATAGAAACCCCGGGTATCGCACACCAGTTCAAAACCCAGGGCTTTGAACAGCGCCCGATAGGCATCCTGGAAGTTCGACAGTTGGGCGTACAGCTCCGGATCGCGGCGGCTGACGTGATAGCCCTTGAACAACTCACGAAATATCGGGGCCAGCTGGGACAGTTCAGAAAGATCAAGATGCATGGAGAGGGCTCGCAGAAGTCTCGGTCGCGTCTTCGCTGCGCGAAAGCAGAGCGAAGGAGCGCAGGCTGACCAGATGTTCGTGGGTGTGGTAATCGCGGCGTTCAAGACGCTCGCGCACGAAGCGTTTTTCGCGCGACAGTCGGGAGAACCAATACAGTAATTCGTCGGTGTCGCCGTCCGGCTCCTGGGTCAGCAGCCAGTTCATCAAATCCGGGAGGGGCAGGGCATCGCTGCAGCGGTCGAGCATTTCCTTGACCGTGCGCGGGGCTTTGGGGGCCTCGCCTTTTTGGGTTTTGTGAGCTTTGGGGAAGCGCGCTGGTTTGGGTTCGAACCGGGCCAGGGCATACACGTAGGCTTCCACCTGGCTGGCGCTGCCCAAAAAAGTGCTTTGCGGCCGGGTGAACATCGGCATGGACGCTTGCGGCACCGCGTCCAGGCCTTTACGGCGGATTGCCGCTAGGGCCAGGGCCGCGCCCCGGGTCACGGCATTGTGCCGGCGGGCCTCTTCACGCAACGGCAACAACAGCTCACGGGCATGACGCAGGGTCAGCTGGGCGCTGGTCTGCATTTCGAGGATGCGTGCGTGGGTACGCAGCAGCATGTCGTCGTCCACCAGATGGCCGAGACGTTGCTGTTCGCTGAGCATGCGCAGCAGTACATTTTCAACCTTGCGCACGCCTTGTTCGAAAGCACCGTCGGCGTTCACCAGCTGGATCATCGGCTCGACGTATTCGTCCCAGGTCGCAAGGACTTCGGCGTAACGCTGGCGCAAGGGGATCTGCCGATCACTGGTTTTGGCCCGCTCAGCGACAGCGACCAGCGCCTGTTCGTCATTGGCGAGTTTTTTCAGCACATCGCGTACGCGCATATCCAGCAAACGCAGCTGGCGTGCCAGGTCGTTGCCGTCACGAATATCGAAAGCATCCTGGATATAGCCTACCAGACGCTCCAGGTGGCGCAAATAGGCTTCGATTTCCAGGCACAGCCCGAGGCGGTGCTCGCGCCTTAAATACGCCAGAAAGTCGTGGATCTGGGCATTGAGCTCGAAGCGGTTGGGGCTCTTTGCAACCGGCACCAGAATGTCCAGCCGGATCCAGGTGTCGAGCACGCTGGTGATGTCTTGCGGTGTGCTGTCCAACTGATGAGCGGCCAATTGCAGGCGCAGCTCGCTCAGGCTCAAGGTGCCCTGGTCGAAATGTTCACACAAAGGCTCAAGAAGTGCCCAGTGCTCGGCGAGGGCACGTAAAACGCGCTTGGGTTCGATCATGGGAGGGCCGGTCGATTGGCAATGAAAGGCCGCGATTGTACTGCAACGTGCCGTCGAGTCATTACTTGGCGATCAGAGGCCGGATACGTCGAGCAACCGTTTAACCATCAACTGCGGGCGAGAAAGGCAGAAGGGCGGTAGAATCGCGGTTCTCTTTGTTATCCACAGATGGCCGACCCTTGTTGAACGAGTCCCGCCGCCGCGCTTACTTGACTGCCATGCAGGTGGTCAACTGGTTACCGCGCACCGAGTTGCCATTTGCTGCGCCTTCGCGGCCCGAGCTGCTGGTGCTCCCAGAACCGCCCGCTGAGCCCGTGATTACGCGGCCTGTGGTCAAGGCGATGGTTGCGCCGAGTGCACCTGCCGAGCGACCAAAAATCGAAGTGCCCCGACCGTCGGTCACGCCGCGGCCGGCGAGCAAGCCCGCCGTCATGGCCGAGGTAGCCCCCGCCGTGGCGAAAGTGGTCCAGTTGCCACCTCCGCGCTTTGCCTTGCAGTTACTGCGCGCCGGACGTTGCCTGGTGCTGGTGGAGTTACCCACAGGCGGTGCTTTCCAGAGCCGCGATCCGGCCTATTTACTGTTAAAGGACATGCTGCGCGCAGCGGGCCTGCCTGATAGCCCGCAAATCATCGGTGAACCGGTGCGCTGGCCATTGCTGCGGCGTGGCAATGTCGATCAGGGCCCGGAGGCCGCCCGTGAGTTTGTCCAGGGCTTTGTCATGGCACGCCTTGAAGAAGCCGAATGTGCCTGTCTGTGGCTGGTCGGGCTGCCGGCGGTGCGTTTTGCCGGTGAGGCAAATGCTGAAGCCTTCAATCGCGAACTCGAAATCGAAGGGCTGGGCTGCGCTTGGGCGTTGCCGGGCCTGGAACTCTTAATGGATGAGCCACAACGCAAAGCGGATGTGTGGCAAGCCATGCGCCGGCTGATGGCGCGCTGGAAACAAAACGATGAGTGACGCTGTAACCTTCCGCCCGATGATCGAGGCGGACCTTGATGCGGTCTTGAAAGTTGAATACGCCGCTTTCAGCCATCCGTGGACGCGCGGCATTTTTCTCGACGGGCTGGGCAAATACCACATCTGGCTGATGTTCGAAGGTGAGCAGCAAGTGGGGCATGGCGTGGTGCAAATCATCCTTGATGAAGCCCATTTGCTGAACATCACCGTCAAGCCGGAAAGCCAGGGCCGCGGGCTGGGTCTCAAGTTGCTTGAGCAGCTGATGTCGATTGCCTACCAGCACAACGCCCGCGAGTGCTTCCTCGAGCTGCGTGACAGCAACACCGCCGCGTTCAAGTTGTACGAGCGCTATGGCTTCAACGAAATTGGCCGTCGTCGCGATTACTACCCGGCAGTCGGTGGGCGTGAAGATGCCGTGGTCATGGCCTGTACGCTGGTAGATTAACGCCGTGCGTTTCACCCTCCTGCATGAGCACCCTCGCTCCGGCAGGAGGGGCGCAGGTCATTCAGGCTTGCGTCCTACCGGATCAATATCCGCCAGTTCTGCTTCATCCAGCCCTTCACCACCACCGATTTGATCCTCATTCACCACGCTCAGGTCCCAGTCCGCAGGGACGTTACGGCCTTCGGCGGCTTCTTCGGCATCCCGGGCACCGTCTTCAGGGATCAGCATCTCGGGATCGAGATCGTCAGCATTCGAATCTCGCCCCGGCATGGCAGCACCGCTCAAACCCGCATTGCGTGCACGATGGCCTGCGACATGCCGCTCGTGCTCTTCGTCGGTGAACAGATCACTGATGGGCTCGTGTGTTTCATCATCATCAAAGTCCAGCGGTTCCAGGGAGCCCATACGATCTTCGGTATCGTCGATGTCGGCAGGTTGTTGTACTCCATACGGACGACGTGAATCAGCCATGGTAATTCCTCATACTGTGGGGCCTTAATACGGTGGACTGTAGACCCCCCTGAAGATTCCGCCTGTCCGAGTACCGGTTTTGGCATTGGCCCGCGTGACCTCGACCACCGGTCGGTTGTCAAAGGTGCGCATCAACTCTTTGAGGCTAAACCGCATGAACGAACTACAAGATCTGATTGATAACAACGAGCGTTGGGCCGATGCGATCAAGCAGGAAGATCCCGATTTCTTCGCCAAGCTGGCTCGCCAGCAAACGCCGGAATACTTATGGATTGGTTGTTCGGATGCGCGAGTACCGGCCAACGAGATTGTCGGCATGTTGCCCGGTGATCTTTTCGTTCACCGCAATGTGGCCAATGTGGTGTTGCACACCGACCTCAACTGCCTGTCGGTGATCCAGTACGCAGTCGATGTGTTGAAGGTCAAACATATTCTGGTCACCGGCCACTACGGCTGTGGCGGTGTGCGCGCGTCCATGAAAGACCAGCAACTGGGCCTGATTGATGGCTGGCTGCGTTCCATCCGCGATCTGTATTACGAAAATCGCGAAATGCTTGCGCAGCTGCCGACCGAAGAAGAGCGTGTAGACCGTTTGTGTGAACTCAACGTGATCCAGCAAGTGGCTAACGTCGGGCATACCAACATTGTGCAAAATGCCTGGCATCGCGGGCAGAAGCTGTCGGTTCATGGCTGCATTTACGGCATCAAGGACGGTCGCTGGAAAAGCCTGAACACCACCATCAGTGGCCTCGACCAACTGCCACCGCAATACCGCTTGCGGCCTGTTTAAAGTCTCTGCAGGAGCGGGCTTGCTCGCGACCGGGATCACCGCGGGCATTCAGAAACACCGCGTTGATTGCATCGCAAGCCAGCTCGCCCCTACAGGTTTGCTGTTATCGGCTTATGGCATTACCGGGGCCGTATAAGTGAGCGTTGTGCCCAGCGCCCACAGCAAGAACAGCACCAGCGGCGCGTGTACCAGCAGTTGTACAAACGAGAAGCCGATCAAGTCCCGCGCCTTCAACCCCAGCACGCCCAGCAGCGGCAGCATGTAGAACGGGTTGATCAGGTTCGGCAAGGCCTCTGCCGCGTTGTAGATCTGCACTGCCCATCCCAGGTGGTATTCCAGATCATTGGCCACTTGCATCACATAAGGCGCCTCAATGATCCATTTGCCGCCGCCTGACGGAATGAAGAACCCCAGCACCGCCGAATACACACCCATCAGCAACGCATAGGTGTCATGGGAGGCAATCTGCACAAAAAACGTCGAGATGTGATGGGCCAGGGTTTGGGCATCTGAGCCTTTGACCTGAGTCATCAATGCCGCAATCGAGCCATAGAGCGGGAACTGGATCATCACCCCGGTGGTGGTCGGTACGGCTCTGGCCACGGCATCGAGAAAGCTGCGGGGCCGCCAGTGCAGCAGTGCGCCGAGCATCAGGAACAGGAAGTTATAGGTGTTGAGCCCCGAGATCGCGTTGATGGCCGGTTTGGTCGAGAACTCGTGGAACAACCAGCCAGCCGCCAGCAGCACCAGCAGAATGGTCAGAACCGGGCTGTATTCGAGCCACTCACCGGGCCGCGTGCGCTCAGGCAGTTTGGGGGTGCTGAAGCTCGGGTCGACACCACAGGCCGCGGCGTCACGCGCCGAGTCCGGCCCAGGCGCGGTCGCGTAGGCCACGATCAGCGAGACCACCACCAGCGCCCCGAGCAACACGCCGGATTGCCACAGGAAGATGGTTTCAGTAAACGGGATGACCCCGGTGATCGCCAGGATCGAAGGCGGCAAGCTGGCCGGGTTGGCCTGTAACTGTGCGGCCGATGAAGACAACCCCAGAGCCCACACTGCGCCCAGCCCCAGATAGGCTGCGGCACCGGCAGCGCGGTAGTCCATGCGCAGGTTGGTGCGACGGGCAAGTGCCCGCACCAGCAACCCGCCAAAGACCAGTGACAGCCCCCAGTTGAGCAATGACGCGACCATTGAAATCAGCGCCACCCAGCACACTGCCTGGCGACCGTTTTTCGGGACTTTCGCCAGTTTGTCGATCAGTTTTACCGCCGGCGGAGAGCTGGCGACGACATAGCCGCCAATCACCACAAAGGCCATCTGCATGGTGAAGGGGATCAGGCTCCAGAACCCATCACCAAAAGCCATGGCGGCCTCTGTGGGTTTGGCTCCCATTGCCATCGTGGCCAGTGCCACCGTGATCACCGCGACAGCGGCGAACACCCAGGAGTCAGGGAACCAGCGCTCGGCCCAGTTGGAGCAGCGCAGGGCAAAGCGGGCATAACGGCTGGATTCAATCTCAGCGGCCATGGTGCATACCTCGATTTTCTTATGATTATGGTGTCGCCTGTGCGTGACGATTGTTGGTGCAAGGCCCGCGCGGCGACAGCTGGACACCTTAAATCAATCCACAGGGTTTTCCGACGGGTTTTGAGCGGTGGCCGCAAGCAAGTGCCGGGCACGTAATAAAAATCCCCCGTTTTGGCCGAAAAACACTCAGCGAAGGGGTAAACTCGGGCCTTTCCAAAAGGAGTTTTTATGAGTCCCTACCAGCCAGGCATTCTTGCCCAACCTGTGCCAAGTCAAGCGCGCTATATGTTTTTTGCCCTTAAGTCAGTAGAAGCACTGCCGGCTGCACTCGACACGCTGTCGCAGTGGGTGGATGGCAAAAGCGTGGTGGCAGGTCTGGGTTCGCCGCTGGTACTGGCCTTGGGGTCGAAAGTTCCGGGGTTGCGGGTGTTTCCGGCCCTTAACGCGATGGTGGAGAACCCGTCGACCCAGCATGCGCTGTGGCTATGGTTGTTGGGCGATGATCGGGGTGAATTGCTGCATCGCAGTCAGGCCATCGAAACGGCGCTGGCGCCTGCCTTGCACCTGCTGCAAGTGACCGAAGGCTTTCGCTACGGTTCAGACCGTGACCTGACCGGCTATGAAGACGGCACCGAAAACCCGGTGGATGAAGCCGCCGTCGCCGCGGCCATCGTGGCTGACGCCGGAGCGGGTCTGGCCGGCGGCAGCTTTGTCGCGATCCAGCAGTGGCAGCACGACTTGAACGGCTTTGCGGCGCTGCCGTCCGAAGAGCAGGACAACATCATTGGTCGACGCAAAAGCGACAACGAAGAGCTCGACGATGCGCCCCTCTCGGCTCACGTCAAACGCACCGCCCAGGAGAGCTTCTCGCCAGAAGCCTTTATCGTCCGGCGCTCCATGCCCTGGACTGAAAACGGCAAGTCGGGGCTGATGTTCGTATCCTTCAGTCGCAACCTGAATGCCTTCGAAGTCCAGCTGCGCCGCATGAGCGGCCTGGAAGACGGTATTCCCGATGCGCTGTACCGCTTTAGCCGTCCGCTCAACGGCGGTTACTACTGGTGCCCACCTCTCAAGGACGGGCGTCTGGACTTCAGCGCAGTTATGCCGGCTTAAGTCTCGCCAACGCCAAAGCTGCCAGCCGCCCGGGCTGGCAGCGCCCTCGGGGAACCGAATCGTTAAATCGGGTTCACACGTTTATCAACGTCTGGACGGGCGACTCAGCAATACATCGCGTCAAGGAGGCATCAATGTCTGGTACTCCCCTTTATCGCGGCATCATCCCGCCTTACATACTCAAGCACCTGATGGCCAACGGCAGCGCGCCACAGCGTGCGAAGGCAGGGGTGACATTGCGTCACTTCAACCGCTTGAGTGGTAATCCAGGCCCGCCCAGAGCCTCGGCAGAGCAGGTGGCGGCTGCCAAAGGCGGCGCTAAAGGTCAACTGCGGCGCAGCGTGCATGACGCCCATAATGCCACGCAGCTACCCGGTCAGCGCGTGCGGGCTGAAGGGCAGGGGGCAAGCGGCGATCCGGCCGTAGACGAGGCCTACGACGCACTCGGTGCCACCCATGATTTCTTCTGGCGTGTCTACGGCCGGGACTCCATCGATAATAACGGCTTCGCTCTGGTCGGCACGGTGCACTACGACAAGGACTACCTGAACGCCTTTTGGAATGGCGAGCAAATGGTCTTTGGCGATGGTGACGGCGAGATCTTCGAGCGGTTTACCCGCTCGCTGGACGTGGTTGCTCACGAGTTGACCCATGGTGTAGTCGAAAGTGAGGCGGGGCTGGTTTATGCCCACCAGTCAGGCGCTTTGAACGAATCGATATCGGATGTATTTGGCGTACTCACCCAGCAGTTCCTCAAGCAACAGACCGCCGGGCAGGCTGACTGGTTGGTGGGTGCTGACTTACTGACCGATAAGGTCAAGGGCATTGCCCTGCGCTCGATGAAAAATCCCGGCACGGCTTATGATGACCCGGTGTTGGGCAAGGACCCACAACCGGCGCACATGACCGATTACATCCAGACTCAGGATGACAACGGTGGTGTGCATTTGAATTCCGGTATTCCCAATCGGGCGTTTTATCTGGCGTCAGTGGCCATCGGCGGATTTGCCTGGGCGCGTGCGGGCCAGGTCTGGTACGACACGCTGTGCGACAAACGGCTGAGCAACGTCGCCGAGTTCAGTGATTTTGCCGCCTTGACCCTGACTCATGCGAAAAGCCGCTTCAGCGCCGAACCCCGGGTAGTCGAAGCGATTGCCAAGGCCTGGCAGCAGGTAGGCGTCCAACCGAGGCCGTCCACCCCATGAAAGAACTTCCTGAACTGGGCGATACCACGGTCGTACGGCTTTCTCGTCAGGGCGGGATCGCCGCCATGCCGGGGCTGACCCGCCCGCGAGAAATAGAATTTGCCCAATGCGATCCCCGACAGCGCACGCAGATCTGCTTGTTGCTATCGGACTGCATGCCCCTGGCGGCGGATACCAACAACGCCGGACGCGGTGACGAGCGTTTTTATCAGATCGAATTGAATTACCGCATCGAGGACCGGGAAGAAAAACAGATTCTCAAAGTCCCTGAGCACAGCGCACCGAGTGAGTTGGTCCGGCTTTGGGACAAGGGAGAGGTGCCTTGATTTCTTGAGCTGTGGGCGGACATCAACGCTGGGGTTTGGGCATTGAGCAAGGCGCCTTGAGTATTGGACAAGTGAAGTCTACGGCCACCGCCACTCAATGGATTCAAGGTCTGCATCAAGCGCTAGCCGACAAAAAGCATAAGCCCCGGTTCTCGCGAACCGGGGCTTATGCATCAGGTCAATCGACAGTGTGCTTCCCTATGAATCAGGTCGAAGCGGTTTCGTTGTGATGTGCTTTCATCCACTCGCGTTTATTGAAGTATCAAGCCTGCGCCAGGGCACTGCCTTGGGTGACAGCAGTGTTTTTGACCACCGCGCGATACAGCAGGCTGGAGACCATGAAGCCGATCACTGCAAGCACGCTCATCAGGCTGAACACATAGTTGTAGCCTTGCTGGCCGGGGAAATGATCAAGGATAGAGCCATAGATCACGTAGGCGAACATGCCGGGCGCATAACCGATCAGGCAGCCAATGCCAAAGGCTGAACCGGTGATGTGCTGGGGAATCCCCACTTCGCTCATAGGGGCCCAGAACACGCCGCGCATGGTGAAAACAATCAGTGCGAAGGAGAGGGTGGCCGCCATGCCTATATAGATGAAGCTTTCGCCTTTGGGGATCAGCAGGATCACTGCCATGATCGGCAGCAGGGCCAGAAACGCCCATTTCAGGTAACGGGAGGGGCTCTTGAAATGCTTGTCCGCCATGAAGCCACCCGCCGGACCACCCAGGATCTTGAGAAAATACTGGTTGATGATCCCGTAGGCGCCGACCAAGGCGATAGGTAGCTCGTAGATATCTTTCAGGTAAGGAATGAAATAAGTAAGACCGCAATAGACGATGTAGACCATGAATACGTTGAGGCTGACCAACCAGATACCCGGCACTCGAATGGCTTCAAGCAGGCCAGACATGGCGGACTCTTGCTTTGCGACGGGCGCTGCCTTGCTGTCGCGCAACAGGAACCAGGTGAGGATGCCCGCGAGGATGTCGATGACAGAGTAGAAGAGGATGGCTGACTTGAGGCCCGCTTCACCGGAACCCATGGCAACGAATACGCCCAGGGCGGAGAACGCTACCAGCGTGTCGATGACGCCCCGGCCACCTTCCAGAAAGCCGAACATGCGTCCTTGCTCATTGTCGTCACCAAGGTTGCGGACCGCCTTGAGCAGGGCTGGCCAATAGATGCAGTCCGCGCAGACTGCCAGCAGGCAGAACACAATCAGCAGCTTGTTGAAGCCGGGAAAGGTCGCCAGATACAGCCCCAGACAGCCAGTGCCGATCAGCCCCAAGGGAATCAGCTTACGGGTGTCGAAGCGGTCGGCGAGGTAACCGCCAACCACGAATAATGCAGTGGCGATAATGGCGTTGGCACTGAGTAGCGTGCCAATCTGAGTATGGCTCAGCCCCATGTACTGCTGAATGGGGACGTAGAATGCGTCTTTCAGGCTCGCTAATTTATAGATGGTTCCTCCGCCAAGAATGAGGATGAGAAAACGGAACCATTTGGCTTTGTCCTGTGCTGTCATTTTTGTTCTCCACAGTCTGTAAGTTGACGCTATGGCGAGCGTCGTGCGCAATCAGGCGGGAAGCAGCGTGTGTGCCAGCGTCAGTTCGGCAAGCACTTTCAGTTCACCGAGCACGCCGCGAACATAGCGAATCTGGTTGTTCGCCCAGAGGTGTTCTTCGGCCATCATTCGTTCTGCCGAGTAGCCGGGAGGGAGTGCCGTTTCACTCATCTCCCGGTAGTCGATGAAGGGGTCTGCCGCCTCTTCCGACTGACGGAAAGCGGGGGCTATATAGTGGTTCTCCTGTTCCAGGATGAAGGCAACCACTTGGGGCGCCTGTTCACCGAGCATCAAGAGTTCGAACAGCATGCGCGCGCTTGGCAGCTGGTCCTCGGCGCTACCTTGCAGTACGCCGTAATGGCCAAAGCCATTCTGTTCGGGGACGACCCGTACGCCTTTCATATGCACTTGGCGGATGTGCGGGGCCAGTTTCTGCAGGGCTGACAAGGGTTGTTCGCAGGCATTGATCATGTTGCCGAAGTCGAACAATGCATGCAGGCGTGGATGGTCGAGGCGGTTGAGCAGTTGTGCGATTTCGTGACTTTTCAACTCTTCATGCTGCTCGAAGTCGAAGTACAGATCGTGCTCGTCCGCCTGCTGGGCCAGATAGCGCAAATCGTCCTCGATCAGGTCCATGACCCGTGAAAGGTGGCCTTCGTAGCGTGAATAGACGCGGATGTTGCGGGTGCCGATGGTCTTGGCGATAGCGATGACCTGATCCACGTCCTCTTTGCGTGTACTGCTGATCTCCAGGTGTACATCCAGGCCCAGCGCCGAAGCCTGGTTGGAAAAGTCCAGAAGCTGATGCTGGCTCATGTTGCTGAGGCTGTTTGCCTCGCCATCGAGCAAGTGCAGGCTCAGCCCCTGCAGCTCATGGCGGTAGGCGAACTCCAGTAGCTCGCCCGGCAAGACGCGACCATGGGTGAGGTTGCTCAGCAAAGGGTAGGCATGGGCGAACAGGCGCATGCCTTCAAGCCGGTCGATGAGTTTACTGGCGAGTTGCGGGGTCAGTGGCGCAGGCGGGCAGCTGCCGTCGGTGTTGTGGCTCAACAGGGCGTTGAAGCGTGCTTGAATACAGTTCATTAGAGTTATTCCTGGTACAGGCACCGTATCGGTCGGTGACGCCTTTATCGCACCAGGGTGGATCTGCCCCTAGATCCATTATTGTTTAATTAATAGAACCACTTTCCAGGCTGCGGGCTGCCTGTCGGAACCGCATTTTCGGCAGCGCTCGTTGAAAGAGCATGGCTGTTAGAGTGTGTGGCCCATTTTCAGCAGTGCCTGGGCCAGCGCTTCGACTTTCTCCCTGGCCTGTTCTACAGGGGTTCCGGCAAAGCCGATCAGCAGGCCAGGTGGCAGATAGCGCTTCATGCAGTAATCGTTGAGGGCGTAGGTATGAATCTGGTGCCGGGCCAGTTCCTTGGCGATGGCATCGTCATCCAGTTCGGGTGCAAGCCAGCCGATCAGATGCATTCCGGCGGTAACGGGTTTGAGTTCCATGAAATTGCCCAGGCGTTGCTGTAGGGCACTCAACAGACAGTCCTGGCGCGCCTGGTAGAGCGCTCGCATGCGCCGGATGTGGCCGAGGAAGTGACCTTCGCGAATGAAGTCTGCCGTAACCGCCTGGAGCAGCGTAGAAGGGCTGCGATCCATCACTGCGCGCATGGCGCAAAAAGGTTCGACCAGTGCCTGCGGGAGTACCACATAGCCCAGTCGCAGAGACGGGTAGAGCACTTTGCTGAAGGTGCCGACATAGATGACCCTGGCCCATTGGTCCATGGCGTAGAGCGCTGGCAGTGGGCGCCCCGCATAGTTGAACTCACTGTCGCAGTCGTCCTCGATGATCCATCGCTGGCCACGAGCTGCCCACTCGATCAATTCCTGGCGCCGCGCATAGCTCATCGTGGTGCCGAGCGGGTGCTGGCGCGACGGTGTGGTGAAGGCCAGGCGGGCCTGCGGACATTCCCGCAGGCCTTGCTGTACGTCGATGCCCTGTTCGTCTATGCGCAAAGGCACCACCCGGCACCCTTGGGCCTGGAGAGCGATGCGTGCGGAAATATGGCCGGGATCTTCCATCCATATGCTGTCCTGAGGATCGAGCAGTAGCATGCCGAGCAGGTTGAAGGCCTGCTGGGCGCCGGAGAGAATCACCACCTGGCCCGCATCACAATCGATACCGCGAGCGTCATAGACGTATTCTGCAATTGCCTCGCGCAGCGACAGCAGCCCCTTCAATTCGCCGTAACCGAGGATCGCCTTGGTCGGCTGGCGCAGGTGACGGTTTACCAAGCGTTTCCAGACATGCAGCGGGAAGGCATCGAATGCCGTGTGGCTGGGCAGGAACGAAGTTGGGCAGTTGGGCTCCCAGGCTGCGTAGGAAATACCACTGAAATGGTCACTTCGTAGAGACAATACAGACTGGCTCAGGCTGGACAGGCGCGGGGGCTTGCGTTGCTCGTCAGCGGCAGCGTCACGGCTTTCCCATTCGTCGCAGACAAAAGTGCCGGCACCGGGGCGCGATATCAGGAAGCCTTCGGCAATCAGTTGGTCGAAGGCATTGAGGATTGTAATCCGCGCCAGTGCCTGCTCTTTGCCCAAGGTCCGCGTCGAGGGCAGCCGGGTGCCCCCTGGCAGTCGGCCGGCAAGGATCTGTTGGCGGATTTGCAAGTAGAGCTGGCGATAAAGAGGGGTCGAACTGGTGCGGTCCAGTGCGATACCTGTCAAGAGCATACCGCCTGGGGATTTCATGGTGTTTTCGCCTCAGTTGTTTTTATGACGCGCCCTGGCACTTTACCGCGCCATTATGTTGTACCCGCCTCGCGAAGCAAAACCCGGCTGCATCCAGAGTAACGAGGCTTTATTTGAAAGGAAGAGACACGCGCAGGTTTGCGCAGTGAAATGGCCAGGCGCACAGGTTGCTGCCGGGCGGGGCGGTTTGCCGCAGCAGGCAAGCTGACAGACACGAAGGCGAGGGGGCATGGAGCGACAAAACAAATGCTCCAGACACAAGAAAGCCCGCACTGGGCGGGCTTCTTGTATTGTTTATCAACTCCAGAAGAAGTCTCTAAACAAGTGTTTGGTGGCTACACAGGGACTTGAACCCCGGACCCCAGCATTATGAATGCTATGCTCTAACCAACTGAGCTATGTAGCCAATGGCGCGCATTATTCCCGCGTAAGGGACATGTGTCAAGCAAATATCTTAAAGTTTTCTCTGTTCTATCAAACGCTTAAGGTTTTTCAGCCCTTGCATGGCATTGTTACGCTCAAAAATGGCACATTGACCCACCTGCAGTGTGCATTCATCTGTTGTTCGGAAACTCTCATGGCCCTCAGCAACGCTCAAACAAATACAACCGCGTCTCCCGATGTCCCTCAATCCAGCCCGCTCGTCATGCGCATTATCGGCGCCGTGGCGCTGGCGCATTTGATCAATGACTTGATCCAGGCGGTATTGCCGTCGATCTACCCGATGCTCAAGGCCAACTATGACCTGACCTTCACTCAGATCGGCCTGATTACCCTGACGTTTCAACTCACCGCTTCGCTGTTGCAACCATGGGTGGGGTATTACACCGATCGTCATCCCAACCCGTTGTTGCTTCCGGCAGGGATGGTTTGCACCCTGGTGGGGATTCTGATGCTGTCTCAGGTGGGCAGCTTCCCGCTGATTTTGCTTGCCGCAGGGCTGGTAGGGATCGGCTCTTCGACCTTTCACCCGGAAGCTTCCCGGGTGGCAAGGCTGGCTTCGGGCGGGCGTTATGGCCTGGCGCAGTCAACCTTCCAGGTGGGCGGCAATGCGGGGTCGGCTTTTGGACCGTTGCTGGCAGCGGCGATCATCATTCCTTTTGGTCAGGGCAATGTGGCCTGGTTCGGACTGTTTGCGCTGTTCGCAGTAGGGCTGCTTTACGTCATCAGCCGCTGGTATCGCAACCACTTGAACCTGTTCAAGCTCAAGGCCGGGCAGAAAGCGACCCATGGCCTTTCACGCCAGCGGGTGCTGAGTGCGCTGGTGGTGCTGGGTTTACTGGTGTTTTCAAAGTATTTCTACATGGCGAGCCTGACCAGTTATTACACCTTCTTCCTGATTGAGAAGTTCGATGTCTCAATCGAGACTTCGCAGCTGTATCTGTTCCTGTTCCTGGGCGCTGTCGCAGCCGGCACGTTTTTCGGCGGGCCAATAGGCGATCGCATCGGCCGCAAGGCGGTGATCTGGTTCTCGATTCTGGGCGTTGCGCCGTTTACCTTGCTGCTGCCTTATGTCGATCTGTTCTGGACCAGCGTGCTCAGTGTCATTATCGGCTTCATCCTGGCCTCGGCGTTTTCTGCGATTGTGGTCTACGCCCAGGAACTGGTGCCGGGCAATGTCGGGATGATCGCCGGGATCTTCTTCGGGCTGATGTTCGGCTTTGGCGGGATTGGCGCGGCCTTGCTGGGGCACTTGGCGGATATACATGGCATCGAATATGTGTACAGCCTGTGCTCGTACCTGCCGCTGTTCGGTGTGCTGGCCATCTTGTTGCCGCGCACGAAAAAAATATAAACCGGGTGCAAGGCAATCCCTTGCCTTAAGCACGTTCCCTCAACCATGGACTTCCTTTAACCGGTGTCTGTGGTTGGCGGCCCCTCTCATCCAGTCATTGGCCTCACGAGCAGGTTTCGATCCTGAGCTTTTCGCGGGCACGTGATAGCCGTGAGCGCACCGTGCCGATGGGGACTTCGAGGGCGCAGGCGGTATCGCGATAATTGCCATCGGTTTCCAGTGACGCGTACACCGTCTTGCGCATTGCGGCTGGCAGTTGGTTGATGGCAATGAGGGTGCGTTCCAGCCGTTGATTGATTTCCAACTGTCCCCCCAGATCAGTACCGGAGTCCTGTCCGTGGGACAGCAGCTCATCGAACTCGCAGTGCACCGGCTTTGCATACAGCCGGCGAAAGTGACTGCGGATCAGGTTTTGAGCAATGCCGCACATCCAGGTGCTCAGGCTTGCCTGGCCGCTGAAGCGATCTCTGTTGCGCCAGGCTTCAAGGCAGGTCAACTGCAAAATATCGTCTGCATCCTCGGGGTTAAGAACCCGCTTGTGAATAAACATCCTCAGTTTTTTCTGGAGTTCGGTGGACAGCTCGAGGAGGTGTTTGCGAGAGGCCAACGAGTTTTTTATTGAAGCGTGGTCAGTGCGATCCATTACTTGTCCTCAGGTAAGCGCTATCGAAAGGGTTCGATGAGGACCTCCTAAGCACCGCCTGTGCCAATCCAGATTTTTTTTATATCTTATTGATTTATATGTAAGTTATTTTTTTTCTGGCAGTTGGGTGTGCCAGTGTTTGCATAACGGTGGCGGTGCTTGCGCCAACTTTTTCAAACCGTCAGGGATTGAACTGCCCGGGAACCGTTTGCCTGTGACTGACCACACAGCTCAGCGAAACATCCTTGAGCGGTAGCCCCATGAAAGTTGACGTGAGAAACGATGTTGCGCAGGTGCTGAGCCGATCAGGCTCCGTATCCGTTGTCCCTGTATCGACGCAGCAAGCATCGCAGCAAAATGCCGCCGAAGAAGTCGGCATGCTGTTCAGTCAACAGGTTGAAGGCAGCAACAAAGCCCTGTCTCAGCGAGCACGTCGAGCGGCGGCTACAGATGTGCGGGTGCAGAAAATCCAGCGCATCAGGCAGATGGCCGAGTTGTATGAGCATTTGGGGCATCCCGCCCAGATCAGCCTTGGGCAGTTGTCCAGATGTGTCCACCAGGAGCTTCTGTCAAAGCCCGATGTCGAGCGTTTGCTGGCATTGACCGGCGGGGATCCGACCCGGACCCACGTGGTATTGCAGCATGTGATTGCCCTGGCCCAGGCCGAGGGCCGTGAGCATGAAGCCGGCCTCGCGCTGGATTTACAGGCGCACGTTCACACGCACTATGCCCGGCAGATCCAGGCCGGTCTCAACACCGCCCAGGCGTTGAAAGAGGCGAAGGGCGATCCCGCCCAACGCCAGGCAGTCCGCGAGGCGTACTACGCCAATGTGCTGGGTGAGCAAACGGTGGCGAATATCTTGCAGGCATTGCTCGACGTATTCGCAGAAGAGGACCTCGTTGTCGGGGTGCGCATGATGTGCCGGGCCCTGGCTGATGACATGGCCGCCCAGCGGCCATCGCAGCCGACCAGCAGGCTGCACACGTTATTACTCGGGCTACAGGGATGCCGTCAGCTAAGCAGTGTGCTGAACAGTTGCCGTCTGTTCATTCAGTGCTCGTTGTCCTGGCAACCGCAGGCCGGACACACGGCCGTCAGCCTGCTGCAGCGTTTGCTCGGGTATGCGCACTCGGGCATTGACCGGAATGAAGTCCAGTGCCTGGGCCGGGAGCTGGGTGGGGATCAACCAAACCGCCAATTGAGCGCACTGAATCGAATCCATTCAGTGCTTCAAAGTCTTCCGCTTGCGCTGTGGCACGATGACACGCAACGTCAGGACACCTTGCAGGTGTTCTTGTTGTTGATGGGGCAGCGCACTCATGACGAAGGCCGGGTCGGGCCAGCGGGCGGCCGGGCCCGAGATGCGCAATGACAGGCCTGCAGTGGATCAATAAAGCCCTTTCAAGCATGGCCAAAGGCGGCGAAATGCTGGGCGCCGGAATTGTCCTGGGGATGGTTTTCATCTTTATTGTTCCGCTGCCGACCTGGCTGATCGATGTGCTCATCGCGATCAATATCTGTATTTCCTGCTTGCTGATTGTCCTGGCGTTTTACCTGCCTACCCCTTTGGCGTTTTCTTCTTTCCCTTCACTCTTGCTATTGACCACCCTGTTTCGTCTGGCGCTGTCGATTGCGACGACCCGCCTGATTTTGTTGGAGCAGGACGCAGGCGACATCGTCGAGGCTTTCGGCAATTTTGTTGTGGGGGGGAATCTTACGGTCGGGCTGGTGATGTTTCTGATCATCACGATCGTCAACTTCCTGGTGATCACCAAGGGCTCGGAGCGTGTGGCCGAGGTTTCGGCGCGTTTCAGCCTGGACGCGATGCCGGGCAAGCAAATGTCCATCGACAGTGATTTGCGTGCCGGATTGATCGACGGCAATCAGGCCCGTCACAAGCGCGACCAGCTGTCCCGCGAAAGCCAGTTGTTCGGTGCAATGGATGGCGCCATGAAATTCGTCAAGGGTGATGCCATTGCCGGCCTGGTCATCGTGGTGATCAACCTGGTGGGCGGTTTCTCCACGGGCATGCTGCAGCATGGAATGAGTGCCGCGGATGCCATCGAGCTGTATGCGGTCCTGACCATTGGTGATGGCCTTATCGCGCAGATCCCGGCCCTGCTGGTGTCGTTGACCTCGGGGATGATCATCACCCGTGTGGCGCCTGATGATCAGTGCGCGCGCAGCAGCATCGGCAACCAGATTGCGCAGCAGATCACCCGAGAACCCAAAAGCTGGATGATTGCTTCAGGGGGGATGGGGGTGTTTTCGGTATTGCCGGGCATGCCGACGCTGGTGTTTGGGGTGATCGGGTTGGGGAGCTTCTTTCTGGGGTTTTTCCTGTGGTGGCGGCGCAAGCCCGGATTGCCGGCCACTTGCGATATGCCCCAGGTCGCCGCCGAAGACAATGGCCAGGACGACTTGAGAAGTTTCGACCCTTCACGCGCCTATGTGCTGCAGTTTTCGGACTCTCAACAGCATCAGGCCCGCACCGCTCAACTGATTCACGCGATTCGCCAGGCACGTAACCGCATCGTCACGGCAGTCGGCATTACGCTGCCCCCCTTTGAAATCGAGTACAACGCCACGCTGGCCGCGGATGAATTCCGCTTTTGTGTGCACGAAGCTCCGCTGCTCAAGGCAACCTTTGGCGATCGGGTCGCCGTCATGCGGGGCAGTTTGTCGAGTGAGCCCACAGATGCGCTCAACGGCAGTGAGCAACGTGATGAGCAAGACTGGCTTTGGCTGCAGCCGGATGATCCGCTACCTGCCAGTGAGGAGGTCGAAACCTACAGTGCCCACTGCCTGATTCTTGAGCGCATGCGCCGGGCGATGATGATCAGCGGGCCGCAGTTTTTAGGCATTCAGGAGAGCAAATCGATTCTCTCCTGGCTGGAGCAGAGTCAGCCGGAACTGGTTCAGGAACTGCAGCGGATCATGCCGCTTTCGCGTTTTGCGGCCGTGTTGCAGCGTTTGGCCGGGGAAGGTGTACCGCTGCGTGCCGTACGCTTGATTGTCGAGGCGCTGACAGAGCACGGGCAGCATGAGCGTGAAGTTTCGGCGCTGGTGGACTACGCGCGTATCGCCCTGAAATCGCAAATTTATCACCTGTACAGCGAACCGGACGGGCTGCACGCCTGGCTGCTTTCGCCGCAGACAGAAAACATCTTTCGTGAGGCGTTGCGTCAAACCCAGACCGGCGTGTTCTTTGCCCTGGACAGTGATCACAGCACGCTGCTTGTGGCGTTGCTCAAGGACGCGTTTGCACCGCGTTTGCCCGAAAAACGGGTGTTGCTGGTTGCACACGATTTGCGCAGCCCGCTGCGTACGCTATTGATCGACGAGTTCAACCATGTGCCGGTTTTATCGTTTGCCGAGTTGTTGGGCTCGGCGAAGGTGAAAGTGCTTGGCCGCTTTGATCTGGACCACGAAAGTTTGATTCATGAGGCTGCCTTTTGAACGTTCAGGCCGGCAACTTCGTGATGGTTGAATTGCGTGTCCTCAGCGGTTTGCATCAGGGGGCGGCATTGCCTCTGGTGGGAGATCGCTGGGGCATCGGCGCTCATGCAGACGCCGATCTGGCGTTATACGATCCGGGTATTGAGCCCCGCCACGCCGAGTTGCAATGCATCGAGGGCAAGTGGCGGGTACAGGCCCAGGCAGGACTCGTGGAGGACGATGCGGGGAATACCGCCGCGCAGATTGCAGACCTGCTACCCGGTGCTGAATTTTCCATAAGTGGTATACGGCTATGCGTGATCAACGCTGACTGCCCCTGGCCGGAGGCGCCGGTCGATACGCCTTCTGCGCGAGCAGCGGTGGCGGTCGATGATCTGAGCACGGTCGACAGACCTCGATGGAAAAAGCCACAGATGGGCGTATTGACGGTACTGGCCCTGGCGTTCACCGGCCTGGCCTGCTGGCCGGTGAGTGAGGCCCCTGCAACCCTGGAGCCCCCGGTAATCGATGGCAAATCCCGGCTGGAGACCTCCCGTGAGGTACAGCAGCAATTATTCAGGATGCTGAGTGAGCGTGAATTGGCCAGCGTCATCAGGCTGGAGCTGGCCAATCATCAAGTGACGCTGAGGGGGGACGTCTTGAGGGCGCAATTGCCACTGGTTTCACGGATGCTCGATCGCTTTCAGGCGCAATTCGACACGTCGGTAAAGGTCATCAACAGCGTGCAGGAAATCAGCCCGGACCTGCCATTCAAAATCGTTCAGATCATCGGCGGTAAAAAAGCCCATGTGGTTCTTGCAGACGGTCGTCGCATGTTTTTCGGTGATGAAGTGGAGGGGCTGCGTCTGACCTTTATCGATAATCACCGGCTGTTGTTTGAAGGCAAGCGGCATTATGAGGTGCGCTGGTGAGTATCGAGCAGCGGCTGGAGGTCTGGCATCGGCGGCAGTCGGCAGTGTTGGCCGGCTATTCGCCGGTGGTGCTGTATGGACGCGTGCAGCGGGTCAGCGGCATGTTGTTGCAATGTCGCTTGCCTCAGGCACGGATCGGCGACCTGTACGAGGTCGAGACGTCAGATCAGGCATGGATACTGGCCGAAATCATCGGTTTTGATCAGCAGGACGCCATGCTCAGTGCGTTGGGCAACCTGCAAGGTATTCGCGCCGGAGCGGCCGTCAAACGCCTGGGCGGGGCGCACCGGCTTCGCGTGGGCGACGATTTATTGGGGCAGGTGCTTGATGGGTTCGGCCGGTCACTTCACGACAGTGGCGCGGGCGCTTTTGCCAGATCGTCGAGTGATGCGGGGCATACCGTGATGTGCGACGGGCCTTTACCGACCGACCGGCCGCGCATAAATCGTGTATTGCCCACCGGGGTGCGGGCTATCGATGGCGTGATCACGCTGGGTGAAGGGCAGCGTATGGGGCTGTTTGCGGGTGCGGGGTGCGGCAAGACCACCTTGCTGGCGGAGATTGCCCGGAACGTCGAGTGCGATGTCATTGTCTTTGGCCTGATCGGTGAGCGTGGCCGTGAACTGCGGGAGTTTCTCGACCATGAACTGGATGAAACGCTGCGTTCAAAAGCGGTTCTGGTGTGTGCGACGGCTGACCGCTCAAGCATGGAACGCGCGCGTGCGGCCTTCACCGCGACGGCATTGGCCGAAGGGTTTCGAGACAAGGGGCAGCGGGTTTTATTGCTGATCGATTCCCTGACGCGCTTTGCCCGGGCCCAACGTGAAATTGGTCTGGCCGCTGGCGAACCGCTGGGGCGCGGCGGCTTGCCCCCGTCGGTCTACAGCCTGTTACCACGCTTGGTGGAACGCGCAGGGCTGACTTGCAACGGCGTCATCACGGCGATTTATAGCGTGCTGATCGAGCAGGACACCATGAACGATCCGGTGGCGGATGAGGTTCGATCCTTGCTGGACGGGCATATCGTACTTTCGCGAGCGCTGGCGGAACGCGGACATTTTCCGGCGATTGATGTGCTGGGCAGTTTGTCCCGGGTGATGAGCAATGTGGCAGAGCCGGGGCATGTCCGGAGCATGACGTCTTTGAGACGGTTGCTGTCGGCCCATCAGCAGATCGAACTGATGCTCAAGTTGGGGGAGTACCAGGCGGGCAATGATGCGCTGACCGATAGGGCGGTCGAAAGTCGTCAGAGCGTTGAGGCTTTTCTGCGACAGGATTTGCGTGAGCCCAGCCCTTTCTCGGCAACCCTTGAGCAACTGAGGGCGCTGACCGCTTATGTGCCCTTTTGAGTGTGAGGCTTTACAGCAACTGCGCCAGTACCGCGCCCAAAAGGCTGAACGTGCGGTGCAGGCTGCGCGCAGGGCGCAACGGGCAGTGGAGAGTGAAATCGAGCAGGCTCGCATAGCGGTCGAGCAAGCCCGCCAGCATGAAGAACAGAGCCGAACGGCGCTGCTGGATGAACACCAGGGGCAGGTGCTGTCACCCCGTGGCCTGATGCGCTGGAGCGAAGCCGAGCGCATGTTGACCGCCGCAACGGCCCGTGAAACCGAGCAATTGCTGGGGCTGATCGAGCAGTGGCGCGAGCAGGGCGCACACCTTGAGCGCGCTTGCGAACAGGCCGCGGAGTGTCTGCGCCAGGTAGAGAAAATTCGCGTGCTGGCGGAGAAGTCCCCGTGACCTTGCCTCCAGAGCGGATCCCGCCCCGTGCGCCATCGCGTGATGCTGACTGCGCGCCCTGGCCTGCGGTGGTTAATCCGGGAGCATCTGTCTCGGACCGCACGCTGTTTATCAACCTGCTGCGTGGCAGTGCAAGCAATGCCCGGGCCTTGGATATGAATGTCACACGCAGTATCGATGCGCAACTGATCCAGGCCTTGTCCGGACCGTTGTTATCCCGAGCAGAAGGGGGCGGTCCTTGGCCCCTGCAGTTTGTCATTGACCTGGTGCGTCGCGGTCGGATCAAGGTCAGTGCAGGGTATGAGCGCGGGGTCTGGAATATCGCCCTGCAGCCCGAGCTAGCCTGCACGGGGCGCTGGCTCGCGACTCGGCAGCCATGCTGTCAGGAGCGACTGGCGCGCAGGCTCGGGCAACCCGTGCGGGTGTCATTGCAGCAGGGGGGCGCTCAATGACTCTCTGCGCCATCACCTTCCCGCGCCTGGATCGCCAGGCGGTCGCGGCTTATCGGCGACTGGGGCGTGGCTTGCGCTTGCGGTTTCAAGTTGGCGACGAAGCAGGTGAGCTGCTGCTTGAACCGGGGCGGGGGCCAGCGTCAGGCGGGGTGGCGCTTTCTTTGGAAAGCCGGTGTGCGGTCATGACGTTGAGTCATGCGGACGCCATTCTCAGCCTGTTTGGCGAGTGCCCGGTGACCCTGGCGGACTCGGGAAACGATGCGGGCTCGTGGTTCTGGGCACTTTTTCAGCAATGCATGAGCCCGCAATTAATGAGCCTGTTTGGTTATCTGCAACCGTTGGCAGACGTTCGGCATGGCACCTGTGAATGCCGGATTAGCGTGGTGCGGGGGGCGTCGCGCAGTGTCGGCCGAATGCTCATGTCTGCCGAGGGGTTGCTGGCGCTGTATGACGCGGGGCCGTGGCAACCGCTCAAGGTCCCGCTGCCTGATCCGTTCCCGGTATCGATTCCGCTGGTGCTTGGCTATGTGCCGTTGAGTCTGGGGCAGTTGCGTACGGTTCACGCCGGCGACGTTCTGTTGCCGGAGCGCCTGCAGTTCAACGGCGAAGGATTGGGTTCGTTAAACGTGGGGCGGCTCAGGCTGGACGTGCGTATTGATGATGAAGACAGGCTCAGGCGCCTGACGGTTTGTTCTGTTGAGGAAGTGGCTATGGATGATGTTCTTTTCGCCAGCACCGATGCCGGAGCGCTGGATGAGTCGCTGCGTGCGCTTGAACCTGACGAGCCGTTCGAGCAATTGTCAGTGGCACTCAGTGTGCGCTGCGGAGCCCTCAACTTGAGTTTGGGCGAGCTCAGGCAATTGGCGCCGGGCGTTGTGCTGAATGTCGAGGGTTACGGCGCGGGCATGGCCGGGCTTTATTATGGCGATCGGCCTATCGGTCAGGGTCAACTGGTGGAGGTCGATGGTTGCCTCGGCTTGCAACTGTCCCGCATCACTTTCTCGCGATGACCGTTCAGGGGGTTGATCCCCTTTTACTGGCATTGTTTCTCGGCGGTTTATCGTTGATGCCGATGTTGCTGGTGGTGTGTACGGCATTCTTGAAAATCTGCATCGTCCTGATGATTACCCGTAACGCCATTGGTGTGCAGCAAGTGCCTCCAAGCATTGCGCTGTATGGCATCGCACTGGCCGCGACATTGTTTGTGATGGCCCCGGTGGGTTATGAAATTTCTGAAAACCTCAAGCAGTCGCCGATCGACCTCAGTAGCGTGCAGGCCTTGCAAGACAGCGGCCTGCAGGCCTTGCAACCCTTGCGGGCCTTTATGCTGCGCAATACGGCACCCGATGTACTGACCCACCTGCTGGATAACACTGCGCGCCTGTGGCCTGCGCACATGGCGCAACACGTTGATCGCGATGACCTGATCCTGCTGGTGCCGGCCTTTGTGTTGTCACAGTTGCAGGCGGGCTTCGAGATCGGGTTTCTGATCTATATCCCGTTCATTGTCATTGACCTGATTGTGTCGAATCTGCTGCTGGCCCTCGGGATGCAAATGGTGTCGCCCATGACAATCTCATTGCCCCTCAAGTTGCTGCTGTTTGTACTGGTGTCGGGGTGGACGCGTCTGCTCGACAGTCTTTTCCTGTCTTACGTGTGAGGCCCATATGGAGCCTATCCTGCTGTTTAAACAGGGCATGCTGCTGGTGGTGGTACTGTCTGCGCCACCGCTGATCGTGGCGGTGGTTGTCGGTGTACTGACCTCACTGGTCCAGGCATTGATGCAGATTCAGGATCAGACTTTACCCTTCGGTATCAAGCTGGTGGCAGTGGGGATCACGCTGGCGTTGACCGGGCACTGGGTCGGGGTTGAGTTGATGCAATTGACCCAACTGACCTTCGACATGGCTGCGCGTTCTGCGCTCTAAAGGGGGGCCGGACATGACGTTGCCTGCTTCGTACCTTGAGTTCCTGCCCAGTATTGCCATTGCGATGGCTCGCCTTTATCCGTGCTTTTACCTGATCCCGGCTTTTTGTTTCCAGCATGTGCGCGGGATGCCTCGTCACGTCATCGTCTGTTCATTGGCGTTGATGCCCGCGCCAGGCATTTATCACAGCCTTTCGGGGCTTGAATTGAGCGGGTTGGCATTGTGCGGGCTGATCTTCAAAGAAGCGGTTTTGGGTGTGCTTCTGGGGATATTGCTGTCCATGCCCTTCTGGCTGTTCGAGTCTGTCGGGGCCTTGCTGGACAATCAGCGCGGGGCGTTGATTGGCGGGCAACTCAATCCCTCGCTGGGGCCGGATGCCACACCAATCGGGCATTTGTTCCAGCAACTGAGTGTGTTTTTGCTGATAGTTACCCTCGGCCTGGGCAGCCTGACTCAAGTGATCTGGGACAGTTACCTGATATGGCCGCCCACGGTCTGGTTGCCGACTCTGGCGAGCGGAGGGTATGCGCTGTTCATCGAGCTGCTGGGCGATACCTTTACCCACATGGTGCTTTACGCCGCACCGTTCATTGCACTGTTACTGATGGTGGAGTTCGCGATTGCCTTGTTGAGCCTCTACAGCCCGCAGCTACAGGTATTCGTGCTGTCGATGCCGGCCAAAAGCCTGGCCGGGCTGTGCTTCCTGTTGCTTTACCTGCCGCAGCTGGAGGACTTGATAGTGGGGCGCCTCGGGGGGCTGGTGGATCTGAAGCATTCTCTCGCGTTGCTCTTCAAGGCCCCGGCGCCATGAGCGATAGCGGTGAAAAAAAATTTGCGGCGAGTTCTAAAAAGCTGCGGGATCAGCGCAACAAAGGGCAGGTGGCGCAGAGCCAGGACGTTGGCAAGTTGCTGGTACTGACCCTGTTGAGCGAAATGGCTCTGGCCTCGGCCCAGGGCAGCCTGCAGCGTCTTCAGCAATTGTTGATGTTGCCCGTGACCCTGATGGGCCAACCTTTCGCGCGAGCCTTCCAAGAGGTCGCTGTTGAGGCGGGTCAGGTGTTACTGAGTTTTACGTTGTTGATGACCTGTGGCGCGATTGCGATGAAGTTGCTCGGCAGTTGGTTGCAGTTTGGTTTCCTGTTTGCCCCGCAAACCCTCACGCCGGACTTCAATCGGCTCAATCCGATCAACCAGGTCCGGCAGATGTTTTCGGGCCAGTCATTGATGAACATGCTCATGGGGCTGATCAAGGCCCTGCTGATAGGCTGGATGTTGTACCGGGTGATCAGCCCGTCCCTTGGGGGATTGGTGGGATGGGTCCACGGCAGTTTGCCGGGATACATTGACGCATTGACAGCTCTGTTCCAGCACTTGTTACGAACGTGCCTGGCCCTGCTGTTCGGAATTGCCCTGATCGACCTGGCGTTGCAACGGTATTTCTTTGCCAGACGCATGCGCATGTCATATGTCGATGTGATCAAGGAGTACAAGGACATGGAAGGTGACCCGCACGTCAAAATGATGCGTCGGGGGCTCGCTCAAGAACAGGCTCAAGAGGCCTCATCGGCCCGGCAACCGCCGCTGGAAGAGGCGGACATGCTGCTGATCAATCCCACACATATCGCCGTCGCACTGTATTACCGCCCACCCCAGACGCCCTTGCCGGTGTTGCTCGATAAAGCTGAGGGTGCTCAAGCGCGTCAAATGATGATCAGGGCCAAGGCCGCCGACGTGCCCGTCATCCAGTGTGTATGGCTGGCTCGCACCTTGTATCGTGAACAGGCCGGTCATTGCATTGGTCGCGACACCTTGCAGGCGGTAGCCATGATCTATCGCACCCTGCGCGAGCTGGATGATGACGCGCGGCGTGAAACCCTGACGCTGCCGGAACTGGACATGCGTTGATCGACAGTGATGGAACTGAGTGAAGGATTGAAAACACTCAGAAACCATCAGTCGATCAGTCGAGAGTGTCATGCCCGTCGAGCCCCTGGATTCCATCGTTGCCGGATCGAACTGTTTGCTTGTGTCGGCGGCTGACACGCATGGCAAAGGCGCGATCCAGCAGAAACCGGCCTCTCGCAGCCTCTGGAAAGTGTGCTCCGATCTTTTTCAGCTGGGTCGCCGCATCAAGGCATTGCCGGAGCTGACCCAGTACCGGGATTACCGGCCCTGTTCAATGGCGTTTTGCGCCGAACTGCACCATGGAAAGGTCACTGTAAAAGGCTCGCCGGCCGGTCAGGACATAGCCCGCCATCTCAACCGATTACCCACCCATTACAGAAAGGATCCGGCTTTGCCTGGCGCGGGGCAAGGGCTGCGTCTGCTGGATGACAAGCACACTGTGTTTTATGTGCAGCCCACGCCTGCGGCCGCAGCGGTGTTCAAGAGCAGCCGGCCCCAGGTCCCTGCGCAGACCAATCCAGGGCGCTCTCATTTCGGGCAGGTCAGCGGTATCTACACCACACTGGAAGGTGGCCAGTTTCGCCTGGTGGACCAGCAGCTTTTCCGTTTTGAACCGAAAACACTCTCGTGGCTGGCCGACAAAGACTCGCAGGCTTACGGCCGTATTGGTCTGACCCGTGAAGGGGCCCTGATGAAAGTGCCGTTGGGTGTCAGCGACATGAGTGTTGAAGGCGACACCGAGGTAAGGCTTGCGCCTGCCATAGACGGAGGCACTCTTCAAATCCGGCATTCTGTGCAAGCCAGCAGCCGGTGGCTTGCACCCATCAGTGAATCAGGCGAAACCTTGCAGGTCGCGCATATCGGTTTAACCGGGGATGTTCTCTACGCCTCGACTCCGGATGGCGAGTTACTGCGCGGGGACTTGTGCACTGCCGATCACGGCTGTTTGAAAATGACGCCTGTGGTGGTAGATGAACTTGAAGGCTGGCATCGCGGAGCGGTGAGCTTCAAGGGCTTTATGCATGACGATGATGGACAGCTCAATGCCTTGCTGCTTGATCCGCACAAGCAACTCCACAGCACTGTGCTCACTGATAAACGACTTTTGCTGCCGGGCTGGAACCTCAGTGATGTGATGCTCAAAGTGATTGAAAAAGGGCTGCCAGAACCCGGGTTACAGGCATTGACCGGTGCGATTGATCTGGGCCAGCGCGGCAAGGTTGCACTGGAGGGGCGCAGACTGTTGTCGTGGGACCCGTCAGGGCAACGTTGGGACCCGAGTGATCAGGTCGATGTCGAGTATCTCGGGCGTGGCCTCGATGGTCGTGCTTATGTGTTGCAAGCCGGACAGTTGAAGGCTCTGGCCACCCATAAGAACCGTGAACCGTTGTACATGGGGGCCAGTTATGACTTGGCGCCCCTGAGCCCGGCGCGTACTGCCATTAGCCTCGATGAGGTCATGGCGGGTGATACGCAGCGCACCATCACCGGTTTCGCGGTGGAAAATGGCAGGCGCTTCGTCAGCCTCGACAGCGATAATCGGCTGCACACCCATATTGATGGCGTTGATACGCCCCTCAAGTTCAAGAACCCGAAAGCCATACAGGCATTGGCGCTGGATCATCATGCCCATTTATATGCCCACACCCGGGCGGGTGAATTGCTGCGGCTCGATAAAGCGGATTGGCAAGGCGCTGCCTCGTCAGAGGTTGCCTGGGTGCATATGGCGCTGCCAGACAATGAACGCCTGAAATCGCTGCACATGGGCGCGGACAAATATCTGGTTGCCAGTTGGGGGGAGAACAGCCCGCAACTGAACCTCTGGAACGAGCGTTACAGGCAATTGCAGGACTCGACTGCAGGTGCTCTGCAATGGGAGCCGTTTAACTCAGCCTCCAGCTCCCGCGAGCCCTCTTTAAAAACGACTTTAAGCAGCGGGGAAATAAAAGGCAGCCTCGGGGGAGTGCCCTGGGCCTTGACCTCAGGTTTTCTCGGCCATAAAACCGAAGGCATTGACCCTGACAGAGGCCTGCTGGAGGGGCTCGGAGCGCATTTCAAACCCTTGGAGGGCTTGAGGAATATGGGGCTCGATATTCAGCATCGCTTCAAGGGGCGTGCAGGGCTTGAAGGGCTTTACGCGGCTGACAAGGTTTTGCGCGGGCAGCTTGATAGGCTGGCGAGCAGTCAGCCACCGGCCCTGGACATGCGGTCGCGGCTTGAGTCCTTGAGTGCCAGTCACGCAATACAGAAGGTGGTGGGCGATCTTGAACGTGCGCTTGCGTTGCTTGAAGCAAACAGCTTTTCACTGGCGTCCAGACTGGGCGATCTGCACGGTATGAAGGTAGTTCCCGAAATGAATCAGGTTGCCAGCAGCCCGCGGCAGTCAGCATCGACCCTTTACCGGATGCGCCAGGCGTTCGACAACGTGTGGCCTTCGACGTCCAGCATGACGGCTGCCTTGCTGCGCAGTTATGACGTGCAGGGGCTTGTCCTTTCCAAGTGGAACCCGGGTGACTCTCGCGATTTGAAAAACCCGACGGCGCTGATTGAGAGCGACCTGATTCATCATGCGCAGGTCCTTGCGCAACTGAGTCAGCTCGTGACCCGACTGGAAGGAGGCGACTCCGAAAAATCGGCGGTTGCCGAGGCGTTGGGCGCAATCATGCAGCGTTACCATGAACACCCGGTGCATAAAAAAACCTGTCAAAACATCAATGGTTTTGAACAGGCCGAGACCCTTTACCACAACTTTAAATTATTGGCCAAAGACCTGGGTACGCCGGGCTCGGCCCTGAATTTTCATATGGCGCGCACGTTGGGCCTGGAGCGGGAGCTGGGGGGCAAAGAAGTGTTGCTGCAACATCTCCAGCAATCCGGCAGTGGTCAGTCCATCACGCCGAGCCGCGAAAAAAGCGTCGGATTCGGCTTGCTGATGTACGGCATTCCCATGGCCCCATTTCTTGATTTCACGGTCGGGATTTCGAAGGCAAAGGCTAACGCGGTGACCATCAGCCGAACCGACAGCGGGGCCAATATTGAGATCAGGACGAACACGGTGCTGGGGGGCAAGGCCGCCGTGGGCGTTGGTAAATTACTTTCGCCACTGGAGGGGAGCCTCGGGGGCGGAGTCCGGGTCGGAGCAGAGGCTGCTGTTGCTGTTGCGCGTGATACAAGCGCCAGCGTCAACTTTTCAGTGAAAGAAGCCGACTTCCCGAAAATGATGGAAATTCTCCTGGGGGAGGGCGGGGATGTCTACGACCTGCTGGATCTGGGGGAGCAACATACGTCGGGCAGCAGTTCGAAAACCAGTGTGGACTCAGGTCTCTCTGTGCTCGTGCAAGGTCGTGGGCACTTTAAGGTGCTGGAAGGCACGGGGGGGCTGGAAAGTCTCATGCGGATGGCTGCCGGTGCAGGTGCGAACCTCAACCTGGCTCATTGGGACAGCAGCCGTGCTGTGACTCAAGGAGCGACCCAGATGACCCGGAGCCAGGGCGGCGACTTTCAACTGTTCAATAAGGGCGGTATTGCTCTCGGTGCCGCGCCGTTCAATACCCTGACAGGCAGCGATGTCGGTGCGAACGGTGCTTACATTGGCGGGGTGACTGCTCCCGATATTTCGTTCACGGTCAGTTTTGACCGGACGATCACGCACGCTTTCAGCTTTACCTTCAAACAACCGGCAGTGATTGAACAGGCGACGATCAATGAACTGACTCAGGCCTGGGCACGATCCTCAACCCCGTTCAAAGAAGGTTTACGGGCTCTCCCGCAGAGGGAGGACGGTATTGGCGAACAACTGAACAGACTTCAGCGCCTGTTCAATAGCTTGCCGGTGCCTGCGGGGCGTACTGAAGAGCAGCATGCACTCAAGCAGCAATTGCAGGATCTGCTCCAGCAGCATCGCTTGTCCCAAGAGGGACGGCGTGCGCTGACGGCCGTTGAAAGTACTGTGTCCTATGTGGGCTTGAAGGGTGACGGGCAATACGCCTGGATGGACGATGCCGCACCGGCGAACAAAGCGGCTATTGTCAGGTTGTTCAAGGCGCAGCCGCTGCTGGCGCCCATGCTCAACGACCTGGCTGGCAGCAAGGGGCTCTCGGTGAGTATCGGGCTGGAGGTCAAGCCAGATGTGCTGCGCATGATCGAAACCCGCGTTGCCGACACCCGGGATGCCCAGCATGAGGTGGAGCGGGCATTGAAGAATAAAGACAACCTGAGGATCAAAACCCTGAGTGTGAATTACAAGGCCAGCCGCACCCACAGCATGGGATTGCCCTTGCCCGTGCTCAGTTTTTCAAGCACAGCCTCACTCGGTCATGCACACAAAATGCTGAACACGGCCTTTGTCTACGGAGCGGACCCTGATGTGCCCCTGTCCATGACGGACAGCAGTGTATTAACCACCACCGAACCTGCGGAGCTGAATCCCGAATGGCGGGACCAGAAAGTGCGGGACAACCGCCGGCCGGAATTCTGACGGGCGGAGAACCCTCGCGAGCTCCGGCCTGTCAGGTATTCAGTCGGGCCGGCAGAGCAACAGGCGGGTATCACTGACCTGCTGAATAAACCCCGTCACCCACTGGCAAAAGATCTCTTCAGTCAAAAACGCCACAGGGCATTGCGCGCATATGCGCAGCTCATCATTCTCATCGAGCGCCAGCCAGCAACCGAGCAGTTTGTCGGGTTGAAAATTGAGTTTGAGTAACTCGCGGTATCGATCAGGGGCATGCAGCGACCCCCCAATGGCGCAGTGCAGGAGTGCATGGCTGTTGTGGGGTGAAAACTCGATGACACACATCTCCTGGTTCTGGCTGTTGAACAGGGCGCACACGCCATTGTCCGGTTGCAAGTCGGTTTTAAGGTGCTGGCCCAAGGCCGCCAACAGTTGCTGTGATACGGATGAGTCGTTATTCATGTGCGACGTCTCGATGGATAGTCAGATTCGAACGGCGGGCTAGCGCTGCAGTGACAGAACCTGGTGGTCAGGCGGGCTGTCGTGGGTGTCCGTTTCGATGCGCATATGGGGCGGCCACCAGATCACCAGTGCTTCGGCACTGGATTGCGGGCGAGCACATGAGTCACCGCGGCAATGGAGTGTTGTACAGCCTTGAAGAAGCACGACGAGACCAGCAGTCATGACCGCAGACGTCAGTCGGATCATGGGGTGATACTCCGTGCAGGCTCAAGCAGTGACGGGCGTGGAGCCCCCACGGGCTCGTGGTTTTCGCGGGGGCGGGAAGCAATGAAAACCTCGGCTTTTTCTCCTGGTGCCAGCCACGCCCTGGGCCAGACACTCACGGCAAGGGTTTGCTCACTGTTGCATTCGCTTTCATCAATACGAACCCGGTCTTTGCTTTGGTTATGCAGGACGAGCACGGCCACGCTGAAATGCTGGCCCTCGTACCATTGGCTGGTCACCGGATCAATACTCAGCGAGTCCGGCACTTTGCATAATGTGCCTGTCGGGATGGGTATCGGCATGGCCGTGAAGTGCTTGGGAACCTGGCCAGTCACCAGGTGAGCCAGGGCAGAGGCTACATCGTTGCGTTTGATGACGGGCGACTGGGCATGGCGGCGCGCCAGCGGCATGAGCGCATGTTCCAGAGACGCCTGGTCTGCTGGCGGCAGGTAGCGGGAAGGGTTGATCTGATCACCCACCAGCCGGGGGGTCAAAATGAACAACCGCTCGCGACGGTTTTCAGCGCGGTTTGATGATGAGAAAAGCAGCTTGCCCAAGAAGGGTATGTCGCCCAGTAGCGGTACTTTGTTAAGACGGCTGACGCCTTCGGCTACGTGAAAACCGCCAATCACCAGCGACTGTTTCTCGGCAATAACGGCCTGGGTACTGATTTTTCCTTTTCTGACATCGGGGGTCGCCGTACTCGCGTTATCCGCAGTGGCAAAATTGCCGTCCTCGATGTCGATGATCAAGTGAACCTGGTTCGCCCCGTTGGTTGTGATCACGCGTGGTATGGCTTGAAGGCTGGTGCCCGCCGTTACGGGCAGGATATTGGCAACCCCATCGCCCACGGCCTGAATATATTGCGTGCGATTGAAATCGATGACGGCGGGCTGATTCTCCAGCGTCATGATTGAGGGATTGGACACCATTGTCGCCAGACCGCGGTCTTCCAGTGCCCTGATGTCAGCCGTGAACCGGTCAAGGTTTCTAATGAAAAGACGCGAAGACGTGCCGGACGTAAGGTTGTTGATATCTGCCTGGAAACGGCTGCTGTTCAATCCCCATTTCATGCCCAGTTCCTTGAGCTGAGTGCGATCGATATCGAGAATGATCGCGTCGATTTCTACCAGGTTACGGGCCACATCAAGCTTGGCAATTAACGTTTGATAAAGCGCATGACGCTGCGGTGAGTCGTAAATCAGCACGCTGTTGTTGCGCACATCGGCTTCCACCCGGACCCTGTTTCCGCCTGCGGGCGCGAAGGCGCCAAGCACGGGGCCGAGGTCTGTCAGAGCAGTAGGCAAAGTGTTTGAACGCGGGCTGTTTAAGGGTTGGGGCGCGGGCTCAGAACCGGACGACTTTGATGAAGGAGGGGCGAGCAGGCCACGCAACAGGTTGGCGATACCGGGAACCGTCAGCGTTGTGCCGCGGTAATCGATATGACGATCGGCAGCGTTGGCAAATTGCAATGGGAACGTCAAAACGCTCTGTTGGTCGATGGGCTCGGTGCGTTTGCGACTGAACTGTTTTATGTGCTCGATATAGCGTTTTGGACCCGAAACCAGTACCACGCCGATATCGGGCAGCTCGCCCCAGCCGAAACGTTCGTCCAGCAGACCGATGTTCAGCAGGGCCTGCTTCAAATCAGCAATGGCATCATCAGCGACTTCAAGTCGTGTTGACGTTTGTTCGTTGATTGAGCTGATGTACAGCGTGTTGCTGTAGACAAACCACTGGAAGCGGTGTTCCAGCGCCAATCGGTCCAGCAAGTCCAGAAGTGTTTCGGCGCGGATCTTGCCGTTCACCGTGCCCTCCAGCAGCCCGTCAATTTGCAGCTGGAGGCCGACGGTGTGAGCGAAGTCATGGAGAAAATCGCCTACTGCGCGATGCGTGGCTTCATGAGCATAGGGTGTTTTTTTCCAGTCCTCGGGAGCGGCGGCCATGACCTGCGGTATCAGCAACAGGGCAAGTAGCAGCGCGATGATGTGCCAGGAAAATTTGAAACGTGTCATGGGCATGCAGAAGTCTCTGTGCATCTGTCAGTGGGCCGTGCGTGAAGTGAGTGCCGGGCAAGCAACGTTCGGCGAGCATTGATCGCCCGGCACTGCACGGGTTGAGCGGCGCATCGAGGTGCGTGAACAGCCTGTCGCAGCGGTCACAGGTCATCCACTGAACCAGCCAGAGCTGGCCGGTCATCGGGTCTTGGGCAAGCGCACCTTGCCAGGGCGGAAGACGGTTCTCGCCCGCGTGAAGCCATGTCTCCAGCAACGCGTTTTCGGGTCTCTGATGAATCAGCTTTACGCGCAGCATCACACCGCCCTTGGGCCGTTGGGGGGTGATCGCTTGGTCATTGTGATGCAGGGCAAGGCAGCGTTTACCGGTACCAAGCCAGTCCAGGATGACGGCTCGCACTTCATTGCACGGCATCAATAATGGCTTTGGTCAGGCTGTGCTTGAATTTGGTTTGTTCGGTGATCGAAAAGCTGGCACTGGCCATTTTTCGAGAGGCATCAAGAAAATGGATCATGTCCTCGAGGGTGCCCTGATTATTTTGGGTAATCTCATCCATGTTTTTTTGGGCCAGGCCATAGCGGTAGTCAATTCGGCGCTGGATGCTCTCGAACGAAGCCATAGTTATTCCACCAGAGTAATGTTGATTACTCTGTGGCGGGCAGTGCCTGAACGGTTCCATGAGTGCTGACGGGTAACTGCAAAGCTTCAAGGGCTGTGGGCCAGTCAATGCGCAGGTCGCCCTGGGCGGTGACCAGTACCAGCATCCGGGGGGGCAGACGCTCATCACTTTGCAGTTGCCAGAGAGCGTCGTTCCGGGCGCTCAACCATCTCTGGACATCCGCAGCCGCTTGCGGATGACAACGCAGCGTCGCGCTTACAGGCGGGCAGTGAGCGCGAAGCAACTGTGCAAGCAAGGCTGCAATCTGCGCGTCTGGCGGCACGTCATTGAGCAATAGCTGCAAGGCTTGATTGACCAGCGATGTGGCGCACGACTCCAAGGCTTCGCAGATGCGCGCCTGTTCCATTTGCCAGTGACTCAATTGGGCGTTTGCCTTTTGCCAAAATTCGCCCCGGGCCTGCTCAAGCTGCGCCTCGGATATTTTTTGGGTTGTGCTGAGCAGTTCGTCTGCCCGGGCCCGGGCATGGGCCAGTACCTCATGGGCCTGGCCACAATCGATGAGGTCTTGCCGGGTAATCAGGGTGAGCGGCAATCCGGGACCGCCCGGTCGCAGTTCAATCTTGCGTCGAGAGAGCATGATCCTGAGCCTTTGTGTGAACTGTCGCCAGGCCCTCCGAGGGAAGGTTGGCGCGCCAGACGACAGCCTGCCAAAGCGCCTGTAGCTTGAGCGGGCTAAGGGTGAGTGAAAGGGGCGGGCTTTGCTCGAGCGCTTTCACGCGTGGGCAGCCAAAGCCCAGCCGTATGCGCTGCCATATTGGCGGTTCAACCCAGGCCTGCAACAGTTGCAATGCATCGTCGGTTTGTCTCAGCCATGCGTGAGGTTGCAGCGCTTTGGCAAGCCGCAGGCACCAACGTTGTTGCTCGGTATTCAAGCGGCTAGGGAGCTGGGGACGGCACGTGTGATTGACCAGCGCCAGGATAAAATCCCGCTGAACCGGCTGAGCAAGGGCGATATGAAGTAGGACAGGATTTGGCTCGCAGGGCAGGCAGGGAGTTATGCCGAAGGCCTTGCCCAGATCAACGTGAGGGTGATGCAACAGGGTTTGAGCCTGCTCGGCAGACAAACCGGGGAACGCGCAGGAGAGCCAGTCCGGATGTGCAAGGCGCCAGCCATCCGCCCACCACCGGGCCCAGTTCAAGGCGTCTCTCATGGTGTATGACGCCCGTTTTTTGCCACGCGCCTGTCATGCAGGGACATGAGCTTTTTCAGCCCGTAAAACAGGCCGGTCAGGATCAGTGGCAGTCCCAGCAGACTGCCGATAAAGGTTTTTTTCCATGCGTCGAGGTTCTGCACGGGCACCAGGAACGGGCCGAAGTAAGCCAGTTGCCGGGCGTCTTTGTAAGCGCTGGAGGTGACGAACACCATGGTGATTTTTTGCGGATCATCCAGAGCAGAAGCCATGCCCGGAAGGCTGCCGGCAACCATACGCCGCACGCGAGGCTGGACACTGTCAGGGTCAAGCCGTGTGTCATGCTTGATGAACACCGAGGCCGAGGCCGGTTGTACCGGCTCTCCCGGTGCGACTCGTTCAGGCAGTACTACGTGCACCCGGGCAATGATGACACCGTCAATTTTGGACAGCGTGGCTTCGAGTTCTTGTGAGAGCGCATAGATATAACGAGCGCGCTCCTCCAGCGGAGTGGAAATGAGTCCTTCCTTGCGAAAGATATCGCCTAGGGATGAGCGAGGTGTTCTGGGCAGTCCGGCGGCTGTCAGTGCATGCACGGCCCGGCTGATATCCTGCGCATTGACGTGTATTGATACACCGTTCTTGGTGGGGATTTTTTGTGCCGGGATCTGTGTGTCGGCAAGTGCCGCCATGACTTCATTCGCTTGTGGTTCGGAGAGTTGACGGTGAAGCTCTATGCGCTCGCCGCAACCCGTGATGAACAATAGGCACAGGCAAAGCACGCATCTGAACAGGCCCTGCAGCATGCGGCTACCTAAGAAAGAGTGGTCAGTTTTTCGATTGCTTGCGATGTCTTGCTGACGATCTTGGCGGTCAGGACTGTTTCGAGATGAAAGGCCGACATCGCGCGGGTGGATTTGATCATGTCCATCGGGTCAGTACTCTTGCTCACGTCTTGCAGGCGCCTGGCAGCCAGGTTCGACAGCCCCTGCAGAAACTCGGAACGCTGGCTCAGAGAAGGGGAGGCAGAGGGCCCCGGGGAAAGAGGCAAACCTGTTTCAGGTTTGGACATTCCCAGGGAGGCGTTGAACCAGTTGATATCGGCTGTCTCCGGGCCTTGGCCTGGCGACGAAGACGTCATGGACGGAGTCAAGGGCAGTCGGGTATGGAGAGTGACGTTCATATAACACCTCAAGCAACGGCGGTCAGGGCGGCGCGTTGAAACGTAGACAGGACCAGTCGTTAACCCTGTCTTCGGCTGAAGGCCCCACCCCCAGGGTGGGGCACTGGCCAGCGGTCAGTAGCGTATTTCTTTGGCAGAACTGCTAACGGTGTTGGAGGCTTTGTTTGCAGAGTCGACGAAGCCGGACAGAATGGCGTTGTTCGTATCGGTGCGCATTTTGCTTTGAGCGGCTTTGGACTGCATCTCGGTCATTCTGGCCGCCAGCTCGTCCTGTTCTTTAAGCGCCTTCAAACTGGCCTGTTCGGACTTGTTATTAGGCGGCGGAGTGAGAGGCTTTATAGGCAAGATATTGTTAAGGATATTTAGAAGCATCATGAATCTCCGGTTTTTCGGGGGGCATCAGTACGTGATCTGATTGTTTTTATAGGGCTGTATTGGCATGGACTCAGCCAGTGAGGCTTTGGTACGTGAAGCGGCAGTATCGACAGCGTTGTTTATTGCGCCTTTTGCGAGACTGCCAAGGGTGTCGACAACCGTGTTGACTATTGGCAAGACAATAGGTGCCAATAAAGAAAGTGCACCAATCATGGAAATACCTCCAACGCAGAATAAAGAATCTTGGATTAACCGGCCGGTTCAGTGTCTGTGTGGTACACCTTGATCAGTCAGTTCCAGCAGGTATGTGTTATGAAATTTCCAATTGTTTCATTCGGTGGTAGAGCGTTCGCCTGGCAATGCCAAGTTCAAGTACCACCGCTTCTATACTGTGAAGGTTTCGCCGTAAAGAGTCTTCGATAAGCAGTTTTTCTATTTGTTGTAAGCGCGTTTTTAATTTGACCTCCTGCTCTTCCCCTGTGGCGGTATATGCCGAAATAGGCGTCAATCCCAATACCAGCCGTTTTGCAACAGCACGTAACTCCCGGATATTGCCTGGCCAATCATGGCAAATAAGTTGTTGAAGTAAGGCGGCACTGGGAAGCGGGGGCGACGAGTTGAAAGAATGGGCCTCGCGTTGAACAAGACTCATGAACAGGGGAATGATCTGTTCACGCCGTTCGCGCAAGGGCGGCAGGTGCAGACTGACCACATTCAGCCGAAAGTAGAGGTCGCGCCTGAACGTGCCCTGGGCCACCATTTCCGGGAGCGAAGATTGAGCCGACGCGATGACCCGCATGTCTACGGGGATGAACCGGGTTGAGCCAAGGCGTTCTACCCCCCGTGTCTCCAGCACCCGCAACAGCTTGGCTTGCAGGGTCAAGGGCATGCTGTCGATCTCGTCGAGATACAGCGTGCCCCTGTGAGAAGCCTCAATGAAGCCTGCCCGGGTTTGCACCGCACCGGTAAATGCCCCGTGAGTGACACCAAACAGTTGGCTTTCCGCCAGGCTTTCAGGGATGGCTGCACAGTTTATGGCAATGTAATGACCGGGACGACCTGACAATGAATGGACTTTTTCTGCCAGTGTATCCTTACCTGTACCCGTCTCGCCGTGTAGCAATATATCGACTTTTAGTCTTGCTGTACTCTTGACGGCTGTATCGAGCTCTGGGTCTTCAAATTGATAGGGTTCGTAAGTGCCATCATGTTGACGGGAAGACGCCATTGTTCTTGCTCCAACATTGTGTTCTCTCTAAAAGGTTATATGCGCCACACATGACTTCAGAGGTGAGAGAGGCATAGAGGGGCTCTCTATGGGACGCCGCTAAAAGCAGCGTATTATTTCGGAGTGCAACGGTGTGGACGGCTTAAGTAGACAGGAAGTTACAGCGATTGTCATGGGGGGGTAACTTCGTGCCGGATAGGCTGGTTGGTGATTTGGAAGTTTATATATTTATGTTTGTGGCGAATTTATTTCAAATGTCGGGGGCTATCTTTTTTTGATGTAGGTACGGTCTTAAGTCTTAAGTGGTTTTGAGTAAAGTGCAGGTGTATGCCCCTGTGACAAACACTTTTTTGTGATTGATGAGTCTTCACGTCACCAGAAGAGCACATTATTTTTTACAAAGTGGTCCGGGTGTGTGGCTACCAGCAGACGAGGGTTAGCCTCCACTCAGGGCCGCTCAGCATAGCCTGTGTGATGAAGGGAGGCATGCGCAGGGTGTGGTGAGGGCACCCTTGTCCTGCGCATGACATCATTTGACGGTGGTAGCTATTTTCTGTGCTTCGTTTTCTGTGATGAAACCAAAGGTCAGAAGGGTGCTTTCAACGGTACTCAAATGTTGCAGACAGAGTTGCCAGGGCGCCGAGACGGCGTCTGCCAGTTCGTTGCTGGATACCGTAATAAGGACTGGCTTTTCGCTCTCCTTGGCAATGGATGCGCAACCTGAAGCCACGTTCGCCAACCGCTGGTGCAATGAGGCGGGCGGTGGTCCTTCTTCCTTGCGCAGGGCATCGGCGAAGGCCTCACCGAACAGCAGGGCGCTGGCATACAAGCGCACGGCGTGGCGTTCGTAACGACTGGCAATATCTTTGACCTCACGTGATACGAAGCGCCCGCGCAAGGTCCAGCGCGCAGTGTTGCGTGCCATGCTGATACCGTTTTCCAGGGCAATCAGGCTGTCGTGAGCCCGCGAGAACACTTGCACCGCATTTTGTGCCTTGGCTGCATTTTGTTCTTCCAGCGCCTGCAGGCTTTTGCCAAACCCGCTGGCAAGTTTTTCCAGCAGGTCTTTGGCAGAACTATCAATAATGCCAATGGGATTGGGGGTCAGGAGTACCTGGCTGAACACTAACCCGACTGACGCGCCCACCACCACATCCAGCATTCGCACCACACCGGCGCTTTCAGGCCCTACAGCCAGCATCAGCACTGCTGAAACACCGGCCTGTATCGGCACCACGGGCGCCTGGCCATAGAGCGCGGCGATAGAGATTGCAAAGAATGTGGCAAAGCCAATGCGCAACAGGGGATAGGCATCCGGAAGCCACAAGGCGGCTTCACCCACGATGATCCCGGTGGCCACGCCCAGCATCAGGCCAATGGCCTGCTTGCCATGACTGGGCAGGCCAGGGGCCAGGCACACGACGGCGCTGATCGCAGCAAATACCGGGTGCGGGTGACCAAACAGATATTTGGCGAGCACCCAGGCCAATGTGGCAGCGATGGCTGAGGCCAAGGCATCACGCCATGCAGTGGACCAACGAAAGGACAGTCGCTCAATCAGTGGCAAGGTGAAGCGATTGATGAACAGCTTGCTGAGCATTGAAACTCCCGGTCAGTCAGCCTGATGGCATTGATACTTACCATAGACCGTTTGTCCGGATGAACGTTTGGCTTTTTTGGTGGGCTCACAGGTTGTTTGCCGGTGATCATAGGGAAGGCACTGATTCCGGATTCGCCGGGCGGGTGCTTGAGGATGGTGAGGAGGGTATTGGCGCCAGGCGAAAAAAAACCGCGCCTGGGCGCGGTTTTTATACGTGTGGTGTCTTACACGTTGAAGCGGAAGTGCAGGACATCGCCGTCTTTAACGATGTATTCCTTGCCTTCCAGACGCCATTTACCGGCAGTTTTAGCGCCCGCTTCACCGTTGTACTGGATGAAGTCGTCGTAGGCGATGACTTCGGCACGGATGAAGCCTTTTTCGAAGTCAGTGTGAATCACGGCAGCAGCCTGAGGTGCGGTAGCACCGACTTTGACTGTCCATGCACGGACTTCTTTTACGCCTGCAGTGAAGTAGGTCTGCAGGTTGAGCATTTGGTAGCCGGCGCGGATCACGCGGTTCAGGCCCGGTTCTTCAAGACCCAGGGCCTCAAGGAACATGTCCTTCTCTTCACCTTCTTCCAGTTCGGCAATTTCAGCCTCGATCTTGTTGCAGACCGGAACGACCATTGCGCCTTCTTCTTCGGCAATGGCCATGACTACGTCGAGGAACGGATTGTTCTCGAAGCCGTCTTCAGCCACGTTGGCGATGTACATCACAGGCTTGGTGGTCAGCAGGTGGAAGCCGCGAACAATGGCTTTCTCATCAGCGGACATGCTCTTGATCAGGCTGCGAGCCGGCTTGCCTTCAGTGAAGTGGGCAATCAGCTGTTCCAGCAGGGCTTTCTGAGCCACTGCATCTTTGTCGCCGCCCTTGGCGTTGCGCGCCACTTTCTGCAGTTGCTTTTCGCAGCTGTCGAGGTCAGCGAAGATCAGCTCAAGGTCGATGATCTCGATGTCGCGCTTTGGATCGACGCTGTTGGAAACGTGAATCACGTTTTCATCTTCAAAGCAGCGAACGACGTGAGCGATAGCATCGGTCTCACGGATGTTGGCCAAAAACTTGTTGCCCAGGCCTTCGCCTTTCGATGCGCCTGCTACCAGGCCGGCGATATCGACGAACTCCATGGTGGTTGGCAGTACGCGTTCGGGCTTAACGATGGCAGCCAGTGCATCCAGGCGTGGGTCGGGCATCGGCACGATACCGGTATTCGGTTCGATCGTGCAGAAGGGGAAGTTCTCAGCCGCAATACCGGATTTGGTCAGGGCGTTGAACAGGGTGGACTTACCGACGTTAGGCAGGCCGACGATGCCGCAATTGAATCCCATGGTGTTTCCCCTCGGATAAAGAGTCAGGCCTTCTGGCTGTGCAGGTTTTTCATCGCACGGTTCCATTCCCCGGCGAGGATATCCGGCAGCACGCCGAGGGCAAAATCGATGCTGGCATCCAGTTTTTCCTGTTCGGCGCGTGGCGCACGACCCAGAACAAAGTTGGACACCATGCTGGCGACGCCCGGGTGGCCAATGCCAAGCCGCAGGCGGTGAAAAGTGTTCTGGTTGCCCAACTGAGCGATGATGTCGCGCAGTCCGTTATGACCTCCGTGCCCGCCGCCTTGCTTGAGCTTGGCAACACCGGGAGGGAGATCGAGTTCGTCGTGGGCCACCAATATGGCTTCAGGTGCAATCCGGTAGAAACCGGCAAGCGCCGCAACGGCCTGGCCGCTTCGGTTCATATAGGTGGTGGGAATCAGCAAACGAACATCCTGACCCTGGTGACTGAAACGCCCGGTCAGGCCAAAGAATTTGCGCTCGGCGACGAGGTTGACCCCGTTTGCCGATGCGAGACGCTCAACAAAAAGGGCCCCTGCGTTATGCCGGGTCTGTTCGTATTCGGTGCCTGGATTTCCCAGGCCAACGATCAGTTGTATGGCGGTCACGACAAGGGCCCTTCTATGGAGTTGTGGATAACATCGCCACTAACGGTTAGCGGCGAAAACTGACGAAAAAGCGGGTTTACCGTTGAGTAAACTTCGCGATCTTGTCCGCTTTACTCGCTGCGCGTTAGCTCGCGATGTTTCTCATAACCCCGACGTGCAGAGTAATGAATTACTCTGCAGCGCCTTCTGCTTCTGGAGCAACACGTGGAGCGTGAACGTTGGCTACAGCCAGGTCGTTGCCGTGTGCCAGAGCTACGAACTCAACGCCTTTAGGAGCGGTGATGTCCGACAGGTGAATGATCGAGCCGACTTCAGCGTTAGCCAGGTCAACTTCGATGAATTCAGGCAGGTCTTTTGGCAGGCAGGAAACTTCGATTTCTGCAACAACGTGCGAGATCTCGCCGCCTTTCTTGATCGGAGCAGCTTCACCGATGAAGTGAACTGGAACGATTGCAGTCAGCTTTTGACCAGCAACAACGCGTACGAAGTCAGCGTGCATCACGTGGCCTTTGGCCGGGTGACGCTGCAGAGCTTTGATGATTACGTTTTGCTTGGTGCCGCCAACGGTCAGTTCGATAACGTGGCTGTAAGCAGCTTCGTTTTCGAGCAGTTTGGCTACTTCTTTGGCCATCAGGCTGATGGATTCAGGGGCTTTCTCGCCACCGTAAACTACAGCTGGAACCAGGCTTGCGAGACGACGCAGGCGGCGGCTCGCACCTTTCCCCAGGTCGGAACGCACTTCAGCATTCAGGGTAAAATCGTTCATGTTGTATCTCCAAAATAACCACATCCGGCCTAGCGTTTGCGACCAGCGCTATGGACGGTATGGGCAAAAAAGCCCCGCCCCAACAGGCTGCTGGGGCGGGGCGCTTTTCGTCATCGGGATGTCAGATAAGGGCAGGGCCCTTATCGGAACATCGCGCTGATCGATTCTTCGTTGCTGATGCGGCGAACCGCTTCAGCCACAACCGGTGCGATATCCAGTTGACGGATACGCGAACAGGCTTGTGCGGCAGCGGACAGCGGAATGGTGTTAGTCACCACCAGCTCATCCAGCATGGAATTTTCGATATTCTCAATTGCCCGACCCGACAGCACAGGGTGTGTGCAGTAGGCGAACACTTTGGAAGCACCATGCTCTTTCAAGGCTTTAGCCGCGTGGCACAGAGTGCCGGCGGTATCGACCATGTCATCAACCAGGATACAGGTACGCCCTTCGACATCACCGATGATATGCATCACTTCCGAGTGATTGGCTTTCTCACGGCGCTTGTCGATGATACCCAGATCAACGCCCAAGGACTTGGCAACGGCACGTGCACGCACGACGCCACCGATATCCGGGGACACGATCATAAGGTTTTCAAAGCGTTGATCTTCGATGTCATCCACCAATACAGGGGAGCCATAGATGTTATCTACAGGAATATCGAAGAAACCCTGGATCTGGTCAGCATGCAAATCAACCGTGAGAACACGATCGATGCCGACTACGGTAAGCATGTCAGCAACAACTTTTGCGCTGATAGCCACACGTGCGGAACGCGGACGGCGATCCTGACGGGCATAACCAAAGTAGGGAATAACAGCAGTAATACGAGTTGCTGAGGAGCGGCGGAAGGCATCAGCCATCACGACGAGTTCCATCAGGTTATCGTTGGTCGGAGCACAAGTCGGCTGAATGATGAAAACGTCTTTACCGCGGACATTTTCATTAATCTCAGCGGTAATCTCGCCGTCAGAAAATTTTCCGACAGAAATGTCACCGAGTGGGATATGCAGCTGACGTACGACACGCCGAGCCAGATCGGGGTTAGCGTTCCCCGTAAAGACCATCATCTTGGACACGCGCAGTACCTGAAGGCTGAGGGTAACCTGGATGAGAATAAGAAATGGCAGGGGCGGCTGGATTCGAACCAACGCATGGCAGGATCAAAACCTGCTGCCTTACCGCTTGGCGACGCCCCTGTATCTATTGCTACGAGTACCGTGTACCCGTTTCCTTTGACAGTTCTTGCAGCTTGCGATGCAACATCGAGACGTTGCTTCCTTTTGCTACAAACCCTGTAAGGGTGTCTGTCAGAAGGTGCAGCACTTTATCAGCATCTGCTTCGTTTGGGAAGGCCCCAAATATACAACTTCCAGTTCCAGTTAATTTTGCGTCGGTATATTTACCTAGCAAATTCAAAGCGTTACGTACTTCTGGATAACGCTCCTTAACTACTGCTTCGCAGTCGTTTCGGCTGTTTCCCTTGGGAACGGGGCGCACTTTAATGGGCAAAGAGTCACGTGTCAACAACGGATCTGAAAATATTTCTGCAGTACTTACAGATACTTGCGGTACAAGGACCAGATACCAGGGTTCTTCGGGCTCTGCCGGTGTCAGGATTTCGCCCACGCCTTCGGCGAAAGCCGCGTGTCCACGGACGAAGACGGGAACGTCGGCCCCGAGCTGCAAGCCCAGTGCCGCCAACTGATCATCACTCCAGTTCAGTTGCCAGAGATGGTTGAGTGCCAGCAGTGTGGTGGCGGCATTCGAGCTGCCGCCACCGATTCCGCCGCCCATGGGCAGGATTTTTTTGATCCGGATGTCGATGCCAAGCGGGCAGCCCGATTGTTCCTGAAGTTGCCTGGCAGCTTTCACGATCAGGTTCTGCTCGTGAGGAACGCCGGGGAATTCTGTATGCAGGCAGATGACCCCGTCTTCACGCACGGCAAAGGTCATCTCATCGCCGTAATCGAGAAATTGAAACAGGGTTTGCAGCTCATGATAGCCGTCCTCTCGACGGCCAAGGATGTGCAGCATCAAGTTCAGTTTCGCCGGAGAGGGCAGTGTCAGTGGATTTTTTGACGGCGTGTGTTGCATGTCATTGTCCCAGCAGGCGAGGTTGCCAGTCTTTTACAACCAGTGTGACGTCAAGGTCGGTGCCGTGAAGCTTGACCCGCTGTGGCAGCCAGAAGCCGTTTTGTTCGACGTAGCTCAAATATTCAATTTTCCAGCCATCCTGCTCCAGGTTGGCCAGGCGGCTATCGGCATTCAATGTCACGCGGCTTTTGCTGCCGGGGGCGGGCAGTCCGCGTACCCACCAGACCAAATGTGACACTGGCAGGCTCCAGCCCAATTGTTCGCCGAGCAGCTCTTCGGGCGTAGCGGCTTCGTAACGGCCTTGATTGGCGACTTCGAGGCTGACATTTCCCGGGCGACCGAGCAGTCGGGCAGCGCCCCGACCGAGCGGGCCGGACAGGCGAATATCGTAATAATCCTGGCGTTGCAGCCAGAACAGCGTGGCGCTGCCGGAGTCTTTAGGCGCGCGAATCCCGACTTTACCGTTGATTTGCCAGCCGTCGAGTTGGGTCAATTGCTGTTTGTGGGCCGACCACAATGCCTGACTGCCGTGGCCTTCAATCGATTCGCGGGCGCCAAAGCCAGCACAGCCGGCGAGCACGGCGATCAGGCTGATAACAATAAGGTGTCGCAGGTGACGATAAAACATCATTTAAAAAGTCTCGGATCCGGTCAGGCGCAAAACGGTTTTACGCAGGAGAGGGCTGTCGGGGTTTTCTTTAAGAAACCTGGCCCAGATTTTCTTGGCTTCACGCGGGTTGCCTTTGGCCCACAGGACTTCGCCCAGGTGCGCAGCAACTTCCTGGTCCGGAAAGCGTTCCAGGGCCTGACGCAGCAGGCGTTCGGCTTCATCCAGATTGCCAAGGCGGAAATTCACCCAGCCCAGGCTGTCGAGAATGGCCGGGTCTTCCGGGTTTAGCTCATAGGCTTGCTGGATCAGCACTTTGGCTTCGGCGTAGCGGTTCGTGCGATCAGAAAGCGTATAACCCAGCGCGTTCAAGGCCATGGCATTGTCGGGTTCGCGCTGGATGATGGCGCGCAAATCCTGTTCCATTTGCTTGAGGTCGTTGCGTTTCTCGGCGAGCATGGCCCGGGAATAGAGCAGGCTCAGCTCGTCAGGGTAGAGCTTCAGTGCTTGCTGCAGGACGCTCCAGGCCGCCTCGGTCTGGTTATTTGCCGACAGTGTTTCTGCTTCTATCAAATACAGCTGAATGGCGTAGTCAGGTTGAGCGTCGCGTGCGGCGGCCAGTTTTTTTGACGCTTCGGCGCTGCGACCATGGCTGATCAGAATGTCGGCCTGGCGCAATTGGGCAGGCAGGTAGTCATTACCCGGGCCTACCAGTGCGTACTGGTTCAATGCACCTTGTGGGTCATTTCGCTCTTCGGCAATACGACCGAGGTTCAGGTGTGCCGCGTCAACATGGCTGTCGCGATCGATCAGCTCTTGCAGATAGCCTTCGGCCTCGTCCCAGTCTTTGCTTTCAAGCGTGACCAGTGCCAGAGAGAAGCGCAGTTCATCGTCTTCAGGGTATTGCTGTACCAAACTGGCGAACTGAACTTTGGCATCGGCTATGCGATTTTGCTCGATCAGGGTCCGGGCATAGGTCAACCCCAGGCGCTTGTCGTCGGGGTACTGGCGAATGCTTTTTTGCAGCAAGGGCAGGGCCTCTTCGCCCCGATTGAGCGTTTGCAGCAGTCGGGCCCGCAGGAGTACCGGCGCCACTTCGCCATCTTGTGGCGGGTTTTTCTCCAGTAGTTTCAATGCGCCTTCGGCGTCACCGTCCTGCTGCATCAGCAAGGCCTTGCCGAAGATCAACTGGCCGTTGTCCGGGTTTTTCGCCAGCAGGCGGTCAAAGCTTTGTTGCAGTCCGGCCCGGGCTTCAGCATCTGTTTCGGATGCCGACAGGGCGAGGAAGTCGAAGTGGGTATCGCCTTTGGCTTGCAGGACTTTTTCCATATAGGTCATGGATTCGTCATAGCGACCATTGCGTGCCAACTGGATTGCCGCTGCGCGCTGGGCTTCAAGATCACTCGGCGCGTTTTTGGCCCAGATCAGCGAAGTATCCAGTGCCGCCTGATCGGCGCCCAGGTACTCGGCAATGCGCAGGGCACGTTCGGCGATACCCGGATCCTGGGTGTTGATCGCCTGGGTCACGTAATTGTCCAGAGCGATGTCCAGGCGATTACGTTGGCCGGCCAGTTCGGCACTCAGCAGGCTGAACAGCGTTTCTTCGCTGAACGAGCCATAGACCGTTGGCTTTTCCGGTGCGGGAGTGACCTCTTCGACCGGTGACGAGTCATCCGCAGACGTGGGAGGCAAGGCTTGGCAACCACTGAGGAGCGCAAGGGCGAGGAGCAACGCGGAGGATTTATTCATATAGGAGAAGGGCGACTTACCTGCGGTCTGAGCATCATGACACATGCGATGGCGCAGACCCTAGCAGGTGCGACCATCGATATTCGAGTCTGATGAGAGTGGATAAGAGGGGTTCGACAGACATTAACTATAGAGACAATAGTCAGCAATGGTTGTTCTCACTCTAGCGAAGTAGGACAATTGTCGGCTTCTCGTCATCATCAGCGATCTTGAATGGCCTTCCTCGCACTCGGTATCAACCACAAGACTGCTTCAGTAGACGTCCGCGAGCGCGTGGCTTTTACTCCCGAGCAGTTGGTTGAAGCCTTGCAACAGCTCTGCCGCCTGACTGACAGCCGCGAAGCCGCGATCCTGTCTACTTGCAATCGCAGCGAGCTCTATATCGAGCAGGAGCAGCTTTCGGCTGACTGCGTGCTGCAATGGCTGGCCGATTATCACAGTTTGAGTCTCGATGAACTGCGGGCCTGCGCCTACATCCATGAGGATGATGCTGCCGTTCGTCACATGATGCGCGTGGCTTCCGGGCTGGATTCACTGGTGCTGGGCGAACCGCAAATTCTTGGCCAGATGAAGTCGGCCTATGCGGTGGCGCGTGAAGCCGGCACCGTTGGTCCTTTGCTGGGGCGCTTGTTTCAAGCCACCTTCAATTCGGCCAAACAGGTGCGCACCGACACGGCCATTGGCGAAAATCCGGTTTCGGTCGCGTTTGCGGCGGTGAGTCTGGCCAAACAGATTTTCAGTGACTTGCAACGAAGCCAGGCATTGCTGATCGGCGCTGGCGAGACGATCACCCTGGTTGCCCGTCATTTGCATGAGCTTGGGGTCAAGCGCATCGTTGTCGCTAACCGTACCCTGGAGCGTGCAAGCAGCCTGGCTGAACAGTTCGGGGCTCATGCGGTATTGCTGTCGGACATTCCTCAAGAGCTGGTTCACAGCGATATCGTGATCAGTTCCACTGCCAGTCAGCTACCGATCCTCGGTAAAGGCGCGGTTGAAAGCGCATTGAAGCTGCGCAAGCACAAACCCATTTTCATGGTCGATATCGCTGTTCCGCGGGATATCGAGCCAGAAGTCGGTGAGTTGGACGACGTTTACCTTTATACCGTCGATGACTTGCACGAGGTCGTTGCTGAAAACCTCAAGAGCCGCCAGGGCGCTGCGCAAGCGGCTGAAGAACTGGTGAGCATTGGCGCAGACGACTTCATGGTGCGTTTACGGGAGTTGGCGGCTGTCGATGTGCTTAAGGCCTATCGTCAACAAAGCGAACGGTTGCGCGATGAGGAACTGCAAAAGGCCTTGCGCATGCTGACCAACGGCAGTAACCCCCAGGACGTGCTGGTACAGCTGGCACGTGGCCTGACCAATAAATTGCTGCACGCACCCAGCGTGCAACTGAAAAAGCTTTCCGCCGAAGGCCGCCTCGATGCGCTGGCCATGGCCCAAGAACTTTTTGCCCTCGGTGAGGGCTCATCGGATAGCTCTGCGGATAAAAAATAGTAATGAAAGCGTCACTGCTTAATAAGCTGGACATCCTCCAGGACCGTTTTGAAGAACTGACCGCGCTGCTTGGCGATGGCGAAGTTATTTCAGATCAAACCAAATTCCGCGCCTATTCCAAGGAGTACGCGGAAGTTGAGCCTATTGTTGCCGGTTATGGCGCCTGGCTTAAAGTGCAGGCTGATCTTGAAGGTGCTCAGGCGCTGCTCAAGGATAACGACCCTGACATGCGCGAGATGGCCGTTGAGGAAGTCCGCGAAGCCAAAGAGCGGCTGATTGATCTGGAAAAAGACCTGCAGCGCATGCTCTTGCCCAAGGATCCGAATGATGGGCGCAACGTCTTCCTTGAAATTCGCGCCGGCACCGGCGGTGATGAAGCCGCCATTTTTGCTGGCGATTTGTTTCGCATGTATTCGCGCTACGCTGAGCGTCGTAGCTGGAAGCTGGAGATTCTTTCGGAAAACAGCGGCGAGCATGGTGGTTATAAAGAAGTCATTGCTCGCGTCGAAGGCGAGAACGTCTACGGCAAGTTGAAGTTCGAGTCTGGTGTTCACCGTGTGCAGCGTGTGCCGGCGACTGAGTCACAAGGCCGGATTCACACCTCGGCCTGCACCGTGGCCGTATTGCCTGAACCTGATGAGCAAGAGGCGATCGAAATCAACCCGGCTGATTTGCGGGTCGATACCTACCGTTCTTCGGGGGCCGGTGGTCAGCACGTCAACAAGACCGATTCGGCGATCCGTATTACTCACTTGCCTTCGGGCATCGTGGTCGAGTGTCAGGAAGAGCGTTCCCAGCACAAGAACCGGGCGCGGGCGATGTCCTGGCTTTCAGCTAAATTGAATGACCAGCAAACCAGTGCCGCAGCCAATGCGATTGCCAGTGAACGCAAGTCGCTGGTGGGCTCCGGGGACCGCTCCGAACGCATCCGGACCTACAATTTTGCGCAAGGGCGAGTTACCGACCATCGAATCAACCTGACGATCTATTCTCTGGATGAGGTGCTTGCCGGCGGTGTCGAGTCCGTTATCGAGCCGCTGCTGGCGGAATTTCAGGCGGATCAACTGACAGCCCTGGGTGAGTAAATGACTATTATTGCCAGTTTGTTGCGTGCCGCCGACCTGCCTGATTCACCGACAGCCCGCCTGGATGCGGAGCTGCTACTGGCAGCTGCCTTGGGCAAGTCGCGCAGTTATTTACACACATGGCCTGAAAAAATTGTCAGCAGCGAAGCGGCGCTGACTTTTGCGCAGTACCTGCAGCGGCGTCGTGCCGGAGAGCCGGTGGCCTACATCTTGGGACAACAAGGGTTCTGGAATCTGGACCTTGAAGTGGCGCCCCATACGTTGATTCCGCGCCCCGATACCGAGTTGCTGGTCGAAACTGCGCTGGACCTGCTGCCTGCTACACCTGCCGCCGTGCTGGACCTGGGCACTGGCAGCGGGGCGATCGCTTTGGCGCTGGCCAGTGAACGCCCGTCCTGGAAGGTAACGGCAGTCGACCGTGTGCTTGAAGCCGTAGCCTTGGCAGAGCGCAATCGCCAGCGTTTGCAGCTCGAGAATGTCACCGTGCTGACCAGTCACTGGTTCAGTGCATTGGCCGATCACCGTTATGACCTGATCATCAGCAACCCGCCCTACATCGCCGCCGGGGATGTTCATCTGGCTGAAGGCGATGTGCGGTTTGAGCCCGAAAGCGCGCTGGTTGCAGGTGTCGATGGCCTCGACGACATTCGCCACATCATCGCCGCCGCCCCGCAGCATCTCAATGCCGGAGGCTGGCTGATGCTTGAACATGGCTACGATCAAGCGGCAGAGGTGCGTGCGCTGTTGCTCGGCGCAGGTTTCGAAGCCGTTGAAAGCCGCAAGGATCTGGGCACCCACGAGCGCATCACATTGGGCCGCCTGCCATGCTGACCGACGAGGAACTGTTGCGTTACAGCCGACAAATTCTGTTGCAGCAGGTCGATGTCGACGGTCAGCTGAAGTTGAAAAACAGCCGAGTACTGATCGTTGGATTGGGCGGGCTGGGCTCGCCCGTGGCGTTATACCTCGCGGCTGCCGGTGTCGGTGAGTTGCATGTGGCGGATTTCGACACGGTCGACCTGACCAACCTGCAACGTCAAATTGTTCACGACACAAGCAGTGTGGGGCAGAGCAAGGTTGATTCAGCCTTGCGCCGTCTGGAGGCCATTAACCCCGAAATCAAACTGGTTGCCCATCGCTCGGCACTGGATACCGATTCGTTGGCCGATGCAGTTGCGGCGGTCGACCTGGTGCTTGATTGCTGTGACAACTTTGGCACTCGCGAAGCGGTGAACAAGGCCTGTGTCGCGGCCCGCAAACCGCTGGTCAGCGGCGCGGCCATTCGCCTGGAAGGGCAGTTGTCGGTATTCGACTCGCGCCAGCCGACAAGCCCTTGCTACCACTGCTTGTATGGGCGCGGCAGCGACGAAGACCTGACCTGCAGCGAAGCCGGTGTGCTTGGCCCCTTGGTGGGATTGGTTGGCAGCTTGCAAGCGCTCGAAGCCCTCAAGATCCTGGCCGGCTTTGGTGAACCGCTGGTCGGTCGACTTTTGTTGGTGGATGCGATGACCACCCGTTTTCGCGAGTTGCGGGTCAAACGCGACCCTGCATGCCGGGTGTGCGGTTCTGGCCATGAGTGAAGCGCCGATTGGTGTATTCGACTCGGGCGTCGGCGGATTGTCGGTGCTCAAGGAGATTCGCCAGTTATTGCCTGCTGAATCCCTGTTGTATGTGGCGGACTGCGGGCATATTCCCTACGGTGAAAAAAGCCCTGAGTTTATTCGTCAGCGTTGTGCGGTCATTGCCGAGTTTCTCCGGTCCCGGGGCGCTAAAGCCCTGGTGCTGGCCTGCAATACCGCGACCGTAGCCGGTGTTGCGGACCTGCGTCAGCATTACCCGGATTGGCCGATTGTCGGGATGGAACCCGCAGTTAAACCGGCAGCTGCGGCGACACGCAGTGGCGTGGTCGGTGTGCTGGCAACCACCGGTACCTTGCAGAGCGCCAAGTTTGCAGCCTTGCTCGACCGATTTGCCAGTGATGTACGGGTCATCACTCAACCATGCCCGGGCCTGGTGGAGCTGATTGAAACCGGTGACTTGCACAGTGAAGCCTTGCGAGCGCTCTTGCGCAGCTACATCGAGCCTCTCCTGGCGGCTGGCTGCGACACCATCATTCTTGGCTGCACCCATTACCCCTTTCTCAAGCCTCTGCTCAGCCAGATGCTCCCGCCTGCGATCAGCCTGATCGATACCGGAGCTGCGGTGGCCCGTCAGCTTCAGCGTTTGTTGAGCGAGCGTGGTTTGCTGGCAGATGGGCCGGCCTGCGAGACGCAATTCTGGACCAGCGCAGCACCTGAAAGCCTGGGTAAAATCCTACCTGTTCTGTGGAATAAATCTGGCAGTGTGCAAAGCTTCAATAGGTAACGGTGTAAGACCGTTATCAGGATTGAACTTTACATCTGTGTTCAGATTCATAACGCTTGCCTGTTGAGGCAGACAACAAACGACCTATGCATACGAAAACAGGATGTTCTTATGAAGCATTTTTTAGGCTTGGCTGTGCTTGCAGCGTCTGTTCTGGGGTACAGCTTCACGGCACAAGCGGCCGGTATTGAGTTTGGCGTCGGGCACACCAGCGAATCGAGCATGACCTACCGTCTCGGCTTGAAATCCAACTGGGATAAAAGCTGGCTACAAAGTGATGTAGGTCGCCTGACTGGATATTGGGACGGGGCTTACACCTATTGGGATGGTGACACGGCGTCAAGCAGCAATAGCCTTTCGTTTTCCCCGGTTTTTGTTTACGAGTTTGCCGGAGAAAAGGTTAAACCGTATGTGGAAGCCGGGATCGGTGTAGCGGTCTTCTCCAGCACCAAAGTCGAAGACAGCAAGCTGGGGACGGCTTTCCAGTTTGAAGACCGGATCGGTCTGGGGCTGCGCTTCGCAGGTGGGCATGAAGTCGGCATTCGTGCGACTCACTACTCCAACGCGGGCATTTCCAGCACCAACGACGGGATCGAAAGCTACGCCCTGCATTACACCATGCCGTTGTAATCAGCAGGCGTCAGGCCGGTAGCCGTGGTCGCAATAGCGACCGCGGCAATCAACGATAGGCGGTGGTGATGCCTTTGCGTTCATTGAGGCATTCGACGTCGCCCATTTCGAATTCGCGGCAAATCAGCGGACGCTTTTCATAGATGGTGCACATCATGGTGTTGCGATCCAGTGCCGCGCACCAGCCATCATCCAGCCGTAGCATGACCTCGCCGCCCCAGTCATCGTTGTCGATAAAGCGCTCGGGCACACCGGTGTCGGTGATCAGCATCACTTCCAGTTGGCAGCAGCAGGCGGCACACGTCGAACAGGTGACGGCGGGCTCGGTAATTTCGGTCAGGGGGATGTTGGTCATAGGCGCGCAGTGTAAGGCAGAGCCGGCCCCAGGTGTGAATGCGCTGATGAGCGCCATGCGTTGTGGCGGTTGCCAAAGGCTGCAATCGAGTGCAGAGCGGTTGCGTACTTCAGCTTTTTGAAACCTTTTCGAGCTTTTTTGCCAGCCACAACAGTGCCGCAAACAGCACCGCCCACAACACGGCCAGCACCATCAGGGTTGGCCATAGCCCCAGCGGGAATTGCACCGCGCCCAGTCGCTGCCCGGCGTAATACGATAAAGGCCCCCCGAAAGCGCCCAGCAATAGGGCTCGCCACAACGGTTTGGCTGTCCACGCCAGGCAATGATTCAAGGTGATGGCCAGTAATGCCCACAGCAGCATCAGCCAAAACGGGATCAGCACGCCGCTGTGCTTGAACACGAAAACCCCGGTGTTCATTAGCACGCTGTCCACCGCAGTGCCCAACACGCACACCGCAATGACAAGATGCACCTCTGCTCGCGTGCGTCTGATCCACAGTAGATGGGCCAATAACGCTGCGCCGGCCAACAGCAGCCATAGACTATTGCCGCCCAGCACACAGGCAAACCAGCCGAGCTGAAACAGCACAGCATTGGCCAGGTTTTTAAGCATTGAAACGACCCAGCAACGGCTGTGGCATTGCCGCCGGTTTGGCCAGCAGCAATTGCGCGGTGCCAATGCTGCGTTCCATAAATCCTCCTTCGCAATAACACAGGTAAAACTCCCACAGGCGCAGGAAATAGTCGTCGTAGCCCAGTTCAATCAAGCGACCATGGGCGTGACGGAAGTTCTCATGCCACAGGCGCAGGGTTCTGGCGTAATGAAGACCAAAATCCTCCATGTGCATCAGGCTCATGTCCGTGTCTTTGCCCACGATTTCGAGCATTTTTTGCACGCTGGGCAGCGCGCCGCCGGGGAATATATAGCGTTGGATAAAATCCACGCTGCTTCTGGCTTGCTCGTAACGTTGGTCGCGAATGGTGATGGCTTGCAGCAGCATCAATCCCTGCGGCTTGAGCAGGTGTGAGCATTGTTTGAAGTAGCCGGACAGGAAGTCATGACCTACGGCTTCGATCATTTCGATGGAGACCAATTTGTCGAATTGCCCCGTCAGATCGCGATAATCTTCCAGCAGCAACGTCACTTGATCCTGTAGGCCTAACGCTTTTATGCGCGCCTGGGTGTAGTCGAATTGTTCTTTGGACAACGTAGTGGTGGTGACTTTGCAGCCGTAATGCTGGGCCGCATACAGCGCCATGCTGCCCCAGCCCGTTCCGATTTCCAGCAAGTGGTCTTCAGGTGCAAGCGCCAGTTTTTGGCAGATACGCTTCAGCTTATTCAGCTGGGCTTGTTCCAGCGTATCGTCGGGGCTAAGGAACTGCGCCGCCGAATACATCATGGTCGGGTCGAGGAACTGTTCGAACATCTCATTGCCAAGGTCGTAATGCGCCGCAATGTTTTTTTGCGAGCCTTTACGCGTATTACGATTCACCCAGTGCAAACCACGAACCAAGGGGCGACCCAAACGCGCCAGTCCGCCTTCCATTGCGTCCAGTACATCCATGTTGCTGACCAGAATCCGAATGACTTTGGTCAAGTCAGGCGAGCTCCAGTAACCATGAATAAACGCTTCCCCTGCGCCAATCGAGCCGTTGCTGGCAATCATTCCCCATACGCTGGCGTCGTAAATCTGCACTTCGCCCACGATCTGAGCACCAGGGGTGCCGAAACGATAGTGTTCGCCGTTTTCGATCACGATCAATTGACCATTCTTCAATTGGTTCAACAGGCGCATTACCCCGCGTCGCAGCCATCGACTGGTCAGGTTATGGGTACTCAACCGTGAGTATTTGCTCACCAGGCTAGGGCTTTTCATGACGTTGATCCTTGGGTTGCAGGGCGGCAATACGAAAGGCGCCGTCGGCGGCCTGGTGGGGAACTATCGGCGTGCGTTTAAAAAACAGGCGCAAGGCTTGCCAGTAAATGGCCAGGCACGTCTTGGCTGTCATCCATGGAAACAGGCGCAAATAGCGATGCAGGCCTGCGCGGTTGAACGGTATGCGTTGCAAATTAAGGGTGGCGTCGAAGATTTTCAGGTCGCCCTGCCAGTCCGCCATATGCACGCCAAGCCGTGCTGCTGGCGGGCTGAAGCTCATGCGGTACTCCAGGTCGCGCGGTAAAAAGGGCGAAACATGAAACGCTTTGGCCACCGCTACGTGTTGAAAGCCGTCACCCTCGGCCGCAAGCACGTAGTGATAACGCTCGCGCCAGGGGGTATTCGTGACTTCGCAGACAATAGCCGCCAGTCGGCCGTCGGCCTCATAGCAATAAAAGAAGCTCACAGGGTTAAAGGACAATCCCCAACTGCGCGCCTGCGTCAGCAAGCAGATGGCACCTTGAGGGGTAAAACCCAATGCGGCATTGACCACTTGGCGAACCGCATCAATCAGGGGCAGGCCGTTCTCGGTGTAAGTCTTCAGATAGTCGGTTTCGCGAAAAGAGAAGGGCGCAAAGCGGCTTCTTCCGGCCAGAGGCGATAACCCGAGAACCGCCTCTTGCTCTTCCAGATCAAGGTAGATCAACCCGATTTGATAGCGGAACGCGTGGGTGGTCGGCGCAAAACGTCGATGAGCAATCCAGCCGCTGTATAAAGCGCTGTTCATGATGGCTGACCCAATGCGCGGGCCACGCGCAATGCGCTGACCACACCATCTTCATGAAAACCATTGGCCCAATAGGCGCCGCAATAATAGCTGTGCTGATCGCCCATCAATTCTTGCCAGCGCGCTTGAGCCGCTACCGCCTGCAAGCTGTATTGCGGATGAGCGTAGGTATATCGGGCCAGCACTTTAAGTGGATCAATGGCCGCGGTTTGATTAAGGCTGACGCAGAATGTCGTCTCGCTCTGTATGCCCTGGAGGATGTTCATGTCATACGTGACGGCTGCGCGGTTCTGTCCTGCTGACCCCAAGCGATAATTCCAGCTGGCCCACGCCAATTTTCGATCAGGCAGCAGCCGGGTATCGGTGTGCAACACCACGTCGTTATCGGCATACGGCATGGCGCCAAGAATCTGTTGCTCGGCTTCGGACGGTTGCGACAGCAACTTAAGGGCCTGATCGCTGTGGCAGGCAAATATCACTTTGTCAAAACGCTCTACCCCCGCAGCACTGTGCAAAAGTACGCCGAGCCCATCGCGCGTCACACTGATAACGGGACAGTTGAGATGGATGTTGTCTGCAAAGCCAGCACTCAAGGGTGCTATGTATGCACTTGAGCCGCCCTCGATCACCCGCCATTGCGGGCGATTGCTGACACTGAGCAAACCGTGATTCTTGAAAAAACGCACAAAGAATTGCAGCGGGAAGCCCAGCATATCGGCCAATGACATGGACCAGATCGCCGCGCCCATCGGCACGATATAGTGGTCGATAAAGCGGGTGCCATAGCCGCGTTGCTGCAAGTAATCGCCGAGCCGGGTGTCGGGCGCGATACGTTGTTCTTCGAGGTCGCGAATGGCTTGGCGATTGAAGCGCAGGATGTCGCGCAACATGCCCCAGAAAGCGGGCGATAGCAGGTTGCTGCGCTGGGCAAACAAGCTGTTGAGGGTGTTGCCGTTGTACTCGAGGTCAGTGCGGGAGTCGCGCACTGAAAAACTCATTTCGGTGACTTTTGAGCGCACGCCCAGTTGATCCATCAACGTCATGAAGTTGGGATACGTCCAGTCGTTAAACACGATGAATCCGGTGTCCACGGCGTACGGCTTACCGTTAAGGTTCACATTCACAGTGTGGGTATGGCCGCCCACCCAATCACTGGCTTCGAACACACTGATGTCGTGCTGCTTGTGCAATAAATAGCCGCAGGTGAGCCCTGAAATGCCGCTGCCAATGATTGCAATCTTCATGTTTTTTTTCCGTCAGTGGTCCGTGCCAGACGTTTACCCAGCGCCACTTGCAGGCACTTGGGCAGGCTTGCCAGCAGGCGCAAGCAGGCAATGAACAGTGTGGGAAAAGCGATTTCCAAGGGACGCTTTTCCAGGCGCCGGCAAATGTGCTGCGCCGCTTTGGGGGCCGGCCAGCGCAGGGGCATGGGGAAGTCGTTTTTCTCGGTAAGTGGGGTATCAACGAAACCCGGGCTGACGAGGGTGACGTCAATGCCGTCCTGGGCCAGGTCAATGCGCAAGGATTCGAGCAAGTAGCGCAGGCCCGCTTTTGACGCGCCATACGCTTCGGCGCGTGGCAATGCCCAATACGTCACTGAACTGACCATACCCACCAGATGCGGGCGGGAACCTGCGCGCAGCAAGGGCAGTGCAATCTCAAGGCAATAGCTGTTGGCGAGCAGGTTGATGCGCACGACGCGTTCAAACAGTGCCGCGTCAAATTGCTGCGCGTCGATATATTCACAGGTGCCGGCATTCAGAATCACCGTGTCCAGCGCGCCCCAGTTTTGTGCGATGCGCATGCCGATTTCGCGCACTTGCTGATGGTCGCTCAAGTCGCCGGGCACAACCATGACTTGCCCCGGATAGCGTTCGGAAAAATCCCTGAGCGGTTCCACCGAGCGTGCGGTCAAGGCCAGTCGAGCGCCGCTCTTGAGCAGCGTCTCGGCCATGTGCGCGCCAATTCCGCTGCTGGCACCTGTCAGCCAGATTCTGCGTGAATCAGCCATGGCCGACCTCTAACATTTGACGTGAAGGCAAGTGCTTGAACGCACTCAGGGCGCGGTCCCGGCTTTGGCTCAGGTTGACCATCGGGGGCGGGTAATCCACCCCGCCAAACAGGCCGCCAACCAGGGCCGGGTTGTGGACTTCTTTTTTATTCAAGTCCGACAGCTCGGGCAGCCAGTGTTTGATAAACAGCCCTTCAGGGTCGAAGCGTGTGGACTGAGTTAACGGATTGAAAATCCTGAAGTACGGCACTGAGTCGGTGCCAGTGGATGAGCTCCACTGCCAGCCGCCGTTGTTGGCAGCCAGGTCGCCGTCGATCAAGTGCTGCATAAAAAAGCGCTCACCTTCGCGCCAGTCGATCAGCAGGTTTTTGGTGAGAAACATGGCTACGACCATGCGCAGTCGGTTGTGCATCCAGCCGGTAGCCAAGAGCTGGCGTATGGCTGCATCGATAATCGGGAATCCGGTGCGACCTTGTTTCCACGCGGCCAACTCATTGGGGGCATCGCGCCACGGCAAGTATTCGGTTTCAGGGCGAAACGCGCGATGGCGTGAAACCCGTGGGTAACCCACCAAAATATGTTTGTAGAACTCGCGCCATAACAGTTCTGATATCCAGGTGAAAACACCCGGGCTGCCGCTTTCAAATTCGCCGTTATTACTGCGCAGTGCTGCATGCAGGCATTGGCGCGGAGAAATGACTCCGGCTGCCAGGTAGGTAGAGAGTTGGCTGGTGCCGGGCTTGGCGGGTAAGTCCCGTTCATCCTGGTAGTAATGAACTTGCTCGTCGGTAAATGCTGCCAGACGGCGTTGGGCTTCATCCTCTCCCGCAGGCCAGAGCGCCTGCAATGTGTCGCTCGGTGTAGCAAAACCTTCAACCGATTCTGGAATGACATCGCGCTCAATCGGCAAGGGCGTTTGCCCAACAGGCGCGGTCACTAATGCTGGCATCGCCATGTGCAAGCGGTTGTAGCAAATCCTGCGGAATTGGCTGAATACCTGAAAGTAAGAACCCGATTGCGTCAGGATGCTGCCCGGTTGAAACAGCAGTTGATCCAGATAGCGGTGAAACTCAATTCCTTGAGCTTCAAGTGTCTGGGCCACAGCGTCATCGCGACGGGTTTCGTTGATGCCGTATTCCTGGTTGGCGTGTACCGCATGAATGTCGAACTGCTGGCACAGCTCGCTGAGCACAGAGGGCGCCTGTTCCCAGGTCGGCGCGGTTCGAATCAGCAGCGGGATGTTGAGCTGTTTCAGGCTGTCGCTGAGGGTGCGCAGGTTACGTAGCCAAAAGTCGACCTTGCAGGGGGCGTCGTCGTGGCTCAACCATTGTTGAGGGCTTATCAGGAACACGGCGATCACAGGCCCCCGCTCGGCGGCGGCACTCAAGGCAGTATTGTCGTGTTGGCGTAAATCGCTGCGCAGCCAGAGAAGTTGCATGGTCTATTCCTTGGAAACCTGTGAGTACTAGAGAAGTCCAAGCCGATTGAGGCGCTGATGGGCTTCAATCGGATCGTTGGCCAGGCACAACCCCGCGATTTTTATCGTGCTGACGGACAACACGTCGAAATGGATTCGGACCGCCGGCCCGGCGATCACGATGGGGCAATCAACCCCGCTTAACAGTTTTGGAAATTGCTGGGTGTTCAGCGCCTTGCTGGAATAGAGCACCACTGCGCGAGGTTCCAGACGCTCGACGGCCCACCCCAATTCGCCGGCGGGCAACGGCGCGTCGAAAACCTCGACCGGGCAATGGCTGCTGCTGATCAACAAGGCGGTTAGCCACACTTGCGGTTCGAATGGCAGATCCGAGTGGTTGATCAACAACACCGGCTCACCCTTAAGCGTGCGGTTGTTGTGATAAATGCGGGCCCCCAACTTGCTGCGCAACCAGGAGTTGAAAAACACCCGCTCCACTTGCGCGCCGAATTGGCCTTGCCAGCGCTGCTCCAGTTCACTCAGCAGCGGGATCAACAATTGCTCGCACAGCGGGCGGGCGGGGTAGAGCGACATGACCTGATTGAAACAGTCGTCCAGTTTGCGTTCGGCCAGTTCACTGATTGCCTGGTTCATTGCCTGGCGCCATACCTGCCAGTCGCTGTCGAGCGTTTCGTCTTTCGGAAGAGGCGTATCTAATAGGGGCTTGATTTGGCTAACGGACACCCCTCGGTTCATCCACAGCAGAATTTGTTGAATGCGCTGAATATGTTCAAACGAAAAAAGCCGGTGACCTTTGCTCGTGCGATGCGGCACGATCAAGCCGTAACGCCGTTCCCAGGCGCGCAAGGTTACGGAGTTAACCCCGGTGATACGGGCCACTTCGCGAATCGGCAGCCAGCCTTCAACTAATACATGGCTGTAGTCGCTTTCCGGGCTGTTGGACATGATCAGGTCATCGTTCATGGTCAGATCGCATTTCGCAGGCTGAGGTTTTCGGGGTGCGGTTGCAGGTAAACCTGTCGCGAGATGTAGGCATCCGGGTGCAGGCGGAAGTGATGCTTAAGCAACGTCAGCGGCACTACCAACGGCACGATGCCGTGCATGTACTGATTGATCAGGCGCTGCATTTCCTGTTTGTCTTCAGGGCTGATGGATTGTTTGAGGTGCCCGCTCAGGTGCTGAAGCACGTTGGTGTGAGTACGCCGGGTGGCGCATTTCTTCAGTGCGGCCATCAACTCGCTGAAGTACTGCGGTGCGATGGTCAGAGGGTCCTGTTTGCCGAGACTGCCCAATAGCGTACCGAGCGTGCGGTACTGCTCGGGGTGGTTGGCCATCAGTTGATATTTATAGCGAGCGTGAAATTCAGTCAGTGAACGACGGGTAATGCCCTGTTTGAGCAGCACCTGCCAATCGTTGTAGGCATAGACGCGGGTCATGAAGTTTTCGCGTAAAACCGGGTCGTTCAGGCGGCCGTCTTCTTCCACGGGCAAGTCGGGGTGAGCATCGCAAAAGGCTTGCGCGAAAATCCCCCGCCCGCTCAATTCTGCAGGGCGCCCGCCCTCTTGATACACCTTGACCCGTGCCAGGCCGCAAGAAGGTGATTTCTGCATGAAGATGTAGCCAGAAATGTCCGTATGGGCGGCGGCCATTTCCACGCCGTAATCGTGCAAGGGCTGAGTTACGTTCAGCGTGCTGTCGACACTGCCTACCGCTTGAGGCGCCGCGGGATCGCCAATCAGGCGAATGGGCTGGCGGGGAATACCAAGGCCGATGGCGACTTCTGGGCATAGCGGCACAAAATCGAAATGTTCACTGAGGGCTTCGCTGCACAGGCGTGATTCCTTGTGCCCGCCGTTGAAGCGAACTTCAGCGCCCAGCAAACAAGCGCTGATGGCAATTTTCGGTTTTAACTGGGCAGGTGCGGTGCAGGCCATAAGACAAACCTCCAAGAATTACTTGTACATCTTTTTAAAGATGTACAACCTTGGCTCATCATAGGCTTTGAGTTGTACAAGTCAAATATCTTGTACAGGTATTTGGAGGGGGGTTATTTCCAGCCCATTATCCAGCTCGTCGGCTCTTGAAGCTTCTGCCAGGGCAAGCGCTGGCTGCGCTGGGTGAGCACCGCTTGCAATTCGATGTCGAGAACCGTGCCGGCGTCGTCGCAGAACAGTTCAGTGACCAGAAAGTGTTTTTCACGGTGTTCAGGCTGAGCTGCTGTCCATTTTGACAGCAGCAGTTTGCGTGGGTTGATGCGGTTCATTCCTGATGCTCAATGAGTCGCCGTGCGGCCTCGTAGCCGCTGAGCCAGGCACCTTCGACACGTCCCGACAGGCACCAGTCGCCACACGCATACAAGCCCAGGTCGGCATCGGCCAGCACCCCCCACTCATGGGCGGCAGCCGGCCGGGCGTAGAGCCAGCGATGTGCGAGGCTAAACACGGGCGCGGGGGTGGGGAAGTGCATCAGTTCGGCAAACGCACCATGCAGTTGCTCAATCACGGCTTCCTTGCTCAAGTCCAGGTTCTGCTTGCTCCAGGCACTGGTGGCATGCAAAACCCATGTGTCGGGCTGGTTGCCCCGTCCAGGCTTGCTGCAGTTGCGGGCCAGCCAGTCCAGCGGGCTGCCTTGTACAAAACAGCCTTCCATCGGGGTATCGAGCGCTGACTCAAAGGCCAGGGCTACCGCCCAGGTCGGTTCCATGGTCACGCCCGCTGCCGTACTTGCCAGTTTCGGGGCGCTGGCGAGCAGCGCGGTGGCCTGAGGGGCCGGAGTGGCGATGATGACGTGGCTGAAAGGACCATGTTCGCCACCTTCGGCATCCAGCAAGTACCAATGCTGTTCACCGTGTATCAGGTCAGTGATCCTGCAGGAAAAGCTGACTGTCAGATGGCCTAGCAGGCCGCGAGTGATCGCGCTCATGCCCGGGCTGCCGACCCATCGGGTTTGTTCGTCAGGCGAGGGCGTCAGTTGCCCGTCCTTGTAGTTGTACAGGTGGGGTTCCCATTCGACGACCCAGCCATTGCGTTGCCATTGCTGCACTTCATCCACAAAGCGCCGGTCACGCGCGGTGAAGTACTGGGCCCCCAGGTCCAGTATTCCAGCATCGCTGCGTTTGCTCGACATGCGTCCGCCGCTGCCACGGCTTTTGTCGAATATGTGTACGGCATGCCCCGCTTTGTGCAATGCATTTGCGGCTGACAGCCCGGCGATGCCGGACCCGATAATCGCGATAGGTAAAGTCATAATGGCCTCAATCCCTGTTTGCACAGCCTACGCCGTCGGCAAAACCTGTACAATTTAATTTATTAGTATAAGTTTTAATGCGCCTTGTGGATCAGCCTGACCTATTCTTTAAGAGACACGACGGGCCGCTGAACGATGGCTTTCTCTAAAAATAGACCAGTGCTTCTGATAAAACTCCCTACGAGGATCGACTCATGCACATATTGCTGACCGGCGGTACGGGCCTGATAGGCCGCCAACTTTGTCATCACTGGCTGGCTCAAGGCCATCGTCTCAGCGTGTGGAGCCGACGCCCTGCCCAAGTGAGCGAATTATGCGGCGTGGGTGTAAGAGGTATAGCCACTCTTGAAGAGCTTGGGCAGGAACAGCTTGATGCAGTGGTCAATCTGGCCGGTGCACCGATTGCGAACCGGCCCTGGACGCGCAAGCGCAAGGCGTTGCTGTGGAGCAGCCGGATTACGCTCACGGAAACTCTGGTGGCCTGGCTCGACAGTCGTGAGCAAAAACCGTCAGTGTTGATTTCCGGTTCGGCAGTGGGCTGGTATGGCGACGGAGGGGAGCGCGAGTTGACTGAAGAGTCACCTCCGGTCAGCGAGGACTTCGCCAGCCATTTGTGTATTGCCTGGGAAGAAACCGCACAGCGTGCAGAAGCGTTAGGCATTCGAGTGGTCTTGGTGCGCACCGGGCTGGTGCTGGCGGCTGAGGGGGGCTTTTTGTCGCGCCTGCTGCTGCCTTTCAAGATGGCGCTGGGCGGGCCTATCGGCAATGGCCGGCAATGGATGTCGTGGGTTCATATCAAGGATCAAATCGCCCTGATTGATTTTCTTCTGCATGAGAATGCTGCCAGTGGTCCTTATAATGCCTGCTCGCCGCACCCCGTACGTAACGCAGAATTTGCCAAAACCCTGGGGAGCGTGTTGCATCGTCCGGCATTTATCCCGATGCCGGCCTTCGCCTTGCGTGTAGGTCTGGGCGAGTTGTCACTGTTGTTGCTGGGTGGTCAGCGGGCGACGCCAGCCAAATTGCTGGAAGCCGGTTTCACTTTTCAGTTCACCGATTTGCGTGCGGCGCTCAATGATGTAGCCGCTCGCCTCTGAAATAGGATGTTGCATGACCGACCACGCGCTGTTGCTGGTTAACCTGGGTTCGCCGGCGTCAACTTCGGTAGCGGATGTACGCAGCTACCTGAATCAGTTTTTGATGGATCCCTATGTCATCGACCTGCCGTGGCCGGTACGACGCTTGTTGGTGTCGTTGATTTTGATCAAGCGTCCTGAACAGTCGGCTCACGCGTACGCCTCGATCTGGTGGGATGAAGGGTCGCCGCTGGTGGTGCTCAGCCGCCGCCTGCAGCAAGCCATGACCCGGGAGTGGACCAAGGGGCCGGTGGAGCTGGCGATGCGCTATGGCGAGCCGTCGATCGAAACCGTGCTGGTGCGCCTGGCGGCTCAGGGGATTGAAAAAGTGACGCTGGCGCCGCTTTATCCGCAATTTGCCGACAGTACCGTGACTACGGTGATTGAAGAGGCCAAGCGGGTGGTCAAAGCTCACAAACTGTCGATTCAGTTCTCGATTGTGCAGCCGTTCTACGATCAGCCTGAATACCTTGATGCGCTGGTGGCAAGTGCTCAGCCCCATCTTGAGCAAGATTACGATCACTTGCTGCTGAGTTTTCATGGCCTGCCCGAGCGGCATTTACACAAGCTGGACCCGACAGGCAATCATTGCTTCAAAAACGCTGATTGCTGCCAGAAGGCTTCGCCGGCGGTACTGGCTACCTGTTATCGGGCGCAATGTCTGCGCACTGCCCAGGCATTTGCCGAGCGCATGGGGTTGCCTGACGGTAAGTGGTCGGTGGCGTTTCAGTCTCGATTGGGACGAGCCAAGTGGATTGAACCCTACACCGAAGCGCGCCTTGATGAGCTGGCAAAACAAGGCGTGAAAAAGATCATGGTGATGTGCCCGGCCTTTGTCGCCGATTGTATCGAAACCCTGGAGGAAATTGGTGATCGCGGACGCGAACAGTTCCGTGAGGCGGGGGGAGAGGAGTTGGTGCTTGTGCCGTGTCTCAACGACCACCCGCAATGGGCTGCAGCGTTGAACACGTTGTGTGAGCGGGCGCCTTTGGCGCTGTAAAGACGAACAACAGTAGTTGCTGCCGCGGGCTGCGATCGACTCCGAAGGAGTCGCAGGATTTTTCGATCACTGAAGGCCTTCGGCCTTATCGCAGCCTGCGAAAGCGGCTACATAAGAGGCGGCAGGCCGGTTTAGATAACCGGCGTGTCGCCTTTCTTTTTCTTCCAGCTGTCATTGCCCGGCAAGATCAGGTTCAGCGCGATAGCCACGATGGCACACAGTGCGATGCCTTTAAGACCGAAGTCTTCCGGGCCCATACCGGTACCGATCAGCACACCGCCAATCCCGAAGACCAGCGTTACCGAAACGATCACTAGGTTGCGTGCTTCGCTCAGGTCGATTTGATGACGGATCAGGGTATTCATCCCCACCGCCGCAATCGAACCGAACAGCAGACACAGGATTCCGCCCATTACCGGCACCGGAATACTCTGCAACAGCGCACCGAACTTACCGACAAAGGCCAGGCTGATGGCGAATATCGCTGCCCAGGTCATGATTTTCGGGTTGTAGTTCTTGGTCAACATCACCGCGCCGGTCACTTCGGCATAGGTGGTGTTGGGCGGTCCGCCGAGCAGGCCGGCTGCGGTGGTTGCGATCCCGTCACCGAACAGGGTGCGATGCAGGCCTGGTTTTTTCAGGTAATCACGACCGGTCACGCTGCCCACGGCAATCACGCCACCGATATGTTCAATGGCCGGAGCCAGGGCTACGGGGACGATAAACAGAATCGCCTGCCAGTTGAACTCGGGTGCAGTGAAGTGCGGCAAGGCAAACCAGGGTGCTGCGGCGATCTTGGCTGTGTCGACCACGCCGAAGTAGAACGCCATGCCAAAGCCCACCAGCACACCGGCAATGATTGGCACCAGGCGGAAAATACCTTTGCCGAACACGGCCACGATCAGGGTAGTCAGCAGAGCTGGCATCGAGATCATCATGGCGGTCTGGTAGTGAATCAGTTCGCTGCCATCCTCGGCTCGTCCCATGGCCATGTGCGCTGCAATGGGAGCCATCGCCAGACCGATTGAAATAATCACCGGTCCAATCACTACAGGGGGTAACAAGCGATCGATAAACCCTGTGCCTTTAAGCTTCACGGCAAAGCCGAGGAAGGTATACACGAAGCCGGCAGCCATCACGCCGCCCATGGTCGCAGCCAGGCCGAATTGGCCCTTGGCGAGAATGATCGGCGTGATAAAGGCAAAACTCGAAGCCAGAAAGACCGGCACCTGGCGCCGGGTTACGATCTGGAACAACAGAGTCCCGAGACCCGCTGTGAACAGCGCAACGTTGGGATCGAGGCCAGTAATCAAAGGCATCAAAACCAACGCGCCGAAGGCCACGAATAGCATCTGCGCGCCAGAGATGATCTGGCGCCAGAGCGGGTCGTTGAACTCGTCCTGCATGTTATGCGTCCTTTTGTTTGGTGCCGAAGATCTTGTCGCCGGCATCGCCCAGGCCCGGAATGATGTAGCCGTGTTCGTCCAGGCGTTCATCGATGGACGCGGTATAGATGGTCACATCCGGGTGCGCGGCTTCAACAGCGGCAATCCCTTCAGGAGCGGCAACCAGCACCATGGCGCGAATTTCTTTGCAGCCGGCTTTTTTCAGCAGGTCAATGGTTGCAACCATGGAGGAACCGGTCGCCAGCATCGGGTCGATGATCATCGCCAGACGCTCGTCGATTTCCGGAACCAGTTTTTCCAGGTAGGTGTGCGCCTGCAGTGTTTCTTCGTTGCGGGCAACGCCCACTGCGCTGACTTTAGCGCCGGGGATCAAGCTCAGAACACCTTCAAGCATGCCGATACCGGCGCGCAGGATAGGGACAACGGTAATTTTTTTACCGGCGATTTTTTCAACCTTTACAGTGCCGCTCCAGCCTTCGATTTCGTAGGTTTCGAGGGTCAGGTCTTTAGTGGCTTCGTAGGTCAGCAGCGCGCCGACTTCCTGAGCGAGCTCACGGAAGTTCTTCGTGCTAATGTCGGCACGGCGCATCAGGCCGAGTTTATGGCGGATCAGCGGATGGCGGATCTCAAGAGTGGGCATAGGGAAAGGCTCCGGGGGCATGCAAAAAAAACGGCCTAGATTAATCTAATCCGGGGTGATGTCCTACAGGCATTACTGCACGTTAGTCCATAAATGCTTGATCTGAGCCATGCGGGTGCGTACCTTTGCCCGCTTTTCTTGAGCAACCCCCCCTGGAGAGCGTCATGTCTGCTGATCTCGAGCATATCCGTCAAATCATGCGAGAGGCTGACTGCCTGTACACCGAAGCTGAAGTCGAGGCGGCCATTGCCCGCGTAGGCGCGCAAATCACGGCTGAAATGGCCGAGACCAATCCAGTGGTATTTTGTGTGATGAATGGCGGCCTGATTTTTTCCGGCAAGCTACTCACCCATCTGAAATTTCCGCTAGAAGCCTCATACTTGCACGCCACGCGCTATCGTAATGAAACCACCGGTGGCGACTTGTTCTGGAAGGCCAAGCCTGAAGTCTCGTTTATTGATCGTCACGTACTGATCATTGATGACATCCTCGATGAAGGTCATACCCTTAGTGCGATCGTTGATTTCTGCAAGCACGCCGGTGCCCGCCAGGTACACACCGCGGTGTTGATCGACAAGGATCACGATCGCAAGGCGCGTCCGGGCCTGAAAGCCGACTATGCCGGCCTGCCATGCATTGACCGCTACATCTTCGGTTATGGCATGGACTACAAGGGCTACTGGCGCAATGCTGCAGGTATTTATGCCGTCAAAGGCATGTAAACAATGAGTAGAAGCCTTCTTTAAAGAGGGCTTCAATTCGGCCTCCGTTTTCAGAGCAGCCGTCTGACGACCCACTTCGAGTGAGCTGACATGCTGGCTATTTTCCTTCAGACACTCACGATCACTGCCCCCGTATTTGCCATGCTGTTTCTGGGTGTGCTGCTTAAACGCGTGGGCTGGATCAATGACAGCTTTATCCATACGGCATCGTCCCTGGTGTTCAACGTCACCATGCCGGCGCTGCTGTTTCTGGGTATTTATCACGCCGATCTCAGGGCGGCTCTGCAACCCGAAGTGCTGGGTTATTTCACCCTCGCGACGCTGCTGAGCTTTGTGCTGGCCTGGGGTTGGGCGATGTGGCGCTGCCCGCGGGAAGACCGCGGTATCTATGTTCAGGGGGCTTTTCGCGGCAACAACGGGGTCATCGGTCTGGCCCTGGCGGCCAGCATGTATGGCGACTACGGGATTTCGCTGGGGGCGGTGCTCGCCGGCCTCGTGATCTTGCTCTACAACACCTTGTCGACCATTGTGCTCGCGGTTTACAGCCCGGTGATCAAGTCTGACCCGTGGAGCATCTGCAAGAGCGTCTTTAAAAACCCGTTGATCATCAGTGTGCTGGTAGCAGCGCCCTGTGCGGCATTCAAGATCGGTCTGCCCGCCTGGTTGCTGGCTTCCGGCCAATACCTGGCGGCGATGACCTTGCCGCTGGCGCTGATTTGCATTGGCGGTACGCTGTCACTGGTCGCCTTGCGCAAAAGCGGCAAGATCGCCGTGAGTGCCAGCCTGGTGAAAATGGTCAGTCTGCCGCTGCTGATGACGCTCGGTGCCTGGCTGTACGGTTTTCGCGGAGCGGAGTTGGGGGTGTTGTTCCTGTACTTCGCCAGCCCCACGGCAGCCGCCAGTTTCGTGATGGCCAGAGCCGCCAACGGCAACCACGAGTTGGCCGCAGCGATCATCGTGATCACCACCTTGATGGCGGCGATTACCACCAATATCGGGATTTTCGTGCTGCAGTGGGGCGGCTGGATTTAGCGTTGCGTGCTGTCATGCCTGAGGCACGCAATACAGCCTCGATCGGTGTACTCAGTGCTGACGTCGCCATGCACGCAAGGTGCTGAACAGCAGGAAAGCCAGCAGCGCCGGCAGGATAAAAAACAGCATCCAGTGTTCGAGCTTGCCCGCCAAAGGCATGCCGGTTGTGAAGGACATCACGTGCAGCCCGTAGGCCAGGTACAGGCCCAAAAACATCAGGCCCTCGGCGCGGGTCACGCGATAGTCGCTGTAGAACACCGGCAGGCACAGTACGGCCACGCCCAGCATCACCGGCAAATCAAAGACCAGAGCGTTGGGTGATACGGACAAGGGGGTTGGAGCCACCAGGGCGGTCAGCCCGAGCACGCCCAGCAGGTTGAAGACGTTAGTGCCGATCACGTTGCCGACGGCAATTTCGCGCTGGCCGCGAAAGGCGGCGATCAGGGAGGTTGCCAGTGGCGGGAGCGAGGGGCTGACGGCAACGATGGTCAGGCCGATGATGCGCTCTGACAACCCGAGGTCGGACGCTATGTCCAGAGCGGCATCCAGCAGCAGGTGCCCGGCAAGGCCCAGCATCACCAATGCGCAAAGCATCAGCAGGACGTTGCGCTGCCACGTGGCATGGCGCAGGTCGTGGTTGGCGTGATGATGTCCGCTGTGTCGTGACTGGCGCAGCAACAGGCCCAGGTAGACCAGCAGCCCGCCCAGCAAGACCAGGCCATCCAGGCGGTCGAGCTGCTTGTTCAGTGCCAGGGTAAAAACCAGTCCGCTGGCGATGATCATCAGGGGGATGTCCAGGCGCACCAGTTGGCGGGACACGCGCAGGGGAATGATCAGTGCCGAAAGCCCGAGTATGACCAGTACATTGAAGATATTGCTGCCGATGACGCTGCCGACGGCAATGTCAGGGGTGTCATTGAGTGCTGCTTGCAGGCTGACCGTGACCTGTGGCGCGCTGCTGCCCAGGGCGACGACCGTCAAGCCGATCAATAACGGGCGAACATTCATCCTGGCAGCCATGTGCACGGCGCATCGCACCAGCAGACCTGCGCCGGCAATCAGCAGCACCAGGCCGCAAAGCAGTTGCAGCAGGTTCCAGGGTGATAGTGTGCTTAAGCCCAAGATGTCGACAACTCCCTCGATTAGTTACTCAAGCCCTGAACCCGGACTTTGGCTGTACCGCTGCGCAGCATACCCAACTGCTGGGCGGCCTTGCGCGAAACATCAATAATGCGGCCACGGGTGTAGGGGCCGCGGTCATTAACGCGGACCACAACGGATTTTTTGTTACTGAGATTGGTCACCAGCAGCCGTGTACCGAACGGCAGGCGTGGGTGAGCAGCGGTGAGCGCATTCTGGTTGAAAGGTTCGCCGCTGGCAGTACGTTTGCCATGGTGGCGAGCGCCGTAATAAGAGGCAGTGCCGGTTTTGTCATAGCCGCGAGGATCTACGTCATGGCTGGCACAGCCGGTGAGCAAGCTGAGCAGGGCGCACACGCCGAGTAGCCGCTTCATGGAGGAATCCTTTAATTGCTTGTCAGTTGAAACCGTGCAGCCGCTGCTCCGGGCAGCGGCTGCACGTGTTGCGTTTAGCCTTCGAGTTTGCTTTTCAGCAGTTCGTTGACTTGTTGCGGGTTCGCTTTGCCTTTGGATGCTTTCATCGCCTGGCCGACAAAGAAACCGAACATCTTGCCGCGCTTGGCTTCGTCTGCGGCGCGGTATTGCTCGACTTGCTCAGCGTTGGCAGCCAGCACTTCATCCAGCACCTTTTCGATGGCGCCGCTGTCAGTCACTTGTTTGAGGCCGCGGGTTTCGATGACCGTGTCTGCGCTGCCTTCGCCATTGGCCATGGCTTCAAACACGACCTTGGCAATTTTGCCGGAGATAGTGTTGTCCTTGATGCGCAGCAACATGCCGCCCAGCAGTTCGGCGCTGACCGGCGACTGGTCGATATCCAGGCCTTGTTTGTTGAGCAGGCTGCCCAGTTCAACCATGACCCAGTTGGCGGCCAGTTTGGCGTCGCCGCTGATGCTGACCACTTTTTCGAAATAATCCGCTTGCTCACGGCTCGAGGCCAGCACGCTGGCGTCATAGGCGGACAGGCCGAACTGCGACTGGAAGCGCTCGCGCTTTTGCGGTGGCAGTTCCGGCAGGGTGGCACGCACGTCATTGATGAACGAGTCTTCGATCACCACTGGCAGCAGGTCCGGATCAGGGAAGTAGCGGTAGTCGTTCGCTTCTTCCTTGCTGCGCATGGCGCGTGTTTCGTCTTTGTTCGGGTCATACAGGCGGGTCTGCTGAATGACCTTGCCGCCGTCTTCGATCAGTTCGATCTGACGCTGTACTTCACTGTTGATCGCCTTCTCGATGAAGCGGAACGAGTTGACGTTCTTGATCTCGCAGCGGGTACCGAACTCGGCCTGGCCGACCGGGCGGATCGACACGTTGCAATCGCAACGCAGCGAGCCTTCAGCCATGTTGCCGTCACAGATGCCCAGGTAGCGCACCAGCGCGTGCATTGCCTTGACGTAGGCTACCGCCTCCTTGGCGCTGCGCATGTCGGGCTCGGACACGATTTCGAGCAGCGGAGTACCGGCACGGTTCAAGTCGATGCCGGTGGCACCGCTGAAGTCTTCGTGCAGGCTTTTACCGGCGTCTTCTTCCAGGTGCGCACGGGTGATGCCGACACGTTTGACGGTGCCGTCTTCAAGCGTGATGTCCAGGTGGCCCTTGCCGACGATCGGCAGTTCCATCTGGCTGATCTGGTAGCCCTTGGGCAGGTCCGGGTAGAAGTAGTTCTTGCGGGCGAACACGTTGTGCTGGACGATTTCAGCGTCAACGGCCAGGCCGAACATGACGGCCATGCGCACGGCTTCTTCATTGAGCACCGGCAAAACGCCAGGCATGCCCAGGTCAACCAGGCTGGCCTGGGTGTTCGGCTCAGAGCCGAATGTGGTGGCGCTGCCCGAGAAAATCTTTGATTGGGTGGCGAGCTGGGAGTGAATTTCCAGCCCGATCACAACTTCCCATTGCATGTGTTTCTCCTCAGAAGCCGGCAGGTGAGCGCAAATGCCAGTCGGTATTGAGCTGGTATTGATGCGCGACGTTGAGCAAGCGACCTTCCTGGAAGTACGGCGCAAGCAACTGCACGCCCACCGGCAAGCCATCGACAAAACCGGCAGGCATCGACAGGCCTGGCAGGCCCGCGAGGTTGGCGGTAATGGTGTACACGTCTTCCAGATACGCAGAAACCGGGTCGCTGTTTTTAGCGCCGAGCTTCCAGGCCGGGTTAGGCGTGGTTGGGCCGAGGATGATGTCGACTTCATTAAAGGCAGTCATGAAGTCGTTTTTGATCAGGCGACGGATTTTCTGCGCCTGCAGGTAGTAAGCATCGTAGTAGCCTGCCGAGAGGGCATAGGCACCGACCAGGATCCTGCGCTGTACTTCCGGGCCAAAGCCTTCGGCGCGCGAGCGCTTGTACAGGTCGGTGAGGTCTTTCGGGTCATCGCAGCGATGACCGAAGCGTACACCGTCAAAACGCGACAGGTTGGAAGAGGCCTCGGCTGGCGCGATCACGTAGTACGCGGGAATCGCGTGCTGCATGTTCGGCAGGCTGATGGGCTTGATCACGGCACCGAGCTTTTCGAGCTCTTTGATGCTGTTGTGAATCAGCTCGGCGATACGCGGGTCGAGACCTTCGCTGAAGTACTCCTTTGGCACGCCAATGCGCAGGCCTTGCAGCGAACCATTGAGGTTGGCGCTGTAGTCCGGCACGGGTTCGTCAATGCTGGTGGAGTCTTGAGGGTCGAAGCCGGCCATGCCTTGCAGCAGGATGGCGCAGTCTTCGGCGGTGCGTGCCAGCGGGCCGCCCTGATCGAGGCTGGAGGCGTAGGCAATCATGCCCCAGCGCGAAACACGACCGTACGTCGGCTTGAGACCGGTAAGGTTGGTCAGCGCGGCCGGTTGGCGGATCGAGCCGCCGGTATCGGTGCCGGTTGCCGCAGGCAGCAGGCGGGCAGCAACGGCTGCAGCCGAACCGCCGGATGAGCCGCCCGGTACGTGTTCGAGGTTCCACGGGTTTTTGACCGCACCGTAGTAACTCGACTCGTTGGCCGAGCCCATGGCGAACTCGTCCATGTTGGTCTTGCCCAGGCTTACCGCGCCTGCAGCCGCCAATTTGGAGACCACGGTGGCGTCGTACGGGGCCTTGAAGTTGTCGAGCATCTTCGAGCCGCAGCTGGTGCGCACGCCCAGCGTGCAGAACAGGTCCTTGTGACCGATCGGCGCGCCCAGCAGTGCGCCGCTTTCACCGTTGGCGCGACGTGTGTCGGCGGCCTTGGCCTGCTCGAGGGCGAGGTCTTCGGTGAGGGTGATGAAGCTGTTGATCTGAGGATCAAGCCGGGCGATACGCGCCAGCAAGGTCTTGGTCAGCTCTTCGGAGGAAAACTTTTTTTCGGCGAGTCCGCGAGCGATCTCGGCCAGAGTCAATTGATGCATGCAGGCTCTTTCCCTTTACTCGATGACTTTCGGAACCAGATAGAGGCCGTTCTCGACCGCTGGAGCGATGGACTGATAAGCCTCGCGATGATTGCTTTCAGTCACGACGTCTGCGCGCAGGCGCTGGCTGGCTTCCAGAGGGTGGGCCAGAGGTTCGATGCCGGAGGTGTCGACAGCCTGCATTTGGTCAATCAGCCCCAGAATGCTATTAAGGGCTTCGGTAGTGCGCGGAAGATCGGCATCATTGAGACCCAGGCGGGCTAAATGAGCGATTTTTTCCACGTCGGAGCGTTCAAGCGCCATGGGATTCTCCAGTGGAAAACAGGACGGATGCTATCCGTGTGTTAGATTGTCGGAACACTACCGCATTTCTACGGTCATATGGCCGCGATTGTGGGGGTTGGTGCTCTGAAAAGCTGCTAATTTAACATATTGGCGCCTTGCCCAAAATCCCTGTCGTTGTTAGAGTTTGCCGCACTTTTTTACCCACGCGTTGCCTAGGGTCCCTTTCCCATGTTCAAGAAACTGCGTGGCATGTTTTCCAGCGATCTTTCCATCGACCTGGGCACTGCCAACACCCTTATTTACGTGCGTGAGCGCGGTATTGTCCTGAATGAGCCTTCAGTTGTGGCTATTCGGACGCACGGTAACCAGAAAAGTGTCGTTGCCGTTGGCACCGAGGCAAAGCGCATGCTGGGCCGTACACCGGGCAACATTGCAGCCATTCGTCCGATGAAGGACGGCGTGATCGCCGACTTCAGCGTTTGCGAAAAAATGCTTCAGTACTTTATTAACAAAGTGCACGAAAACAGCTTCCTGCAGCCAAGCCCCCGGGTGCTGATTTGCGTACCTTGCAAATCGACCCAGGTAGAGCGTCGCGCCATTCGTGAATCGGCCCTCGGTGCCGGTGCCCGTGAAGTGTTCCTGATCGAAGAGCCGATGGCAGCAGCCATCGGTGCCGGCTTGCCGGTCGAGGAAGCACGCGGCTCGATGGTTGTCGATATCGGTGGCGGTACCACTGAAATCGCGCTGATCTCCCTGAACGGTGTGGTTTACGCCGAGTCCGTACGGGTTGGCGGCGACCGCTTCGACGAAGCGATCATCACCTATGTGCGCCGCAACTACGGCAGCCTGATCGGTGAGTCGACGGCCGAGCGCATCAAGCAGGAAATCGGTACTGCTTACCCGGGCGGCGAAGTGCGTGAAGTCGACGTACGCGGCCGTAACCTTGCCGAAGGCGTTCCTCGTGCATTCACCCTGAACTCCAATGAAGTGCTGGAAGCTCTGCAAGAGTCGCTGGCAACCATCGTTCAGGCAGTGAAAAGCGCACTGGAGCAGTCTCCGCCAGAGTTGGCCTCGGACATCGCCGAGCGTGGCCTGGTACTGACCGGTGGTGGCGCATTGCTGCGTGACCTCGACAAGCTGCTGGCCCAGGAAACCGGCTTGCCGGTGATCGTTGCCGAAGACCCGCTGACCTGCGTGGCGCGTGGCGGTGGTCGTGCGCTGGAAATGATGGATAAACATACGATGGATCTGCTTTCCAGCGAATAAGATCGCTTGGTGCACGTCCTATGGTTATCACCAAAAGGTAGCACTTTGCAGTGCTGCCTTTTGGCGTTTATCTTCTGTCAATCTTCATCCAGGCCGCCTGAAGCCGTATGAATAAATTGAACACTTGCCCCGGAGGAGCGGCCTATTAAACCGCTCTTCACCAAAGGCCCCTCACTGGGCGTGCGTTTGTTGGTGCTGGTCGTGCTGTCGGTTGCGCTGATGGTCGTCGATGCCCGCTTCACGTTGCTCAAGCCCGTGCGCAGCCAAATGTCACTGGTACTGATGCAGTCCTACTGGATCACCGATCTGCCGCAACGCTTGTGGCAAGGTGTGGCCAGTCAGTTCGGCAGCCGCACTGAACTGGTCGCTGAAAACGAAAAGCTCCAGACCGAAAATCTTCTGCTTCAAGGTCGCCTGCAAAAGCTGGCGGCATTGACCGAGCAGAACGTTCGTCTGCGCGAGTTGCTGAACTCTTCTGCGCTGGTCAACGAAAAAGTTGAAGTGGCCGAGCTGATCGGCATGGACCCCAATCCCTTCACTCATCGCATCATCATCAACAAGGGTGAGCGTGACGGTGTCGTGCTCGGCCAACCGGTTCTCGATGCGCGCGGGTTGATGGGGCAGGTCGTCGAATTGATGCCTTACACCTCGCGTGTCCTGTTGCTCACCGATACCACTCACAGCATTCCGGTGCAGGTGAATCGCAATGGCTTGCGCGCCATCGCTAGTGGTACGGGCAATCCCGAGCGTCTGGAGTTGCGCCACGTGGCAGACACGGCGGACGTCAAAGAGGGCGACCTGCTGGTCAGTTCGGGCCTCGGGCAGCGTTTCCCGGCCGGTTATCCTGTCGCAACGGTCAAGGAAGTGATTCACGACTCGGGGCAGCCATTTGCAATCGTTCGTGCTGTCCCGACCGCTGCCTTGAATCGCAGCCGCTATTTACTGCTGGTATTCAGTGACAGCAGGACGCCGGAAGAGCGCGCCAATGATGCGGCCCAGGCGCAAGAAGCCGAGCAGGGCGCTGAAATCGTTCCAGGCGCACCCGCGGCAGCACCTGTGCAGCCAGCACCGGTCACGGCGCCACCCGCGGTGCCCCCTGCGCCAGCCCCGGCTGCGACGAACGCCACTCCCGTGAAAACACCTGCTCCAGCGTCAGCCCCCGCAGCTGCCAATCCGCCAGCCGCTGTGCCGGCTACTATTCGGGAGAGGCAATAATGACGAGTACTCGTTCGCGTAACGGCTGGATCATCTGGCTGACCTTTGCTGTTGGCCTGTTGCTCAGCATTTCGCCGATGCCACAGTTCATGGAGATCTTGCGCCCGCTCTGGCTGGCCTTGTTGCTGGCTTTTTGGGTGTTATACATGCCGCACAAGGTGGGCATGGTTACCGCGTTTTGCCTCGGGCTGGCCGAAGACGTTCTCTACGGCACGTTGCTGGGGCAGAATGCGCTCATCCTGACGCTCATCACGTTCCTGATCCTGTCGTTGCAGCAGCGTATCCGGATGTTCCCCATGTGGCAGCAAAGTCTGGTCATTCTGGTTGTATTCGGGCTGGCTCAACTGGTTCAGCTATGGCTCAGTGCCTTGACCGGGAATCGGCAGCCAACCCTGGCGCTGGTCTTGCCGGCGCTGGTCAGTGCCTTGCTTTGGCCTTGGGTCAGTTACGGGCTTCGCGGGTTGTGCCGACGCTTCAAAATCAATTAACAGGATCGCGAGCCATTTCCTGGTTTCCGCACTTCGACAGGGAGATGTCTTGATGACCTTGCTTTATCTGGCTTCCGGCTCACCGCGCCGACGCGAGTTACTCACTCAAATCGGCGTGCCGTTCAGCACGGTCAGTGCTGCCATTGACGAAACCCCTCTCCCCAATGAGTCTCCTGTGGCCTATGTCGAGCGTCTGGCGCGCGAAAAGGCCCGGGCTGGCCGTGAGCAATTGCTGATGTCGCCGCCCGCTAGCGCCTTCTGTGTGCTCGGGGCCGACACGACTGTGGTGCTCAACGAGCGCATTCTCGGCAAACCGATTGATGAGGCCGATGCATTGGCCATGCTCATGGCTTTATCCGGGCGAGAGCATGAGGTTTTGACAGCCATCGCGATTCTTGACGAAGGCCGCTGCGAAACCCGCGTGGTACGCAGCAGTGTCAGATTTCGAAACATCAGCAAACAAGAAGCCAGCCTGTACTGGGCCAGTGGTGAACCCCGGGATAAAGCTGGCGGTTATGCTGTCCAGGGGTTGGCGGCGGTGTTTGTATCAGGCCTCAATGGCAGTTATTCGGCCGTTGTAGGGTTGCCCGTGTGCGAAACCGCAGAACTCCTTGGGCATTTCGGCATACCCTGTTGGCAAAACCTTACCGTGCGCTGAATACCGCACCTACGTGACGTGGCACTAATGTGATGACGCCTGAACGAGACCCAGCCATGAGTGAAGAGATCCTGATCAACATCACGCCGATGGAATCGCGCGTGGCGGTGGTAGAGAACGGTGTTCTGCAAGAGGTGCATGTCGAGCGTACCCAGCGCCGTGGCATTGTTGGCAATATTTACAAAGGCAAGATCGTCCGGGTTTTGCCCGGCATGCAGGCCGCGTTTGTCGATATTGGCCTGGATCGCGCTGCCTTTATCCACGCATCCGAGATATCCCTGCGTGAAGGTCAGGCTGTCGAAAGCATCAGCGCACTGGTACATGAAGGCCAGAGCCTTGTGGTGCAGGTCACCAAGGACCCGATCGCGTCCAAGGGCGCACGCCTGACCACCCAGTTGTCGATTCCTTCGCGTTATCTGGTGTACATGCCGCGTACCGCGCATGTGGGCATTTCGCTGAAAATCGAAGACGAGGCCGAGCGTGAGCGCCTGAAGCAGGTGGTCAGTGATTGCGTCGCCCAGGAAGGCATTAAAGAAGCCGGTGGTTTTATTTTGCGGACGGCGGCCGAAGGTGCCGGGGCGGATGAAATCCTGATGGACATTCGTTACTTGCGTCGCTTGTGGGAGCAGATCGGTACACAGATCAAAACCGTCGGTGCGCCAAGTGTGATTTATGAAGACTTGGGGCTGGCCTTGCGCACATTGCGTGATCTGGTCGGCCCTAAAATCGAGAAAATCCGTATCGACTCGCGGGAAACCTTCCAGAAGACCACTCAATTTGTGGCCGAACTGATGCCTGAAATCGCTGACCGCCTGGAACATTACCCGGGTGAACGGCCCATTTTTGATCTGTACGGGGTCGAAGATGAAATCCAGAAAGCTCTGGATCGCAAGGTTCCGCTCAAATCCGGCGGTTACCTGGTGGTCGATCCGGCAGAGGCCATGACCACGATCGACGTCAACACCGGCGCGTTCGTGGGCCATCGCAATCTTGAAGAGACCATCTTCAAGACCAATCTTGAAGCCGCCACTGCCATCGCCCGGCAACTGCGCCTGCGCAACCTGGGCGGGATCATCATTATCGACTTCATCGACATGGAAGATGAAGAGCATCAGCGCCAGGTCTTGCGCACCCTCGAAAAACAGCTCGAACGTGACCATGCCAAAACCAACATCATCGGGATTACCGAGTTGGGCCTGGTACAAATGACCCGCAAGCGTACCCGTGAGAGTCTGGAGCAAGTGCTGTGCGAACCCTGTGTGTGTTGCCAGGGACGGGGCAAGTTGAAAACCCCGGAAACCATCTGCTATGAAATATTCCGTGAAATTCTCCGCGAGGCCCGCGCTTATCAGGCGGTGGGTTATCGGGTCCTGGCCAATCAGAAAGTGGTCGACCGTTTGCTGGACGAAGAGTCGGGCAATGTCGCGGAGCTGGAAGGATTTATCGGGCGTACCATTCGGTTCCAGGTTGAAACCATGTATTCCCAGGAACAATACGACGTGGTGCTGCTCTGAAGTACCGAGCGTTCTACAGTGTTGTACAGGGGCTGGATTCGGCTCCCTCGATCATGAATGAAGAGGCCGACTGACATGGAGCGTCTGACACGCTTTTTTGCCGCGCTGACTCGTTGGGGGTTGGGTCTGTGTGCCCTGGTTTTGGTGTTGACCGCGCTGTACGTCAGCTTGGGGCGCGAACTGACCCCGCTTGTGGCTGAATACCGTGCCGAAGTGCAGACCAAGGCCCGGGAAGCCCTGGGCATGCCGTTGACTATCGGCAGCCTGGAAGGCCGCTGGAGCGTCATGTCACCGGTGTTGCTGGCGCACGATGTGATGGTGGGTGAAGGCAACACGGCTCTGCGCCTTGACGAAGTGCAGCTGGTGCCTGATGTGTGGGCAAGCTTGTTGAATCGCGATATACGCATTGCTCATGTGCAGCTCAATGGCGTGCAACTGAGCCTGCGCCAGGACCAGCAGGGCCACTGGACGCTCGAAGGCTTGCCGATGCAAGACGATAAGCCGCTCGATCCCGAGCAACTGCTCAATCAACTGCAGCGTGTCGCGCGCCTTTCCGTGCTCGACAGTCAGATCACCCTCGAACCTTACAAACAAGCGCCGTTGACCCTGACGTATGTCGGGCTGACGCTCGACGTGGGGCCCTCTCATCAGCGTCTCGATGCACGCCTGACCCTCCCCGATGGTCAGCCCATGGCGATGAGCCTGAAAACTCAGATTCAGGCCAGCCGCTGGCGGGATGGCGCCGCCGAGGTGTATGTCAGCCTGCCGCAAAGTGACTGGGCCAAATGGCTTCCGGCGACATTGATCAAGCCGTGGACAGTGTCTGAGCTAAAAGCGGGCGGTGAAATCTGGTTCAACTGGAGCAAAGGCACTGTGCAGAGTGCCGTAGCCCGTCTGAATGCGCCCAAAGTGCGGGGCGCTTATGCCGAACGAAAACCCGAAGCGGTCGAAAACCTGGCGCTGCGCGCCTGGGTGGAGCGGGGTGAGCAAGGCTTCAAGGTCGTGCTTGATTCCCTGGCGATGAACTTCGGTGAGACCCGCTGGGAAACCCGGATGCAACTGCAGCAATTCGGCGCGACCGACAAGGAACCTGCGCGTTGGCATCTGCAGGCCGACCGCCTCGATCTGACCCCGATCACACCGCTGCTTGACTCGCTGGCGCCGTTGTCCGATGGCGTGGCAAAGTTGATCGATCAACTGAAGGTCACGGGGACCCTGCGCAATGTACTGGTCGACTACCGGCCAGACGCGAAGGACGATCAGCGGCTCAGCTTTGCGGCCAATGTGCAGCAAGTGGGGTTCAACGCCAGTCACGGAGCGCCGGCCGCCCGCAATGTCAGTGGCCTGATCAGCGGTGATCTGGGCAAAGGCGAGCTGCGGCTCGACAGCAAGGATTTCTCGCTGCATCTGGACCCGATCTTTGCCAAGGCCTGGCAGTACCAGCAAGCCAATGCCTTGCTCACCTGGACCCTGGACAAAGACGGTTTCACCCTGGTTGCGCCTTACATAAAAGTACTGGGTGATGAAGGCAAGATTGCCGCCGATTTTCTGATTCGCCTCTATTTTGATCCCGCTCAGGAAGACTACATGGACCTGCGGGTGGGGCTGACCGATGGCGACGGTCGCTACACCACCAAATATTTGCCTGAAATGTTGAGCCCTGCGCTGACGGAGTGGTTGAGCACCGCGATCATCAAGGGTGATGTTGAAGAAGGTTTTTTCCAGTACCAAGGCTCATTGAGCCACGACGTTATGCCCGAGGCGCGTTCGGTCAGCCTGTTCTTCAAGGTTCATGGCGCCGAGCTGGCGTTCCAGCCGGGTTGGCCTCATGTGCGTAACGTTTCGGGTGATGTGTTTATCGAGGACAGCGGTGTAAGAATCATGGCCAGTAAAGGCCAGCTTCTTGACACTCAGGTGCGTAACGTCGCGGTGAATATCCCCCATGTGCCGAATGGCAAAGTGAGCCATCTGTTTCTGGACGGTAACTTTGACGGGAAGCTCGGTGACGGTCTGAAAATCCTCCAGGAAGCACCGATCGGTACAGCCTCCACATTCGCCGGCTGGCAAGGAGAAGGCTCACTCAAGGGCCGGGTCGACCTCGACATCCCGCTCGGAAAAGGCGCAGAGCCGAAGATCGGGGTCGACTTCAGCACCGACAAGGCGCGTTTGAAAATCAGCGAGCCTGAACTTGAACTGACGCAACTCAAGGGCGACTTTCGTTTTGACAGCACCAAGGGGTTGAGTGGCAAGGCTATCAGCGCCCGAGCGTTTGATCGTCCCGTCACGGCGCAGATCTTTGCCGACGGCAAGCCCGGAAAAATCAGTACCCGTGTGGTGGCCAACGGTCACGTGGGGGTTAAAAGGCTTACGGACTGGCTCAAGTTCAACCAGCCGATACCGGTAACAGGTGATCTGCCTTATCAATTGCAATTGACGCTGGACGGGGCTGACAGCCAATTGCGGGTCAGTTCTGACCTCAAGGGTGCGGTGATCGACTTGCCGGCGCCTTTTGGTCTGGCGGCCAATCAAAGCCGCAACAGTGTATTTCGCATGACGCTTCAGGGCGCCGAACGTCGTTACTGGTTTGATTATGGTGACTTGGCCAACCTTACGTTTGCGGCACCCGGCGGCAAGTTCGAGGAGGGACGTGGCGAACTGCTACTGGGTGAAGGCGAGCCGTTACTGCCTGCCAGAAAGGGCTTGCGGATTCGCGGCACGATGTCCGAGCTGGATGTCGCCCCTTGGCAAGCGCTGGTCGAGCGTTATGCTGGCAACGACCCGGGTAGCAGCGCCAAGCAGTTACTCAGCAGCGCAGACTTCAGGATGGGCAAGTTGATTGCATTCGGCACCCAGCTGGATCAGGTGCATTTGGTGATGAAGCGCAACGCGGCGTCCTTCGCACTGCAAATTGACAGCCAGCAAGCCGTAGGGGCCGTGACCCTGCCGGATGCCAAAACCGCTCCGATTGTTGTCACCATGCAGAGCATTCGCCTGCCAGCGCCCGACCCCAAGGCCGTGACGGACGAGAATGCGCCTGATCCGCTGGCATCGGTTGATCCTCGCAAGATTCCTGCGCTGGACATCATTGTTCGCCAGCTCTATCAGGGCCCGGATCTGCTGGGAGCCTGGTCGCTCAAAGTGCGCCCGACCAGTCGCGGCATCAGCCTCAACAGTCTTAATCTGGGGCTCAAGGGCTTGCTGCTGGAGGGGACGGGAGGCTGGGAAGGTGTCGCGGGCAACAGCCGAAGCTGGTATCAGGGACGTCTTGGCGGAGGCAATCTGGCCAATGTGCTTAAAAACTGGGGCTTTGCACCCAGCGTGACCAGTGAAAACTTTCACCTGGACGTCGACGGTAACTGGCCCGGTTCGCCCGCCTGGATCGGTCTCAAGCGTTTTTCCGGTACGCTGGATGCCACCTTGCGCAAAGGTCAGTTCGTTGAAGTCGATGGCAGTGCCCAGGTCTTGCGTATTTTTGGTCTGCTGAACTTCAACTCGATTGGTCGACGCCTGCGTCTGGACTTCTCGGACTTGTTTGGCAAAGGCCTCAGTTATGACCGGGTCAAGGGTGTGCTCAATGCCAGCAGCGGTGTGTATCGCACCGGTAAGCCGATTGTCATGACCGGGCCGTCTACCAACCTGGAACTCAACGGTACGTTGAACATGCTCACTGACCAGGTAAATGCCAAACTGTTAGTGACCTTGCCGGTCACCAATAACCTGCCGATTGCGGCATTGCTGGTGGGCGCGCCTGCAGTGGGCGGCGCACTGTTTTTGCTGAACAAGCTGATTGGTGATCAGGTCTCACGTTTTGCCAGCGTGCAATACAGCATTCAAGGCCCATGGACCGACCCGAAGATCACCTTCGACAAGCCATTCGAGAAAAAATAAGCCCGGTCTTTTGAGGAGCGCGTCATGTCTCTCGCAGTGATTCAAATGGTCAGCCAGAGTGATGTTCTGGCCAACCTGAGGCAGGCCCGGCGCTTGCTTGAAGAGGCTGCGCAGGGCGGCGCACAGCTGGCCGTGCTGCCTGAAAACTTCGCTGCCATGGGACGGCGTGATATCGCCGATATAGGCCGGGCCGAAGCATTGGGTGAAGGTCCGATCCTGCCGTGGTTGAAACACACGGCTCGCGACCTCAAGTTATGGATAGTCGCGGGCACATTACCGCTGCCGCCGGTTGATCAACCCATGGCCAAGGTTAACGCCTGTTCTTTGTTGGTCAACGCCGACGGGGAATGCGTTGCCCGCTATGACAAGCTGCATTTGTTCGACGTGGATGTGGCCGATAATCGTGGCCGTTACCGGGAATCGGATGACTATGCTCAAGGTGAGCAGGTGGTGGTCGCTGATACGCCAGTCGGCAAGCTGGGCCTGACCGTATGCTATGACCTGCGCTTCCCTGAGCTGTACAGTGAGTTGCGGGCTGCGGGAGCCGAGTTGATTACCGCACCTTCGGCGTTTACAGCCGTGACCGGGGCGGCGCATTGGGAGGTGCTGATCCGTGCACGTGCCATCGAAACCCAGTGCTACCTGCTGGCTGCAGCCCAGGGTGGTGTTCACCCCGGGCCACGCGAAACCTGGGGCCACGCCGCGATCATCGACCCTTGGGGCCGGGTACTGGCCGGGCAGGCGCAAGGCGAGGGTGTATTGCTGGCCGAGCGTGACGCAGTTGAACAGGCGGCCATCAGGGCTCGCATGCCGGTGGTAAGTCATCGGCGCTTTTTTTCGCAGGGCGCGCAGCGACCTGCAACGCAGGACTAATTTTCAGGCCCGTGGGTTCAGCACTCAAAGATGCTGAAGCAGGGGCCAAGACGGAGTGAATATGAGCGAGTTGTTGACCTCAGTCAGCGAACACCTGTTGGCACCGGGGGGTGTCACCCTCGAAAGCCTGCAATCAGTATTGGGCGATCTGGCCGGCCCGGGGATCGATGCCGCCGACTTGTACTTTCAGGGCCAGATTTCTGAATCCTGGGCACTGGAAGATGGCATCGTCAAAGAAGGCAGCTTCAACCTCGATCAGGGTGTGGGTGTACGTGCCCAATCCGGCGAGAAAACCGGTTTCGCCTATAGCAATGCAATCACGTTAGACGCGCTGGGCCTGGCGGCCCGTGCGGCCCGCTCGATCTCCCGCGCCGGGCAACACGGCACGGTCCAGGCGTTCACCAGCCAGGACGTGGCCCAGTTGTATGCGCCGGACAACCCTCTGGAAGTGATCAGCCGCGCGGAAAAAGTAGAGCTGCTCAAGCGCGTAGATGCTGCAACCCGTGCGCTCGACCCGCGCATCCAGCAGGTCACCGTGAGCATGGCCGGTGTGTGGGAGCGGATTCTGGTGGCTTCCACCGACGGAGGCCTGGCGGCGGATGTTCGGCCGTTGGTGCGTTTCAACGTCAGTGTCATCGTTGAGCAGAATGGTCGTCGCGAGCGCGGCGGACATGGCGGAGGCGGGCGTACCGACTACCGTTATTTCCTCGCGGAAGACCGTGCCATGGGCTATGCCCGTGAGGCGCTGCGTCAGGCGCTGGTCAACCTGGAAGCGGTGCCGGCTCCGGCGGGTACCATGCCCGTGGTACTGGGCTCGGGCTGGTCCGGTGTGTTATTGCACGAAGCGGTGGGTCACGGCCTGGAGGGCGACTTCAACCGCAAGGGCAGTTCGGCCTACAGTGGTCGTATGGGCGAAATGGTTGCTTCCAAACTCTGCACCATCGTCGATGACGGCACACTGGCCGGTCGCCGTGGCTCGTTGAGTGTGGATGATGAAGGCACGCCAACCGAGTGCACCACTTTGATCGAGAACGGCGTGCTCAAGGGCTACATGCAAGACAAGCTCAACGCACGGCTGATGGGCGTGGCCCGTACCGGTAATGGTCGTCGCGAGTCGTATGCGCACCTGCCGATGCCGCGCATGACCAACACTTACATGCTCGGCGGCCAAAGTGATCCGGCAGAAATCATCGCCTCGGTGAAAAAAGGCATCTACTGCGCCAATCTGGGCGGCGGTCAGGTCGATATCACCAGCGGCAAGTTTGTGTTTTCCACCAGCGAGGCCTACCTGATCGAGGACGGCAAAATCACGCGTCCAGTCAAGGGTGCGACCCTGATTGGCAACGGGCCGGAAGCGATGAGCAAGGTATCGATGGTCGGTAACGATCTGGCCCTGGACAGCGGCGTGGGCACATGCGGCAAGGATGGGCAGTCGGTACCGGTGGGTGTCGGTCAGCCAACGCTGAAGATAGATGCAATTACTGTAGGCGGTACGGGCGGGTGATGAGGGTCGGACGGGATGCGAGGCATCCCGTCCATGTACGAGATTTAACGCAGACCGCGTTGAGTCTCGTCCAGCCCTCGGATGTACTTGAACAATTTGCGGCTTGAAGCCGGTGCCTTGTTGTGTGCCAGCTCGTGTTTTGCCTGACGCACGATCGAACGCAATTGCTGGCGATCGGCTTCAGGGAACTCGGCGACAAACTTTTCCAGTACATCGTCATCGCCTTCGATCAGGCGGTCACGCCAGCGTTCGAGGCCGTGGAAACGTTCGTTGTATTGGCGAGAAGAGGCATCCACTTGTTCGAGCAAAGCAAGAATTTCGTCAAGCGGTTGATCGCGCATCAGCTTGCCGATGAACATCATATGGCGCTTGCGCGCAATATTGGCCGTGTGTTTTGGAGCATCTGCCAGCGCCCGGCGCAGTGCGTCGGTCAAAGGCATTTTGTTCAGCAAGTCAGGCTTGAGTGTCGTGAGACGCTCGCCCAGATCAACCAGAGCATGCAGCTCGCGTTTGACCTGCGATTTGCTTTTTTCGCCGTCGAAGGCGTCGTCGTAAGAATCAACCATGGTGGCAGTCCGCAAAGAAACGCCGCCATGATAACCAGTCGGGGGCCGCTTGTCCGGCCCGGTCGCTCGGCGGCCCTGCCGAAAACAGAATTTGAGTGGAGAAAACCATGAGTGCAGTAGAAAGCGTCGGCCCGCAGGCCCTGCCGGCACTGCAGGAGCAGGTCGAGCAAATCATCGCCGAAGCCAGGCGCCAAGGCGCCAGCGCTTGTGAAGTGGCGGTGTCGCTGGAACAGGGGTTGTCGACATCGGTGCGTCAGCGAGAAGTTGAGACCGTGGAATTCAACCGCGATCAAGGTTTTGGCATCACCCTCTATGTGGGCCAGCGCAAAGGCTCGGCCAGCACGTCGGCCACGGGGCCCGATGCGATCCGTGAAACCGTTGCTGCGGCGCTGGCGATTGCCAGGCACACCTCGGAAGACGAAAGCTCGGGTCTGGCTGATCCGGACCTGATGGCCCGCGATCTGAAAGATTTTGATGTTTTCCACACGTGGGACATTACCCCGGAGCAGGCCATTGAACAGGCGCTGGCCTGTGAAGCCGCTGCATTCGACGCCGATAGCCGGATCAAAAATGCCGACGGCACCACGCTCAGTACTCACCAGGGTTGCCGTGTGTATGGCAACAGCAATGGGTTTATCGGCGGTTCGGCGTCGACTCGCCACAGCCTGAGCTGCGTGATGATCGCTGAAGACAGCGGGCAAATGCAGCGCGATTACTGGTATGACGTGAACTGCCAGGGTGAGCTGCTGATGGACGCCGCCACCATCGGCCGGCGTGCGGCGGAGCGCGCTGCCCGCCGTTTGGGAGCCCGTCCGGTACCTACGTGTGAAGTGCCGGTGCTGTTCTCGGCGGAGTTGGCCGGCGGTCTGTTCGGCAGCTTCCTGGGGGCTATCTCGGGCGGCAACCTGTACCGCAAGTCGTCCTTCCTGCTGGATGCCATGGGCCAGCAGATTTTCCCGCAATGGCTGACGCTGGACGAGCGCCCGCACTTGATGCGCGCCCTGGGCAGCTCGTCGTTCGATAACGATGGCCTGGCAACCTACGCCAAGCCGTTCATCAAGGACGGCGAGCTGGTGTCTTATATCCTCAGCACCTACTCCGGCCGCAAGCTGGGCATGCCAAGCACCGCAAACGCGGGCGGTGTGCACAACCTGTTCGTGACCCACGGCGACGAAGACCAGGCGGCACTTATTCGCCGCATGGATCGCGGGCTGTTCGTCACTGAGCTGATGGGCAGCGGCCTGAACATGGTCACTGGCGATTATTCGCGTGGTGCTGCCGGCTTCTGGGTCGAGAATGGCGAGATCCAGTTCGCGGTCCAGGAAGTGACGATCGCTGGCAACATGCGTGACATGTTCAAACAGATCGTCGCGGTCGGGAATGACCTTGAGCTGCGCAGCAACATCCGCACGGGTTCGGTGTTGATCGAGCGGATGACGGTCGCAGGCAGCTGACACCCCTGCGCGGTAATCGAGGCGTATCACCTGAAGGGTGATACGCCTTTTTTTGTGGCTGGCAAACGACCGACGGGGGAGTGAAGGGGGGTGGCCTTTAGCAGGGTTGTGTTGATAATGGATATCGCTTAATAATGAGACTCATTATCGAGTGAGCTTGTGTCATGAGTTCTGTCTTGCATGAAGACCCGTATCTGGAAAGCTGGCGCTGGATGAGTCGCCAGATCCGTTGCGCGATCGTTCCGGACGAGCCGCGCCTGATTGCGCATTACCTGGCCGAAGGCCGCTACCTTGCCTGCTATACGGCCACTTCTCCCTGGACGATAGCCGTAACGTCTTTTCGGCTGTTACTCGACACCGCGACGGATACTGCGCTGCCCTGGCAATGGCGCAACGTGTGCCTGGATCATGCCTGGCGTCCGTTGCGTGACATCGAAACCCAAGCGCTATGTGCCTGTCGACTTAAACGCTGGCAAAGCTTCGCCTGGCAGTTGGCAACGTGCGAACTCGATCCTTCGATTTGTTTAACAGAACCGGTGCAAGGATTTCCTGATGAGTAACACTCGTATCGAACGTGACAGCATGGGCCAATTGCATGTGCCTGAAGCAGCGCTGTATGGCGCTCAAACCCAGCGTGCAGTGATCAACTTCCCGATCAGTCATCAACGCATGCCTGGCCAGTTCATTCGCGCGCTGATCCTGGCCAAGGCAGCCGCCGCCAGGGCCAACGTGGAACTTGGACAAATCAGTGAGGCGCAGGGCCAGGCCATTGAAGAGGCTACGCAGATTCTGCTGGCCGGCGACTTCATGGAGCACTTCCCGGTGGATATTTTCCAGACCGGCTCCGGCACCAGTTCCAACATGAACGCCAATGAAGTGATTGCCACCCTGGCCACGCGTGTCCTGGGTGAGCTGGTCAATCCCAACGATCATGTCAATTGCGGGCAAAGCAGTAACGACATCATCCCGACAACCATTCATGTGAGTGCAGCCTTGGGCTTGCATGAGCAATTATTGCCGGCCTTGACCCACCTGGTGCAGGTGATCGAGCACAAGGCCGGGCAGGTGCACGTCTACGTCAAGACCGGCCGCACCCATTTGATGGACGCCATGCCCGTGCGCATGAGCCAGGTGCTCAACGGTTGGGCGCAGCAACTCAAGGCCAACATTGAGCATTTGCAGAACTTGCAGCCTGCGCTGCAATCGCTGGCCCAGGGTGGCACGGCGGTGGGCACCGGTATCAATGCACACCCGCAGTTCGCCGGGTTGTTCAGCCAGCAGCTCAGCACCTTGACCGGGGTCATCTTCACGCCTGGTAAAGACCTGTTTGCCTTGATTGGTTCGCAGGACACCGCGGTGTCGGTCTCAGGGCAGCTCAAGGCCACGGCCGTGTCGTTGATGAAGATCGCCAACGACCTGCGCTGGATGAACTCCGGCCCGCTGGCAGGTCTGGGCGAAATCGAGCTCGAGGCCTTGCAGCCGGGCTCTTCCATCATGCCGGGCAAGGTCAATCCGGTGATTCCCGAGGCCACGGCGATGGTTGCAGCGCAGGTTATCGGTAATGACGCGGTCATTACCGTGGCCGGCCAGTCGGGCAACTTTGAGTTGAACGTGATGCTGCCGGTGATTGCCCAGAATCTGCTAAGCAGCATTGAGTTGCTGGCCAACGTCAGCCGTCTGCTGGCTGACAAAGCCATCAGCAGCTTCAAGGTCAACGAGGGCAAGCTCAAGGAGGCGTTGTCGCGCAATCCGATTCTGGTGACTGCGCTGAATCCGATCATTGGCTATCAAAAAGCCGCTGAAATTGCCAAGGCTGCCTATCAGCAAGGGCGTCCGGTGATTGATGTGGCCGAGGAATACACCGACCTGCCACGCAGCCAGCTTGAGGTTCTGCTGGATCCCGAGAAGCTGACAGCCGGCGGTATTTAACGCATCGACACTGCTTTGGAGGCGCACATGGAACACTGGAAACGCACGATCGAAAGAGCCAATCGCTGTTTCGCCGAGGGCGAGCTGGTTGATGCGCGAGAACATTACTTACAGGCGCTTGCATTGGCGCAGGTGTTGTTCGAGCGCTGGAGTGATGCCGATGAAGCCGTCGCCGCGTGTGTGATTTCCCATCACAACCTGGCGGATCTGCACTTGCGGTTGAATCAGCCGGAGGAGAGTGTCGAGTACCTGTGTGCGATTCATCAGCGTTTGTTGCAGACCCTGCAGAACCCCCGACTGGCGCCGGCATTGCGTGAAGCAGCACTGCGCCAGAGCAGCAAAACCTATGTTGAATTGTTGAATTTCATCAGCGAGCACGGCGAATACCCGCGCACCAGTCTTTTGCTCAAACGTAACGTGGCTCAGGCCTGCCACGAATTCTCAACGGTCAGTGGCCATCACCCGGGAGTCCATTGAAATGACTTACACCTTGCCAGTCTTGCCTTATGCCTATGACGCGCTTGAACCGCATATCGATGCGCAGACCATGGAAATTCACTACACCAAGCATCATCAGACCTATATCAATAACCTCAATGCCGCTGTCGAAGGTACCGAGTGGGCGCAATGGCCTGTCGAGAAGCTGGTCGCCAGTGTTCATCAGTTGCCCGAGCAACTGCGTGCTGCCGTGATCAATCAAGGTGGCGGGCATGCTAACCATTCGCTGTTTTGGGAGGTCATGAGCCCTGCGGGCGGAGGTCAGCCTGAAGGCGCCTTGGCCAGGGCCATCGATGAGCAACTGGGTGGGCTGGAATCGTTCAAGGAGAACTTCACCAAGGCGGCCTTGACCCGTTTTGGTAGCGGCTGGGCGTGGTTGTGCGTGACTCCGCAAAAAAAGCTGGTGATCGAAAGCAGTGGCAACCAGGACAGTCCCCTGATGAACGGTAATACGCCGATTCTGGGGTTGGATGTGTGGGAGCACGCCTACTATCTGCGTTATCAAAATCGTCGTCCCGAATACATCAATGCGTTCTACAGTGTGATCAATTGGCCAGAAGTGGCGCGTCGTTATCAGGCTGCGATGGCCTAAGCCCACTCAAAAGGATTCAGGCGGATTATGGGCACGCAAATATTAGCGGTCGGCGGTGTACGGATGTTTCGTTATGCCCTGGGCTCGCTCTTGCTGTTGGCGGGCACGGCCTTGTTGGTTGCCAAGGGGCTGGTCTGGCTGGATCTTGAGCCGCGGATGTTGCGCGCGCTTCAGGGCGGTGCTCTCTGTGCGCTGGGAACGGCACTCGGGGCGGTACCGGTGCTGGTGATACGTAAAATGCCGATGGCTGTCAGCGATACGTTGCTGGGCTTCGGCGCGGGCGTCATGCTGGCTGCCACCGCCTTTTCTTTGATCGTGCCAGGCATTGCAGCGGCTGAAAATCTGGGGCTGTCCTCCTGGGCCTCAAGCGGGCTGGTCAGCGCAGGTATCCTGCTGGGTGCGTTTTTTCTGTTTCTGGTGGATCTCAAGGTGTCCGGGGCCGGACCGCAAGGGTTGAACAGCCGCCCGGGGGAGCCTGTTATTGCTCCGCGTATCTGGTTGTTCGTGATTGCCATTGTGGCGCACAACATTCCGGAAGGTATGGCTGTCGGGGTTTCGGCGGGTGGCGGCATGCCTGATGCCGATAGCCTGGCCATGGGGATTGCGCTTCAGGATGTTCCGGAAGGGCTGGTGATCGCGTTGGTTCTGGCGGGCGCGGGAATGTCGCGGGTCCGGGCCTTTCTGGTGGGCGCGGCGTCAGGTCTGGTTGAGCCTGTGTTTGCGGTGCTGTGCGCATGGCTGGTAAACCTTGCCGAGGTGCTGTTGCCCTTGGGGCTGGCCCTGGCGGCAGGCGCGATGCTGTTGGTGGTGACACAGGAGGTCATTCCGGAGTCGCGTCGCAATGGCCACGAAAAGCTGGCGAGTCTGGGGCTGTGTGTCGGGTTTTGTCTGATGATGGTGATGGACACGGCATTGGGGTAGGAAAAACCGGCTATATGATCTGAACCTGCAGGAGCAATCGGACGACGCTCGATTGCTCTTGAGGGTTTCAAGATCACTGCGATTCAGCCATTACACAGAACCATCGCGAGTACGCTTGTTCCTGCAGAGACCGTTTCAGCGATTACTCGCCTTCATCGAAGTAGTTGTTGATCAATGCCACCAGCGCTTCCAGCGCTTCCTGCTCTTGCTCACCTTCAGTTTTGAGATGAATGGTGGTCCCTTTGCCAGCAGCGAGCATCATCATGGCCATGATGCTCTTACCGTCGACCATGGATTCCGGCGAGCGGCCTGCCTGAATCTGGCAGGGGTATTTCCCGGCGATGCCCACGAACTTGGCGGATGCGCGAGCATGCAAGCCCAGTTTGTTGATGATTTCTATTTCCAGAGCAGGCATCGCGGGATAAATCCTTTCAAGTAAGGTCGCGGTGGCGAACCTGGACGTTCTTCAGGGTTTCTTGCAGGCATTTGCCGAGTCGTTCGGTCAGGTAGACAGAGCGGTGATGACCGCCGGTGCAGCCGATGCCAATGGTGACATAGGCGCGGTTACTGGCGGCAAAGCGCGGCAGCCACTTGAGCAGATAGCTGGAGATGTCCTGGAACATCTCTTCGACATCCGGTTGGGCTGCCAGATAGTCGATGACGGGCTGGTCCAGCCCCGATTGTTCCCGCAGTTCGGGTTTCCAATACGGGTTGGGCAGGCAGCGCACATCAAACACCAGATCGGCGTCCACCGGCATCCCGCGCTTGAAGCCGAACGATTCCACCAAAAAGGCTGTGCCGGCCTCAGGTTTGTTCAGCAGGCGCAACTTGATCGTGTCGCGCAACTGGTACAGGTTGAGGTTGGTGGTGTTGATGGTGAGATCTGCAAGGTCGACAATCGGCCCCAGCAGTTGCGTTTCGTCGCGAATCGCTTCGGCCAGAGAACGGCTGGCACTGCTCAGCGGATGACGTCTACGGGTTTCAGAGAACCGCTTGAGCAAGGTTTCTTCGTCGGCATCCAGATACAGCACATCGCACTGGATATGCCGACTGCGCACTTCCTCAAGCAATTGCGGAAAACGCGACAAATGGCTCGGCAGGTTTCGCGCATCAATCGACACGGCCACCAGCGGCTGTGCCAGCTCGGTGTGGATCAGCGCACGCTCTGCCAGCTCGGGCAACAAGCCGGCAGGCAAGTTGTCGATGCAATAGAAACCGTTGTCTTCAAGGACGGCGAGGGCAGTGCTTTTACCGGAGCCGGAGCGTCCGCTGACAATAACTAAGCGCATGATTAATGACCGTTCTGTACGTCCAGAACAACCTGATACAGCGCTTCGTTGCTGGATGCGGCGCGCAGCTTCTCACGCACGTCTTTACGATCGAGCATGCTGGCGATCTGCCGGAGCAGTTCCAGGTGTGCATCGGTTGCCGCTTCAGGTACCAGCAAAACGAAAAGCAGGTCGACCGGCGCGCCATCGATGGCGTCGAAATCTATAGGGGCGTCGAGGTGCAGCAAGGCGCTGACTGGCGACTTGCAGCCCTTGAGACGGCAATGGGGGATTGCAATTCCGTTACCAAAACCGGTGGAACCGAGTTTTTCACGGGCAATAAGGCTCTCGAAAACATCCTGCATTTCGAGATCAGGCACTTCGCGACTGATCAGGTTGGCAATTTGTTCGAGTGCGCGCTTTTTACTGCCGCCCGGCGCGTTCACGAGGGAACGGCCGGGGGTCAGGATATTTTCAAGTCGAATCATGGGTAGGGAGTATTAACGACCGGTCGCGCCCTGGAGCAGGCTTTGGGTCTTTTCCTTATGCTTTTTCAGTTGGCGATCAAGCTTGTCAGTGAGCAGGTCAATTGCCGCATACATGTCGTCATGCTCGGCGTTGGCAACGACTTCCCCTCCATGGATATGCAGAGTGGCTTCGATTTTCTGTTTCAGTTTTTCGACCGCCATCGTCACCTGTACGTTGGTAATCTTGTCGAAGTGGCGTTCCAGTCGGTCGAGTTTTTCGCCGATGTAAGCGCGCAGCGGTTCGGTGACTTCCAGTTGGTGTCCACTGATGTTGACTTGCATACAGTTTCTCCTTTTGATGCCATTGCATAAAGTGGCAGGCTGAGCAGCCTGCCACTGAAACGCTGTAACCCGTGGCTTACATCAAACGCTTACGTTCGCTCGAAGGCGCGATTCCCAGGGATTCGCGATACTTGGCGACGGTGCGACGGGCGACCTGAATACCTTGTGCCTCCAGTAAACCAGCGATCTTGCTGTCACTCAACGGCTTTTTCTGATTTTCAGCGGCAACCAGTTTTTTGATGATGGCACGGATCGCGGTGGACGAGCATTCGCCGCCTTCGGAGGTGCTGACATGGCTGGAGAAAAAGTACTTCAACTCATAAATACCGCGCGGGGTATGCATGAATTTTTGTGTGGTAACCCGAGAGATCGTGGACTCGTGCATGCCTACGGCTTCGGCAATGTCATGCAGCACCAAAGGCTTCATGGCCTCGTCGCCGTACTCCAGGAAGCCGCGCTGATGTTCGACGATTTGGGTCGCCACTTTCATCAGGGTTTCGTTGCGGCTCTGCAGGCTTTTGATGAACCAGCGTGCTTCCTGTAGCTGATTGCGCATAAACGTGTTGTCGGCACTGGTGTCGGCGCGACGGACGAAACCGGCATATTGCGGGTTGACGCGCAAACGTGGCACGGACTCCTGGTTGAGCTCCACCAGCCAGCGTTCGTTATCTTTGCGCACGATAACGTCAGGTACCACGTACTCGGCTTCGCTGGACTCGATTTGCGAGCCGGGGCGAGGATTAAGGCTTTGTACCAGTTCGATGACCTGGCGCAGCTCGTCTTCCTTGAGCTTCATGCGGCGCATCAACTGGCTGTAGTCGCGAGCGCCGAGCAGGTCGATGTAGTCGGTGACCAGGCGCTTGGCTTCGTTCAGCCAAGGTGTTTTGGCAGGCAGCTGACGCAGTTGCAGCAGCAGGCATTCGCCGAGGCTGCGCGCACCGATACCAGCGGGTTCGAATTGCTGGATGCGGTGCAGGACAGCTTCGATTTCATCGAGCTCGATGTCCAGCTCCGGGTCGAACGCCTCGAGGATTTCTTCGAGTGTTTCGTCGAGATAGCCTTGGTTGTTGATGCAGTCGATGAGCGTCACACCGATCAGTCGGTCAGTGTCGGACATCGGTACCAGGTTCAATTGCCACAGCAAGTGGCTCTGAAGGCTTTCACCGGCAGAGGTGCGGGTTGTGAAGTCCCACTCGTCATCGTCATTGCTTGGCAGGCTGCTGGCGCTGGTCTGATAAACGTCTTCCCAGGCGGTGTCGACAGGCAGCTCGTTGGGAATGCGGTCATTCCATTCGCCTTCCTCGAGGTTGTCCACGGTAGGGGCGGATTCCTGGTAGGAAGGTTCCTGAATATCGTTGTTGGGTTTTTGCTCGATGTTGTCGGCCATAGGGTCCGAATTGTCGAAGTCTTCGCCTTCTTCCTGGCGTTCGAGCATCGGATTTGATTCCAGGGCCTCCTGGATTTCCTGTTGCAGGTCCAGGGTCGACAATTGGAGCAGGCGTATGGCTTGTTGCAGCTGAGGTGTCATTGTCAGCTGCTGGCCCATTCTCAGGACTAGCGATGGTTTCATGGCAGGGGCTTTACACCTTATTCGCCGGCGCACATGGCGCCATCCACTACAAGGGCGCGGAAGCGCCAAACATAAGCAAATTATATGCCTGAAACCGCTACGTTTGCCTAGGGGCGTTCTTAATTAGTTTCGGTTGCCCCGGGAAACGGCTTGAGCGCTTGTGGAATAAAACGTCGTCGGACGTTTTATTTGTCAGCGCTCCAGGCGTTTCCACCTTTCCTGCGATTACAGGCGGAACTCGTGACCGAGGTAAACTTCTCTCACCAACTCGTTGGCCAGAATCGTTTCAGCATCACCTTCAGCGATCAGTTGACCGTCGTTGACGATATACGCAGTTTCGCAGATATCGAGGGTTTCACGGACGTTGTGATCGGTGATCAGGACGCCAATACCTTTGGCTTTCAGGTGATGGATGATTTGCTTGATGTCGCCTACGGAGATGGGGTCAACGCCGGCAAAGGGTTCATCGAGCAGGATGAACTTGGGTGCAGTGGCCAGTGCGCGGGCAATTTCGACCCGGCGGCGTTCGCCCCCGGACAGGCTCATGCCCAGGTTTTCGCGGATGTGGTTGATGTGGAATTCCTGCAGCAGGCTTTCCAGCTCCTGGCGACGACCTGCCTTGTCCAGCTCCTTGCGCGTTTCGAGGATCGCCATGATGTTGTCGGCAACCGACAGCTTGCGAAAGATCGAAGCTTCCTGCGGCAAGTAACCGATACCGGCGCGTGCGCGACCGTGCATGGGCTGATGGCTGACGTCGAGGTCGTCGATCAGCACGCGCCCCTGATCGGCCTGGACCAGGCCGACAATCATGTAGAAACACGTGGTCTTGCCCGCACCGTTAGGGCCGAGCAAGCCGACGATTTGCCCGCTGTCGATCGACAGGCTGACATCACGTACCACCTGGCGACTCTTGTAGCTTTTGGCCAAATGCTGGGCTTTCAGAGTTGCCATTACTGGGCCTTCTGTTGGTCGGTTTTTTTCTTCGGCTGGATCACCATGTCGATGCGCGGACGTGGAGCGGTGACGCTGCTGCCATTGGCGCGACCGGCATTGGCGACCTGTTTCACCGTGTCGTAGACGATTTTCTCGCCTTCGGTGGTGTTGCCGTCGTTAATGACCTTGGCCCTGTCGATCAGCACGATGCGGTTTTGCGGCGCATGGTACTGAATGGTCACGGCATACGCCTGAACCGGTTTGGGGTCAGATTCTTTTTGCAGCTGCTCGAAGTAGGCAAGGTTGCCCACCGACGTCACAACGTCAATTTCACCTGCCGCGTTGCGGGTGATAGTGACCGTGTTGCCGGTGATTTTCATCGAGCCCTGAGTGATGATCACATCACCCTTGTAGGTAGCGACGCCTTGTTTGTCATCCAGCTGTGCTTCATTGGCCTGGATGCGGATAGGCTGTTCGTTATCGTTCGGCAGAGCCCAGGCGCTCGCGCTTCCCAGTGCTGCGCTCAGGCTGAGCAATAAAGGGAGGGTTTTAACGAGACTCATACTGTCCTCTTACGTTGGACAGCAGGTCCATCCTGCCGTCTTTCAAATATGCTTTCATTCCCTTGCCAGTTGTAACGCCGCCAGCGCCGTCGATTCTAACGGCTTGCTGGGTCTGCGCATATTGCTTCTGGGGGAATACAGTCATGCGGCTACTGGTAATAACCGTAGTGCGTTTTTTTTCGTCGGTTCGGGCGATGCGTACCGAGTCAATCAACTCGACCTCGCTGCCGTCCGGGTTGACTTCACCGCGTTCGCTCTGGACGTGCCACGGGTACGCTGTACCGCGATACATCTGCAGGTCGGGTTTGGTCAGTAAGGAGACCTCTGAAGCCTTTACATGTTCCACCTTGTCGGCGGTCAGTTCGTACTGCAGTTTACCGTCCGGCAGGTACTGAAGGCTGCGGGCGTTCAGGGCGTAATAATCGATGGCAGATTCATCGACAGCCACTACAGGGGTGTCGAGAAAGCGGCCGGGGCTGATATTCCAATAGCCAACGGCTGCGAACAGCGCAGCAATGACCGCGAATAACAGGATGTTACGAATCTTTTTGCTCAGCATAGGAAGCTCTATAGGTAGGCGGCGTTGGCTGCGTCCAGACGGCCTTGGGCGCGCAGGATCAGCTCGCAGAATTCGCGGGCGGCACCTTCGCCGCCACGCGCCAGGGTCACGCCATGAGCATGTTCGCGAACGAAGCTGGCCGCATTGGCAACGGCCATTCCCAAGCCGACACGACGGATAACCGGCAAGTCAGGCAAATCATCGCCCAGAAAGGCGACCTGTTCATAGTTTAGGTTGAGTTGGCCGAGAAGCTCGTCCAATGCGACCAATTTATCTTCCCGGCCCTGATACAGGTACGGGATGCCCAGATTCTGTGCGCGGCGTTCAACCACAGGGGTTTTGCGGCCGCTGATAATTGCGGTTTGAACCCCGGCAGCCATCAGCATCTTTATGCCTTGGCCATCGAGGGTGTTGAAGGTTTTGAATTCGCTGCCGTCTTCAAGAAAATAGAGACGTCCGTCGGTCAATACGCCGTCAACGTCGAAAATGGCAAGCTTGATGTTCTTGCCGCGCTTTAGCAGGTCGAGGGGCATTACATGACTCCTGCGCGAAGCAAATCGTGCATGTTCAAGGCGCCGACCGGTCGTTCTTCCTTGTCGATAACCACCAGTGCGCTGATTTTGTGGTCTTCCATGATCTTCAAGGCTTCAGCTGCCAGCATGTCGGGCCTGGCGGTTTTGCCGTGGGGTGTCATGACCGAGTCAATAGTTGCGTTGCGGATATCGATCTGACGGTCCAGTGTGCGGCGCAGGTCACCGTCGGTGAAGATTCCGGCCAGGCGGCCATCTTCTTCAATGACGACGGTCATGCCAAGGCCCTTGTGGGTCATTTCCATCAACGCGTCTTTAAGCAGTGTGCCGCGTACTACCTGGGGGAGTTCTTCGCCGCTGTGCATGACATTCTCGACTTTCAGCAGCAAGCGTCGGCCGAGGGCGCCGCCCGGGTGCGAGAAAGCGAAGTCTTCGGCAGTAAAGCCCCGGGCTTCAAGCAATGCAATTGCCAGGGCATCACCCAGCACCAATGCTGCGGTGGTCGAAGAAGTGGGCGCCAGGTTCAGCGGGCAAGCTTCTTGGGCCACGCGGGCGTCGAGTTTGACATCGGCAGCCTTCGCCAGGGGTGACTCCGGGTTGCCGGTCATGCAGATCAACGGGATGCCCAGGCGTTTGATCAGTGGCAGCAGGGTGACGATTTCGATGGTCGAGCCGGAGTTCGACAGCGCGAGAATGATGTCACCGCGCGCAATCATGCCCATGTCGCCATGACTGGCTTCAGCGGGATGGACGAAAAAAGCCGTGGTGCCGGTGCTGGCCAGAGTGGCGGCAATTTTGCGCCCGATATGCCCGGATTTGCCCATGCCTACAACGACTACCCGGCCCTTGCTTGCCAAAATTATCTCGCAGGCGCGTACGAAATCTGCGTCGATATGAGGCAGCAAACCTTCTACGGCTTCCAGCTCGAGGCGGATAGTACGTTGGGCTGATTGAATCAGGTCGCTGGATTGGCTCATGTTCGAAGTCAGGTAGCCTGAGAAAAGGCAAATATTATAGCGGTAATGTTGAATTCCCTCACGCTTGATCGCAGTGCTTTATTGCCCTTGCCTGCAAACGGGGAGCTTATGCCTGTTAATTCGTACTTATTTCGCTGTCTGGTATCTGTACGGGCACTCCTTCGGCCTTGGGCGGTCAGTATCAGCAGTGATATAGTTCGCCGCCAGTTCAGCCCGCTCAGGGAACGCATGCCTCCTGACAAGGGGTTTGGTGTCCGGGTGAGAGGCAGAGGCTGCATCGCAAGGAGTTTAGATGAGCGCCGATAACGCCTACGCGGTTGAGCTGAAGGGAGTGTCCTTCAAGCGCGGCACGCGCAGCATCTTCAATAATGTCGATATTCGAATTCCGCGTGGCAAGGTCACGGGAATCATGGGGCCGTCCGGCTGCGGTAAAACCACACTATTGCGTCTGATGGGAATGCAACTGCGTCCCACTAGCGGCGAGGTCTGGGTCAACGGTCAGAATCTGCCGGCGCTGTCGCGCAGTGATCTTTTCGATGCCCGCAAGCATATGGGCGTGTTGTTTCAAAGCGGAGCCCTGTTCACCGATCTCGACGTGTTCGAGAACGTGGCCTTTCCGTTGCGGGTGCACACCCATCTGCCGGAAGAAATGATCCGTGACATCGTGCTGCTCAAGCTGCAAGCGGTCGGGTTGCGCGGTGCAATCGACCTGATGCCGGATGAGCTGTCCGGAGGCATGAAGCGTCGGGTGGCTTTGGCGCGGGCGATTGCGCTGGATCCGCAAATACTGATGTATGACGAACCTTTCGTGGGGCAGGACCCTATCGCAATGGGCGTACTGGTGCGTCTGATTCGTCTGTTGAACGACGCACTGGGTATTACCAGTATTGTGGTTTCACACGATTTGGCCGAAACAGCGAGTATTGCCGACTACCTATATGTTGTCGGTGATGGTCAGGTATTGGGGCAGGGCACGCCAGACGAGTTGATGAACGCCGATAACCCGCGTATTCGTCAGTTCATGAACGGCGATCCGGATGGCCCGGTTCCGTTTCATTTTCCGGCGTCGGACTACCGAACCGATCTTCTGGGGAAGCGCTGATGCGCAAGCATTCAATAATGGACCGTATCGGGTTGTTCGGGCGGGCCGGGATCGACATTCTCGCAGTGCTGGGCCGTTCGAGCATTTTCCTGTTTCACGCCCTGCTGGGGCGGGGAGGCATGGGGGGCGGGTTCGGGCTGTTGCTCAAACAGTTGCACTCCGTGGGTGTCATGTCGCTGGTGATTATTGTCGTATCCGGCATTTTCATCGGCATGGTGCTGGCGCTGCAGGGCTTCAGTATCTTGTCCAGTTATGGTTCCGAGCAGGCGGTCGGGCAAATGGTTGCCCTGACGCTCTTGCGCGAACTCGGGCCAGTGGTGACTGCGCTGCTGTTTGCCGGTCGGGCCGGTTCTGCATTGACTGCAGAAATCGGCAACATGAAGTCGACCGAGCAGCTGTCCAGCCTGGAAATGATTGGTGTTGACCCGCTTAAGTACATCGTCGCGCCACGGTTGTGGGCAGGGTTCATTTCCTTGCCGCTGCTGGCGATGATTTTCAGCGTGGTCGGGATCTGGGGCGGCTCATGGGTGGCGGTGGACTGGCTCGGTGTCTACGACGGTTCGTACTGGACCAACATGCAAAACAGCGTGACCTTCAGTGGTGACGTATTGAACGGGATCATCAAAAGCATCGTATTTGCTTTTGTGGTGACCTGGATTGCCGTGTTCCAAGGTTATGACTGTGAACCCACTTCAGAGGGGATCAGCCGTGCCACTACCAAGACCGTGGTGTATGCCTCATTGGCAGTCCTCGGGCTGGACTTTATTTTGACCGCCTTGATGTTTGGAGATTTCTGATGCAAAACCGCACCATGGAAATCGGTGTCGGCCTGTTCTTGCTGGCTGGCATCCTGGCTTTGCTGTTGCTCGCCCTGCGAGTCAGCGGATTGTCCCCGGCTACCAGCACCGACACGTACAAGCTGTACGCCTATTTCGACAATATTGCCGGTCTGACCGTTCGCGCCAAGGTCACGATGGCCGGTGTGACGATCGGCAAGGTCACGGCAATTGACCTGGACCGTGACAACTTCACCGCCCGTGTCACCTTGCAGCTGGAAAAGCGCGTGGATAACCTGCCGACCGACTCGACAGCGTCTATCCTCACGGCGGGCCTGTTGGGCGAGAAGTACATCGGTATCAGCGTGGGCGGAGAAGACGATTTGCTCAAGGATGGTGGCACCATTCATGACACTCAATCGTCGCTGGTCCTTGAAGACCTGATCGGCAAGTTCCTGCTTAATACTGTTAGCAAAGACGCCAAATAAGGAGTGTTCAGATGATTTCTCTCTTGCGCCGTGGCCTGTTGGTGATTATGGCTGCAGCCCTGCCTCTGGCGGCCAATGCTGCGCCAGGGCAGTCTGCCCATGACATCGTTTCAGACACAACGACCCGATTGCTGGCCGACCTTGCTGCCAATAAAGAGCAGTACAAGCAGAGCCCAAGTCAGTTCTACGATGCCTTGAACACTATCGTCGGCCCAGTGGTGGACGTTGACGGCATTTCCAAAAGCATCATGACCGTCAAGTATTCGCGCAAAGCCTCACCTGCGCAGATGCAGCGTTTTCAAGAGAACTTCAAGCGCAGCCTGATGCAGTTCTATGGCAATGCCTTGCTTGAATTCAATAACAAGGGCATCACTGTGTCGCCGGCCAAAGATGAAAGTGGCGATCGCACCAGTGTCGACATGCAGGTCACAGGTAATGGCGGCGCTATTTACCCGCTCTCCTATACCTTGAACAAGGTTAACGGCGAGTGGAAAGTGCGTAACGTGATTATCAATGGCATCAATATCGGCAAACTGTTCCGTGACCAGTTCGCCGATGCCATGCAGCGCAATGGCAACAACCTGGATAAAACCATCGACAACTGGGCAGGTGAAGTCGCCAAGGCCAAGCAAGTGACCGATGAAGCCGCTCCCAAGGCTGCCAACCAATGAGTGAGGCGGCTGTAACACTGGCTGGCGAGAGCGAGTTGCGCCTGAGTGGCGTGATTGATTATCAGACGGGCCCGCGCTTGCGCGCTGAAGGCCAGGCCCTGATCAAGAAAGCCCTGGCCAAAGCCCTGGTGGTGGATTGCTCGGCGGTCGAAAAATCCAGCAGCGTCGGTTTGTCGCTGTTGTTGTGTTACATCCGTGATGCACAAGCCCTGAACAAGCCGTTGAGCATTCGAGCCATGCCCGAAGACCTGCGTGAAATCGCGCAGGTGTCGGGCTTGACTGAATTGCTGGCAGAACATTAATAGCCATCTATGGAAGGCCCCCCGTCAGAGTCCTGTTATGCGGGGTTCGCAGGCGCGGGGCTTTTTTGTATGATGGCCGACCCGCGCGCGTTGGCGCCGATTGAGGTTGAGCATGCAGGCCGTAGAAGTGAAGAGCTTTCTTGAGGGAAAGCTGCCTGGAACCCAGGTAGAAGTTGAGGGCGAAGGCTGCAACTTTCAGCTGAACGTGATTAGTGACGAACTGGTGGCCTTGAGCCCGGTCAAGCGTCAACAAAGCATCTATGCCCATTTGAACCCCTGGATCGCTGATGGCAGCATCCATGCGGTCACTATGAAATTCTTCAGCAGCGCGGCCTGGGCCGAGCGCACCTGAGCCCCCTGAGCCCATTGGCGTCGAGATTGTTATGGATAAATTGATTATTACCGGCGGTGTTCGTCTTGATGGCGAAATCCGCATTTCCGGGGCGAAGAACTCCGCCTTGCCGATTCTGGCTGCAACCCTGCTGTGCGATGGCGCAGTGACCGTAGCCAACCTGCCGCACCTGCACGACATCACGACGATGATCGAGCTGTTCGGTCGCATGGGTATTGAACCCGTGATCGATGAAAAACTCAGCGTTGAGATCGATCCGCGCACGATCAAGACTCTGATCGCACCCTACGAGCTGGTTAAGACCATGCGTGCCTCGATCCTGGTACTGGGTCCGATGGTTGCGCGCTTCGGCTACGCCGAAGTTGCACTGCCAGGCGGTTGCGCCATCGGTTCGCGTCCGGTTGACCTGCACATCCGCGGCCTTGAAGCCATGGGTGCGGTGATCGACGTGGAAGGCGGCTACATCAAAGCCAAGGCGCCGGAAGGCGGTTTGCGCGGTGCCAGCTTCTTCTTCGATACCGTCAGCGTAACCGGTACTGAAAACATCATGATGGCCGCGGCCCTGGCCAAAGGCCGCAGCGTGCTGCAAAACGCAGCGCGTGAGCCTGAAGTCGTCGACCTGGCCAACTTCCTGAACGCCATGGGCGCCAACGTCAGCGGCGCGGGTACAGATACCATCACCATTGAAGGTGTGGAGCGTCTGCACCCGGCGCTTTACCGTGTGATGCCTGACCGTATCGAAACCGGCACCTACCTGGTGGCAGCTGCCGTGACCGGCGGCCGTGTGAAGGTCAAGGACACTGATCCGACGATTCTCGAAGCCGTACTCGAGAAGCTCAAGGAAGCAGGCGCCGAGATCACCACCGGTGAAGACTGGATCGAACTGGACATGCATGGCAAGCGTCCCAAGGCCGTGAACGTGCGTACAGCTCCGTACCCGGCGTTCCCGACGGACATGCAGGCGCAGTTCATCTCGCTTAACGCCATTGCCGAAGGCACCGGTGCCGTGATCGAGACCATCTTTGAAAACCGCTTCATGCACGTGTATGAATTGCACCGCATGGGCGCCAAGATCCAGGTCGAAGGCAATACTGCCATCGTGACCGGTACTGAAACACTCAAGGGCGCGCCAGTGATGGCAACCGACCTGCGTGCTTCGGCCAGCCTGGTGATTTCGGCGCTGGTTGCTGAAGGCGACACCCTGATCGATCGCATTTACCACATAGACCGTGGTTACGAATGCATCGAAGAAAAACTGCAAATGCTGGGCGCAAAAATTCGCCGCGTTCCGGGCTAGTTTTTGCAGTCTGGCTGTATGGGCACAGGGATCGTGTCCAGCCGCCAGGTGACGTAATGGCTTGCAAGCTTTACCTTACCTGGCCTCGAATCGTTCAAGTCGAGCCTGATTATCAGGCTCGATGTTTGTCCGGCGCCGATTGCGTCCGGGCATAAGTACCCTGATAAGGACTTACGTTTCCCATGCTGACCATTGCACTGTCCAAGGGCCGTATCCTTGACGATACTTTGCCGCTTCTGGCTGAAGCGGGCATTGTGCCGACAGAGAATCCGGACAAAAGCCGCAAGCTGATTATTCCGACCACCCAGCCCGACGTACGCCTGCTGATCGTGCGTGCCACTGACGTGCCGACCTATGTCGAGCATGGTGCGGCAGACCTCGGTGTGGCCGGTAAAGACGTGCTGATGGAATACGGTGGCCAGGGCCTTTACGAGCCTCTGGATCTCCAGATTGCCCAGTGCAAACTGATGACTGCCGGCGCCATCGGTGCCGTCGAGCCTAAAGGCCGTCTGCGAGTGGCTACCAAGTTCGTCAACGTTGCCAAGCGTTATTACGCCGAGCAAGGTCGTCAGGTCGATATCATCAAGCTGTATGGCTCGATGGAACTGGCCCCGCTGATCGGCCTGGCCGACAAAATCATCGACGTCGTCGACACTGGCAACACCTTGCGTGCCAATGGCCTGGAACCTCAGGACTTCATTGCCGCCATCAGCTCCCGTCTGGTGGTTAACAAGGCTTCGATGAAAATGCAGCACGCCCGTATTCAAGCTCTGATCGACACCCTGCGCAAAGCAGTGGAGTCGCGACACCGCGGCTGACTCACCTGCGCGACCCCGGGTCGCGCCCATCTATCCGTGTAATAGCCAGAAATCTCAGGTACCCGCGCGGATGGCTTGGTAGTCTTGCGGTGCCTGATCTGTGCAATATCAAGCTGTGTAAATTCTAAGCATTCGCCAATTACCGAGGCCCTCGCTATGACCGCTCCCACTGCAATTCGCCGACTCAACGCTGCTGACCCGGACTTCGCGCAGCATCTGGATCATTTGCTGAGCTGGGAAAGTGTGTCTGATGACTCGGTCAACCAGCGCGTGCTGGACATCATCAAGGCAGTACGCGAGCGTGGGGACGCTGCTTTGGTGGAGTTCACCCAGCGTTTTGACGGGCTGACAGTGACGTCCATGGCTGACCTGATCCTGCCGCGCGAGCGTCTGGAACTGGCGTTGACCCGCATCACCGTGCCTCAGCGTGAAGCACTGGAAAAAGCCGCACAGCGCGTGCGCAGCTATCACGAAAAACAGAAGCAGGATTCCTGGAGCTACACCGAAGCCGATGGCACGGTGCTGGGCCAAAAAGTCACACCGCTGGATCGCGCTGGTTTGTATGTTCCTGGCGGCAAGGCGTCGTATCCGTCTTCGGTGTTGATGAACGCGATCCCGGCCAAGGTGGCAGGCGTTCCTGAAGTGGTCATGGTCGTGCCGACCCCGCGTGGCGAACTCAACGAGCTGGTGTTGGCTGCCGCGTGCATTGCCGGCGTTGACCGGGTGTTCACCATTGGCGGCGCACAGGCTGTCGCCGCCCTGGCCTATGGCACCGAAAGCGTACCCAAGGTCGACAAGGTCGTGGGGCCGGGCAATATTTATGTGGCCACTGCCAAGCGCCATGTATTTGGCCAGGTCGGCATCGACATGATCGCCGGACCTTCGGAAATCCTGGTGGTCTGCGATGGCCTGACCGATCCGGACTGGATCGCCATGGACTTGTTCTCTCAGGCCGAGCACGACGAAGACGCGCAAGCGATTCTGGTCAGCCCGGACGCCGAGTTCCTCGACAAGGTAGAAGCCAGTATTGCCAGGCTGCTGCCCACCATGGAGCGGGCTGACATCATCAATACGTCGATCAATGGCCGTGGTGCGCTGATTCTGGTGAATGACATGCAGCAGGCGATCGACGTCGCCAACCGTATCGCACCCGAGCACCTGGAGTTGTCCGTGGCCGACCCGCAAGCCTGGTTGCCACAGATCCGCCATGCCGGTGCGATCTTCATGGGCCGTCACACCAGCGAGGCGTTGGGTGATTATTGCGCGGGCCCGAACCACGTCCTGCCGACTTCGGGCACCGCACGATTCTCCTCACCGCTGGGGGTGTACGACTTCCAGAAGCGCTCCTCGATCATTTTCTGCTCGGAGCAGGGCGCCTCCGACCTGGGTAAAACGGCTTCGATTCTTGCGCGTGGCGAATCCCTGACCGGCCACGCCCGCAGTGCCGAGTACCGGATCATCGCCGACACCGAACAGGGGCAATAAGCATGAGTAAATTCTGGAGTCCTTTCGTTAAGCAACTGGTGCCTTACGTGCCGGGCGAGCAACCGAAGCTGGCGAAGCTGGTGAAGCTCAACACCAACGAAAACCCTTATGGGCCTTCGCCTAAAGCGCTGTCAGCGATGCAGGCCGAGCTTAACGACAACCTGCGTTTGTACCCGGACCCGAACAGCGACCTGCTCAAGCAGGCGGTGGCTGAGTATTACGGGGTGCAGACCAATCAGGTGTTTCTGGGTAATGGCTCTGACGAAGTGCTGGCCCATGTTTTCAATGGTCTGTTCCAGCACGACAAGCCGCTGCTGTTTCCGGACATCAGCTACAGCTTCTATCCGGTTTACTGCGGCTTGTATGGCATAGCGTTCGATGCCGTGCCGCTGGACGAACAGTTTCAGATCCAGCCTGGCGATTACGCCAAAGCCAACGGCGGGATCATCTTCCCCAACCCCAATGCGCCGACCGGTTGCCTGCTGGCACTGGATGCCATTGAGCTCATGCTCAAGGCCAGCCCGGATTCCGTGGTGGTGGTGGATGAAGCCTATATCGACTTTGGCGGTGAAACGGCCATCAGTCTGGTAGATCGCTACCCGAACCTGCTGGTTACCCAAACCCTGTCCAAATCGCGCTCGTTGGCCGGTTTGCGTGTCGGATTGGCGGTGGGCCATCCCGACCTGATCGAAGCGCTGGAGCGAATCAAGAACAGCTTCAACTCCTATCCGCTGGATCGTTTGGCGATTGCAGGCGCGGCCGCTGCCTTTGAGGACCGTGAATACTTCGAGCAGACCTGCAAGGCGGTGATCGAGAGTCGCGAGCAGGTCGTAGGGCAGTTGCAGGGATTGGGGTTTGAGGTGCTGCCCTCGGCGGCCAACTTCATCTTTGCCCGTCACCCCGAGCATGATGCGGCGGCGCTGGCGGCGAAGTTGCGTGATCAGGGGGTGATCGTGCGTCACTTCAAGCAACTGCGCATCGCCCAGTTCCTGCGCATTACCATCGGCACGCCGGAGCAGAATGCGGCGCTGATCGAAGGGTTGTCCGACCTTTAATCGCGGCCGGGAACCGCTGGAGGCTGCGACATTTCAGATCGAAAGATCGCAGCCTTCGGCAGCACCGGCGAATGGGTGCTTCAGTCTTCTTTCTGTGGTGGCTGCTCTTGCGGCGGCCGCAGGCCGATTTCAGCCGTGAGCTTGGTTTCCTTGCCGTTACGCATGACCAGGATCGACACCTTGTCCGAAGGTTTGATGCGCGCTACCTGATTCATCGAGCGACGCCCGTCGCTGGCCGGTACGCCATCAATGCTGAGGATCACGTCGCCCAACTGCAGGCCGGCTTTTTGTGCCGGGCCGTCACGGAAAATCCCCGCTACCACAATGCCCGGGCGTCCGCTCAGGCCAAACGACTCGGCCAGATCCGGGGTCAGCGGCTGTACTTCAATCCCCAGCCAGCCTCGAATCACTTGCCCGTGCTCGATAATCGACTTCATGACTTCCATGGCCAGGTTGATCGGGATCGCAAACCCAATACCTTGTGAGCCGCCTGACTTGGAAAAGATGGCCGTATTGATGCCGGTCAGGTTGCCATTGGCATCCACCAGCGCGCCCCCCGAGTTACCCGGGTTGATCGCGGCATCGGTCTGGATGAAGTCTTCGTAGTTGTTCAGGCCCAACTGGTTGCGCCCGGTCGCACTGATGATGCCCATAGTCGTGGTTTGGCCCACGCCGAACGGGTTCCCGATCGCCAGTGCAACGTCGCCGATGCGCAGGGTATCCGAGCGGCCAATGGTGATGGCGGGCAGCTTTTTCAGGTCGATCTTGAGCACGGCCAGATCGGTTTCGGGATCGCTGCCGATGACTCTCGCCAGGGTTTCACGACCGTCCTTGAGCGCAACGACAATCTGGTCGGCACCCATGGTCACGTGGTTATTGGTCAGCAGGTAGCCCTCGGGGCTCATGATCACTGCGGAACCCAGGCTGGACTCCATACGCTTTTGCTTGGGAGCGTTGTTGCCGAAGTAATGCCGGAACTGCGGGTCTTCAAACAGCGGCTTGGCGTTTTTGTTCACCACCTTGGTGGTGTACAGGTTTGCCACTGCCGGCGCGGCGCGGGTGACAGCGTCAGCGTAGGTCACCGGCCCTTGTTGCATGAAGCTGGTTTTCGGGGCTTGTTGCAGATTAACGTCCAGGCTCGGTAGCCCGACCCATTGCGGATAACGCTGAATAATCAGCATGGCGATCAGTACGCCAGCCAGCAATGGCCAGCCAAAAAAACGCAAAGCCTTAAACATTGAACTCTATCCTGAAGGTTGCAGAGCCATCCTTACGGCCCATAATGGCGGCCATTATACGAGGGCCGACAGGCTCTGAACGCTATATTTAGGAGTCTTTTATGGCTGTGGCCCTGAGCACGCTGGTAGAAGAAGCAAATCGTTACCTGAACTGCGCTGCAATCAGCGATTACTGCCCCAATGGCTTGCAGGTCGAAGGACGGCCTCAGGTGTTGCGTATCGTCAGCGGTGTGACCGCCAGCCAGGCATTGCTCGATGCCGCGGTGGAGGTCAACGCGGATTTGATCCTGGTGCACCACGGCTATTTCTGGAAGGGCGAAGATCCTTGCATCACCGGGATGAAGCAGCGCCGCCTGAAAACCTTGCTCAAGCACGATATCAGCTTGCTGACGTATCACTTGCCGCTCGACCTGCACCCGGACGTGGGTAACAACGTGCAGTTGGCAAAGCAATTGGATATCACCGTCGAAGGCCCGTTGGACCCGAATAACGCCAAAGTGGTGGGGTTGGTCGGTTCATTGGCTGAACCGGTCACCGCCCGTGACTTTGCCCGGCGGGTACAGGAAGCGCTGGGGCGTGAGCCTTTGTTGATTGAAGGCAGTGCGATGATTCGTCGTGTGGGCTGGTGCACGGGCGGTGGTCAGGGCTATATCGATCAGGCTGTACTGGCGGGGGTCGACCTGTACCTGAGCGGCGAAGCCTCGGAGCAGACCTTCCACAGCGCCCGGGAAAACGACATCAGCTTTATCGCCGCGGGGCACCACGCCACTGAGCGTTACGGCGTGCAGGCATTGGGCGATTACCTGGCCCGTCGCTTCGCCCTCGAACATCTGTTCATCGACTGTCCGAACCCGATTTAAATCGATGCACAGTAGCCGCTGCCGCTGGCTGCGATAAGGTCCGCAGGACCTTAAACACAGGGGCGCTGCGCAACCCGTCGCAGTCTGCGGCAGCGGCTACAGGCGTGGGATCCTCCCAAACTCTGCGATCTATTCTTAGACCGTTTCGATCTAGTTGGTGGCATCTATATAAGAGACCGCTGTGCTAGGATTCTCCGCTCGAACACGGCCCGCAGGCCGTTCATAAGATAGCTTTCGTGAGTAGCCATGGTCGACAAACTGACGCACCTGAAACAGCTGGAGGCGGAAAGCATCCACATCATCCGCGAGGTGGCCGCCGAGTTCGATAACCCGGTGATGCTGTACTCGATCGGTAAAGACTCCGCCGTGATGCTGCACCTTGCACGCAAGGCTTTTTTCCCGGGCAAGCTGCCGTTTCCGGTCATGCATGTCGATACCCAGTGGAAATTCCAGGAGATGTACAGCTTTCGCGACAAGATGGTTGCCGAGCTGGGCCTGGACCTGATCACTCACGTCAACCCGGATGGCGTGGCGCAAGGGATCAACCCGTTCACCCACGGCAGTGCCAAACACACCGACATCATGAAGACCGAGGGCCTCAAGCAGGCTCTGGACAAATACGGTTTTGATGCTGCCTTCGGTGGTGCCCGTCGCGATGAAGAGAAATCCCGTGCCAAAGAGCGCGTGTACTCGTTCCGCGACAGCAAGCACCGCTGGGACCCGAAAAACCAGCGCCCAGAATTGTGGAACGTGTACAACGGCAACGTGAACAAGGGCGAATCGATCCGCGTGTTCCCGCTGTCGAACTGGACCGAACTCGATATCTGGCAATACATCTACCTTGAAGGTATCCCGATTGTGCCGCTGTACTTCGCAGCCGAGCGTGATGTCATCGAGAAGAACGGCACGCTGATCATGATCGACGACGAGCGTATCCTTGAGCACCTGTCTGACGAAGACAAGGCTCGAATCGTCAAGAAAAAGGTCCGCTTCCGCACTCTTGGTTGCTACCCGCTGACTGGCGCGGTGGAGTCTGAGGCTGAAACCCTCACAGACATCATCCAGGAAATGCTCCTGACGCGAACTTCCGAGCGCCAGGGCCGAGTCATTGATCACGATGGCGCAGGCTCGATGGAAGATAAAAAACGTCAGGGTTATTTCTAAGGGGTTGTCATGTCGCACCAATCTGATTTGATCAGCGAGGACATCCTCGCCTACCTGGGCCAGCACGAGCGCAAGGAAATGTTGCGCTTCCTGACCTGCGGCAACGTCGACGACGGCAAGAGCACCCTGATCGGGCGCCTGCTGCACGACTCCAAGATGATCTACGAAGACCATCTGGAAGCCATTACCCGCGACTCGAAAAAGAGCGGCACCACGGGCGATGATATCGACCTGGCGTTGCTGGTGGACGGTCTGCAAGCCGAGCGCGAGCAGGGCATCACCATTGACGTGGCGTACCGCTACTTCTCGACGGCCAAGCGCAAGTTCATCATTGCCGATACCCCGGGCCATGAGCAGTACACCCGCAACATGGCCACCGGTGCTTCGACCTGTGACCTGGCGATCATTTTGGTCGACGCCCGTTACGGCGTGCAGACCCAGACCCGTCGTCACAGCTTTATTGCGTCGTTGCTGGGCATCAAGCACATCGTTGTGGCCATCAACAAGATGGACCTCAAGGGCTTTGACGAAGGTGTATTCGAGTCGATCAAGGCCGACTACCTGCAGTTCGCCGACGGCCTGGAGATGAAACCGACCAGCCTGCACTTTGTGCCGATGTCTGCCCTCAAGGGCGACAACGTGGTGAACAAGAGCGAGCGTTCGCCGTGGTACACCGGTCAGTCGCTGATGGAAATTCTCGAAACCGTTGAAGTGGCAGCGGATCGCAACCTGACCGATCTGCGTTTCCCGGTGCAGTACGTGAACCGTCCTAACCTGAACTTCCGTGGTTTTGCCGGTACGTTGGCCAGCGGTATTGTGCACAAGGGCGATGAAATCGTTGTGCTGCCGTCGGGCAAGAGCAGCCGCGTCAAGTCCATCGTCACGTTTGAAGGCGAGCTGGAGCATGCAGGTCCGGGTCAGGCCGTAACGTTGACCATGGAAGACGAAATCGACATCTCCCGTGGCGACCTGTTGGTGCATGCCGACAACCTGCCACTGGTGACCGACAACTTCGAAGCCATGCTGGTATGGATGGCTGAAGAGCCGATGCTGCCGGGCAAAAAGTACGACATCAAGCGTGCGACCAGCTACGTGCCGGGTTCGATTGCCAGCATCGTCAACAAGGTCGATGTGAACACTCTGGAAGAAGGGCCGGCCAGCGCCTTGCAACTGAACGAGATCGGCAAGGTCAAGATCAGCCTCGACGCACCGATTGCCCTGGACGGTTACACCAGCAACCGCACCACCGGTTCGTTCATCATTATCGATCGCCTGACCAATGGCACTGTAGGCGCCGGCATGATCGTCGCTCAGGCCTTGAGTCATGGCAGCGCGACACATCACGGTAAACTGGCCCACGTGGCCACTGAAGAGCGTGCCCAGCGCTTTGGCCAGCAACCGGCGACCGTGCTGTTCAGCGGCCTGTCGGGTGCCGGTAAAAGCACCCTGGCGTACGCGGTCGAGCGCAAGCTGTTTGACATGGGCCGTGCGGTGTTCGTCCTCGATGGCCAGAACCTGCGCCACGACCTGAATAAAGGTTTGCCGCAGGACCGTGCCGGTCGCACCGAGAACTGGCGTCGTGCCGCGCACGTGGCGCGTCAGTTCAACGAAGCCGGCCTGCTGACCCTGGCCGCGTTCGTGGCTCCGGATGCAGAAGGCCGCGAGCAGGCCAAGGCGTTGATCGGCAGTGACCGCCTGTTGACGGTCTATGTGCAGGCCTCGCCGGCCGTATGTGCCGAGCGTGATCCGCAAGGTCTGTACGCGGCGGGTGGCGACAATATCCCGGGCGAGTCCTTCCCCTATGACGTACCGTTGAATGCCGACCTGGTGGTTGACACTCAATCGTTGTCACTGGAAGACAGCGTCAAGTTGGTGCTGGACCTGTTGCGCCAGCGCGGCGCGATCTAAGCCGCACTGAAAAAAAGCCCGCCACCGGGAAATCGGTGGCGGGCTTTTTGTTACAGGTCACATCACTTTGCAGACGCGCTTGCTCGCAATGCCCCCGGTGAGTCTGAGACACCGGGGTGATTCTCGCGCGGGCAAGCGCGCTCCTGCAGAGGTTGGGTCAGCACGGCGGGTATTTGCGATGCAACTCACCCAGCAGCCGGTCCTTGTCTTCCCACAACTGGTTGATCCACCCTTGAAATGCCAGCCGGTATTCAGGGTCTTGATCGTAGTTCTTGCCGATAAACTCAGCCGGTATGTTCAATTCCTCAAACACCACCACCACGTCGCGCACGTTGCCACACAACAAATCCCAATAACCCGGACGCCCGCCCGGATAGTGGATGGTCACGTTGACGATCGATTGCAGCTGCTCACCCATGGCATCCAGCACGAAAGCAATGCCACCGGCCTTGGGCTTGAGCAGGTAACGGAACGGCGAGTTCTGCTGCGCATGCTTGGCTTCGGTGAAGCGCGTGCCTTCAACGAAGTTGAAGATGCCCACGGACTGGTCTTTGAACTTGGCACAGGTTTTACGGGTGGTGGCCAGGTCTGCGCCTTTTTTCTCCGGGTGTTTGGCCAGGTAGGCCTTGGAGTAGCGCTTCATGAACGGGAAGCCCAGGGCCCACCAGGCAAGGCCAATCACCGGCACCCAGATCAGTTCCTGTTTGAGGAAAAACTTCAGCGGCCGGATGCGTTTATTGAGCACGTATTGCAGCACCATGATGTCGACCCAGCTCTGGTGGTTGCTGGTGATCAGGTACGAGTGTTCATAGTCGAGGCCTTCCAGGCCCTTGATGTGCCAACGGGTCTTGCGCAGTAAATCCATCCAGCGCGAGTTATTGCTGATCCAGGCTTCGTGGATATGGCGCATCAGCCAGTCGGTTGCCCGCTGTGCCGCCGGAAACGGCAGGCACAGTTTGAACAGGGCGACCACGAACAGCGGTGTACAACACACGATGGTGTTGATCGCCAGCAGCAGTGAAGCAATCACACCGCGTAGCGGCGCAGGCAGAAAGTCCAGCATTTACACATCCATAGGTCGGTTATCGGCTTGAATCGCCGTGAGGGCGATGGTGTAGACGATGTCGTCCACTTGCGCGCCCCGTGGCAGATCGTTCACCGGTTTGCGCAAGCCTTGCAGCATGGGGCCAAGGCTGACGCAATCGGCGCTGCGCTGTACAGCTTTGTGGGTGGTGTTGCCGGTATTCAGGTCGGGGAATACAAACACCGTGGCCCGGCCAGCCACCTGGCTGTTAGGCGCCAGTTGTCTGGCAATGGCTTCATTGGCGGCGGCGTCATATTGCAGCGGGCCATCGATCAACAATCCCCGTTGCGCTTCATGGGCCAGCAACGTGGCTTCGCGAACCTTCTCGACTTCTTCACCGCTGGCCGACTCATCGCTGGAGTAGCTGATCATCGCCACGCGCGGGGTGATCCCGACGGCGGCAGCCGAGTCGGCGCTCTGCAGGGCGATTTCGGCCAGTTCCGCGGCAGACGGGTGCGGGTTCATCACGCAGTCGCCGTAGACCAGTACCTGTTCCGGGAACAGCATGAAAAATACCGATGACACCAGCGTGCAACCCGGTGCGGTCTTGATCAGTTGCAGGGCAGGGCGGATGGTGTTGGCCGTTGAATGGATGACGCCCGAAACCAGGCCGTCGACCTCGTCCAGCGCCAGCATCATGGTGCCGATCACAACAGTGTCTTCGAGCTGTTGTTCGGCCATCGGAGCATTGATGCTTTTAGTCTTGCGCAACGCCACCATCGGTTCGACGTAGCGTGCGCGAATCAGGTCCGGGTCGAGGATCTCCAGCCCTTCAGGCAGTTCAAAGCCGTGAGCCTTGGCCACCGCCTGAACCTCTTCGGGTTTGGCCAGCAGCACGCAACGCGCGATGCCGCGTGCCTGGCAGATAGCCGCGGCCTGCACGGTCAACGGCTCGCTGCCTTCGGGCAGGACGATGCGCTTGTTGGCTTGCTGGGCGCGCTGGATCAGTTGATAGCGGAATACTGCAGGTGTCAGGCGCATTTCCCGAGGCGTGCCGCAGCGCTGGTGCAGCCATTGGGCGTCAAGGTGGCTGGCAACAAAGTCGGTGATGATTTGCGCGCGTTCGCGGTCATCGATCGGGATTTCTTTGTTCAAACTGTTCAAACGGTTGGCGGTGTCGTAAGAGCCGGTGCTGACCGACAACACCGGCAGCCCGGCTTGCAATGCCCCTCGGCAAAGTTCCATGAGGCGCGGGTCGGGCTGGGTGTCGCTGGTCAGCAACAAGCCAGCCAGCGGTACACCGTTCATTGCGGCGAGGCTGACGGCCAGGATGATGTCATCGCGGTCGCCGGGGGTGACGACCAGCACGCCCGGCTTGAGCAATTGCAGGGTGTTCAAGACGGTTCGGGCGCACAAAATGATCTTCGACATGCGCCGCGTTTCGTAGTCTCCGGCATTCAGTACCTGGGCGCCGAGCAAGTCAGCTACGTCGCGGGTGCGCGGTGCATTGAGTTCAGGTTGATATGGAATGCAGCCCAGCAGTTTGAAATCACCGCTGCGCAGCAGCGGCGAATGCTCTTTCAGACGTGCCGAGAAGACGTCCATGCTTTCGTCGGTCTGCACCTTGTTCAGGATCACACCCAGCACTTTCGGGTCTTTGGGCCCGCCAAACAGCTGGGCTTGCAACTCGACGCGGCCGGAGAGCTCGGTGAGCACTTCGTTTTCAGGTGCCGAGACCAGAATCACTTCGGCATCCAGGCTCTTTGCCAGGTGCAGGTTGACCCGTGCTGCATAGCTGGCGGTGCGGGTCGGGACCATGCCTTCGACGATCAGCACGTCTTTGCCAATGGCCGCTTCTTGATAGAGGCTGATGATCTCTTCGAGCAGTTCATCCAGCTGGCCGTCGCCGAGCATGCGTTCAACATGCGCCAGTCCCAGCGGCTTGGGCGGCTTGAGACCATGGGTGCGGGCGATCAGCTCGGTCGAGCGTTCAGGCCCGAGATCTCCGGGGTGCGGCTGGGCAATCGGTTTGAAAAAACCGACTTTCAAACCCGCGCGCTCCAGCGTACGCACCAGGCCAAGGCTAATAGAGGTCAGGCCCACACCGAAGTCAGTGGGGGCGATAAAGAAAGTTTGCATGCGAGCTTCCTGACGTGAGCAGTGCAAGGGCAACACCCGATGAACGGGGCGTATGCCAAGAATCAATTGCCAAGATTAGCGCTATCTGCCTCTTGAGCACACCAGCCACACACAAAGGGCTGGCCTATTTTTAATTGACGTTGCTGGGGGTCAAGGACCCATGCCCGGGATTGCCAGGGCGGCTGGTGACGATGGTGCTGAGTATGACCGCAAGACAGTACGGCTACCCAATGCCCCTCGTCATCTTGACGCCATTCAATGATTGTTGAAGTTTTCAAAGTGATCCGTTGGTCTTGGTTCTGTTTGGTTGTGTTCGCTTTCAGGCGATTGCTTGGTTAAACTTGCGCACTCATTATTTTTTTGCAAAAGGTCTCGCCCCATGACGATCGCCGCCAATAAGGCTGTCTCCATCGACTATACCCTGACCAACGACGCTGGTGAGGTCATCGACAGCTCTGCCGGCGGCGCACCGCTGGTTTACCTGCAAGGCGCAGGTAACATCATCCCGGGTCTGGAAAAGGCACTGGATGGCAAGGCCGTTGGTGATGAACTGAATGTTACCGTTGAGCCAGAAGACGCTTACGGCGAATACTCCGCCGAGCTGGTCAGCACCTTGAACCGCAGCATGTTCGAAGGCGTTGACGTACTGGAAGTCGGCATGCAGTTCCACGCTTCGGCGCCGGACGGCCAAATGCAGATCGTGACCATCCGTGATCTGGACGGTGACGACGTAACCGTTGATGGCAACCACCCGTTGGCCGGTCAGCGCCTGAACTTCAAAGTGAAGGTTGTGGCTGTTCGTGACGCGAGCGAAGAAGAAGTTGCTCACGGTCACGTCCACGGTGAAGGCGGTCATCAGCACTGATCACTGCTGCTACGCTCACATTCGAGCTAGCCAGAAGAGGGCGCCTACGGGCGCCTTTTTTCATCCTTGACGATTGTCTGAGCGATTGTTTGAACACTGTCCCGGAATCTTGGAGTCCGTCATGAGCGCTTTTCACGAACTGGTATTAGACGCACTGGATGGCACGCCGCTGCCATTGGAAACCCTCAAGGACAGAGTGGTATTGGTGGTCAACGTCGCCTCAAAATGTGGTTTGACCCCTCAATACGCTGCACTGGAAAACCTGTATCAGCAGTATAAAGGCCAGGGTTTCAGTGTGTTGGGAGTGCCGTGTAATCAATTCGCCGGACAAGAACCGGGCACCGAAGAAGAAATCCAGGCGTTTTGCAGCTTGAATTACGGTGTCAGTTTTCCCTTGAGCAGCAAACTGGACGTCAACGGCGCTGACCGTCATCAGCTCTATCGTTTGCTGGCGGGCGAAGGGGCTGAGTTTCCGGGGGATATCACCTGGAATTTCGAGAAATTCCTGGTAGCTCAGGACGGTCGAGTGCTGGCGCGCTTTTCGCCTCGCACGGCACCGGACGAGGCCTCGGTGATTCAGGCGATTGAAAAGGCTCTGCTCTAGGGTTTTTTGATTGTGACGGGAGCCGGCACGGCCACCAGCCGGGTTTCGCTGTCGCACGCACGCAACAGCTGACCTTCGAACTGTTCGATGATGTCGGGCCAGCCGTGTCGGCTGGCATGCCGGCGGGCATTGAGTCGTATGGTTCGCAAGGTTTCGGGCTCTTCGAGCAACCAGCAGGCGGCTTCGATCCAGGCATGTTCATCGCCGGGCATGGCCAGCACGCCGTTGTAGCCATGCCGGATATGCAGTCCGGCCGCGGCTTCGTCATACGCCACGACGCCCAGCCCGGCGGCCAGGGCTTCGAGCACCACATTGCCGAACGTCTCGGTCAGGCTCGGGAACAAAAACACGTCGCCAGAGGCGTAGTGCATGGCCAAGGCCTCGCCGGACTGTACCCCGCAGAAAATCGCTTCCGGCAACGAGGCTTCCAGTGACACCCGTTTTGGTCCGTCGCCCACCACAATCAACTTGAAACGTCGTTGCGGATAACGCGCTTGCAGTGCGTCGAGGCAGTGTTTGAGCGCCCCCAGATTTTTTTCCGGAGCCAGTCGTCCCACATGCAGCAGGGCGATATCGTTTTCTCTGAGCCCCCAGCTCTGGCGCAAGGCATTCTGGCGTTTGGACGGGCTGAATAACTGGCTGTCGACACCGCGTGCCAACAACTCCAGGCGTTCAAAATGCCTGCGCTCCAGTTCAAGGTGCTGGCTGGCACTGGGTACCAGCGTCAGGGTCGAGCGGTTATGAAACCAGCGCAAGTAATGCATCAGGGCCCGGGTAAACAGGCCCAGACCGTATTGGCTGAAATATTGCTGGAAGTTGGTGTGAAAGCCGCTGATCACGGCGATGCCCAAACGTCGGGCGACGCGCAGGGCGCACAAGCCCAGTGGGCCCTCGGTGGCGATGTAAATGACATCCGGACGCTGTTGTTGCCAGCGCTTCAGCAATCGTTGTGTCGAAGTGACGCCCCATTGCAGGCCAGGATAACCCGGCAATGGCCAGCCCCGGCACAGCATCAGTTCGTGATTGCTGCGCTGGTTGCTGTCGCCAGCCTGGCGCGGGCGTACCAGTTCTACTTGATGATTGCGTGCCCGCAACCCCTCATACAGCCGGCCAAGGGTATTGGCCACACCATTGATTTCGGGAGGGAAGGTTTCTGTAATCAGGGAGATATGCAGTGCTGTCGTCATGGCATCAGTTTCGGCTGATGACATGACGACGGTGTGTCACGTCGATGATGGATTTGTGAAGTGCTCAGCCGCGGCTGGACGCGCTTAGCGCCTCATCACCGCGTTCACGCACCCAGAATAACGTCGCTCCCGCCACTGCCGCCGGCATCATCAGCAGATTGACCACCGGGATCAGCAGCACCAGATACACAATCCCGCCGAAGCTCAGGCTCTGCCAGCGTTTTTCGCGCAGCCAGGCGAGCATCTCGTTCCAGCCCAGCTTGTGGTTATCCGCCGGGTAGTCGATGTACTGAATGGCCATCATCCAGATCCCGAAGAACAGCCACAAAGGCGCTGCAATCAGGTTGAGCACGGGAATGAACGACAGGATCATCAAGGCAATGGCCCGCGGCAGAAAGTAGCCCAGTTTGCGCATTTCGCGGGCCAGGGTACGCGGCACCATGGCAACCAGCTCACCCCAACTGAAGGGCGGGGAGTTATCGATCCCGCGCACCACGGCTTCGACCTTCTCCGAGAGAAAACCGTTGAATGGCGCGGCAATGATGTTGGCCAGCATGGTGAAGGTAAAAAACACCATCAGCACGACCAGTACTACAAACAGTGGCCACAGCAAGTAGTTGAGAAAACTGAGCCAGCCGGGCAATGAAGGCATCAGGGCATCAACCCAGAGACTGAACTGATGACCGGCAAAATAGATCAACCCGACGAACAGCACCAGGTTGATCAATAGCGGCAGCAGCACGAACAGACGAAGGCCGGGGCTGAGTATCAGCTTGAAGCCTTCACGCAGGTATTGGGGGCCTGAAAGAACGGGGGCGGGCATAAGGTGCTCCGAGCAGATGGAAAACCGGCCGACCTTAACGGCTTTGCCTGAAGGGCGAAAGCCTTGGGTCGGGTTCGACAATAACTGTTACAAAGGCGTCTGTGGAACGCATCAGGTCACATAGAGACCTGCTATGAGCTGGATTGTTAAACGGTATTTCCTTAATCTCTGCCACCTCGATACGCTGCACCCACACATTTTTCAGGACCAGCGCGTTTCAGGTACACCCTGAAAGCCTTTGCGGTTCCTTTTTATTCCCGCCGCTAAAGCGGCGTTCCGACCCTGCTTCACTGCGGGCGGTCATAGGAGTGAGTCATGTCTGAAGTACGTCATTCGCGTGTGATTATTCTGGGCTCAGGCCCTGCCGGTTACAGCGCTGCTGTCTATGCGGCTCGCGCCAACCTCAAACCACTGCTGATCACGGGCATGCAGGCGGGCGGTCAATTGACCACCACCACCGAAGTCGACAACTGGCCGGGCGATGTCCACGGTTTGACCGGCCCGGTTTTGATGGAGCGCATGCGTGAACATGCCGAGCGTTTTGAGACTGAAATCATTTTCGACCACATCAACGAAGTGGATCTGAAAAACCGTCCGTTCACCCTCAAGGGCGACAGCGGCACTTTCACGTGTGACGCGCTGATCATCGCTACTGGCGCCAGTGCCCGTTACCTGGGCCTGCCGTCTGAAGAAACTTTCATGGGCAAGGGTGTTTCTGCTTGCGCCACGTGTGACGGCTTCTTCTACCGCAACAAGCCTGTGGCTGTGGTCGGTGGCGGTAACACTGCTGTGGAAGAGGCGCTGTACCTGGCCAACATCGCCAGCAAAGTGACTCTGGTTCATCGCCGCGAAACGTTCCGCGCCGAAAAGATCCTGATCGACAAGCTGCATGCCCGCGTTGCTGAAGGCAAGATCGAGCTCAAGCTGAACGCGACCCTGGACGAAGTGTTGGGTGACAACATGGGCGTGACCGGTGCCCGCCTGAAAAACAACGACGGCAGCTTTGATGAGCTGAAAGTGGACGGTGTGTTTATCGCCATCGGCCACACCCCGAACACTTCGTTGTTTGAAGGCCAGCTGGAATTGAAAGACGGCTATATGGTTGTGCAGGGTGGCCGTGAAGGCAACGCTACCGCTACCAGCATTGAAGGTGTGTTTGCGGCTGGCGACGTGGCTGACCACGTTTACCGCCAGGCCATCACCTCGGCAGGCGCCGGCTGCATGGCGGCACTGGACACCGAGCGCTACCTGGACGGCCTGCAGAACGCCGCGTTCTGATGATCCTGGGTGCATGAAAAAACCGGCCTCGGCCGGTTTTTTTGTGCGTGCTCGTGCGCTGAAACAGCGGGAGGGTGTCAGGCCTTGCGTGCCAGCGGACGGGCAGGGAATTTAACGCCAGCCAGGCCGTGAGCCATCAGCGCGCGAATGTTGCCGTGATCGGTGCCTTCCGGCGTCGCCAGTACCGAGCGATAGTGCTCGCCAAAGGCCAGCAGTGCTTCCTGATCGCTAAAGCCTTCCAGCAGGGCCAGGCCGAGGGTTTTGCACGAGCCTTCATTTTGCCCGGCGGCATTTTCCACGCCGCCGTTGTTGAACGCCTGGGGCTGGTAGTCGTAATGCGCGGCAATAAACGCCAGGGTGTCGGCAAACAGATGTTCGCCCCGGTTAAGGCTGGCGCGCAGGGTTTTTAAATCAGTCATGCTTTTTTCCTGAGACAAACGCCGCGGATTGTTCGCCGCTGGCTTCTTTCTGGTAGAGGGATTTCCATTCGGCGTACGGCATGCCGTAAACCACTTCGCGGGCATCATCGAGGCTGAGGTCGATCTGCCGCTCGTCAGCCGCGGCCTTGTACCACTTGGACAGGCAATTGCGGCAGAAACCCGAGAGGTTCATCAGGTCAATGTTCTGCACGTCTTTGCGGCTGTCCAGGTGTGCGACAAGCCGGCGGAAGGCGGCAGCTTCGAGTTCAAGGCGTTCTTGGGGCGTCATAGGGGGCACCTGGATTGAGAAATTGGCAGCTTAGCGGCTCGCCGCGAGCGTAATCGATACGGATTCAGCAAAGCGCAGGGCGTGGGGTTTGTCGACTTCGACCTCGGCATACAGCACGGCAGTATTGGCCATCACCAGATCCAGCAATTCCTGGGTCATGCGTTCGAGCAGGGCGAAACGGTTGTCTTCGACGTGCTGGATCACGGCCTTGGTGATGGTTCGGTAATTCAGTGCGTGATCAATATCGTTATCGCGCACGGCATCCTGGGCGGCATAAAGGATGGTGAGGTTGATCAACACATCCTGCTTGTTGAGGATCTCTTCTTCATTGATCCCGATATAGGTGCGCAGGCACAGGTCCTTGACGCGAATGCGGGCCATTCCTGGCTGAAGTTGTGACATTACGGCTTGCTCCGTCCAATCAATTGCAAGAATTCCATACGGGTGCTTGGCTCACGAAACGCGCCCAGCATGACCGAAGTGTTCATGGTCGAATTCTGTTTTTCTACGCCGCGCATCATCATGCACATGTGCTTGGCTTCAATGACGACGGCTACGCCAGCCGCCTGGGTGATGTTCTGAATGGCGTCGGCGATTTCCCGAGTGAGGTTTTCCTGGATTTGCAGGCGGCGGGCGAACATGTCGACCAGACGGGCAATTTTAGACAGGCCCAGCACTTTGCCGGTCGGGATATACGCCACGTGCGCCTTGCCGATAAACGGTAGCAGGTGGTGTTCGCACAGGGAGTACAGCTCGATATCGGCGACGATCACCATTTCATCGTTGTCTGATGAGAACAGGGCGCCGTTTACAATCTCTTCCACGCTTTGCTCATAGCCACGACACAGATACTGCATGGCTTTAGCCGCACGCTTTGGGGTGTCGAGCAAGCCTTCGCGGTCGGGGTTTTCACCGAGACCCACAAGGATCTCGCGATAGTGCTCAGGCAGTGATGCGCTCATGAAAATACTTCCTCGCGGGGCGGCTCATTTGAGATGCCGGCCGCCATTGACGGTCAGGGTCGTTCCGGTGACATAGGGGTTATCCAGCAAATAACGCAGGCTTTGGTAGATCACCTCGGCTCCGGGCTCGATGCCCAGTGCGGATTTTGCCAGCGCCTTGGTGCGGTACGCGGCATCGTCGTCAGGATTGAACAGCACCAGCACCAGCGCCGGGGCGATGCCGTTGACTTTGATGCGTGGCGCCAGTTTAGCTGCGAATGACAAAGTCAGGCTGTCGAGTCCGGCTTTGGTGGCGCAATAAGCAATGTGCTTGCTGCTGCCCTTACGGGTGACATCGTCGCTGATGTGCACGATGTCGGCAGGTGTTGAGCGTTCCAGCAGGTCGCTGCAATGAAGATTGATCAAGTAGGGCGCCAACATGTGGACGTTGAACATGTGATTGAACGCATTGATTTCGGTGTCGGTACTTTCCGCCAGCCACGCCGATGCATTGTGGACAATGGCTCGCAGGCAATCGGTATGGCTTTTGAGCCGCTCGATAAAAGCGAGGATACCGTCCGGGGTCGAAAAGTCGGCGAGCAACGTTGTCGCACCCAGATCACGCAGGGCTTGTACGCCCGGCTTCTCGGTGCGGTAACTGATGATTACCTGAAAGCCCTCAGCCAGCAGTTGCTGCGCGCAATGCAAGCCTATGCGCTGTCCGGCGCCAGTGATCAGGATCGGGGCAGAAGTAGAAGGCATGACAGGCTCGGTCTAAAGAAACAGCGGGGTGGTGGCGTAATGACAAAACTATACCAGCGTCTGTTGCGCAACGGCCATGCCTGGGCCAAAGCGTCTCTGGGTAACCTGTTTGACGTAGGGGAGGCGCGCTGTATGTATCTCAAGGCGGTGTAGCGACATATTGCGTAGAATGCGTTACCTACATTTGGTCGATGGCTCTCATATGCCCATGATTATTGATATTGAACCCGTTGCGCTGACCGCTGACTCATCTGCGCCGGGAGATCTTTATCCGATTCGTGAAGTAGCCCGCCTCACAGGTGTCAATCCGGTGACACTGCGTGCCTGGGAGCGGCGATATGGATTGATACAGCCAACACGCACCGAAAGTGGGCATCGTTTGTATTCCATGACGGATATCGAGACAGTCCGTCGTGTGCTTGGCTGGATTGAGCGTGGTGTCACCGTCAGTAAAGTAGGTGACTTGTTAACGCGTGAGCCCCGATCAAGTTGCCTGCAGGCAGGGATCGAAACTGACGAATACAGCGAATGGCATTTGAGTATCCGGACCGCTCTCAGCGCTTTCGATGAGGCGGAACTTGAACGTCTGTATGGGCAGGTTTTCTCGATCTATCCGGTCGACATCGTATTCCAGACCATATTTCTGCCGTTGTGGCAGCAGTTGCTCAGAGAGCAGGACGAATTTGGCCGCACCAGCGAATGGCTGCTTCTGGATGGGTTCTTGCGCGGGCGCGTCCAGCATCGTCTTCACTTGCAGGCCGCGGGTGCCCGGCAATGTGTCGTCTTGGTGGCGCTGCCCGAGCTGTGCCATGAGCTGGAATTGCTGGTCGCCGGTTTGCTCCTGACCCGATCCGATCGGGTGGTCAGGGTTTTGGCCGTTGGACAGCCATTGGGCGAGTTATCACTGATTTGCGAGAAGTTGAAGCCTCAGGCCGTGGTGCTGTTTGCCAACCAAGCGTTGAGCACTGCGCATGTTCGACGGCTGCTGCGTCTGGCAAACACCTTGAACTGTTCATTATTGCTGGCGGGTGAGGCAGCCAATGTTGCCCAGGAAGCGTTGGCAGGTTCATCCATTGGCTGTTTGGGCAGTGACGCCGGGCTGATGAATCAACGGCTTGACGCTGACCTCAAGGGTTGAGTGCTGGCGTGCAGTTCGGGGTGTGCCAGGCGATGCCGATGCAGGATGAACTGGCGCAACCGTTCGGTTTCGTCGTGGTCATGCTGGCTCAGGCGATAGGCGTATAAGCCCAGTTCAGTCTTGCGTTCCAGGGTGCCACGCAGGGCTATGCGCTCTTGGCCGCCGGGGCTGAACCACTGCGAAAACTGGCGAGGCGGGCGGGCGTCGTTACGCACTTCAACCAATAGCCCCTTGAACGACATTTCGGTGATCCATAAATGTCCGGGCTTGCCACGAATGTTTTCCAGTGGGACCGGTTCTGGCAACGTCATGCGCCACGGCCGGGCCTTGGGACCGTCTTCGAAGATGCTGGGTGTTCCCAGCTCCAGGTGCTGGGTATGGAATTCGTCTTCGACCAGACGCAGCGGAAAACTCATGTGCTGATTGGCAATATGAGCGTGGATCGTGACGTGCTCATGAGCTGCCAAACGTGTCAGCAAATCGCGTATTTGAGAGACCCCGTTGACCACCAGGCTTGACGATGCTTCCCCTGTATTCGACAGAGGGTTGTGATGCATCGACTGGATGAAATCCAGCTCTTCCTGGGTCAAAAGAGCATCGTGTGGCATGAGGGGCTCGAAAAAAGGGTCTGTAGTGGTAGGTACAGACCGCGATTTTTACGTTTTGTTATAACCGCTCGTCGCCTTCAGTGCTTCCAGCTCTGCCTGTACCGCGCTGAGTTGGGCTTCTAACTGGGCCACCCGCATCTCGGCTTTTACCTGAGGGGTGACATCCTTTTGCACGCCAATAAAGTAAGTCAGTTGATCGCTTTCGTTGAATACCGGGGTGATCGACAACTCATTCCAGAAGTGAGAACCATCCTTGCGGTAGTTGCGCAGTACCTGGCGGACCGGTTGTCTACTGGCGATGGCTTTGCGGATGAGCGCCAGCGCCGGCTGATCACGATCGCCTGACTGCAGGAAGCGGCAGTCCTGATAAAGAATGTCATCGCGACTGTAGCCGGTGAGTGCTTCAAAAGCAGCGTTCACATAAATAAGGATGTTGTCTTCGCCTTCCTGTTCGGCGATCACAATGCCGTCCTGGGTCGCGTCTATCATGCGTTGCAGTAAACGGGCATTGATCATCGGTAGTCGCTCCTGACTGGCGGGCAAATAGGCCTATTCTAGGGCATGGCTGCGAGCCGTCCAGTTGCCATCCCCGAAGCGCTGCCTCACCTGTTAACATCCAGACCTTTTAGACAGTTACAGGATCAGATTGATGAAAGTCGCCATTCTTTCCGGCTCGGTGTACGGCACCGCTGAAGAAGTCGCTCGTCATGCCAGGCAACTGCTTGCCGAGGCAGGGTTTGAGGTCATGCTCAACCCGCGTGCAACCCTGGACGAGGTTCTGGCGTTTGCGCCAGAAGCCATTTTGGCCGTGACCTCTACCACGGGCATGGGCGAGCTGCCGGACAATCTGATCCCGCTCTACAGCGCCCTGCGTGACCAGTTACCGGCTGCCTTGCGTGGTTTGCCGGGTGCGGTGATGGGGCTGGGCGATTCGAGTTATGGCGATACCTTCTGCGGCGGGGGCGAGCAAATGCGCGAGTTGTTCGCCGAGCTGGGAGTGAATGAAGTGCTGCCTATGCTCCGTCTGGACTCCAGCGAGAGCGTCACCCCAGAAAGTGATGCCGAGCCTTGGCTGGCAGACTTGATCAAAGCACTGACCCAGTAACCGGGTGTTCACGCAGCAGCTCAAGCCAGGCTTGAGCTGCCCGTGACAAATACGCCCCGTCTCGCCAGATAAACGCGATATCCCAGCGTAAATAGTCGGGTGCAACCAGCTTCAACCGCACGACGCCGGGGCGTACCAGGCCGCGTGCAACCACGCTTGGCAACAAGACAACCCCTTGCCCGGCGGCCACCAGCGCCACCAGAAAATCCGCCTGGCCACTGCGGCCGCCTTCTTTGGGTGTAAAGCCAACTTGCTGACAGGCTTGCAGCAAGCGGTCGTTGAGTACAAAGCTGCGTTGATAGAGTAAAAAAGGGGTGTCGGCCAATTGCTCCAGGCGCACGCTGCCGTCTTCTGCCAAGGGATGGTCGGCGGGCAGTAAAGCGTCAAGCGGTTCATCGCAGAACGGCTGGTAAGCGAAGGCCGGGTTTTTGGGGGTCAGACTGCCGCCCAGTTCCACTTCGCCGCTCAATACCGCCTGCTCAATATTCAAGCTGCCCCCCTCAAGTAACTGCACCTGAATATTCGGGTAGCGCCGCCGGTATTCGGCAAACAATCTGGCGAACAGGGCATCACTGCCCAGCAATGGCAACCCCAGCGTCAGCTCGCCGCGTGTCAAATGGCTCAAATCATCAAGCTCACTCAGTAACTCCCTGTGCAAACGCAGCATGCTTTCAGCACGTTGCAGCACCACATTACCTGCCGCCGTCAGGCGTACATGGGAACCCAGTCGATCGAACAAAGGCGTGGCGAGGCTGTGCTCAAGCTGAGCGACCTGTTTGCTTACCGCTGACTGGCTGATATGCAGAGTGTGCGCTGCCTGAGTGAAACCACCCTGATGTGCGACCTCGACAAATGTTCGTAGCTGCTTGAATTCCATGACCGTGATTCCACTTTGGAATGGTTGCCAGTCTAACAATTCGTTTTAGGGATGGAAGGGGGCTCTTTACACTGAAGCCCAGTCTGGAATGGAAACAACATGAAACGCTTTGATGTAAAACGCTTGGGTCGGCTGGTCAGCGAATTGGCCGTACTGCTCGCCATCTACTTGCTCGGGTGCCAACTCGCGAGCGTGTGGCATTTGCCCATACCCGGTGGTGTGGTCGGCATGGCGCTGCTGTTACTGGGTTTTGCCCTGGGCTGGATCAAGCCCGCGACCCTGCAACTGGGGGCGGGCGTATTGATGGCTGAAATGCTGCTGTTCTTTATTCCTGCGTTGATGAGTTTGCTCGACTACGGCGTACTTGTGCGCGATGAAGGCTGGCGCATCCTGCTGGTGATCGGTGTCAGTACCTTGCTGGTCATGGTGGTTACCGCGTTTACCGTGGAGGCTGTGTGCCGATGGAGGATGCGCCATGAAGTTTGAGGTGATGCCGATGTTCTGGCTGATATTCACCCTGCTTACGTATGGCCTGAGCCGCTGGCTGTATGGCCGCACCGGACGCTATTGGCTATCACCGCTGATATTGGTCCCGGCCTTGTTGCTCGCTGTCGCGGTGCCATTGCATACCGCGTACTCCGAATACGCGAGCAACACCCATTGGCTCATGCTGGTACTGGGGCCGGTGACCGTGGCCTTTGCAGTACCTATCTGGCAACAGCGTCAGCTGTTGGCCCGGCACTGGGGGGCCTTGTTGCTGGGGATGCTGGCGGGTAGCGCAGCCTCCATTGGCAGCTCATTCTGGCTGGCCCGGGCATTGGCCCTCGATACCTCATTAACGATGTCACTGGTGCCCCGTTCCATCACCACACCGTTTGCCATGCCCCTGGCCCAGGACTTGGGCGGGGTACCAGAACTCACCGCCGTATTTGTGATGTTCACCGGTGTATTGGGTGCGCTGCTGGGCGGTCTTCTGCTCAAGTGGTTGCCACTGCGCAGCAGTCTGGCCCGCGGTGCGTTGTTCGGTATTGGAGCCCACGGAGCAGGTGTTAGCCGTGCCCGAGAGGTGGGTAGCGAAGAAGGCTCGGTCGCAGGCCTGGTGATGGTACTGACCGGTATTCTCAACCTGTTTGCCGCACCGTTGCTGACAAGCATCTTTTAAACCGCGGCCGCTCTGCGGATTTTGGGTGTCCTTGGCGCAGCCTGCGGCAGCGGCTACAAAGGCCGTTTGTAGCCGCGGACGAGTAGAACGAGGCCGCGTCCGGCGGCATAGCCGTCGTAACTATCCATTCAGCGCAGACCCGGACGCGGCCGCGCTGCGGACTTTGGGTGTCCTTGGCGCAGCCTGCGGCAGCGGCTACAAAGGCCGTTTGTAGCAGCGGACGAGTAGAACGAGGCCGCGTCCGGCGGCGTAGCCGTCGTAACTATCCATTCAGCGCAGACCCGGACGCGGCCTCACTGCGCTCGACTGCTGCTACAGGTTTTGGGGTTTCCTTGGCGCAGCCTGCGTGGGGGTGTTGTAGCGTCTCGTAAACGCAAGGCTCGCCAATAACAGGCATAAAAAAGGCCGCTGTAGAACAGCGGCCAAAGAAGACGTTCATCAAGGAGCTACAAATCAACGTCAGGGTAAATCGGGGGGGCGACTGGCCGCTAAAGGCCAAGCACTTAAAGAGAGTAGCAGAGCGACTTCATCGCTCTGGAGATGCATCCAGAATAAAAGCTTGGCCGTGTCGGAGTAAGCCTGCTTTGCGACAATCTCTGTTACGTTTTCGGCAACAGTCCTATAGGACCGAGGCGGTCTCTGGCGTGGGCGTTCAGGGACGGATGTCACGCGATAATCTTGTACCGCGCACCAGGCGCGAGCACGGGGTGTAATGCGCACTCACCAGGTTGTTCACTGCAGACTTAATCACAGCATGAGGCTTTGATAGGCAGGGAGCAGTAACAGGAGTAGTGCAATGATTGACCCGAAAGACCTCCCCTCAAGTCCACGCATCATCACGTCGAATGACATCGCTTCATACGCCAAACGCGTACGAGCCTTCTTGAACGAGCAGCTCAAGCCATCGGGGATGTTATGTGACGATGTATACGTCAACACGGTTCATGCGGTGGTAGACCCCAAGCTTACCTTTACTCAATCACTGGTCGATATTGGTACCGACAGCCTTGAACGCGGGGTGGCACCGACCTATAACCAAAGCCTTTCAGGCGTGTATGCCAAGCCGTGGACGTTCGAAGACACTTACCGGATCCACACGCTGTCTTTGTATGACGTCGAAAAAATGATCCAGCACTTGCTGGACGAATCCAGATACAAGTGGGATCTATGATCCCGCGGGTTGTCAGCCTGGCTGATAACCCATGCGCCAGCTGATGGCCTGGCTCGCGGCCAATAACCGTTTGGCTGCGGGCCCGTTTTCGTCAGCGTGGAACAGCGACGTCGGGCCGACCACGGTCAGCACCCCGGCTACTTGCCCGGTGGCGCTGAACACGGGGGCGGACAACGCATCCACGCCCGGCATCAATAAACCGTGTACGAAATGCAAACCGCGTTGGCGAATTTGCTCGCGTAATGCGGCGTAATCCTCGGCTTTCGCCAAAGGATGAATCTGATCGTGTGCCAACTCCTGCTCGCGCAACTCTGCGGTTTCGCGGTCGGGTAGAAAGGCGTTGAACACCAGTCCGGTGGATGAACTCAGGAGCGGTAGCACCGAACCCAATTGAGTGACCACGGTAATCGCCCGTACTGCCGGCTCGATATGCACCACGGTCGCCCCCTGATTCCCCCACACCGCCAAAAAGCAGGTTTCGTTCAGGTCATCGCGCAACTCTGCCAGGGGCAAGGCGGCGACTTTGAGGACGTCCATGCTGCTCAGTGCGGCCAAGCCCACACGCAATGCCTCGCGACCCAGGCCGTAATGGTTGGTGGCGATATTTTGTTCAGCAAAACCACTGGCAATCAGCGCCTGTAAATAGCGGTGCACCTTGCTGGCAGGCATTTGCACGTGCTCGGCCAACCGCGAGAGCGAGGTCGAGGGTGATAACTCGGCCAACGCTTTGAGGATGTCCGTACCGACCTCGGCGGAACGCACTTTTTGCTTGCCGGTGCTGTCGTTGCTGCTGCGGGGCTTTTCCATGGAGGCTCTGGGATCTCGGGACGAATGGGCGTCTTTATAGCTTGACGCTTAATACCAATCAAATTACGTTATGCGTAATTGAATTACGATAAAAATAATGCAGCGACGCGCAGGCTGATTCAGGGCATGGCGCTGTCATCTGCCTTCTCCACTCTGGAGGCTCCATGAACCTCGACTCGCCTTTGCCAACTCCCGTCTATCAATCCGGATTTGGCAACGAATTCAGCAGTGAAGCATTACCGGGCGCTTTGCCGGTCGGCCAGAACTCCCCGCAAAAAGTGCCTTATGGCCTGTACGCCGAATTGTTTTCCGGCACGGCCTTCACCATGGCGCGCAGCGAAGCACGCCGTACCTGGATGTACCGCATTCAGCCGTCGGCCAAGCATCCGGCATTTATCAAGCTGGAGCGGCAACTGGCCGGTGGCCCGTTAGGCCCGGTCACGCCTAACCGTTTGCGCTGGAACCCGTTGTCCATTCCTGATGAGCCCACGGATTTCATCGACGGGTTGATCGGCATGGTTGCCAACAGCGGGGCGCAAAAGCCTTCCGGCATCAGCATCTACAACTACTGCGCCAACACCTCCATGCAGCGTGTCTTTTTCAATGCCGATGGCGAATTGTTGCTCGTCCCCGAGCAGGGCCGTTTGCGCATTTGCACCGAGCTGGGTGTGCTGGAGCTGGAGCCTTTGGAAATCGCCGTGATCCCGCGCGGCCTCAAGTTTCGTGTCGAATTGCTGGATGCGCAGGCTCGAGGCTACGTTGCCGAAAACCACGGTGCTGCGCTGCGCTTACCGGATCTGGGGCCGATTGGCAGCAATGGCCTGGCCAATCCGCGTGATTTTTTGAGCCCGGTGGCCCACTACGAGGACGACCGGAGCAACACCGTGCTGGTGCAAAAGTTTCTGGGTGAACTCTGGGGTTGCGAGCTGGATCATTCGCCCTTGAACGTCGTGGCGTGGCACGGTAATAACGTGCCTTACAAATATGACCTGCGACGTTTCAACACCATCGGTACCGTCAGCTTCGACCACCCCGACCCATCGATCTTTACCGTACTGACTTCGCCAACCAGCGTGCCGGGGTTGGCTAACCTGGACTTCGTCATTTTCCCGCCGCGCTGGATGGTGGCAGAAAAAACCTTCAGGCCACCGTGGTTCCATCGCAACTTGATGAACGAATACATGGGCCTGATCCAGGGCAGTTACGACGCCAAGGCCGAAGGCTTCTTGCCGGGCGGTGCATCGCTGCACAGCTGCATGAGCGCCCATGGCCCGGACGGCGAAACCTGCACCAAAGCCATTGCGGCCGAGCTGCAACCGAGCAAAATCGATAACACCATGGCCTTTATGTTTGAAACCAGCCAAGTGTTGCGCCCCAGCCGGTTTGCCCTCGAGTGCCCGCAATTGCAATCCAGTTACGACGCTTGCTGGGCCTCGCTGCCCGCAACCTTCACCCCGAATCGGAGATAAGCCATGACCCTGTCCACTCTCACCCAAAGCTGGATCGCCTCGGCTAACGGCCACCGCGATTTTCCTTTGCAAAACCTGCCGATGGGCATCTTCAGCCTGAACGGCTCGGCTCCACGCAGTGGTGTTGCGATCGGCGAACACATCTTCGACCTTGAGGCGGGCTTGGCGGCCGGCTTGTTTGAAGGGCAGGCCAAAGTGGCGGTAGAGGCCACTATGGGCGGGGTGCTGAATGCGTTCTTCGCCTTGGGGCGCAGTGCCCGGGTGGCTTTGCGTGAGCGTTTGCTCGAGTTGCTGAGTGAAGGCAGCACTTTGCGCGGCAAGATCGAAGCCCAAGGTGCCAGGCTGCTGCCGCTGGCGGCGGATTGCGAACTGCAGGTACCGGCAAAAATCGGCGACTACACCGACTTTTACGTGGGTATCGAACACGCTAAAAACGTTGGCAAACTGTTTCGCCCTGATAATCCGTTGCTGTCCAATTACAAATACGTGCCGATTGGCTACCACGGCCGCGCCTCGACCATTCGCGCGTCCGGCGCGGACGTGCGCCGTCCCAAGGGGCAGACCTTGCCGGCGGGCCAGACCGAGCCCGCGTTCGGCCCATGCGCACGCCTGGACTACGAGCTGGAACTGGGGATCTGGATCGGCCAGGGCAACGAGATGGGCGACCCGATTCCGGTCAGTGAAGCGGGCGACCACATCGCCGGTTTCTGTCTGCTCAACGATTGGTCGGCCCGGGATATTCAGGCATGGGAATACCAGCCGCTTGGCCCGTTTCTGTCCAAAAGTTTTATTACCAGCATTTCGCCGTGGGTGGTGACTGCCGAAGCGCTGGAGCCATTCCGTCGTGCGCAGCCGGCCCGTCCTGAAGGTGATCCGCAACCGTTGGCGTACTTGCTCGACCCCCAGGATCAGGCCAAAGGGGCGCTGGACATCGAGCTTGAAGTACTGCTTCTCACCGAATCAATGCGTGAACAAAACCTGCCTGCCCATCGACTTGGCCTGAGCAACAGCCTGAACATGTACTGGACAGCTGCGCAACTGGTGGCGCATCACAGCGTCAATGGTTGCCAATTGCAGTCTGGTGACCTGTTCGGCTCGGGCACCTTGTCCGGCCCGGATCGTTCGCAACTGGGCAGCCTGCTGGAGATTACCGAGGGCGGCAAACTACCGGTCGAGCTGGCGTCGGGTGAGGTTCGCAAATTCCTCGAAGACGGCGACGAAATCATCCTGCGCGCACGCTGCATCCGTGAAGGCTATGCCTCCATCGGATTTGGCGAGTGCCGGGGCAAGGTCATCGCGGCGCGCTAAAAGGAACGGATCATGGATCTCTTCACCTACTACCGTTCAACATCGTCGTATCGGGTGCGTATTGCGTTGGCCCTCAAGGGCCTCGATTACCGCGCGCTGGCGATCAACCTGATTGCCGCCGAGGGCGGCGAACACCGCCAGCCGGCGTATCTGGCGATCAACCCGCAAGGTCGCGTGCCGGCCTTGCGCACCGATGACGGTGAGGTGTTGACGCAATCACCGGCCATTATCGAATACCTCGAAGAGCGTTATCCACAATCACCGCTGCTGTCCAAAGACCTCACCACCCGGGCCCATGAACGGGCAGTGGCGGCTTTGATCGCCTGCGATATCCACCCGTTGCACAACGTCAGTGTGCTCAACCGGCTGCGGCAACTCGGGCAGGATGAAGAGCAGGTGGTGCAATGGATCAATCACTGGATCAGCCAAGGGTTGACGGCTGTTGAGCAATTGATTGGTGACAGCGGTTACTGCTTTGGTGCCGAGCCGGGGCTGGCAGATGTTTACTTGATTCCGCAGCTCTACGCCGCGGAGCGTTTCAAGGTGTCGCTGGCGTCATACCCGCGCATTGGCCGGGTGCTGGCACTGGCGCAAAATCACCCGGCCTTCATTAAGGCTCATCCGGCGCAGCAGCCCGATACGCCGCCTGCGGCAAGTGTCTAGCGCGGGGTATTCGGGTATCGCCGCTCCGTCGTTCGTCAGCGCTCACGAACGACGGAGCTGTCTCCTCCAAAAGCCATGCAGCCTCGTTCGCGCAGGTTGTTGAGCCGATATGTCTTTAATCGCACATATACCTCGATCTTATGCTTGCGCACTTCAACGGTTTTTCGGACGCCACCTATACTGGCGTTACCCGTAACTGTTCGAGGGCCAGGTCATTATGTTTGCTCTCATGCAAAGCGCTCATATCGAGTCGCTTCACCTCAGCGTCGACCCTGTTACCGGGCTCAAGGCGGTGATTGCTGTTCATAGCAGTCGTCTTGGTCCGGCATTGGGCGGTTGCCGCTACCTGGCTTATCCCAATGATGAAAGCGCGCTGAACGATGCCGTCCGCCTGGCGCAAGACATGAGCTACAAGGCTGCATTGGCCGGGCTGGCGTTTGGCGGTGGGCAGGCGGTGATTGTGCGTGCGGCGCACGTGGAGAGCAGAGCGGCATTGTTTGAAGCCTTTGGCCGTTGCGTCGAGCAACTCGCGGGCCGCTATATCACGGCCATTGACAGCGGCACCTCGACAGCCGACATGGACTGCATTGCTCAGCACACCCAACACGTCACCAGCACCACGGATGCGGGGGATCCTTCGCCCCATGCGGCAATGGGGGTCTTTGCCGGAATCCGCAGTTCAGCGTCATGGCGTTTGGGCAGTGATAACCTCGAGGGGTTGCGTGTCGCGGTTCAGGGGCTGGGCAAGGTCGGGTATGCATTGGCCGAGCAGCTGCATGCGGCAGGCGCAGAGTTGCTGGTCAGCGACACTGATCCGGGCAAGGTTCGCCTGGCGATGGAACAACTGGGTGCTCACCCGGTGGCCTGCGAGGCGTTGCTCAGCACGCCTTGCGACATTCTGGCGCCCTGCGGGTTAGGCGGCGTGCTTAACTGGCACAGCGTGGCGCAATTGCGCTGCGCCGCCGTGGCCGGGTGTGCGAATAATCAGCTGACCAACCTGCAAGTGGCCGATCAACTCGAGCGCCGTGGAATTTTGTATGCGCCCGACTATGTGATCAATTCAGGCGGACTGATTTACCTGGCCCTGACCCATGAAGGGGCTCAGCCCGAGGCAATCAATTTGCAGTTGCGACGCATCAGCCAGCGTCTGGCCGGGATCTATGCTCACGCACAGGCCGAAAAACGCTCCCCGGCAAGGGTGTCGGATGAGCTGGCGCAGAGTCTGCTGTATCCGGCAGCAGAAGGGACGGGTTAAGGGGAACCCACCTTCTGCGGGATATTTACTCGCTCTCGACCAGCAACTCGGACAGGGCGTCCGGCTGGCTCTTGAAGGCCTTGGCAAAGACATCGCGATTTTTCGCCATGTAGATACCGGCTTCTTCTACTTGCTGCTCGCTCAGGGACGGCACAGCCTTTTGCAACACTTCAGCCAGCAGTTCGGCCAGCTCCAGCATTTTGTCATGACGGTCAGCTTCGGCTTTATCCATGAACAAACGCTCCAGATCTCGGCTGCTGCGGTATACCACTTCGACGGCCATTTACCACCTCATATGCCTTCACGATAAATTGTCTTGCGATTACTGTATTTATATACAGCTAAAAGGATAAGCCAATCGCCGGGATTTGAATAGCGGCTTTTTTACTCTAGCTGCAATTGACGGCCCGCAGCGCGTACTCAACGTGTCTAATCCCTGTCGGCCATCATCTTATCTGCTGCTACTGGCCTTTTTTCTGCATGCAGAAAGCGTCATGTGCAACGCGGATGATCCGTTTGAGTCGATTCAAGGAGCTGCATCGTGAAAGTTAACAAAGCTGAAAAGCTACGTGGTCAGGTTCATGAACTGGCAGAGTCGATGGGGAATCTGTTTGTCGAAACCTTCCATTACCTGGCGTTGTTCGCCATTGGCGCCGTGACGGCGTGGGCGGCGGTGATGGAATTTCTGCAGATGGTGGAGAAGGGCAACATCTCTATCGATGACATCCTGCTGCTGTTTATCTACCTCGAACTGGGCGCCATGGTCGGGATTTATTTCAAGACCAACCACATGCCCGTACGTTTTTTGATTTATGTGGCGATCACAGCGCTGACCCGTTTGCTGATTTCCAACGTATCGCATCACAATCCGCCAGACATGGGGGTTGTGTATCTGACCGGGGCGATCTTGTTGCTGGCGGTGGCCATCCTGGTGGTGCGCTATGCATCTTCACAGTTCCCCTCGGTGAAGATCGAGAACCCGCACCGCAAGACCGGTGCCGGCTCCGGCGAGCATCCTGAAGTGGAGAAGGGCGAGCTGTAACCCGTAAGAGTCGTACAAAAAAGGGCGGGCTTACCGAAGTAAGCCCGCCCTTTTTTAGTGCGTCCTGAACGCTGGATCAGCTATTGAGCTCGAGTTCTTTTTCTTTCTCCAGAAACTCTTCTTCCAGTAGCGCGTCAGCGCTCTGCTTGGCTTCGTGCTCTTCAAACCCTTCCGGGGCGAGGGTCACGGAGCGTTTGCCACGAAGCTTGCCGAACAAGTGCTCCAGTGCGTGTTCCAGTTTGGTAGTTGCACCCTCGACGGCTTGAGTCAGTGAGTCAGCATCGTGGGATACGGAAATCGGTTGATGACCTTTAGGTCGTGCCTCCATTTTGCAGCGTTTGTCTTTAGGACCGGACTTGCCGCCATTTTCATCACTCAGATGGACCTCGACGCGGGTCAGGTCCTCCAGATGGCGTTCGAGCGTAACTTCAACAGTTGCTTTAACCCATCCCTGGAGACGTTCGTCACTGTCGATATGTTTATCGGAAAAGACGTTAATTTGCATAATTCTTCCCTTATATAAGCGTGCTCGTGTGAGGTCTGACGGCCTCGAGTGTTCAAAGGTTCATCGTCATCGCTCAGTTACAGTGTTTGGGCCGATGAACAAATATTTCAAGCACTATTTTTGCGATCAATCGCGCGCAGTGACCGGCGTCAGCCTTTGGCAGGAAGAACAGCCCGCAGGTGCGGGCTTTGGCTGGTTTATATCAAAATGCGACTGAGGGCTGGACGCACAGGGTACGAGGCTCGCCGATGTATTTGCCTTGGCCAGGTTGATAATGTGCTAGAGAACGAGAATTGTTTGCGCTGTAGGGGTGGGTGATTGCATAGAGCAATCTCCGCTGATCAATGAGTGTCTGCAGTCCGTCATCTCATTTTGCTTATGAGAATATTTATCATTAGTATCGCCTTCCTTTTTGACCTTCTCCCGACGCCCATGACCCCACCTGAACCCGAGGACGGCCCTGGCAGTGAAACGCGCCATGGACGTGCGCATTTCCTGCAGGTGTTTTTATCCCAACGTCCGCAAATGGAAGCGTTGGTAAGCCGTCGCGTGGGATGCCGGGCAACGGCTGCCGACCTGGTGCAGGATCTGTTTCTGCGTTTTTGGCGCCGTCCCCTGGTGCAGGTCGAAGAGCTGGGTACGTATTTGCTGCGCTGTGCGGGGAATATCGCGATCGATCATTTGCGCAGCGAAGGCTCACGCGGGCGGGTCAACCAGCACTGGCAACCTGAGCCGGATGCCCGGGGCTGTGAGCCCCAGGCGGCACTGGAAGCCGGTAATGATTTGCGTCAGGTCGAGGCCGCCTTGCGTCGTTTGCCCGAGCGCACCCGGCATATATTTTTGCTCAACCGGATTCACGGCCGAACGTATGCCGATATCGCCAACGTCATGGGCGTGTCCCAAAGTGCGGTTGAAAAACATATGATGCGCGCCCTCGAGGCCTGCAAGGCCAGTTTGCGTGAACCGCCATCAGGGACTGCGCCGTGATCACTCGTTCAAGTATCCACGTCACTCCTGAGCAGGAGCGTACAGCTCTGGCCTGGCTCAGCGTGTTGCACGATCAGCCCGACAGTGGCGACCAGGCCACCTTCAGCCGTTGGCTGAAGGCCGATCCTGCGCATGCCGAGGCCTATGCTCAGGCGCAGGTTGTATGGGAGTTGAGCGAAGTGGCGGGCAGTACGCTGGCTGATGAGGAGGCGCTGGCGATGCGGCGCTACTTGTCGGCGATGGACGTTCCCCGCTACCGCCGCCTCAAGCGCTGGTCCGGCGGGTTGGCGATGGCCGCCAGCCTGCTGTTGATGATCGGGGTGTTCGGCGGCTGGCAACCGGCGCGCTGGATGGATGACCTGGGCGCCGATTATGTCAGCGCACCGGGGCAAGTCCGCACGGTGACCCTGGCCGATCAATCCCGGGTGACCCTCGACGCCGACAGCGCCATTGCCGTGGACTTCAGTGGCGGCGAGCGGCATGTCCAGTTGCGTCGTGGCGTGGCTTTCTTTCAGGTGTCCCGCACCGGTAAACCCTTTGTGGTCGAGGCCCGTGAGGGCGAAGCGCGGGTTCTGGGGACGGAATTCGAAGTGCGCCTGCAACCGCAGGGCGCTCAGGTCACGGTGGTGTCTGGACGGGTCGGGGTGAAGGCGGGCAAGGATGCGCCACAGCAGATTCTCACAGCCGATCAGCAAGTGGCGTATGACGCTGGTGCGAGCGATGCCGTGCATCAGGTCGACAGCCGGGCACGGTCGGCCTGGCGCACAGGCTGGCTGACGTACTCCAGGACGCCGCTGGCCGAGGTCGTGGCAGACCTCAAGCGGTATTACCCGGGGCAGATTGTGTTGCTCAATAGCCAGTTGGGTGCGCGGCGCATCAGCGGCAGCTTCCCCAGCCAGGACCCGCAAGCGGTGCTCGATTCCTTGCAGGGTGTGCTCGGGTTTGAGCAGCATCAGGTGTTGGGTCGGCTGATCGTGTTGCGTTGAGCACGCTCTGAAATTATTTTTCACGGCGCAGTGAGGTAGACCCCGGGCAGATCCGTGTAGTGCTTGAAAATGCGAAAAGTTCGCATTCCCTAACGGGTCGACACACAGGTCATGAGCATGAAGTCCAGGGTAATGTCAGTGGCAGGCGGTTCAGCAAAACAGTGGCTTGGGGCTTCTGCGCTGGTGATGGCGGGGCTGGCGTTAACGCCGGTGTGTGTGGCGATGGCAGCCGGGGTCTCGCAACAGCAGCCTGGCGCTCAGTTTGATTTCGACCTGCCTGCCGAACCTTTGCCCCGGGCCTTGAATGATTTCAGCCGCTTGACCGGCCTCAGCGTGGTCTATACCGACGAAGCGCCTTATGGTCTGCAAGCGCCGGCCATCAAGGGCCGCATGAGTGCCGAACAGGCCTTGCAGCAGATGCTCGCGCAGTCGGGTTTCAATGCGCGTCGTACCGATCCCCGCACCTTTGCCCTGGAGCCTCAGCCCACCGCAGGTGCGCTGAACCTCGGCACCACCAGCATTACTTCGATGGCACCCGCCGACACCGGCTATCAGCCTCCCGCCACCACTTCGGTGATGCGCGGCACTGGCTCGTCGATGGAAACGCCGCAGACCATCAACGTGGTCGCCGCCCAGGTGATTCGCGATCAGGCGCCCCGTAATCTGGATGACGCGCTTAACAACGTCAGTGGTATCACCCAGGGCAACACGCTGGGCAGTACGCAGGATTCGGTGATGAAGCGCGGTTTTGGCGACAACCGTGACGGCTCGATCATGCGCGATGGCATGCCGCTGGTGCAGGGTCGGGCACTGGGGGCTGCGACCGAACGCGTCGAAGTCCTCAAGGGACCGGCCTCGTTGCTGTACGGCATCCAGGACCCGGGCGGGGTGGTCAATGTGGTCAGCAAAAAACCACAGCTGGAGCAATACAACGCGCTGACCGTGCGCGGCTCCACTTATGGTTCCGGTAAAAACGGCAGTGGCGCCAGCCTGGACAGCACGGGCCCGCTGGGGGATTCGGGATTGGCTTACCGGATGATCATTGACCATGAAGACGAAGACTACTGGCGCAATTTCGGCACCCATCGCGAGACGCTGATTGCACCGTCGCTGGCCTGGTATGGCGACAATACTCAAGTGTTGCTGGCCTATGAACACCGCGAATTTCTATCGCCCTTTGACCGAGGCACCGCAATCAATCCGGCGACCAATCACCCGCTGGATATCCCGGCCACGCGGCGCCTCGATGAACCGTTCAATAACATGGAAGGGCGTTCGGACCTGTACCGACTGGAAGTCGATCACGACCTCAACGACGACTGGAAAGCCCACTTCGGTTACAGCTGGAACCGCGAAACCTACGATGCCAGCCAGGTGCGTGTTACCGCAGTCAATCCGGCCACGGGCACACTGACCCGAAAAATGGACGGCACCCAGGGCGCCATTTCCACTGACCGGTTCACCACCGTCAGTCTGCAAGGCAAGGTGAACGCTGCGGGCATGCAACATGACCTGGTGTTTGGCGTGGATGACGAGTACCGCAAAATCCACCGCGCCGAGTTGATCCGCCAGAATAGCCAGTCCATCTTCGATTACGAAAATCCGGAGTATGGCCAGGAAGTTGCCGGCACCACGGTCAGCGCCAGTGACAGCAATCAAACCGACTTACTGCGCAGCGACTCGTTATTCATGCAGGATTCCATTCATCTCACCGACCAGTGGATTCTGGTGGCGGGTGCCCGCTTCCAGAAGTACGACCAACTGGCCGGCAAAGGCATACCGTTCACCGCCAACACCGACACCCATGGCGTCAAGTGGGTCCCGCGTGCCGGTCTGGTGTACCGCTACACCGACGAGTTGTCGTTCTATGGCAGCTACACCGAATCGTTCAAGCCCAACTCCACCATCGCCCCGTTGAGCGGTGGCGTGGTGCTGGACTCATCCATCGCGCCCGAGCAGGCCAAGTCCTGGGAACTGGGCGCGAAACTGGATATTCCGGGGCGCATTACCGGCACCGTGGCCCTGTTCGATATCAAAAAACGCAATGTCCTGGTGTCATCGACGGTGGATGATGAAACGGTGTATTCGGCGGCGGGCGAGGTCCGGTCACGGGGCCTCGAACTGGATGTCAGCGGTCAGTTGAGCGATCAGTGGAGCGTGATCGGCAGCTATGCCTATACCGATGCTGAAGTGACCAAAGACACGACCTACCAAGGCATGCATTTGCAGAACGTGGCGAAAAACAGCGGTTCGCTGTCGGCGGTGTATGACTTCGGCAATATCGTGGGTGGCGACACGTTACGGGTGGGGGCGGGCGCACGTTACGTGGGCGAGCGGGCCGGTGATGCGCTGAACGATTTCGATCTGCCGGCCTACACCGTGGCCGATGCGTTCGCCACCTACGACACCCGCATCGAAGGGCAGAAGGTAACGTTTCAGTTCAACGTCAAAAACCTCTTCGACCGGACTTACTACACCTCGGCCGCGAGCCGCATGTTCGTTTCCATCGGCGACTCGCGCCAGATGACGTTCTCCAGCACGCTGGCGTTTTAAGCGCGTTACCTGAATGCCGTCCGGTATTCACCCGGCGTGCCGCCCAGGTGTTGCTTGAAGCGGTTGGCGAAGTGGCTGGCGCTGGCGAAACCGCACGCCAGCGCCACATCGCCCAGGGCCAGGGATGAGTGGCGCAACAGGTCGCGGGCCCGGGCCAGGCGCCGTGCCAGCAGGTATTGATGGGGCGGCACGCCGAAGCTTTCGCGAAACATGCGGGCAAAGTGGTAGGGCGACAACGCACATTGCGCGGCTAATTGGCCGATGCTCAAGGGCTCGCCCAGGTGGTGTTCAATGGTCTCCACCAGTAGCCGGCGTTGATGGGCTGCCAATCCGCCCTTGAGTTGCAGCCCTTCGCGGCGTCCAATTTGGCTCAGCAGTGCATGATCGAGCAGGGCACCGGCCAGGCTGCTGGTAAGCAGGCGTTCGCCGGGCTCATTCCAGTTCATCCGGATCAATTGATGAAAGCGCCGGGTTTGCTCCGGGTCATCAAGAAACGTGCTCTCGCGCAATTGCAGGGTGCGCGGTTCGCGGTCGAGCAGGGTGATACACCCCAAAGCGAATTGTTCTGCACTGACGTACACATGGGCCAGGCGGATTTCACCGTTGATGACCCACTCTGACTGGTGCTCGGCGGGCAATACGCAGAGCTTGCCCGGTGCGCCCTTGCTGCCGGGATTGTTGCGGCGAAAGGTCTCGGTGCCGCCAGCGATATAACACGACAGCGTGTGATGCGTCGGTGCCTGGTATTCACGGGCGTCGTGGTGATTGCTCCACAGGGCTGCGGCCATGCCGTCACCCAGCTCGGCGCTATGCTCCAGCCGCGAATTGGGCGAGCTGTTGAGGGCTTGAAAAACTTGCAGGGTATCGAGTGCGGACATGGTCTGTTCTCCAACACGTTGCATCCTACTCCGTCGTGTCCGGGCTGCCAGCCCCGGGCCAACAAAAGCGCAAGAATGTGCAAGTACGCCCACGGGCACAGCCGCACACTGAAGGCCATCTTCAGGAGCGTGTCATGAACCTATTTCTATATTTATTGACGGTGCTGATCTGGGGCACCACGTGGATCGCCCTCAAGTTGCAATTGGGGGTGGTGGCGATTCCGGTCTCCATTGTTTATCGCTTTGGTCTGGCGGCGCTGGTGCTGTTTGCCTTGCTGTTGCTCAGCCGCAAACTACAGGTGATGAACAAGCGCGGTCACTTGATATGCCTGGCGCAGGGGCTGTGCCTGTTTTGTGTCAATTTCATGTGTTTCCTGACCGCCAGCCAGTGGGTGCCGACCGGCTTGATCGCGGTGGTGTTTTCGACAGCCACGTTGTGGAATGCGCTGAACGCACGGATTTTCTTTAAGCAGAAAATTGCGCGCAATGTGGTGGCCGGTGGTGCTTTGGGCTTGCTCGGTTTGGGCCTGTTGTTCTGGCCGGAGTTGAGCGGACACACCGCCAGCCCCGAAACCCTGTTGGGACTTGGACTGGCCCTGATTGGCACGATGTGTTTTTCGGCGGGCAACATGCTCTCGAGCCTGCAACAGAAGGCCGGGCTCAAGCCGTTGACCACCAACGCCTGGGGCATGCTCTATGGTGCAAGCATGCTGGCGTTGTACTGCGGGTTAAGCGGGATTCCGTTCAATATGGAATGGAATGCCCGGTATGTCGGCTCGTTGCTGTACTTGGTGATTCCGGGTTCGGTGATCGGGTTTACCGCGTACCTGACTCTGGTCGGGCGCATGGGGCCGGAGCGCGCGGCTTACTGCACCGTGCTGTTCCCCTTGGTGGCGCTTAACGTGTCGGCCTACGCCGAAGGCTACCAGTGGAGCTCTCCGGCGTTGGCGGGGCTGGTTCTGGTGATGCTCGGCAACGTACTGGTGTTTCGCAAACCCAAGCCGTTACCGATGGCCGCCAAGCTTGCCTGAAGGTACGCCGACTACGGCTGCTGCGCAGCCGGACGCGGCCTCGCTCGGCTCGACCGCTGCTACAGGATGTATGGGCGGGCTCATATTGCGGCAAGGCGGTTGTTGTAGCCGCTGCCGCAGGCTGCGAAAAGGGCCGTAGGCCCTTGATGGCAGCAGCGGCTACAGGTTTGTCAGCCTTTAAAGACTTGCGGGTTGACCAGGTCCTGCGGGCGTTCACCCAGCAGCGCGCTGCGCAAGTTGTCCAGGGCGCGGTTGGCCATGGCTTCGCGGGTTTCGTGGGTGGCCGAACCAATGTGCGGCAAGGTGACGGCGTTTTTGAGCTGGAACAGTGGCGATTCAGCCAGGGGTTCTTTCTCGTATACGTCCAGCCCGGCGCCGCGAATCGTGCCGTTTTGCAGGGCTTCGATCAGGGCCGGTTCGTCGACGACCGGCCCGCGGGAAATATTCACCAGGATCGCGCTCGACTTCATCAGGCCCAGTTCGCGATGGCTGATCAGGTGTCTGGTTTTTTCGCTCAAGGGCACCACCAGGCACACGAAGTCTGCTTCGGCCAGTAGCTGGTCAAGGCTGCGGAACTGCGCGCCCAGGCTTTGCTCAAGTTCGGCTTTACGGCTGTTGCCGCTGTAGAGGATCGGCATGTTGAAACCCAGATGGCCCCGGCGGGCGATCGCCGCGCCGATGTTGCCCATGCCGACAATGCCCAGAGTCTTGCCGTACACATCGCTGCCAAACAAAGCGGGCGGGACGCTGGCTTGCCACTGGCCGGCCTTGGTCCAGGCATCCAGCTCAGCCACCCGGCGCGCACTGCTCATGATCAGCGCAAAACCCAGGTCGGCGGTGCTTTCGGTGAGCACGTCCGGGGTGTTGGTGAGCATGATTCCACGCTCGTTGAAGTAGTCGACATCGTAGTTGTCGTAACCCACCGACACGCTGGACACCACTTGCAGTTGCCGGGCATTTTCCAGTTGCTTGCGCCCCAGTTTGCGACCGACACCGATCAAGCCATGGGCGTGCGGCAAGGCTTCCTCAAACTGGGCGTTGATATCGCCCAGCTTGGGATTGGGAGCAATCACATTGAATTCCTGCTGCAAGCGCTCGATCATTTCGGGCGTGACACGGCTGAAGGCAAGTACGGTTTTCTTTGCGCTAGAAAGGCTCATCTGAACAAGACTCGTCGGCTGTCGGGAATGTAAGCACGCTAACATTCTCCACCGCCGTTCGCCAATGTCCGGCGGGCCACGCCAGCTATCCAGCCATCAGCTATAGGTCGTCAATTCCTTCTGGTGCGCCGTCAGAATGTCCGGCAGGGAACTGCGCAGGTATTCGACCCAGGTTTTGATCTTCGCATCCAGGTACTGGCGCGACGGGTAGATGGCGTACAGGTTCAATTCCTGCGAGCGGTACTTGGGCATCATCCGTACCAGCGTGCCGTTACGCAGGCCTTCGATCGCCGCATACAACGGCAGGATGCCGACACCCATGCCGCTGGTAATCGCGGTTTTCATCGCGTCAGCCGAGTTGACCAGAAACGGCGATGAGTTGATCAAGACCATTTCCTGGCCTTCCGGCCCTTCGAACACCCATTTATCCAGGGCAATGACCGGGCTGACCAGGCGCAGGCACGAATGATTGAGCAAGTCAGCGGGCCTGTCCGCGTTGCCATTGGCTTTCACGTAGTCGGGGGAGGCGCACACGACGCTGTACGTGATGCCCAGCCGCTGAGACACAAACCCGGAGTCCGGCAGCTCGCTGGCCAACACGATGGAGACGTCGTAACCCTCGTTGAGCAGATCGGGCACGCGGTTGGCCAGCGTCAGGTCGAAGGTCACGTCCGGGTGTGTCTTGCGGTAGCGAGCGATGGCGTCGATGACAAAATGCTGACCGATGCCGGTCATGGTGTGCACTTTCAATTGGCCTGCCGGACGTGAGTGGGCGTCACTGGCTTCGGCTTCTGCCTCTTCAACGTAAGCCAGAATCTGCTCACAGCGCAGCAAATAGCGTTTGCCGGCTTCAGTCAGGGCAATGCGTCGGGTCGTACGGTTGAGCAAGCGGGTTTGCAGGTGGGCCTCAAGGTTGGAGACCGCGCGCGAGACGTTAGCCGTGGTGGTGTCCAGCATGGCGGCGGCGGCCGTGAAACTTCCGGCTTCGGCCACGCTGGTGAAGGCGCGCATATTTTGCAAAGTGTCCATGGAATGCTCTCAAGGGGCGATATGGGGGGACGACGACAAAACAACCAGTGCTACGACAAATTGTGACACGAAGTTTCCGGGTTTGCAGGCCGGCGGGGCATTCGACCAACGGATTATCCCGAGAATGGTAATAAAGATTCACAGTTATGCCTGCTTATCGTTGTGCCTGCCAAGCCATAGACTTCTATTCCTCAAGCCTCCTCCCTCCCTGACGGAATTTGCAGCAGTGTCGCGTCGCATCAGCAGAGAGCTTAAAGCCCTCAGTGTCCTGGCTTTATCGTTAGCATTAAATGGCTGTATCGGTTTTGGTGGCATCGCCCCTGAAGGCAAGATGCTGGCTGCCAATACGTTGGCCACCGACGAGGCGATTCAAAACGCCGCGCAAGACGCAAACTGGCCCAAGGCCCAATGGTGGCACGCTTATGGCGACCCGCAATTGGATGCCTGGATCAATATGGCCGTTCAGGGCAGCCCGAGCATGGCCATGGCTGCGGCGCGCGTCCGTCAGGCCAAAGCCTTGGCCGGTATTGCCGAGTCGGCCGAATCGCTGCAGATCAATGGCGAGTCGACCCTCAAGCGCCATAACTGGCCATCCGATCAATTCTATGGCCCCGGTGCGCTGGACAACACCACCACCTGGGACAACAACGCCGCCCTGGGCTTCAGCTTTGCCCTCGACCTGTGGGGTCGTGAAAGCAACACCACGGAGCAGGCGGTGGACATGGCACACATGAGTGCCGCCGAGGCACGTCAGGCGCAGCTTGAATTGCAAAACAACGTGATTCGCGCCTACATCCAGTTGTCGCTGCACTATGCCCAGCTCGACATCATCGAATCGACCCTGCACCAGCAGGAGCAGATTCTCGATCTGGCGCAAAAACGTCTGGATGGCGGCATCGGTACTTATTTTGAAGTCAGTCAGGCGCAAGCGCCGCTGCCCGAAATTCATCGTCAAATCGACGCCCAGGAAGAAGAAATCGCCCTGACCCGTAACCAGTTGGCTGCGCTGGCCGGTAAAGGCCCGGGCGAGGGGGCGCGTCTCAAACGTCCGACTCTGGCCCTGAGTACGGCGCTCAAGTTGCCGTCCAGCTTGCCGGCCGAATTGCTGGGGCAACGCCCGGACGTCGTGGCCAGTCGCTGGGAAGTCGCTGCACAGGCACGTGGCATCGATGTGGCGCATGCAGGCTTCTACCCCAACGTCGACCTGGTGGGCAGTATCGGTTTCATGGCCACTGGTGGCGGGGCGCTGGAGTTCCTGACCGGCAAGAAGCTCAACTACAACGTTGGTCCGGCGATCTCGCTGCCGATTTTTGATGGTGGTCGATTGCGCTCACAGCTGGGGGCCGCCTCGGGTGGTTATGACATGGCGGTGGCCAAGTACAACCAGACGCTGATCACGGCGCTTAAAGGGATCTCCGATCAGTTGATCAAGCGCGAGTCGATGGAAAAACAGCAGGAGTTCGCCGCCGAGTCGGTGGCCGCCGCGCAAAAAACCTACGACATCGCCATGGTCGCTTTCCAGCGCGGCTTGACCGACTACCTCAACGTGCTCAATGCCCAGACCCTGTTGTTTCGTCAGCAACAAGTCCAGCAACAGGTGCAGGCCGCTCGCCTGAGTGCTCACGCCGAGCTGGTCACGGCCCTGGGCGGCGGCTTGGGCGCCGGTAACGACGTGCCCAAGGACGACCGCTACGTCCCGGACAAACCCCCGGCAATCATGGCGCTGTTTGATCATTGAAACGCGCCAGTCCGTCTGACTGCTTAAACCCCTGATGGCTAACGTTGAGAGCCTGTAGATGAACCATTTGCCCGCCCCGGTACGCTGGCTGTATTCCCTGGAATGGCGCCGAGGCTTTTTTGACTGGGCACGCAGCGATGGCGTGACCTGGGTGCATATTTTCAAAGTGTTGATCGCGGCCTTTTTGACGCTGTGGCTGGCCATGCGTCTTGAATTGCCGCAACCCCGCACCGCGATGATCACGGTCTTTATCGTGATGCAGCCGCAAAGCGGCCAAGTGTTCGCCAAAAGTTTTTACCGGTTTTTGGGCACATTGACCGGATCGGCTGTGACCGTCGCACTGATTGCGCTGTTCGCGCAAAACACAGTGCTGTTTCTGGGGGCGATGGCGATCTGGGTCGGTATTTGCTCGGCCGGTGCCGCACGCTGCCGCAACTTTCGTGCTTATGGTTTTGTCCTGGCGGGGTATACCGCGGCAATGGTTGGCCTGCCGGCACTGGCGCATCCCGACGGCGCGTTCATGGCGGCGGTGTGGCGCGTGCTGGAAATCTCGCTGGGCATTCTGTGCTCAACCCTGATCAGTGCCGCCATTCTGCCCAAGACCGCTGGCGCGGCCATGCACAACGCGCTCTATCAGCGCTTTGGGGTATTCGCCGGATTTGTTGCCGAAGGTTTGCGTGGGCAGTCATCTCAAGCGGCCTATGAGGCCAGTAACGTGCGCTTTATTGGCGAGAGTGTCGGCCTTGAAGGCATGCGCAGCGTAACGGTCTTCGAAGACCCGCACATGCGCCGTCGCAGCGGCCGTCTGAGCCGTCTCAACAGCGAGTTCATGGCCATCACCACGCGCTTTAACGCCTTGCACCAATTGCTCGCACGTTTGCGCAGCCGGGGCGTGGCGCAAGTGGTGTCGGCCATCGAGCCGGAGCTGGAGCTGTTGGCCCGTTTGCTCGACACCTACACGGGCCGCTCCTTGACCGACAAGGACGCTGCGGTGCTGGCCGAACAGTTGGCCGGGTTCAAGGCCGCCTTGCCCGAGCAGGTACGTACGCTGCGGGTGAAGTTCCTCGAAACGCAACCCAGTGCATCGGACTTTCTCGACTTCAACACCGCCTATGAACTGCTGTACCGCTTTGTCGACGATTTGCACAGTTACGCGTTGACCCACGCCTCGCTGGCCGACCATACCCATGAGCGCGAGCGCTGGGACCAACCCTTTATCTCGCAGACCAACTGGTGGTCGGCGGCGGCTTCAGGGCTGCGGGCGTCGTTCATTCTGGCAGTGCTCGGCACCTACTGGGTGATGACCGCCTGGCCCAGTGGCGCCACCATGACCCTGATTGCCGCCGCTACCGTGGGCCTTTCGGCGGCCACCCCGAACCCCAAGCGCATGGCGTTTCAGATGGCTTGCGGGACCTTTATCGGGGCGCTGGTGGGCTTTGTCGAAATGTTCTTTGTGCTGCCCCACATCGACGGCTTCGCCTTGCTCTGCCTGGTACTGACGCCGGTCATCATGCTCGGATCGTTTCTCACCTCGCGGGCCAACTACGCCGGTGTCGGCCTGGGTTTGCTGATCTTTTTCAGCACCGGCTCGGTTCCTGACAACCTGACGATCTATAACCCGTACCAGTTCATCAATGACTACATCGCGATGGTCATGGGCATGCTGGTCTGTGCCGCGGCCGGTGCAATCATCCTGCCGCCCAACAGCCGCTGGTTATGGAGCCGTCTGGAGCAGGATTTACGTGAACAAGTGGTGTACGCCATCAGCGGTAAATTGCGCGGCCTGAGCTCCAGCCTTGAGAGCCGCACCCGCGACCTGATGCACCAGGCGTATGGCCTGGCAGCCGGTCAGCCCAAGGTACAGCGTGAACTGCTGCGCTGGATGTTTGTGGTCCTGGAAGTGGGGCACGCGATTATCGAGTTGCGCAAAGAACAGGCGATCTTGCCGGTTCACCCGGCGTATGCCGAGGCGCAGCCGTGGCGCCAGGCGATTCGGGTGATGGGGCGTGCGCTGGTGCGCCTGTTCATCGCCCCCAGCGAAAGCAATCTGGAGCGCGCCCTGATCGCCGTGGATCACGCGATTACCCGGGTACAAGCCACTGACGAACCGTTCGCCCGCAACTTCGACACCTCGGCCCTGGTCCGGGTGCAAAGCTACCTGCACTTTATTCGTACCTCACTGCTCGACCCGCAATCGCCGCTGGCCGCCTACGCCCAGCCGCAAGGACTTGAACATGCCTCGTGAAATCGCCTTCCACGGCGTCTACATGCCCACCATGACCCTGATGTTTTTTATCGCGGCGGGGTTGGCATGGGGCTTTGACCGGTTGTTTTCCGGCTACGACCTGTACCGCTTCTTCTGGCATCCGGCGCTGCTGCGCCTGAGCCTGTTTGCTTGTCTTTTTGGCGCCATGGCGCTCACTGTTTACCGTTGAGACCGATCCGATGAAAAAGTTCTTCAGCCTGCTTGCCACCTTGCTGGTTTTGGCCCTTGCGATATGGATCGGCCGAACCCTCTGGGAACATTACATGAACACCCCGTGGACCCGAGATGGTCGCGTGCGGGCCGACATCATCAACGTCGCCGCGGACGTTAACGGCTACGTGGTCAACGTCCCGGTCAAAGACAATCAGTTGGTCAAAAAGGGTGAGGTCCTGCTGGAAATCGACCCGGAGCACTACGAAATCGTGGTCAAGCAGGCGCAATCGCTGGTGGCGTCACGCAAGGCCACCTGGGAGATGCGCAAGGTTAACGCCCATCGCCGGGCGGACATGGACAACCTGGTGATCTCCCGCGAGAACCGGGACGATGCGAGCAATATCGCGGACTCGGCGCTGGCTGATTATCAGCATGCGCTGGCCCAATTGGATGCGGCCAAACTCGACCTTAAGCGCACCAAGGTGCTGGCTACCGTTGACGGTTATGTGACCAACCTGAATGTGCACCGGGGCGACTATGCGCGGGTGGGTGACCCGAAAATGGCCGTGATCGATATGAACTCGTTCTGGGTGTATGGCTTCTTCGAAGAAACCAAACTGCCGCACATTCGCGTGGGCGACAAAGCCGATCTGCAAATGATGAGCGGAGAGGTACTCAAGGGCCACGTGGAAAGCATCTCGCGGGGCATCTATGACCGCGACAACCCCGAGAGCCGTGAGCTGGTGGCTGACGTCAACCCGACATTCAACTGGGTTCGTCTGGCCCAACGGGTGCCGGTGCGCATCCACATCGATGAAATCCCCGACGGCTTCCTGCTGGCGGCCGGTACCACCTGCACCGTGATCGTGGAGCAGGATCAGGAGGACGCGCATCCGTCACACTGATCGAGGGTTCAGTTCGCGCAAAAGGTCTCATGCAAATGCCGCCACAGCACATCGCCGGCGGCATTTTGCTCAAATACAACGGTTGCGCGCCGATCCGTGCGGTTGCCGTTGTGTTCTTCTTGCAGCTCGCGATAGCTGACCACTGCGCCGCCAGCATGCAAGGCGATCCCCTTGAACTCGCTGAGGGTGATGACCAGCCCGGGACGTGCTCCGCGCAGTTGCTCGAACAGGCTTCCCACCCCGTTGAGATCCAGTGCCTTGCCGTTGGGGGCAATCATCGTGAATTGCTCCGAGAAGCGAGCCAGCAGTGTCGGAAGCACGCCGGGCTCCAGCCCGGAAAACCAGCCTTCAATCTCGACGTGAGTTTCTTTTACAAGGTCGAAGTAGCGCGAATAATCAGTCATCACATTCTCTTGGGTCAGGGTGCCAGCAAGGCCAGCACGCGTGGAGTATCGAGGCGCAAAGCGGGAATGAGCGGCACCAGGGTCAACGCACTGCCGATGGCAAAGCATAGGGCAAAGGCGTGAGGCGTCGAGGTGATCGAGGTCAAGGCGCTGAACAACGCCATCATCAGAGCCGGGCCGAGCAGGAAGCTCAACTGCCGGTTGAGGTTCTACAGTGCACTGGCGTGGCTCATGTGTTCGCCAGGGACATCAATGAATGCGGTGTTTTGTGCCGTGCTGCTGCACAGGCTGCCGCCAAAGCCCATGAGGGCATACAGCGCCACGGGCAGGAATGCAGGGCCGCCCTCAATGTGCATCAACAAGGCGATGCCCAGCGCTTGAGCGCTCATACCCAGCAGTAGCAACGGCTTGGGGCCAAGGCGATTGAATTGCCAGCGGCTCAAGGTGATGCCCAGCGCCGAGGACAGCGCCCAGGGCAGCATCAGCGCGCCGGTTTGTGCCGGGCTGTAACCCAGTTGGTGCAGGTACAAAATACTCACCAGTTGCGTGCCGATAAAAATCCCCGGAATGAACAGATAAGTCATCATCGCCACCCGCAGCAGCGGGCTTTTAAGCAAGTGCGCCATGTGCCGTGCACCGCTCGCGACGCTGCCGGGATCGAGAGGCACGGGAGCGGCCGATCGAACGTCGGATTTGATCCAGCACTGCGCCAACAGCAGGGCAAGCAGGGCCAGAGGTAAATTGGCGTAAAACACCCAGCGCCATGACAGCGCTTCAACCACCCAGCCTCCCAGCACCGGGGACAGTGCGGGCACCAGCAGCGCCACCAGCAAAATCACCGAGGTCAGGCGGGCCCTTTCATGGGGCTTGAACTGTCGATACACCATCGCTTGGCCTACGGGTATCAACAAACCGCCGCCCAGGCCTTGCAGCAGTCGCCAGCCAATCAGCGTTTCAATGGAGGCGGCCTGGGCCACGCACCAAGAGGCGACGGTGAACAGCAGCAACGAGATGAGCATCAGGCGTTTTTCGCCCAGCACCGCAGCCAGCCACACGCTGGGCACAATGATCAGGGTCAGGCCGAGCATGTAGGCATTGCCGATCCACGCCAGTTGTGTGACGGATGCCTGCAGTTCTTGCCCGATCTGCGGGTAGGCAATCGAGACGGCAAACATGTTCACCAGATCCAGCGCAAAGCCCAGCAAATACACCAGCGCGATTTTGTTGCGATAGGCCATGGCGGGCTCCTTGATCAGAAGCCGAACAGTAGGCGGCTTTTGTCGTTGGAGGAACGGCCCGGGCGCTGCTAGATTGTCAAAATTATTTTGACAATCGACGGGAATCAGCATGGTTAGCCTTGATCGTTTCGACACTTTCAAAGCCGTGGTCGAAGCCGGCTCCCTCACGGCTGCCGCGGATTTACTGGGGCAAACCCGGGCCGTGGTCAGTTTCACCATCAAACGGCTGGAGGCAGAGCTGGGTGTGACGTTGCTCACGCGAAACACCCGGCGGCTGGCGCTGACCGAGGCGGGGGAGCGCTTTTATCTGCGTTGCTTGAGCATGCTGGAGGCCGCACAACTGGCGATCGACGAAGCGCGCAGCGAACACACTGAACTCAAGGGCACGCTGCGGATCACTACGACGGTGGAGTATGCGCTGGCAAAAGTGGTGCCTGCGCTGGAGCTGTTCCGCACCTTGCACCCCGAGCTCAACGTGCACCTGTCGACCTCGTCGACCCACGCGGACTTGATCTCGGAACGTTTTGACGTGGCGCTGCGACTGGGCCGTATCCTGGACTCCAGCCACCGCGCCGTGCAGTTGAGCACATTTGCAATTTTGCCCGTGGCTTCGCCAGCGTTTTTGAAAAGCCGTCCGGCCATCGACAGTGTGCAGGCCCTGGAGCAAACACCGTGGCTGGAGCATGGCCGGGTGGGGGAGTTGAGCGTGACCGGAGTGAGCAGCTGCGTGGTTCAGTCCTATCAACCTGACCCGGGCAAGGCGCGGATCAAGGCGGATAATTCATCGGTACTGCGTGCCTTTGCGTTAACCGGGCAGGGTGTGGCGATCTTGCCTGACTGGTTGGTTGAGGACGATTTAGAGGCCGGCCGACTGGTTCACCTGTTGCCTGACTGGCACTTCACTCGCCAAGGGGTCTACGCGCTGTACCCCGACACCCGGCACCTGCCGCTCAAGGTGCGGGTGTTTATTGATTTCATGAAAAGCCAGGGGTGATTAAACGCTTCAAAGGGTTGTGTTCAACCCGAACCGCTTCATCAATACCTTTTGCAGCAGTGTCCGCGGCAACAACGCAGCCAGCAGCGGCAGGGCACGGCTGCCATTGCCGTAGCGCAACACCGCCGGTGGCCGGCTTTTCTGGCTGGCCTTGAACACGGCATCGGCGAATTTGCCCACCGGCGTCGGGTTGTCTTGCGAGGCGCTGGCCCGAGCCCGGATCCCGTCACGCATGGGCCACCAGGGGGAGTTCTGCGCAATCAGCACTTCTGCCTGGGCGCTGGCATTTTTTGCGAAATGCGTGTCGATGGCGCCCGGTTGCACTTCCATGAGCCGGACTGCAAACGGTGCCAACTCCATGCGCATGGCTTCGCTCAAGGCATGCACGGCCGCTTTCGATGCACAGTAAGCCCCAGCGAACGGCGTCACCAGCACGCCGGAAACACTGCCGATATTGATCACCAGCCCTTGGTTGCGGCGCAACGCTGGAAACAGCGCCCGGGTAACCCCGACCACTGAAAAAACATTGGTTTCGAACTGCTGCTGCAGGCCCGCAACACCGCTATCGAGTACCGGACCCATGGCGCCATAACCGGCGTTGTTGATCAGTACATCGAGGCCCTGGCCATTGGCGGTCAGAAGTTCGGCCAGTTGCGTCAAGGCTGCCGGATCATTGACATCCAGTTGCACAGCGTTAAAACCCGCCGCTGCCAACTCCGCCACATCATCTGGCTTGCGGGCGCTGGCCCAGACATCGTGGCCGTGTGCCTTGAAGGTATCGGCCAAGGCTCGGCCAATACCGCTGGAGCAACCCGTGATCAAAACACGAGACATCGAAATATCCTTGAGCGCGGTCGAGCGGCGCATTAGTTGGAGAAGCTGCCTTGCAGGCGCTCTGCTTTGAATTCGAGGGTTTGCGGACGATAACCGGCGCGCAAGGGTGGCATCGGCAAGCAATCTTTCCAGGCTGCCCCGGCTTGCAGCTCGCCCGGGCCGCGGTAGCGTGGGGCGGTGTAGAGGTTATCCGCGAGGTTTACAGTATCACCGGGAGCATAGGCCGCGATGTGCCAGCTCAGTTCAGTCAACGGCACATCATTACTGTTGCGCAGGGTCAGACTCAGCGGGCGGTCGGCCGGACATTCGTTGGGTGCAAAGACCAGACGCAGTTCGAGGCGTGCCAGTTGCTGGGCTTCACGGTGATCCAGCCAGGCGACAGACGCTGCCACGATGGCCAGCCCCAGAAGTGCCGCCATCGAGACCGGCAGCGCCTTGGACGGGTAACGCAAGAGCAGTACCAGCCAGGTGATGATCAGTAAAATGCCGATAAACATGACGTACATCTCGCCGAGTAAGTGTCAGGCAAGCATGAGCCGGGAAACTCGCGGCATCAAGGCGCGAAGTTCAAGGCTGTGTTTCGCGCCAGACTTTTAGGGACCTGTGGCCTCGCGCTGCAAGCAGGCAAGGCTCAGTGTTTGAATCGCGAGGTGCTTGGATACCGCTTCTCACTGAGTCGCGGTTTGCCGGGCCAGGACGGCTACACAAGGACGGGCATTATTCGGGGGCGTGGTCACGCAAAAAAACCAACAGATCCGGCTTCGACTGTTCGGCGCTGAAGCGATAGCCCTGGTCGTCGAATTGCTTGAGGTGATCCGGGTTATTGATGCGTTCCTTGATCACGAACCGGCTCATCATGCCGCGGGCTTTCTTGGCATAGAAACTGATAATTTTGTGCTGGCCGTTTTTCAGGTCCTTGAATTCGGTATTGATAATGCGCGCGTTCAAGGCCGATTTTTTCACCGCCGAGAAGTACTCATTGGACGCCAGGTTGAGCAGCACGTCATCGCCTTGCCCGGCCAGCGCTTCGTTGAGCCATTCGCTGATGCGCGTGCCCCAGAAGGCATACAGGTCCTTGCCTCGGGCGTTGGCCAGTTTGGTGCCCATCTCCAGGCGATACGGCATCATCAAGTCCAGCGGGCGCAGCAGGCCATACAACCCGGAGAGCATGCGCAGGTGGGTTTGCGCGTAGTCAAAATCGGCTTCGCTGAAGTCCACAGCGTTCAGGCCGGTGTACACATCGCCCTTGAATGCCAGCAGCGCCTGCTTGGCGTTGGCCGGGGTGAAGGCCGGGGTCCAGCTGCCGAAGCGGGCGGCATTCAGGCCTGAGAGCTTGTCGGACAGGTGCATCAGCTCGCCAATCTGTTGCGGGCTCAGCTCGCGCAATTGCTCGATCAGTTCCTGGGAGTGGTCCAGATAGTCCGGCAGGGTAAAACGCGCAGTGGCCGGCGGCGTTTCGTAATCGAGGGTTTTAGCGGGTGAAATCACCGTCAGCATGAGGTCGTCTCCTTTAAGCGTCGGGGGATTCTAGGGGGTTGGACGTTTTGACTCCACCTATCACGGCGATAGCGTGACGATTACCGGCGTTCGCAGGCGCGGTAGCTACAGGTAATCGGCATTAGCCGCGTTATAGTGCCGCCAGTTTTTAAAAGGAGATGAATCCGTGCGCATTGCTCTTTTCCTGTCGGCCTGGCTGGTGTGCCTGGGAGCGTTGGCGGTGCCCAATGAACCGGCGACGCTGGATCGCAGCACCTGGCCCGAATCGCTTACCAGCCCGGCTTTATTCGATGTGGCCTCGCGCGCCGAAATCCTCACCTTTTCCCGGGCCTTGCTGGCCAGCGAAACCCTGGACGAAAACGCCCTCAGGCAACGCCTGGGGCTGAAAACCATCAACCTGGAGGCCATCGAGGCTTTGCGCAAACGGATGTGGCAGCGCCTGTTGGCCAACTACAACCTTGCCCAGCAAAGTTGCGATCAGGATGCGTCGTTTTGTTATTACATCAACGACCTGGACAGCTTGCGGGAGCAGGCCGGCAAGTTCGAAATCACCGACGAGTCATTTTACGCCGCCTGGGCGCAGCCGAGCCGTATGTTTCATCAGCGTTATCTGGATGAGCAATTGCGTCTGGCAGCATTGTTCCCGCAAATCAGCAGCGAAATCGCGCTCTTCAGCGAGCAGGAGTTCAGTGGCGAAGGCATGAATGACCGGCTGTTCATGCTGACCTTCGATAGCGGCCCAAGCGCCTTGCCGGGCACAACCGACTGGCTGACTGATTACCTGCGCACGCAATCCATGAGCGCGACCTTTTTTGTACTGGGCAGTGCCTTGCAAGCCCGGCTCGACAAGGGCAACCCGCAGGCGGTACAGGCGCTGTACAAGGGGCAATGCGTGGGGGTGCAAGGTTGGGAGTATCGTTCGCACAGCCATTGGCAAGACTGGCAGGACTCGATTTTGCGCAGCACGGCGCTGGTCAGGCAGGTATTGGCGCAGCGTTATGTGCCGTTGTTTCGCCCGCCTTACGGGCAGCGAAGGGCAGACAGCGGGGCGTTTTTCCAGGCGCAGGGGCTGCGGGTGGCGTTGTGGGACATTGACTCTCAGGACATGGCAGCCAGCCTGACAGCCGAACAGTCGGCGCACCGTGTATTGAGCCTGATGCTGTTGTGGCGTCATGGGGTGATTACGTTTCACGACACACAGGTAAAAGTGCGCAGCGCGTTGCCCTGGTTGTTAAAGGCGACCGCGCAAAGCGGGTTGGGCTGGGAGGCGTGCGCAGCGTTCAGGTAGTGGCTCGGGCAACGGCTGAAAACGGCGCTGAAGGGCTCAAGAACGTGCTGTTTTGTATCAGGTAGACACCTGACTCTAGCTCTGATCCGGGTATCCGCCAAGGCTATTCGTCAGTCAGAGAAATAAAGTGCCAAAGCGTTAAAAAAACTTTTTTTTGTCACGTGTTTTGGAGTATTACGAAGACAGACGGCCGAAACCTGCACCACAGGTGGCGTCTTCCAGGACCCATCGGGCGGGGCATTCATCTGATATGGACAGATGGATTCGGCAGTCACTTCGAGGCGCAGCACTGTTGAGGTATTGCGTCGAATGGCTCCCACAAAGGTGACCGAGTATGGATGATCACGGACGCACTCCTTCTTCCAACCAGCCAATCCTTTATGTACTCGATACCAATGTTCTGATTCACGATCCAAACGCATTGCTTAACTTCGAGGAACACCACGTCACCATCCCGATGACCGTTCTCGAAGAGCTCGACAAATTGAAAGCCGGCAAGCTACTGGTGGCAGCCGAGTGCCGCCAGGCCATCCGTCTGATTGACCAGACCCTGGGCGTGGCATCGCCGGAAGACGTTGAAAAAGGCGTACCGATCCAGCGCGGAAAAAGTGGACCGAAGGGCTTTCTGTCGATTTTGATGAACCGGCGCAGAGAACCCAACGCGCTGCTTCCTGAAACCCTCAACGACAACATCATCATCAACCAGCTGATTGATTTGCATGCCCGTGAGCCCGGTTTGCATGTGGTGCTGGTGACCAAAGACATCAATATGCGGCTCAAGGCCCGGGCCTGCGGGATCGAGTCTGAGGATTACAGTACCGACCAGCTGGTTGACGACGTTTCGATGTTGTCACGTGGCTATCACACCATGACCGGCTCATTCTGGGATCGGGTCAACAAGGTTGAAACCCGTCAGGGTCATGGCCGCACCTGGCACCAGGTGCAAATGAATGAAAACTTGCCGGCTGTGCACATCAATGAATTCATCATCGATGAGCAGGGTTTTGTCGGCTGGATCAAAGAAGTGCGCAAGGATCACCTGCTGATCCTCGACATGCACCAGGAACCGCTGTTGCACCAGGAAGCCTGGGGCTTGAAGCCACGGGACATTTACCAGGGGCTGGCGTTGTTTGCCTTGCTCGACCCGGATATCCACCTGGTCAACCTGTCGGGTGCGGCGGGTTCAGGTAAGACCATCCTGGCGCTGGCGGCGGCCATTGAGCAAACCATGGTCAGCAAGCGTTACCGGCGGATTATCTGTACCCGCAGTGTGCAAGGGCTGGATCAGGAGATCGGCTTCCTGCCGGGCACCGAGGCCGAGAAGATGGAACCTTGGCTCGGCGCCATTACCGATAACCTTGAAGCCCTGCACATGGATGACGAAAACACGCATGGCAGCGTCGATTACATCCTGAGCAAGGTGCCCTTGCAGTTCAAATCCCTGAACTACATCCGGGGGCGCAGTTTCCAGCAAAGCCTGATCCTGATCGACGAATGCCAAAACCTTACGCCGCACCAGATGAAAACCATCATCACCCGTGCAGGCGCTGGCTCAAAAGTGGTGTGCCTGGGCAACCTGGCGCAAATCGATACACCGTACCTGTCAGCGACCAGTTCGGGGCTGACGTACCTGACGGAGCGTTTCAAAGATTTCCCGAACGGCGTTCACATTGCCCTGCAAGGGGTGCCTCGTTCGATTCTGGCCGAGTACGCCGAATCGCATCTCTGACATCCATTGTTTAACCCTGAATCGGGCGGCCAGGAGCCGCCCGATTGCGTTCCGGTCATAAACGTTCGCACTGAGGTAAGCTCGCTGGCATGAGACGCTGTATCTGCCTGCATCGGGTTCAAGGCAGGCAGTGTTCGCTTGGGAAAGGCCATCCCGGGGCGACGAATGACAGGAGGTTGGGGTGTTACTGCGCAATATTGATTTGAATCTGCTGGTGGTGCTGGATGCGCTGCTCACCGAAAAGCACGTGACCCGCACCGGTATCCGTTTGCATTTGAGTCAACCAGCGATCAGTCATTCGCTGAATAAACTCAGGGTGTTGCTGGATGACCCGCTGCTGATCCGGCAGGGCAATGAGGTGGTGCTGAGTGCGCGGGCACAAAGCCTCCAGGCACCCCTCAAGACCATCCTGGGGCAGATCGAAACGCTGCTCGGTCATTCCATGAGCTTTGTACCTGCGGAGTCACAACGCACTTTCCGCGTGGCGATGTCCGATTACGGTGCGGCGATCGTGCTGCCAAAATTATTGGTGCAGTTGCGCGCGCAGGCACCGGACATCTCGCTGGTGGTCATCCAGGACAGTCGACTCGGCATGCTGGAGCAGATCGAGCACGGCAAGATCGACCTGGCGCTTGGGGTGTTTGCCGCGTTACCGGCGGAGGTTGGCTGCGATGTACTGTTTGAAGAAACCTTTACCTGTCTGCTCAATCGCCAGTCGCTTCCAGACAATGACGTGCTTGATCTGGACACTTACCTGGCGCGACCGCATTTGCTGGTGTCCACGGATGGCAACACCCAGGGCGAAATCGACAACGTATTGCGCACTCGCGGCTTACAGCGCCGGGTGGCGGTCAACGTGCCCCATTGGGGTGCAGCTCCGGGGATGATTGCCGGCACCGACCTGATCCTGACCGTGGCCACCCGTACCCTGGACAATTTGCCGTTGGGCGACACGCTGATTGCACGAGCGCCGCCGATGGCGGTGGCTCCGTTCAATTATGTGCAGATCTGGCACCCGCGCTTTAACGACGATCCGGCCCACCGTTGGTTACGTGAGCGGGTCAGGCAAGTCAGCGCGGCTGCTGCCTGACGCTGTGGCCTCAGCCGCGTGAGGCGATGATAAAGCCGGCCAGCACCACGCTGACGCCGAGGATTTTTTGCAGGCTGGGAGGATGCCGGGGCAAACCCAGCAAGCCGAAGTAGTCCATGAGCAGTGAAATAATCAGCTGGCCCACCACCACCGCCATGATGAAGTTGAGCGCGCCCAGGCGCGGTACCACCATCAGCGCGACGGTGATGTAAAACACCCCGGCGACACCGCCTAGCCAGATCCACCACGGCCCGGCGCTGAGTGCCACGAGGTTGGGGCGGGGCACTTTGACGATCAGCATCAACAGTGAAATCGCCAGCCCGCTGACCAGTAGCGAGATGACGGTTGCCCAAAAGGGATGGCCCAGTATCACGCCCAGCCGGGCATTGCTGCCTGCTTGAAGGGGCACCGCGAAGCCTGCAAGCAGGCTCAGGGCAATAGCAATCAACAGCGACATAAGCACGTCTCCAACGTTTTCAGACGTTGTACGGCGAAGTTCGGGGGGCGGCCAATTCGATGTTCTGATGCCGGGTATTCGTCAGGTCGATGATCCGGTTTAACGCGCGTGGGCAAAAAAGACGCCTCGGGTTTACAATCGATGTTCCTGTCTGGAGTAACCCTGTGCTGACTCATTTAGATTCTCAAGGCCGTGCCAATATGGTCGATGTCACCGACAAAGCGGTGACCTCCCGTGAAGCAACGGCTCAAGCCGTGGTGCGGATGCGCCCTGAAACCCTGGACATGATCGTCAGCGGCGGCCACCCCAAAGGGGATGTATTTGCCGTGGCACGGATTGCCGGGATTCAAGCGGCCAAGAAAACCTCCGACCTGATTCCGCTGTGCCACCCGCTGATGCTCACCAGCGTCAAGCTGGAACTCAGCGCCCAGGGCACCGATGCGGTGTTGATCGTGGCGCGCTGCAAGCTGGCCGGGCAAACCGGGGTAGAGATGGAAGCCCTGACCGCCGCGAGTGTGGCGGCGCTGACGATCTATGACATGTGCAAGGCGGTAGACCGCGGCATGACCATCGAAAGCGTCCGTGTGCTGGAAAAGTCCGGCGGTAAAAGCGGGCACTTCCAGGCTGATGCCTCATGAACCTGAACGTCATGTTCTTCGCACGTTACCGAGAAGCGTTGGGCCGGGACGTGTTGTCGGTGAGCGGCGAGTTTGCGACGGTTCAGCACCTGCGCGAGTCCCTGATGGCTCGGGGCGGGGAGTGGGACGTATTGGCCGAACCCCAGCTCATGTGTGCCCGCAATGAAGCGCTGTGCAAGCTCGATGAGCCGCTGCAGGATGGCGATGAAGTGGCCTTTTTTCCAACCGTGACCGGAGGCTGAAGATGGCGATTCGGGTGCAAGCGGGGGCCTTTGACCCGGGAGCTGAAGTCAACGCCATGCAGGCCGCTAACGCGGGTGTCGGGGCAGTGGTGAGTTTTGTCGGTTATGTCCGTGATTTCAATGACGGGCATGACGTGGCGGGCATGTTCCTGGAGCATTACCCGGGGATGACCGAAAAGGCGCTGGCCGGGATCGCCGCTGAAGCTGAGCAGCGCTGGCCGCTACTCAAGCTGGAAGTCATACACCGTGTAGGGGCACTGGAGCCGGGCGAGCCGATTGTGTTTGTCGGCGTGGCCAGCGCTCACCGTCAGGCGGCCTTTGAGGCCTGCGAATTTGTCATGGACTACCTGAAGACCCGGGCCCCGTTCTGGAAGAAAGAACACACCGCCGATGGCCCGCGCTGGGTTGACGGTCGATCCAGTGACCACGCGGCCGCCGATCGCTGGAAGTAGCGTCTGAATCGCTCAACGTAGCCGTGTGTTAAACGGCTACGCCTTTCTCCCCCTGATCACACGGTCTCAGTCGGGTCCTTCGGCTTGCGTACAGCCCGGACAACAGGTCGCAGCAGTTCTGTCGGCGGGGTTTCGCAGCTGATTTTGCGGCCCAGCAGGGTTTCGATCGATGGCAGCTGGTACGAATCGTCTTCACCGGCAAAGCTGATGGAGACGCCGCTCGCGCCGGCACGCCCCGTACGGCCGATACGGTGTACGTAGTCGTCCGGAACTTCCGGCAGGGTGAAGTTAATCACGTGGCTGATGCCGTCGATGTGAATCCCTCGACCTGCCACGTCAGTAGCCACCAGTACGCGGACCTTGCCTTCACGGAAGCCTTCGAGGGTTTTGATCCGCTTGTGTTGTGGCACATCGCCTGACAGCTGGGCGGCGTTGATGCCATCACGCACCAGGCGTTCTTCGATGCGACGCACTTCATCTTTGCGGTTGGCGAACACGATCACGCGCTCCCAACCGTTATCGTTCACCAGGTTGAACAACAATTTGTATTTGTCAGCCCCGGCAACGGCGTAGACGTGTTGCTCCACCAACTCATTGGCCACGTTCTGCGCTTCGATTTCGACGATGGCCGGGTCAGTGGTCCACTGTTTGGCCAGGTTCATCACGTCTTCGGTAAAGGTCGCAGAGAACAGCAGCGTCTGGCGTTCGGCCTTGGGCGGTGTCTGGCGAATGATCTGGCGCACTTGCGGGATGAAACCCATGTCGAGCATGCGGTCGGCTTCGTCGAGCACCATCACTTCGACCATGTCCAGATGCACTTCACCGCGCTGGTTGAAGTCCAGCAGGCGGCCCGGTGTGGCCACCAGAATGTCGCAGTGGCGAGCTTCAAGCTGCTTGAGCTGCTTGTCGAAGTCCATGCCGCCTACAAACGTCATCACGTTCAGGTCGGTGTACTTGGTCAGGTCGGCCGCGTCTTTGGCGATTTGCACCACCAGTTCACGGGTCGGCGCAATGATCAGTGCTCGCGGCTCACCCATGTAGCGTTCTTTGGGCGGCGGGGTCTGGGTCAGCTGGCTGATGATCGAGATCAGGAAGGCGGCAGTCTTGCCGGTACCGGTCTGAGCCCGGCCAATGGCGTCGCGGCCGCTCAGGGTATAGCCCAGTACTTGCGCCTGGATCGGCGTGCAGTACGGAAACCCGAGGTCTTGAATGGCGTGCATCAGCTCGGGGGTGAGCTTGAAGTCATGAAAGCGGGTTTTGCCTTCTTGCGGTTCGACCGCGAAGTCTTCGAGCTTCCACGGGATGACCGGCGGTTTTGGTGCCGCATCGCGTCGTGGTGTTGGCGCTTTGGGTTTTTCGATATGCACGTGTTCGGGAGCTGGCTGGGCGTCGGGCGTGATCACCGGTGCTTGCACAGGAGCGGAGCGGCCAGGCTGTTGCGCGTCGGTACGCGGGCTGGGTGGGCTCGAAGGTGTAATGGAAGCTGGCGCGAGTGGCTCAGCCTCGCTTTTGCCGAATATTTTTTTGAGTGCTTTGAGCACGGTCATCTCATCAGTTGGTTAAGGAGTGTACGCCGGGCAGTGTAATGCATGTCGCAGGCTCGGCGTAGGGAACGACAGGATGTTTCGGTATTAACCCAGGCGCTTCGTCAGCCAGGCACCGATGTCCCGGATTTCTTCAGGTAACACTTCATGGCTCATTGGGTATTCCTGCCATGTCACAGCCACACCCAAGCGTTTCAAATGCTCATAGGCGGTGCGTCCCATCGCGTTCTGCACCACGTCATCGTACTGACCGTGCAGGCACAGGGCGGGGATTCGCTGCTGGCTCGCAGACAACTGCAGTTCATTGCTGAAGGTGGGGGCGTAGGTGGAGAGGGCGATTACGCCTCCCAGAGGGCCTTGCCATTTCAGATAGGCGGCGTGCAGGACCACTGCGCCCCCTTGTGAAAAGCCCGCCAGAAAAATCCGGTTGCCGTCGATACCGCTCTGGCGCTGGGCTTCGATCAATTCGATGACGTGGTCTGCCGATTCGTTCAGCTGTTCTTCGCAGATCGAGCGCGCCGGACTCATGGCCTTGATGTCGTACCAGCTTGGCATGGCATATCCGCCATTGATCGTCACCGCGCGGGTCGGGGCCTGGGGCAAGACAAAACGCGTGGTCAGCAAGGATTCCTGCAGCGCTTCAGCCACCGGCAGAAAGTCATAACGGTCGGCACCCAAGCCGTGAAGCCAGATAACACAGGCATCTACAGTCTTTTGGGGTTCGATAATCAAAGGCTTGGTCATGGCTGCTCCATCGTTGTGCGTGCTCGCGGATCGGGTGCGCGGCATAGGTGCGGGGTCGATTGAAAAGTACGAAGGGTGTCGGGTATTCGAATGTACGGGTTCCGTAAATACAGGCTGAAACACTTAAGTCGCCAGAGTGGTACGCGCCTTGCTTTGTGGTCAGGGTGGTGAGTTTGACCACCTTCGGCGGTAACACTAACAGGCAACTGCCGGAGGGGGGATAGCAAAAAGCCTGAGAGGTGAAGTTAGACAAGGATTTCAACTGCTCAAGTGAGCGCTTCAGTTTGACGGTACGTGCGATACATCCATCGCTCAAGGCTTATGCCGCTTGATCCAATAAAAAGCCAACACGGGTCAACAGTGCCTCACAAGGGGGCGGCGGGTCTTGTTAAAACACAACAGAAGCAACACTGGAGGTTTGAATGAAGCAGTTGAAATCCACCTTGGCCCTGGCCACCGCAGCAATTGTATTGAGCGTCAGTGGTTTCGCTCATGCAGGTGCGACGCTGGATGGCGTTAAAAAGAAGGGCTTTGTGCAGTGTGGTGTCAGTGATGGTTTGCCGGGTTTTTCGGTGCCGGATGCTTCTGGAAAGATTCTGGGGATTGATGCTGATATCTGCCGCGCGGTGGCTGCCGCGGTATTTGGCGATGCGACCAAGGTCAAATTCAGCCAGTTGAACGCCAAAGAGCGTTTCACCGCGCTGCAGTCGGGCGAAGTTGACGTGTTGTCGCGCAACACCACCTGGACCAGTTCACGTGATGCCGGAATGGGGATGGTATTTGCGGGCGTGACTTATTACGACGGCGTTGGCTTTTTGGTCAACAACAAGCTGGGCGTGAAAAGTGCCAAGGAACTGGACGGGGCCACCATCTGCATTCAGGCCGGTACTACTACTGAACTTAACGTGTCGGATTACTTCCGGGCGAATAATCTCAAATACACCCCCATTACGTTCGACACCTCCGACGAAAGCGCCAAATCACTGGAAAGCGGTCGCTGCGACGTGCTGACCTCCGACAAATCGCAGCTCTATGCACAGCGCAGCAAGCTGGCGAACCCGGGCGATTATGTCGTGTTGCCGGAAACCATTTCCAAAGAGCCTTTGGGCCCTGTTGTACGCAAAGGCGATGAGGACTGGTTCAGTATCGTCAAGTGGACCTTGTTCGCCATGCTCAATGCAGAAGAGGCAGGTATCACCTCCAAAAACGTCGTTGCTGAAGCCAAATCCACCAAAAACCCGGACGTCGCCCGCTTGCTGGGTGCTGACGGAGAGTACGGCAAAGACCTGAAGCTGCCCAAAGACTGGGTGGTTCAGATCGTCAGCCAAGTGGGTAACTACGGCGAAGTGTTCGAGAAAAACCTGGGCAAAAGCTCCCCTCTGGCCATCGACCGCGGGCTGAACGCCCTGTGGAACAACGGCGGCATCCAGTACGCACCACCTGTGCGCTGATGGACCTTTCACCTGGCAGGTAAGGGCGTGTTTTCGATTCGAGAGCAGGTCCTTGCTGCCGGGTGATGTTCTGATCCATTTTTTCAGGGGCACATCATGCAGACTAAAGTCGGCGCACCCAAGCCGGGGCTCAGCCTTGGCGACCCACGTGTGCGCGCGTGGTTATTTCAGATCATCACCGTTGCGCTGGTGGTCTCGTTGGGCTGGTACTTGTTTCACAATACCCAGACCAACCTTGAACACCGCGGGATCACCTCCGGTTTCAGCTTTCTGGAGCGCAGTGCCGGGTTCGGTATTGCGCAGCATTTGATTGACTACACCGAGTCCGACAGTTATGCCCGGGTATTTCTGATCGGCTTGCTCAACACCTTGCTGGTGTCGGGGATCGGAGTGGTTCTGGCGACGATTCTGGGCTTTATCATTGGTGTCGCGCGGCTATCCCCGAACTGGATAATCAGCAAGCTGGCGACGGTTTACGTCGAGGTATTTCGCAATATTCCTCCCTTGCTGCAAATCCTGTTCTGGTACTTCGCGGTCTTCCTGACCATGCCGGGGCCGCGTAACAGTCACAACTTCGCTGACACCTTCTATATGAGCAGCCGGGGTCTGAACATGCCGGCCGCCATTGGCACCGATGCCTTTTGGCCGTTTGTGGCCAGTGTATTGCTGGCGATTGCGGCAGTGCTGGTCATGGTGCGCTGGGCCAATAAGCGTTTTGAGGAGACCGGCGTTCCATTTCACAAATTCTGGGTTGGCCTGGGGTTGCTGCTGGTGATTCCGAGCCTGTGCAGCGTGGTGTCTGGTGCACCGGTGCAGTGGGAAATGCCCGAGCTCAAGGGCTTCAACTTTGTGGGGGGCTGGGTACTGATTCCGGAGCTGCTGGCGCTGACCATTGCCTTGACGGTCTATACGGCAGCGTTCATTGCCGAAATCGTCCGTTCGGGCATCAAGTCGGTCAGCCACGGCCAGACTGAAGCCGCACATTCGCTGGGCATGCGCCCGGGACCAACGTTGCGCAAGGTCATCATTCCCCAGGCGTTGCGGGTGATTATTCCGCCACTGACCAGCCAATACCTGAACCTGGTGAAAAACTCTTCGCTGGCAGCTGGCATTGGTTACCCGGAGATGGTTTCGCTGTTTGCCGGCACGGTCCTTAACCAGACCGGCCAGGCCATAGAGGTCATCGCCATCACCATGAGTGTGTACCTGGCAATCAGTATCAGCATTTCGTTGCTGATGAATTGGTACAACACGCGCATTGCGCTGATCGAGCGATGAGGACGGGACGATGACAACTCATGTTTTCAAACCCGACATGCCGCCGCCGGGCAACCGCATTGGCATCCTGGCCTGGGCACGGACCCATCTGTTTTCCAGTTGGCTCAACACCTTGCTCACCCTGTTTGCCTTTTACCTGATCTGGTTGATCGTGCCACCGCTGTTGAACTGGGCGCTTCTGGATGCCAACTGGGTCGGTACTACCCGCGCCGACTGCACAAAGGAAGGTGCCTGCTGGGTGTTCATTGAGCAGCGATTCGGTCAGTTCATGTATGGCTATTACCCCCATGAGCTGCGCTGGAGGGTGGACTTGACGGTATGGCTGGCGGTGCTGGGGGCCGCGCCGCTGTTCGTTTCGCGCTTCAGGCACAAGGTGGTGTACGGGCTGAGCTTTCTGGTGGTGTACCCGATCTTGGCCTACAGCCTCTTGCACGGCGGTTATGGGGGGCTGAGCACCGTAGCCACCAGCCAGTGGGGAGGCTTGATGCTGACCCTGGTGATCGCGACGGTGGGCATCGCGGGGGCATTGCCGCTCGGCATTCTGCTGGCATTGGGTCGCCGTTCGCAGATGCCGGCGGTGCGCGTGGTGTGCGTGACATTTATCGAGTTCTGGCGCGGCGTGCCGCTGATCACCGTGCTCTTCATGTCATCGGTGATGTTGCCGTTGTTCCTGCCTGAAGGCATGAACTTCGACAAGCTGCTGCGGGCCTTGATCGGGGTCATTCTGTTCCAGTCGGCGTATGTCGCAGAAGTGGTGCGTGGTGGCTTGCAGGCCATCCCCAAGGGCCAGTATGAAGCGGCGGCGGCAATGGGCCTGGGGTACTGGCGCAGCATGGGGCTGGTGATTCTGCCGCAAGCCTTGAAGCTGGTGATTCCCGGCATCGTCAACACGTTTATTGCCCTGTTCAAGGACACCAGCCTGGTGATCATCATTGGCCTCTTCGACCTGCTCAATAGCGTCAAGCAAGCGGCCGCCGATCCCGCGTGGCTGGGGATGGCGACTGAGGGCTATGTGTTTGCGGCGTTGGTGTTCTGGATTTTCTGTTTTGGCATGTCCCGCTACTCCATGCATCTGGAGCACAAGCTGGACACCGGTCACAAGCGTTAGGAGTGCGACATGAGTGAAGCAATCAAGAAAGCGGCGGACCCTGAAGGCATTATCCAGATGCTGGGCGTCAACAAGTGGTATGGCCAGTTTCATGTACTCAAGGACATCAACCTGAATGTGCAGCCAGGTGAACGCATCGTATTGTGCGGCCCTTCAGGCTCGGGCAAGTCGACCACCATTCGTTGCCTGAACCGTCTCGAAGAGCACCAGCAAGGTCGCATCGTGGTCGACGGCGTGGAATTGACCAATGACATCAAGCAGATCGAAACGGTACGCCGTGAAGTCGGCATGGTGTTTCAGCACTTCAATCTGTTCCCGCACCTGACCATTTTGCAAAACTGCACGCTGGCACCGATGTGGGTGCGCAAAATGCCCAGGCGTCAGGCGGAAGAGGTCGCCATGCATTACCTGGAGCGGGTCCGTATTCCGGAGCAGGCTCACAAGTTTCCTGGGCAATTGTCGGGTGGCCAGCAGCAGCGCGTGGCGATTGCCCGGGCGCTGTGCATGAAACCCAAGATCATGCTGTTCGATGAACCTACGTCTGCACTCGACCCGGAGATGGTCAAGGAGGTGCTCGACACCATGATTGGCCTGGCTGAAGACGGCATGACCATGCTGTGCGTGACCCACGAAATGGGTTTTGCCCGTACCGTGGCCAACCGGGTGATTTTCATGGACAAGGGCGAAATCGTTGAGCAGGCGGCCCCGAATGATTTCTTCGATCATCCGCAGAACGAACGGACTCAACTGTTCCTGAATCAGATCCTGCATTGATTCAGTGCTGGCAACTGCTGTGACGACAGGCGCGGCAGTTGCTGCACAGTTCGCCCTCGTTTCAGTTCTCTCCCAGGCGTTGCTGTTCTTTTTGCTGCAGCAGCGTATTGATGTCGTCGCATGCATTGATCGCTTGTAGCTCCTGGGCCAGCTCGGGATGGCGGTCCAGCAAGCGCATCAGCACGAACAAGGGCTTTGGTGGCTCTACCTCGGCCCGTTCGTAACGGCTAAAGGCATTGTGGCCGCCGCCGGACAATAGCTGTACCGCACTTTTTTGGGTGAAGTGCAGCTTGCGCCGGATCCGCTTCATCTCGTCTGCCATGACCCGTTTGGCATCCTCGATCAGTTCATCTCCCGCCCGGGCATACCGCTCTGCGCTGGGGGCGTCGAACTCGATCTCTGCGCACGCCGTGCATTCGTGGCCTGCCAGGCTGTGCACCATGCGGGTCAATTGTTTGAAACTCACACTCAGGCTGCGCCCCTTGAAGGCTTGCATGGCGCCGGGAGCACCGCAGGTATAGCAATCATGTCTGCTCATCAGTTTTTTTCCTTGAAAGCGATGACCGGGGGCCCTCCGCCAGGGCGATAGGTCACTTTGATGTAAATAAACAAACCGTAGGCCTGAGCGTAATAGACGTCCTGCCATACCTTGTGATCGGCATGGGTCGACATCGACTTGTGCAACGCCCTGCGCTCCAGAGAAGCAATTACCCGCTGCATTTGCGCGAGGGTCAGGCCCAGGCTTCGTCCGCCATCCAGTGCGCTTTTGGTAAAGGCCACAGCGCCGAGCCGGATGACGTCGGACTGGATGCACTGGAGGTTGTAATGAGGTGTTTTCTTTTCCATAAGAGGCTGCCTCGATGTGTCAAAACTACCCTTAAAGGGTTTAATGTTCAATGATTAATCCGGTGTTTTTTAGAGCTTTCTAATCTCTAGTTGATTGCACCTCCCTGTGGGTCTGACTAGGATGTAAGACAATTCATCCAATGATTGGACGAAAGACCAAGCCCCATGACAGACGCATCGCCACTGGTAAAACGCTCCCTTGTCGATCAAGCCCTTGAGCAATTGCGTGCTCGGATCAATAACGGCACTTGGGCGGTGGGTCAGCGACTCCCCACCGAGCCAGAATTGGCGGCGCAATTGAACATCAGCCGCAACACAGTGCGTGAAGCCATGCGGGTCCTGGCGTTTGCCGGCTTGATCGAAATTCGCCAGGGTGATGGCAGTTATCTGCGGGGGCGTGTTGATCCCATGGATACCGTGCGCGCCTTGTCGTCCTGCTCGATGGAGCAGATACGCGAGACGCGGCGCATTCTTGAGGTGGAAGCAGTTGGATTGGCGGCCAAGCGTCGGACCCACGAGGATTTGCAGCTGTTGCGCCAGGCACTCGAGGCCAGCGCCGAGCACTATCACGGCGAGCTCGACACGTTTATCCGCTGCGACCTGCTGTTTCATCAGCGTCTGATCGATGCCGCGCACAATCCTGCATTAAGCGAGTTGTATCGCTATACCTCGAATCTTGTTTCCAGTCAGTTACGCCAAACGCTGGATATCCGCCCGCGTCGCCAGTCAGTGTTTGATCTGCATGGCGCCTTGCTGGATGCCGTTGAACACCAGGACTCGCAACGGGCCATGGCGCTCTGCCGGACGTTGATCAATGAACCTTGAACAGGAGAAAACCATGACCCGGCCACCGTCACCTCCACACGACAGTCGCGAACCCGTTCGTCATCTGGATGATCTGGAAGAGCTGCTGATCGACGCCGAGGCCGACGATGAGCCGGTACCGCTGCAGGCTGCAGCGGTAGTCCGCCCATGGTTGTTGCTGCTGGGACTGGTGCTGGTGGCGCTGAACTTGCGTCCGGCACTGTCGAGCATGGCACCGCTGCTCAGCGAGGTTTCCGAAAGCCTGGGACTGTCGGCCGCGCAAGCCGGTTTGCTGACGACGCTTCCCGTGCTTTGCCTGGGGCTGTTTGCGCCTCTGGCTCCGCTGCTGGCCCGGCGCTTTGGCACCGAGCGTGTGGTATTGGGGATTTTGCTGGTGCTGGGCGGCGGTATTGTGTTGCGCAGCTGCCTGGGGGAAACGGGGCTGTTTGCCGGGAGCATTCTGGCCGGTGCCAGCATTGGGGTCATCGGGGTGTTGTTGCCGGGCATTATCAAGCGCGACTTCGCCGGTCATGCGGGGACGATGACCGGGGTGTACACCATGGCCTTGTGCCTGGGGGCAGCGCTGGCTGCCGGGGCAACCGTGCCGCTGAGCGATTACTTTTCCAACAGTTGGGCAATCGGCCTGGGGTTCTGGGCGCTGCCAGCAGTGATCGCGGCAATATTCTGGTTACCGCAAACGGGCAAGCGGCAAGGTACACATCACGTGGCCTATCGGGTTCGCGGCCTGTTGCGTGATCCTCTGGCCTGGCAAGTGACGCTCTATATGGGCCTGCAATCTTCCTTGTCCTATATCGTTTTTGGCTGGCTGCCTTCTATTTTGATTGGTCGGGGACTGACGCCGACTCAGGCCGGGCTGGTGATGTCGGGCTCGGTTATCGTGCAACTGGTGACGGCGCTGAGTGCTCCGTGGCTGGCAACCCGTGGCAAGGATCAGCGGCTGGCCATCGTGCTGGTGATGAGCATGACCCTGGCGGGCCTCTTTGGGTGTCTGTATGCGCCGCTGGATGGCTTGTGGGGCTGGGCGATCGTGCTTGGGCTGGGGCAGGGCGGAACGTTCAGCCTTGCGTTGACCCTGATCGTGCTGCGCTCACGGGACGCCCATGTGGCAGCCAATTTGTCGGGCATGGCTCAAGGCATTGGCTACACGGTGGCCTCTATGGGGCCATTTGCTGTCGGTCTGGTTCACGAGGTAACCGGAGGGTGGGAGGCCCTCGGCTGGATTTTTGCGGTCGTCGGTGCGGGCGCCATTGTGGCCGGGCTCGGGGCCGGACGCGCACGTTATGTCAATGTGCGCAGCGAGAAAATCTGAAGCCCGTAGTGTTTCGCGGCATTGCAGATTATTGTGCTCACATTCCAGACTTGCCCGGACACTGCGATGAACCAAGAACACCATGCGCTGATCACCCGCTTCTATGAGGCCTTTCAACGGCTTGATGCTGAGGCGATGAGCGCTTGTTACACCGATGATGTGCTGTTCAGTGATCCGGTGTTTGGTGAGTTGCGCGGCCAGAACGCCACCGATATGTGGCGCATGCTGACTTCGCGGGCCAAGGATTTCACCCTGACATTCGATCAGGTGCAGGCCGATGCGCAACGCGGCAGTGCGCATTGGGTCGCGACCTATGAGTTTGGTCAGACCGGCGCGATTGTGATCAACGATATTCAGGCCCGCTTTGTGTTTCGTGACGGCAAAATTTGTGAGCACCACGATCACTTCGATCTTTGGCGCTGGTCGCGTCAGGCATTGGGTGCCAAGGGGCTGTTGCTGGGCTGGACGCCGCTGGTGAAAAACGCTATCAGGGCCCAAGCGCACAAGGGGCTCAAGGCCTTTCAGGCGAGTCGCTGAGGACTGCGGGTGGTCACGCTGGCGAAACCCTGGTTTGTCTATTTGGTAAGAGCGGCCAATGGTTCGCTTTATTGCGGGATCAGCGATGATCCCGTGCGCCGTTTTGCCAAGCATCAAAGTGGCAAAGGCGCCCGTTTTTTTGCCTCGAGCCCGGCCGTGGCTCTGGTGTATGTCGAATCCTGGCCAGACAAGGGTGAAGCCTTGCGTCAGGAACGCCTGATCAAGAAGCTCAAGAAAAGCGCCAAAGAGTGTTTGGTGCAAAGTCAGGCGGCCGTTACTTCAGCGCTGCCAGAATGGCCTCCGGATTGAAGTCCCTGATCAGGGTGCCATTCACATCCAGTATGGGAATCCCGCGTCCACCCAGCGCCTCGTAGGCCTGTCGTGCCGCGGGGTTCTTTTCGATATCAAACTCTTTGAACGGAATGCCTTTCTGGTCCAGAAAGCGTCGCGTGGCCTTGCAGTAGCCGCACCAGTCGGTGGAATACAGCACCACCCGGGCATTGGCCCGGGTATGTTCGGGCACCGCCCCCGACGGGTTTAGCAGCCGCTCGATCTTGCCCCAGTTCTGGAACACCACGACCACCACCAGAACAAACAGGACCTTCTTCAGGACGCCCTTGAGCATCACTTGTTGCGCTTGAGCTGGTCGAGCAATTGCGTCGGCAGGCCTTTGATCACCAGCGTGCCGGCTTCTTCGTCGAACTCTATCTTGGAGCCCAGCAAGTGCGCTTCGAAGCTGATAGACAAGCCTTCGGCGCGGCCTGTGAAGCGGCGGAACTGGTTGAGGGTACGTTTGTCGGCCGGAATCTCGGGTGACAGGCCGTAGTCCTTGTTGCGGATATGGTCGTAGAACGCTTTCGGACGCTCCTCGTCGATCAGCTCCGACAACTCCTCAAGCCCCATGGGCTCGCCGATTTTCGCCTGGCTGCTGGCGTAATCGACCAGGGTTTTGGTCTTTTCGCGAGCGGACTCTTCGGGCAGGTCTTCGCTTTCAACAAAATCGCTGAAGGCCTTGAGCAGGGTGCGGGTTTCACCCGGACCGTCGACACCTTCCTGGCAGCCGATGAAGTCGCGGAAGTATTCCGAGACCTTCTTGCCGTTCTTGCCTTTGATAAACGAAATGTACTGTTTGGACTGCTTGTTGTTTTGCCACTCGGACATATTGATCCGGGCAGCCAGATGCAACTGCCCGAGGTCCAGATGCCGCGAGGGGGTTACGTCGAGTTCAGCGTTCACGGCGACGCCGTCGCTGTGGTGCAGCAGAGCGATGGCGAGGTAGTCGGTCATGCCTTGCTGATAATGCGCGAACAGGACGTGGCCACCTACGGACAGGTTGGACTCCTCCATCAGCTTTTGCAGGTGCTCAACGGCGACGCGGCTGAAAGCGGTGAAGTCCTTGCCACCCTCGAAGTATTCCTTGAGCCAGCCGCTGAAGGGATGGGCGCCGGATTCTGCATGGAAAAAGCCCCAGGCTTTACCTTGCTTGGCGTTATAGCTTTCGTTGAGGTCAGCGAGCATGTTCTCGATGGCCATCGACTCGGCCAGTTCAGAGTCACGGGCGTGGAGAACTGCGGGCGTACCGTCGGGTTTTTTCTCAATCAAATGGACGATGCAATGACGGATCGGCATGGGCTTCTCGGCGAGTAATGAGAGGGCTGGGAGCGCAGGCCCCAAAAAGAGATAAGTGTACCGCACCTGAGCCTTGGGTCAGCTCTTGCACCGGGGTTTAGGGGGGATGAGAGGGGTTCGGACAGTTTTTTTCGGGTTTTAGGGCTATAAAGCTGACCAAATGGCTAGGTAGAGGCGGATATTTAGCCGTCTCTGTGCTAGTTTTGCCCGGTCTTGCGCTCTGTAACGGCGTAAAGCGTGCATTCAGCATGTGTCAGGTCGAACCAAACCCCGTTTTCGCTATCTACATCCGCGATTCGTCGTGAAAGCTGACGGGTGTGCCAGACCCTTGAAATCTGGCTCGATGGCTGACATTGCACTCTGCAAACCAAATGAATTTGATAGGGAAGGAACATCTCAATGGCTATTACTAAAGACCAACTGATCGCCGATATCGCTGAAGCCATCGACGCGCCAAAAACTACCGCGCGTAACGCACTGGACCAACTGGCTCAGATCGTTGCTGATCAATTGGAAAATGGCGGCGAAATCACTCTGCCAGGTATTGGCAAACTGAAAGTAACCGAGCGTCCTGCCCGTACTGGCCGTAACCCTTCGACTGGCGCTGCCATCGAAATCGCTGCCAAGAAAGTTATCAAGCTCGTTGTGGCCAAAGGCCTGACTGACGCTGTTAACAAGTAAGCATTAAAAAAGCCGCGCCCGGACGTGTCCGGGCGCGGCTTTTTTATGCGCGCAATACCTGCAGGAGCGAGCTTGCTTGCTCCTGCAGGTTTAGGTGCAGCTTACTTCCAGTTCTTTTCCCGCCACATTTGCTGTTGCTCTTTGTCATGGAAGGTCCAGGCCACGAAGCGGCTTTGCTTGTTGCCCTGGGACATGTCCACCACTTGGCTTTCACGGGCACCGGCCTTTTTAAGGGCAGTCTGGATGGCTGGCAAGTTGGAAGCCTTGGACACCAGGACACTGAACCACAGTATCTGACGACCCACCTGGATGCTTTCGCGGATCAGTTGCGTGACAAAGCGCTGCTCGCCACCTTCACACCACAATTCGGCCGCTTGGCCACCAAAGTTCAGAACCGGCAGTTTGCGCTTGGGATCGGCCTTGCCCAGGGCGCGCCATTTACGCTCGCTGCCGCGTGTCGCTTCGTCCAGCGATGCGTGGAACGGCGGGTTGCACATGGTCAGGTCGAAGCGCTCGCTGCTTTCCAGCAGGTCCAGCAGGATTTTCTGCGGATTGGGTTGCAGACGCAGGCTGATGGCTTTGTTCAGGCCGTTGGACTGCACAATCGCCTTGGCCGCTTTAACGGCCGTCGGGTCGACTTCGGTGCCCAGGAACTGCCAGCGGTATTCGCTGTGGCCGATCAGCGGGTAGACGCAGTTGGCGCCCATACCGATGTCGAGCACGCGAACGTTTTGCCCGCGAGGGATTTCTCCATCGTTGATACTGGCCAGCAAGTCAGCCAGAAAATGCACGTAGTCAGCGCGACCCGGTACCGGTGGGCACAGGTAGTCAGCCGGGATGTCCCAGTGGGCAATGCCGTAGAACGCCTTGAGCAGGGCGCGGTTAAATACGCGCACGGCAGTCGGGTTGGCGAAGTCGATGCTCTCTTTGCCGTACGGGTTGATGATCACGAACTCGGCCAGTTCCGGGCATACCGAAATCAACTGAGGGAAGTCGTAGCGGCCCTGATGGCGGTTGCGCGGGTGCAGGCTGGGCTTGACCCGCGGCTCGACCGGTTTGGCATCGCTGGCAGGCTTTGGCTTGTGGCGTGTGGCTTTGGAAGTGCGTGGGGTAGTCATGTTCAATTCATTCCACAAAAGCAATCGCGGGCAAGGCCCAAAACCCCTGCAGGAGCGCGCTTGCTCGCGATGATCTCAATAACGCGGCATAAGTACGCGTTATCGTTTTAGACCATCGCAAGCAAGCTTGCTCCTACAGAAGGGCAGTAGGCCTTGCCCGCGATCAGGTGCGCAGCGTTATTACAGGCTGGAAATCCGCGCGTGCTGTTCTGCCAACTTGCTCAAGGCCTGTTCGGCTTCGGCCAGTTTGGCACGTTCTTTTTCGATCACTTCGGCCGGAGCCTTGTCAACGAACGCGGCATTCGACAATTTGCCGCCCACTCGCGCGACTTCGCCATGCAGACGCTGGATTTCCTTGTCCAGGCGTGCCAACTCGGCATCTTTGTCGATCAGGCCGGCCATCGGCACCAGCACTTCCATCTCGCCGACCAGAGCGGTAGCGGACAGCGGTGCTTCGGCGCCGTCTTGCAGCACGGTGATCGATTCGAGTTTAGCCAGCTTTTTCAGCAAGGCATCATTCTCGGTCAGACGGCGTTGATCTTCGCTGCTGACGTTTTTCAGGTACAGCTGCAAGGGCTTGCCCGGACCGATGTTCATTTCGCCACGGATGTTGCGTGTGCCGAGCATCAGGCCCTTGAGCCATTCGATATCGTCTTCGGCGGCCTGGTCGATGCGCGCTTCGTTCGCTACCGGCCATGGCTGCAGCATGATGGTCTTGCCTTCAACGCCGGCCAGCGGCGCAAGGCGCTGCCAGATTTCTTCGGTGATGAACGGCATGAACGGGTGTGCCAGGCGCAAGGCCACTTCCAGTACGCGTACCAGGGTGCGACGGGTGCCGCGCTGACGCTCGACCGGTGCGTTTTCATCCCATAGCACAGGCTTGGACAGTTCCAGGTACCAGTCGCAATACTGGTTCCAGATGAACTCGTACAAGGCCTGGGCGGCCAGGTCGAAACGGAACTGGTCGAGATGACGCGTGACTTCGGCTTCGGTGCGTTGCAGCTGGGAGATGATCCAGCGGTCGGCCAGTGACAGTTCGTAGGCTTCGCCGTTCTGGCCGCAGTCTTCGCCCTTGTCCAGCACGTAACGTGCGGCGTTCCAGATCTTGTTGCAGAAGTTGCGATAACCCTCAACGCGACCCATGTCGAACTTGATGTCGCGACCGGTGGACGCCAGCGAGCAGAAGGTGAAACGCAGGGCATCGGTGCCGTAGCTGGCGATGCCGTCCGCGAATTCATCGCGGGTCTGCTTCTCGATCTTCTTCAGCAGTTTTGGCTGCATCAGGCCGGTGGTACGTTTGGCCACCAGGTCTTCGAGTTCGATACCGTCGATGATATCCAGCGGGTCCAGGACGTTGCCCTTGGACTTGGACATCTTCTGGCCCTGGCCGTCTCGCACCAGGCCGTGTACGTACACGGTCTTGAACGGTACTTGCGGGGTGCCGTCTTCATTTTTCACCAAATGCATGGTGAGCATGATCATCCGGGCAACCCAGAAGAAAATGATGTCGAAGCCGGTGACCAGTACATCGGTGGAGTGGAAGGTCTTCAGTGCGTCGGTTTTTTCCGGCCAGCCCAGGGTGGAGAACGTCCACAGACCCGAACTGAACCAGGTGTCGAGCACGTCGTTGTCCTGTTGCAGCGCAACCTCAGGGTCCAGGTTGTTCTTGGCCCGGACTTCGGCTTCGTCGCGGCCTACATAGACCTTGCCCGACTCGTCATACCAGGCCGGAATCCGGTGGCCCCACCACAGCTGACGGCTGATGCACCAGTCCTGGATGTCACGCATCCACGAGAAGTACATGTTTTCGTATTGCTTCGGTACGAACGCAATGCGGCCGTCTTCAACGGCGGCAATGGCAGGCTCTGCCAGAGGCTTGGTCGATACATACCACTGGTCGGTCAGCCACGGTTCGATAATCGTGCCCGAGCGGTCGCCTTTCGGTACTTTCAGTGCGTGATCGTCGACGCTCACCAACAGGCCCAGGGCATCGAAGTCAGCCACGATCTGCTTGCGTGCTTCGAAGCGATCCAGGCCGGCGTATTTGGCCGGCAGGCTGCCGTCGACACTTTCGTTCAGCGTGCCATCGAGGTTGAACACCTGGGCGGCAGGCAACACGGCGGCATTTTTGTCGAAGATGTTCAGCAGCGGCAGGTTGTGGCGCTTGCCGACTTCGTAGTCGTTGAAATCGTGGGCCGGCGTGATTTTCACACAACCGGTACCGAATTCCGGATCGCAGTAATCGTCAGCGATGATCGGGATGCGGCGGCCTACCAGTGGCAGCTCGACGAACTTGCCGATCAGGGCCTTGTAGCGCTCGTCTTCCGGGTTCACGGCAACAGCGGCGTCACCGAGCATGGTTTCCGGACGTGTGGTGGCAACTACCAGGTAGTCCAGGCCTTCAGCGGTTTTCGCGCCATCAGCCAGCGGGTAGCGCAGGTTCCACAGCGAACCTTTCTCGTCGTGGTTTTCCACTTCAAGGTCGGAGATGGCCGTGTGCAGCTTGGTGTCCCAGTTGACCAGACGCTTGCCACGGTAGATCAGGCCGTCTTCATGCAGGCGCACGAAGGCCTCTTTAACTGCGTCGGACAGGCCGTCATCCATGGTGAAGCGCTCGCGGCTCCAGTCCACAGACGAGCCAAGGCGACGGATCTGACGGCTGATGTTGCCGCCCGACTGGTCTTTCCATTCCCAGATCTTGTCGAGGAACTTCTCGCGGCCCAGGTCGTGGCGGTTCAGACCTTGTGCTTCGATCTGACGCTCAACCAGCATTTGGGTGGCGATACCCGCGTGGTCGGTGCCCGGCTGCCACAGGGTGTTGCGACCCTGCATGCGGCGGAAACGGATCAGTGCGTCCATGATCGCGTTATTGAAACCGTGGCCCATGTGCAGGCTGCCGGTGACATTCGGCGGCGGAATCATGATGGTGTACGGGTCGCCCGCGCCTTGCGGGGCAAAATAATTCTCTTCTTCCCAGGTTTTGTACCAGGAAGTTTCAATGGCGTGCGGCTGGTAGGTCTTATCCATGCGCGGCGGGACCCTATTGGCATTAATTCAGGAAAGCCGGCAAGTATAGCGGGGCGGGAGGGATAGGGCGAGTTGTGGTGAGGCGCCGGGCTAATTCCTGGAGGCTGCCCAGGCATGAAGCCGGGTCCGACGGCCCGGCAGAGATCGCAATGTGCCGGATAAATCGAAGGCGCAGGATTTACGATCGCTGCGCAATCGGACGCAGCCTTCGGCAGCGGCTACATGAAGTGGCTCAGCTTTGATGCTGACTGAGCAGGCGTTCCATGTGCGCATCGAGGCGACGCTTGATTTCGGTTTCGATGTGCGGAGCGAAATCGTTGATCACGTCTTGCATGATGGCTTGTGCCGCTGTGCGCAACTCTTTATCCAGGTGCACCAGCAGGGCGTCCGGAGCTTTTTCGGCCTTGGGGGCCGGTGCGGCAGCGGGCGGGGGAGCGGGTTCTTCGCCGATCATTTCGGAGAGCAACGGGATTGGGGTGCTTTCGTCGCTGATCATGTCGGTCAGCAATGGCGGTTGCAGGCCATCATCACCGAGCAGCTTGCGAATGGATTCGAGGTCATTGAGCAAGTGGGCGGCTTTTTGCTGGGAGTTGGGAGTGTCCATCGTGTGCTCAGAGTCGTTGTAGCTTGTGGTCTTGCAAAGGATAGCCCTGTTCACGGTAGAAACGGAAACTCTCCCGTGCGGCCAGTCGAACGGAGGGTTCTTCTACGACCACTTCGGCCACTCGGGCAAAGTGTTTGAAGGCGTCCGGGACCTTAAGGTCCAGGTTGATCAGTAAATCCTGATGGCTGGCGGGTACCTCTCCCAGCCCCATGACAATCACATCATCGGGTTGATCTTCGACATTGCTGTGGGGCACGAAACTTTCGCCCTTGAATCGCCAGAGACGCTCGTCGAGGTCCTGGCGCTGTGCAGCGTCGCTGCAGTGCAGGTACACCCGGTGGCCGAGGCGCCAGGCTTTTTCGGTGAGTTTGCAGGCGAAATCCAGGCGTGCCGACGGATCGGCGCTGGGCAGAATATAAAAGTCGATCTTGGTTTTTTCGGAGGTCATTGCGATTCCTGAATCGAGACTGCGCCACCGTCAGGTGGCGCAGCCTTCGATTGTCAGCTTCAAGCGTTGGCGCGATCCAGCAGGTATTGAGTCAGCAGGGGCACAGGGCGGCCGCTGGCGCCTTTGTCCTTGCCGCCGCTGACCCAGGCGGTACCGGCGATGTCCAGGTGAGCCCAGTGATAGGCCTTGGCAAAACGCGACAGGAAGCAGCCGGCGGTGATAGCGCCTGCTTTAGGGCCGCCGATGTTGCCCATGTCGGCAAACGGGCTGTCCAGTTGTTCCTGGTACTCGTCGAACAGCGGCAACTGCCAGGCGCGGTCGTCAGCTTGCTTGCCCGCATCCAGCAATTGTTCGATCAGCTCGTCGTTGTTGCCCATCAGGCCCGAGGTGTGGGCGCCCAGGGCAACCATGCAGGCACCGGTCAGGGTGGCGATATCGATCACGGCCTGGGGTTTGAAGCGTTCGGCGTAAGTCAGTGCATCGCACAGCACCAGACGGCCTTCGGCGTCGGTGTTGAGGATTTCCACGGTCTGGCCGCTCATGGTGGTCACGATATCGCCCGGGCGTGCAGCGCCACCGCTCGGCATGTTTTCAGCGCAGGCCAGAATACAGACCAGATTGATCGGCAGTTTCAGCTCAAGCACGGCGCGCAGTGTGCCGAACACGCTGGCAGCGCCGCCCATGTCGTACTTCATTTCATCCATGCCGGCGCCGGGTTTCAGGCTGATGCCGCCGGTGTCGAAAGTGATGCCTTTACCGACCAGGACGAAAGGTTTTTCGGATTTTTTGCCGCCCGAGTAGTTCATCACGATCAGGCGCGGTGGCTGGTCGCTGCCCTGGCCCACGGCGTAGAAAGCGCCCATGCCCAGGTCCTTGATTTTCTTCTCGTCAAGAATCTCGACTTTCAGGCCTTTGTATTCCTTGCCCATGTCCTTGGCTTGTTCGGCCAGGAAGCTTGGGTGGCAGATGTTGGGCGGCAGGTTGCCCAGATCGCGGGTGAAGGCCATGCCTGCGGCAATTGCCTGGGCGTGGGTCACTGCGCGCTGAACCTCGGCCTGTGCAGGCTTGATGGTCAGCAGGGTGATTTTTTTCAGGGCGCGGGGTTCGGCTTTTTGGCTCTTGAAACGGTCGAACGTGTATTCACCGTCGATCAGGGTCTCTGCCAGCAGGCGGCTCTTGCCGTAGCTGTCGCGCCCCTTGACCACGATTTCGTCGAGGGCAAACACGGCATCGGCGCCGCCCAGGCCTTTAATGACACCCAGGGCTGCGCTGATGATTTTGCGGAACGGACGGTCGCCCAGTTCGGCATCTTTACCGGTGCCGAGCAGCAGCACGCGCTCAGCCTTGAGGTTTGGCAAGCTGTGCAGCAGCAGGGTTTGACCGGTCTTGCCGGCCAGGTCGCCGCGCTTGAGCACAGCGCTGAGTGCGCCGCCGCTGAGTTCGTCGATGGTTTTGGCGGTGTGCCCGAGTTTAAGGTCTTCACCGATGGCGACCACCAGAGTGGCCGTTTTCAACGTTTCTGGGCTAACGCTTTTTACAACCAGTTCCATGTCCGGGTCCCTGAATCAAATGGTCAATGTGCGGACAAACAAGGTGTTTGCCTGCTTGAAGAGATGAAGCGCTTCACCTGTAATCCAGATGAGCGTCAAGGCGGGCAGTTTGAACCCCGTCGACCAAGGCTGACAACCCTGGACTGCTGCTTAAAAAAGCCGGGTGAGCATGCGCAGTGACAGGCGCGGTCATTCGCAGGATAATGCCCCATCTTTTCAAACGGCTCAGCTCATCACCATGAGCCTGGACCGACTCGTTACGTTGCTAGTTTGGCCGCCTTAGCCTGACGACCCTGGAGTGTCTGGTTTGATCGTCTTCCGTTATCTGTCCCGCGAAGTCCTGCTTACATTGAGCGCTGTCAGCGCTGTGCTGCTGGTCATCATCATGAGCGGACGCTTTATCAAATACCTGGCCCAGGCTGCCTCGGGCGCCCTGGATCCAGGCTCGTTGTTCCTGATCATGGGCTTCCGCCTGCCTGGCTTCCTGCAGCTCATCCTGCCGCTGGGGCTGTTTCTGGGCATTCTTCTGGCTTACGGGCGTTTGTATCTCGAAAGCGAGATGACCGTGCTGTCGGCCACGGGGATGAGCCAGCAGCGCTTGCTGGGCATGACCATGGTGCCGGCCACGTTTGTGGCACTGCTCGTGGCCTGGCTCAGCCTGAGCCTGGCACCGCAGGGCGCCAATCAGTTTCAGCTGTTGCTCAACAAGCAGGATGCACTGACCGAGTTCGACACCCTGGTGCCGGGTCGCTTTCAGGCCTTGAGCGATGGTTCGCGGGTGACCTACACCGAAGAACTGACCAACGACCGGACCAACCTGAGCGGGGTGTTCATTTCTGAAAAGCGCCTGGCCCAGGATGCCAAGGATCGCGGTATTTCAGTGCTGGTGGCCGAGAAGGGCCGCCAGGAAGTTCGCCCGGACGGCAGCCGCTGGTTGATTCTGGACAACGGCTACCGCTATGACGGTAATCCGGGCCAGGCCAACTATCGCGCCATCCAGTACGAGACCTACGGTGTGTTGCTGCCCAAGCCGGATGTCAGCGACGAAGTCACGGACCGCGATGCGATCCCGACACTGGACCTGATCGGCAACCCTGCGCCACGCGCAGTGGCCGAGCTGCAATGGCGGATCTCCTTGCCACTGCTGGTCTTTATCGTGACCCTGATCGCCGTACCGCTGTCCCGGGTCAACCCGCGTCAGGGGCGCTTCCTCAAGTTGTTACCGGCCATTCTTCTTTATATGGGTTACCTGACCATCTTGATTTCTGCCCGCGGTGCGCTTGAGAAGGGCAAGCTTTCGCCTGCGCTGGGCTTGTGGTGGGTGCATGTCCTGTTCCTGCTGATCGGTCTGGGGTTGTTGTACTGGGAGCCGCTGCGCTTGAAGCTGGCCAGTCGCCGTAGCGTGAAGGAGATGGCTCGTGGGTAAGCTCGATCGCTACATTGGTAGCAGCGTGTTGTTGGCGATCCTGGCGGTACTGGGGATTATTCTTGGGCTGGCGACGTTGTTTGCCTTCATCGATGAGATGAGCAGCATCAGCGACAGCTACACCGTGATGGATGTGTTCAGCTTCGTATTGCTGACCGCTCCACGGCGCATGTATGAAATGTTGCCGATGGCTGCATTGATTGGCTGTCTGATAGGCCTCGGCACGCTGGCAAGCAACAGCGAGCTGACCATCATGCGTGCGGCGGGCGTGTCCATCGGTCGTATTGTGTGGGCTGTCATGAAGCCGATGCTGGTGCTGATGCTGGCCGGCGTGCTGATTGGCGAGTACGTGGCGCCGGCGACTGAAACCATCGCCCAGGCCAATCGTGCCCTGGCCCAGGGCGGCGGTGATGCGCAAAGCTCCAAGCATGGCCTGTGGCATCGTCAGGGCGAGGAGTTCATTCACATTAACGCGGTTCAGCCCAATGGCCTGCTTTATGGTGTGACCCGTTATCGCTTTGATAAAGAACGCCACATGCTGTCGTCCAGCTTCGCTAAAAAAGCGCAGTTCGACGAAGATCACTGGCAGTTGAGTGAAGTCAGCACGACGGTTTTCCATGATCGCAGCACCGAAGTGATCAAGGTCCCCGAAGAACGCTGGGATGTGGCCCTCAGCCCGCAGCTGCTCAATACCGTGGTCATGGCACCTGACTCTCTGTCGATCACGGGCTTGTGGAGCTACATCCATTACCTGAAGGATCAGGGGCTTAACAATGGCCGCTACTGGCTGGCTTTTTGGGTCAAGGTTTTGCAGCCGCTTGTGACTGCTGCGCTGGTGCTGATGGCCATTTCGTTCATCTTCGGCCCCTTGCGCTCGGTAACCCTGGGGCAGCGTGTGTTCACCGGCGTGTTGGTGGGCTTCACCTTCCGTATCGCTCAGGACTTGCTGGGCCCGTCCAGCCTGGTGTTCGGTTTCTCGCCATTGTTTGCGGTGCTGGTGCCCGCGGGCGTTTGTGCCCTGGCCGGTTTCTGGTTATTGCGCCGGGCCGGCTGATGAGTCGCTTTTTGCGTTAATCCAAAGCCTCTATCTCGCGATAGGGGCTTTTTTGTCGGTGGCTATTGGCCTGTGAACGTGACGCTTGGCGCGAGGATCAGGTACAATTCCCGGCTATTTTTCGGCGGGCAGTCTGCCTGCGACTTTTTTTGAGTGTTGACCCGTGAGTGATTTGAGTCATATCCGCAATTTCTCCATCATCGCCCACATTGACCATGGCAAGTCGACGCTGGCCGATCGTTTCATTCAGATGTGCGGTGGCTTGACTGCCCGCGAAATGGAAGCCCAGGTTCTGGACTCCATGGACCTCGAGCGTGAGCGCGGGATCACCATCAAGGCCCACAGCGTGACCTTGTACTACAAGGCCAATGATGGCATTACCTATCAGCTGAACTTCATTGATACCCCGGGGCACGTGGACTTCACCTATGAAGTCAGCCGTTCCCTGGCGGCCTGTGAAGGCGCGTTGCTGGTTGTCGATGCGGGGCAGGGCGTAGAAGCCCAATCCGTAGCCAACTGCTACACCGCTATCGAGCAGGGTCTTGAGGTGATGCCGGTCTTGAACAAGATCGACCTGCCGCAGGCTGATCCTGATCGTGTGAAAGAAGAAATCGAGAAAATCATCGGCATCGATGCCACTGACGCCGTGACCTGCAGCGCCAAGACCGGCCTGGGTGTTGACGAGGTGCTTGAGCGCTTGGTGCACACCATTCCTGCACCGACCGGCAATATCGAAGATCCCCTGCAGGCGTTGATCATCGACTCCTGGTTCGATAACTACCTGGGCGTCGTGTCCCTGGTTCGCGTGCGCCACGGCCGCGTGAAAAAGGGCGACAAGATTCTGGTCAAGTCCACCGGCAAAATGCATCTGGTAGACAGCGTGGGTGTGTTCAACCCCAAGCATACGGCTACCGCTGATCTGAAAGCCGGTGAAGTAGGCTTCATCATTGCCGGTATCAAGGACATTCACGGCGCACCCGTGGGCGACACCCTGACCTTGAGCTCGACTCCGGACGTTGATGTATTGCCCGGCTTCAAGCGTATTCAGCCTCAGGTATACGCCGGCCTGTTCCCGGTCAGCTCCGACGATTTCGAAGACTTCCGTGATGCGCTGCAAAAGCTCACGCTGAACGACTCGTCGCTGCAGTACACCCCGGAAAGTTCCGATGCACTGGGCTTCGGCTTCCGTTGCGGCTTCCTCGGGATGCTGCACATGGAAATCATCCAGGAGCGCCTGGAGCGCGAGTATGACCTGGACCTGATCACCACCGCACCGACGGTGATTTTCGAATTGCTGCTCAAGACCGGTGAAACGATTTACGTCGATAACCCGTCCAAGCTGCCAGACCTGTCAGTGATTGAAGACATGCGCGAGCCAATCGTGCGTGCCAACATTCTTGTGCCTCAAGAGCACCTGGGCAACGTCATTACCCTGTGTATTGAAAAGCGCGGTGTTCAGCACGACATGCTGTTCCTCGGCACCCAGGTCCAGGTGACCTACGACTTGCCGATGAACGAAGTGGTCCTGGACTTCTTTGACCGTCTCAAGTCCACCAGCCGCGGCTATGCTTCGCTCGACTATCATTTCGATCGCTACCAGTCGGCTAATCTGGTGAAACTCGATGTGTTGATCAACGGCGAGAAAGTCGATGCCCTGGCATTGATCGTTCACCGTGACAACGCCCACTACAAAGGGCGTGCGCTAACCGAAAAAATGAAAGAACTGATCCCGCGCCAGATGTTCGATGTTGCAATCCAGGCCGCCATCGGCGGACAGATTGTGGCGCGAACCACTGTCAAGGCGCTCAGAAAAAACGTACTGGCCAAATGCTACGGTGGTGACGTTAGCCGTAAGCGCAAGCTGTTGGAAAAGCAGAAAGCCGGTAAAAAACGCATGAAGCAAGTCGGTAACGTGGAAATTCCACAAGAAGCCTTCCTTGCGGTGCTCAGGTTGGATAGCTAGGTCCTATGTCACTAAATTTCCCGCTGTTGCTGGTCATTGCTGTTGCCGTGTGCGGTTTGCTGGCGCTGCTCGATTTGGTCTTCCTGGCACCTCGCCGGCGTAAGGCTATTGCCAACTATCAGGCCAATGTTGCACCGGCCGATAGACAGGTAATCGAAAAGCTCAACAAGGAACCGTTGCTGGTTGAATACGGCAAGTCGTTCTTCCCGGTGTTGTTCATCGTGTTGGTGCTGCGTTCGTTTCTGGTTGAGCCGTTCCAGATTCCGTCCGGCTCGATGAAGCCGACCCTGGATGTAGGCGATTTCATTTTGGTGAACAAGTTTTCTTACGGGATCCGCTTGCCGGTGATCGACAAGAAAATCATCGAAGTGGGTGATCCGAAGCGGGGCGATGTGATGGTTTTTCGCTACCCGAGCGATCCGGCAGTCAACTACATCAAGCGTGTAGTGGGGCTGCCGGGCGACAAGATTCGCTACACCAGTGACAAGCATTTGTACGTCAATGATCAGCTGGTTGCCGAGCAAATGGTGTCTACAGAACCCGGCACCCTGGGCAGCGCGCAGTTGTATAAAGAGAAGCTGGGCGAAATAGAGCACATGATCCGCAAGGAAATGAGCCGCTATCGCGCTCCACCTGACAAGGAGTGGACGGTTCCGGCCGGCCATTACTTCATGATGGGTGACAACCGCGACAATTCGAACGACAGCCGTTACTGGGATGATCCGAACATTCCCAAGGACGAACTGGGCATGGTTCCCGACAAGAATATCGTCGGCAAGGCCTTCGCCGTTTGGATGAGCTGGCCGGAACCCAAGACCAGCAACCTGCCGAACTTCTCGCGGGTGGGTCTGATCAAGTAGCCAAGACGGCGCTGTTAATAACAGCGCCGAATGCTTTTCAGGCGTCCGGATAATTCGGCGCCTGAGGGTTCTTACGACCGCCGCACCGCGACAGGCGCGCCGGTCAACTGTATTCAGGATGTGGATTTGAACAAAGCGTTAAGTGTGACGGCGGCGAACAGCCTGTTCCCTGTCCATTTGCTATGCGATAAACGAGCATCACTGATCCCTAATATCGGTCCGGTGGTGACATTCGGCCACGAACTCAGCGTGGGTAAATCGTGAGTTTTTCTTTAAATCGTTTAGAGCGTCAGCTCGGCTACACCTTCAAAGACCAGGAACTGATGATTCTGGCCCTGACACACCGCAGTTTCGCGGGGCGCAATAACGAGCGTCTTGAGTTCCTGGGTGATGCCATTCTCAATTTTGTGGCCGGTGAAGCATTGTTTGATCGCTTCCCGCTGGCCCGTGAAGGCCAGTTGTCGCGTTTGCGAGCCCGTCTGGTCAAGGGTGAAACCCTGGCGGTACTGGCGCGTGGCTTCGAGCTTGGCGAGTACCTGCGCCTGGGTTCTGGCGAGCTGAAGAGCGGTGGTTTTCGCCGTGAATCGATTTTGGCGGATGCCCTTGAGGCCCTGATCGGCGCCATTTACCTGGATGCCGGCATGGAAACCGCCCGCGACCGCGTATTGGCCTGGCTTGCGAGTGAGTTCGAGACCTTGACGCTGGTCGATACCAATAAAGATCCAAAGACCCGCCTGCAGGAGTTCTTGCAGTCGCGTGCCTGCGACTTGCCACGTTACGAAGTGGTCGATATCCAGGGCGAACCGCATTGCCGCACCTTCTTCGTTGAGTGCGAAATTGCTTTATTGAATGAAAAAAGCCGGGGACAGGGCGTGAGCCGTCGCATTGCCGAACAGGTAGCGGCCGCCGCAGCACTGATTGCCCTTGGCGTGGAGAATGGCCATGACTGATTCAACTGCAACACGCTGTGGCTATGTCGCCATTGTTGGTCGACCAAACGTGGGTAAGTCCACACTGCTGAACCACATTCTGGGTCAAAAGCTGGCGATCACCTCGCGCAAGCCGCAGACCACGCGCCACAACATGCTGGGCATCAAGACCGAAGGCACCGTGCAAGCGGTCTACGTTGATACCCCGGGCATGCACAAAGGCGGCGAAAAGGCCCTGAACCGCTACATGAACAAAACCGCTTCGGCCGCGTTGAAAGACGTCGATGTGGTGATTTTCGTCGTGGACCGTACCAAGTGGACCGACGAAGACCAAATGGTTCTCGAGCGCGTACAGTACGTCACCGGCCCGCTGATCGTTGCGTTGAACAAGACGGACCGTATCGAAGACAAGGCCGAGCTGATGCCGCACCTGAGCTGGCTTCAGGAGCAATTGCCCAACGCCCAGATCATTCCGATCTCGGCTCAGCACGGGCACAACCTTGAAGCCCTTGAGCGTGTGATCGCCGACCACCTGCCGGAAAACGAGCACTTCTTCCCGGAAGATCAGATCACCGACCGCAGCAGCCGCTTCCTGGCCGCTGAACTGGTACGCGAAAAAATCATGCGCCAGATGGGCGCAGAGCTGCCGTACCAGATCACCGTCGAGATTGAAGAGTTCAAGCAGCAGGGCAAGACCTTGCACATCCATGCCTTGATTCTGGTTGAGCGTGACGGCCAGAAAAAAATCATCATTGGTGACAAGGGCGAGCGAATCAAGCGTATCGGCACCGAGGCGCGCAAGGATATGGAGCTGCTGTTCGACTCCAAAATCATGCTCAACCTGTGGGTCAAGGTTAAAGGCGGTTGGTCCGATGATGAGCGCGCCCTGCGTTCTTTGGGCTACGGCGACCTGTAACAGGCAGCCTTCGCCCCTGGCCCTCTCCCGGAGGGCCAGGGTTACTGGAAAATGACCGCACCCTCAACGTGCTGTTTTGAATCCATGACCGACCCGGTATTACGGGTCGATGAGTCTCTGAACACACCCTCACCCAGGGTCTCTTCCTTCGGGGGAGGGCCTGGGGAGGGTGTTTTCAGTTTCCAGAGAGTCGGTATTCCATGTCCAGCAGTGCACCCGTCCCGCAACTTGCCTATGTTCTGCACAGTCGCCCCTATCGCGAAACCAGTGCCTTGGTGGATTTCATTACGCCGCAAGGGCGTTTGCGAGCGGTGCTGCGCAGTGCGCGTGGCAAGGCGGGCACTTTGGCGCGACCTTTCGTTCCGCTTGAGATCGAGTTTCGCGGACGGGGCGAGTTGAAAAATGTAGGCCGCATGGAAAGCGCAGGCATTTCAACCTGGTTGAATGGCGAAGCGCTATTCAGCGGTCTCTATCTCAATGAGTTGCTGATTCGGCTGCTGCCCGCTGAAGATCCCCATCCGGCCGTGTTCGAGCATTATGCGGCGACCTTGTTGGCTCTGGCGGAGGGCCGGGCGCTGGAACCTTTGCTACGGGCTTTTGAATGGCGCCTGCTGGATGACCTGGGCTACGGCTTTTCACTGACAGTCGATATCCATGGAGAGCCAGTAGCGAGCGATGGCTTGTACCGCTTGCAGGTGGATGCCGGGCTGGAGCGGGTCTGGCTGTTGCAGCCGGGTTTGTTTCAAGGGGCCGAGTTGCAGGCAATGGCCGAAGCTGACTGGGCGGTTGCGGGCGCTCTATCCGCTGCCAAGCGTTTGATGCGTCAGGCTTTGGCGGTTCATTTGGCGGGGCGTCCGCTGGCCAGTCGTGAGTTGTTTCGCAAGCCCTGAATAGACCGGTATGCTGTGCACCGAATCTTCAGCTCTTCAGGAGAGCCCACGTGACTCAAAGCAATCGCATTCTTCTCGGCGTGAATATCGACCACGTAGCCACGCTGCGTCAGGCTCGCGGCACGCGTTACCCTGATCCGGTCAAGGCCGCGCTGGACGCTGAAGAGGCGGGCGCCGACGGCATCACCGTGCATCTGCGCGAAGATCGTCGTCATATTCAAGAGCGTGACGTGCTGCTGCTCAAGGATGTGCTGCAAACGCGCATGAACTTCGAGATGGGCGTAACGGAAGAGATGATGGCATTTGCCGAGCGCATTCGTCCGGCTCACATCTGCCTGGTTCCCGAGACCCGCCAGGAATTGACCACCGAAGGCGGCCTGGATGTCGCGGGGCAAGAAGCCCGAATCAAGGCCGCAGTCGATCGGCTGGCAAAAATAGGGTGTGAGGTGTCGCTGTTTATCGATGCCGATGAACGGCAGATTGCCGCGTCCAAGCGTGTCGGAGCGCCAGCGATTGAGCTGCACACCGGGCGTTACGCCGATGCGCAAACCCCGACCGACGTGGCCGAAGAGTTAAAGCGCGTGGCGGATGGCGTGGCGTTTGGTCTGGCCCAGGGCCTGATCGTGAACGCCGGGCATGGCTTGCACTACCACAACGTGGAAGCCATCGCGGCCATTAAGGGTATTAACGAGTTGAACATCGGTCATGCGCTGGTGGCGCACGCGTTGTTCGTGGGTTTCAAATCGGCAGTGGCCGAGATGAAAGCACTGATTCTGGCCGCGGCGTAGGCGCTGCCGCAGGCTGCGATCTTTTGCTCTTTAAAGGATCGCAGCCTTCTTGCCGGGGCAGCATCTGCAGTGGGGCGCCAGCTTAAAGCTGCGGCTCTTCTTTAGGCTTGGTCTTGTCGATGCCGGGGATATGCAGCTGCTCTTTGGCAACCTGATCGCCTTCCAGCTGCGGCTGCGTGGCCCACGTCAGGATGTCGTAGTAGCGACGGATGTTCGCCACGAAGTGCACAGGCTCTCCGCCCCGGGCGTAGCCATAGCGGGTTTTGCTGTACCACTGCTTCTGCGCAAGGCGAGGCAGCATTTTTTTCACGTCCAGCCACTTGTTGGGGTTCAGGCCTTCTTTTTTGGCCAGTTTGCGTGCGTCATCCAAGTGAGCGCCACCGACGTTGTAAGCGGCCAGCGCAAACCACGTGCGATCAGGCTCCGGGATAGCGTCATCAAGCTCGCTCTTGATCAGTGCCAGGTACTTGGCGCCACCAAAAATGCTTTGCTTGGGGTCCAGTCGATTGGATACGCCCATTGCTTGCGCAGTGTTTTGAGTCAGCATCATCAGCCCGCGAACACCCGTTTTGGACGTAACGGCAGCCTGCCACAAAGACTCCTGGTAACCCATGGCTGCCAGCAGGCGCCAGTCGAGCTGTTCCTTTTTGGCGGCGTCCCTGAAGAATTTTTCATACTTGGGGAGGCGCTGCTGCAGGTGCTGGGCGAACGTATAGGCGCCCACGTAACCCAGCACGTCCACGTGCCCGTAGTAACGGTCCTTGAGCCTTTGCAGCGTGCCGTTTTTCTCGACCTTGTCGAGATACGCGTTGATTTCGTTCAGGAGGCTGTTGTCTTCGCCCGCCATCACTGCCCAGCGCTGGCTGCGTGAATCTCCGAGGTCGAAGGCCACACGAACATTGGGGAAGTACACCTGATTCATGGCCACTTCGTTGGAGTCGACCAGAGTCAGGTCGATCTGGCCTTCATCCACCATGCGCAGCAAGTCGACGACTTCCACTTCATCGGATTCGTCGTAATTGATGCCTGGATACTGCTTTTTCAGTTCGGCCAGTTGCTCGGCATGGGAGCTGCCTTTAAGCACGGTAATGCGTTTGCCCACCAGGTTGGCCGCTGATGTCGGGCGTGACTGGCCGTTGCGATAGATGACCTGGGGCGTTACTTCGAGATAGGGATGGGAGAACCTGGCTTGCTGCAGGCGTTTCTCGCTGCTGACCAGACCGGCAGCAGCTAAAGCCGGGCCGTCGGGCTGGCCCAGCTGCGTGAAGATGTCGTCCAGGTTGTCGGCTGTCTCGATTTTCAGCTCTACGCCAAGATCGTCGGCAAAGCGTTTTACCAGCTCGTATTCAAAGCCGGTTTCGCCATTGCGATCTTCGAAGTAGGTGGCCGGACTGTTCCGGGTGATCACCCGCAGTACTCCATCCTCCTTTACTCGCTCCAGTGTGCTTGGTTTTTCAACGCAGGCACCGAGCATCAGGAAGAGTCCGGTTGCGAGGAGCCATTTGGCGCAACGCTGGCGGAATGCAGATAGAGAAAACATTCGCGCAGTATACGCAAAGCGCAGCGGGTGCCATATCTCGACAATGTGTGGTCATTCTGATAACAGACCGGTAAACCGCTGGAACCCCTATGAAATGGGGGGGTGACGGGTTTTTAAAGACGATAAATGACCATTGTTTACGTGTCTGATAGCCATAAAGAATAAGGCTTTGGTCGTTTAGTGGCGTTTGGGGTGTTTCAGGTGTGCCGTTTCGGGTGCCGTGGCGAGCTGTTTAGGCTAGAATGCCGGGCCTCAAAGCACACCCCTTCCGAGGCTGTCCCGAAGATGTTGATCCTGCGCGGCGCTCCTGCCCTTTCTGCCTTTCGCCACAGCAAACTCCTTGCACAACTGAGCCTCAAGGTTCCGTCTGTCACCGGTTTGTATGCTGAATTCGCCCACTTTGCCGATGTCACCGGTGAGCTGACCAGCGATGAACAGCAGGTACTGGCTCGTCTCCTGAAGTACGGCCCCAGCGTGCCGGTTCAAGAGCCGAGCGGCCGACTGTTTTTGGTGTTGCCGCGGTTTGGCACCATTTCTCCCTGGTCGAGCAAGGCCAGCGACATTGCCCGCAACTGTGGCCTGGCTAAAATCCAGCGCCTGGAGCGTGGCATTGCTTTCTACGTGGCTGGCCAGTTCAGCGACGCAGAGGCCGAACTGATTGCTGCTGCATTGCACGACCGTATGACGCAACTCGTACTGGATAACCTGGAGCAGGCCGCCGGCTTGTTCAGCCATGCCAGGCCGAAGCCGTTGACGGCTATTGATGTGCTGGGCGGCGGTCGTGCTGCGCTGGAAAAGGCTAACGTCGAACTGGGCCTGGCCCTGGCTGAAGACGAAATCGATTATCTGGTCAATGCCTTCAACGGTTTGGGTCGCAACCCGCACGACATCGAACTGATGATGTTTGCCCAGGCCAACTCTGAGCACTGCCGCCACAAGATCTTCAACGCCAGTTGGGATATTGACGGCCAGAGCCAGGAAAAAAGCCTGTTTGGCATGATCAAGAACACCTACGTCATGCACAGCGAAGGCGTGTTGTCTGCTTATAAAGACAACGCTTCTGTCATCGTGGGCAGCGTTGCCGGGCGTTTCTTCCCGGACCCGGAGACCCGCCAGTACGGCGCGGTGCAGGAGCCGGTACACATCCTGATGAAGGTTGAAACCCACAACCACCCGACGGCCATCGCTCCGTTCCCGGGTGCCGCGACCGGTTCCGGTGGCGAGATCCGTGACGAAGGCGCTACCGGTCGTGGCGCGAAGCCAAAGGCCGGCCTGACCGGTTTCACCGTATCCAACCTGCAGATCCCTGGTTTTGAACAGCCGTGGGAAGTGCCTTACGGCAAGCCTGAGCGCATCGTCAACGCGCTGGACATCATGATTGAAGGCCCGCTGGGCGGCGCTGCATTCAACAACGAATTCGGTCGTCCGGCCCTGACCGGTTATTTCCGTACGTTCGAGCAGTCCATCACCACCCCGCGTGGCGAAGAAGTGCGCGGCTACCACAAGCCGATCATGCTGGCTGGCGGCATGGGCAACATCCGCGCCGAACACGTGCAGAAGGCAGAAATCACCGTTGGTTCCAAGCTGATCGTGCTGGGTGGCCCGGCGATGTTGATCGGTCTTGGTGGTGGTGCAGCGTCCTCCATGGCGACAGGCGCCAGCTCGGCTGACCTGGACTTCGCTTCGGTACAGCGCGAAAACCCTGAAATGGAACGTCGCTGCCAGGAAGTGATCGACCGTTGCTGGCAGCTGGGTGACAAGAACCCGATCAGCTTCATCCACGACGTGGGCGCTGGCGGTCTGTCCAACGCGTTCCCTGAGCTGGTCAACGATGGCGAGCGTGGCGGTCGTTTTGAACTGCGTAACATTCCAAACGACGAGCCGGGCATGGCCCCGCACGAAATCTGGAGCAACGAATCCCAGGAACGTTACGTTCTGGCGGTTGGCGTTGAGGACTTCGCGCGCTTCCAGGCGATTTGCGAACGTGAGCGTTGTCCGTTTGCCGTGGTGGGTGAAGCCACTGCAGAGCCGCAACTGACCGTGACCGACAGCCACTTCGGCAACAACCCGGTGGACATGCCACTGGAAGTGTTGCTGGGCAAGGCACCTCGCATGCACCGTTCGGCAGTACGTGAAGCCGAACTGGGCGATGACTTCGATCCCTCAACGCTGAACATCGGTGAATGTGTCGAGCGTGTGCTGCATCACCCGGCCGTCGCCAGCAAAAGCTTCCTGATCACCATCGGCGACCGCACCATTACCGGTCTGGTTGCGCGTGATCAAATGGTTGGTCCGTGGCAAGTGCCCGTGGCTGACGTGGCTGTAACCGCCACCAGCTTCGACGTGTACACCGGTGAAGCCATGGCCATGGGCGAGCGCACTCCGCTGGCACTGCTGGATGCTCCGGCGTCGGGCCGCATGGCAATCGGCGAGACCCTGACCAACATCGCGGCTTCGCGTATCGGCAAAATCAGCGACATCAAACTGTCTGCCAACTGGATGTCCGCAGCGGGTCACCCCGGCGAAGACGCCCGTCTGTACGACACCGTCAAGGCTGTCGGCATGGAGTTGTGCCCGGAACTGGGCATTACCATTCCGGTGGGCAAAGACTCGATGTCGATGCAAACCCGCTGGAACGAAGACGGCACTGACAAAACCGTGACCTCGCCACTGTCGCTGGTGGTCACCGGCTTTGCTCCGGTGCTCGACGTGCGTCAGACCATGACCCCGGTGTTGCGCATGGACAAAGGCCTGACCGATCTGATCCTGATCGATCTGGGCCGTGGCCAGAACCGCATGGGCGCCTCGATCCTGGCCCAGACCTACGGCAAGTTGGGCAAGCAGGCTCCGGACGTGGATGACGCTGAAGACCTCAAGGCCTTCTTCGCGGTGATTCAGGGCTTGAACGCTGATGGCCATCTGCTTGCTTACCACGACCGTTCTGACGGTGGTCTGCTGACCAGCGTGATGGAAATGGCCTTCGCCGGTCATTGTGGTCTGAACCTGACCCTGGATTGCCTGGCTGACAACGTGAACCAGATCCCGGCCGTCCTGTTCAACGAAGAACTGGGTGCGGTGATTCAGGTGCGTCAGGACGCGACCGCCGACGTGCTCGCACAGTTCAGCGCTGCTGGCCTGGGTGAATGCGTCGACGTGATCGGCCAGCCGCTGAACAACAGCGAAGTCACCATCACCTTCAACGGTGAAAAAGTCTTTGCCGGCCAGCGCGGTGAGTTGCAGCGTCAGTGGGCCGAAACCAGCTTCCAGATCCAGCGCATGCGTGACAATGCCGATTGCGCGCAGCAAGAATTCGATGCGCTGCTGGAAGAAGACAATCCAGGCCTGAGCGTGCAGCTGAGCTTTGACGTCAACGCCAACATCAGTGCGCCTTACATCAAGAAAGGCATTCGTCCTCAAGTGGCCGTTCTGCGTGAGCAGGGCGTCAACGGTCAGGTTGAAATGGCGGCGGCGTTCGACCGTGCCGGTTTCAACGCGGTCGACGTTCACATGAGCGACATCCTGGCGGGCCGTGTCGACCTGAACGAATTCAAGGGCATGGTCGCGTGCGGTGGCTTCTCTTACGGCGACGTATTGGGTGCCGGTGAAGGCTGGGCCAAATCGGCACTGTTCAACACCCGTGCACGTGATGCATTCCAGGGCTTCTTCGAGCGTACCGACAGCTTCACCCTCGGGGTGTGCAACGGTTGCCAGATGATGTCCAACCTGAGTGAACTGGTACCGGGCAGCGAGTTCTGGCCGCACTTTGTGCGTAACCGTTCCGAGCAGTTCGAAGCCCGTGTGGCAATGGTACAAGTGCAGGAGTCGAACTCGATCTTCCTGCAGGGCATGGCCGGTTCGCGTATGCCTATCGCCATCGCTCACGGCGAAGGTCATGCCGAGTTCGCCAGCGAAGAAGCACTGCTGCAAGCGGATCTGTCGGGCTGCGTAGCACTGCGCTTCGTCGACAACCACGGCAAGGTCACGGAAAACTACCCGGCCAACCCGAACGGTTCGCCGCGCGGGATTACCGGTCTTACCAGCCTTGACGGTCGTGTGACGATCATGATGCCGCACCCGGAGCGTGTATTCCGTGCCGTGCAGAACTCGTGGCGTCCTGAGGAGTGGAACGAAGATGCACCTTGGTTGCGCATGTTCCGTAACGCCCGTGCCTGGGTGAACTAAGACGATGTACAAGCTCAGCTTTTTCGTGCCGCCGAGCCATGTCGAAGGGGTCAAGGATGCTGTATTCGCCGCCGGTGGCGGACGTATCGGTAGCTATGACCACTGCGCCTGGCAAACATTGGGCCAGGGTCAGTTTCGCGCGTTGGACGGCAGTCAGCCGTTTATCGGGCAAACCGGCCAGGTCGAATTCGTCGGTGAATGGAAAGTTGAGCTGGTCGTCGCAGATGATCTGATCCAGGCCGTGGTGGCTGCGCTCAAGCTCAGCCACCCGTACGAAACCCCTGCGTATGAAGTATGGCGCCTGGCGGATCTCTAGCTTGAGGCCCGATCAAAAAAGCCCGCTGAACCGGTAACGGTCAGCGGGCTTTTTTGTATGAGGCGGGCGTGCTCAGGGGCGAATTTCTATCATCGTGCCGTCTTTGGTCAGGTTCCAGACTTCGCGCATTTCGTAGTTCTTCATGGCAATGCAGCCGTCGGTCCAGTCCAGGGTATGGAACAGCTCTTCAGGGTTTTCTTCGGTGTCAGGTGTACCGTGGATCATGATCATCGACCCCGGGCTGAATCCTTCACGTCTGGCTTGTGCGGCATCGCTGACATTGGGATAGGAGATATGCATCGCCAGATTGAATTTTTCACTTCTCTTGCGCCAGTCGATCCAGTAAAGCCCTTCAGGTGTGCGTTTGTCGCCCTCGCGAATTTTCGGGCCCTTGGGCTGCTTGCCCAATGAAATACGGTAAGTCTTGATCGGCTTGCCGTCGCTGATTAACTGCAGTTTACGGGCAGACTTGAGCACCAGGATCTTTTCCACGGGCTGCCCTAGGCTGCTTTTTGGCAAAGGCCTGGTTGGCGTGAGTACCTGATTTTTATCGACCGGTTTGCCGTTGATCGTAACGGTAACGTCGGCGTGGCACGTCAGGGTGAAGGACAGGCAAAGAGCGGCGAGCAACCAGCGCATTGGAGGGGCATTCCTGAGGGTGCGAATCAAACATCATTCATTATTGATTGTTGGGGTGGTTCAGACCGCTCAATGGCGGTACGGCTTCGCTGCGCACCGGATAGATGTTGGCTGTCCGGTCAGCGAAAAAGCATTCTAAGGTACGACTCACCGTGCGAAAAGCCAGCTCTGACCAAGGGATGTCCGCTTCTTCAAAGAGTTGAACTTCAAGGCTCTCTTCTCCGGCGGAAAAGTCCAGGCTTTGCAGTTCGGCACGGTAGAAAATATGCACCTGATTGATGTGCGGTACATCGATCAAGGTGTAAAGGCTCAGGCTCTGTAATTGCGCGCAGGCTTCTTCAAGTGTTTCGCGTCGTGCGGCCTGTTCGACCGTTTCCCCGTTTTCCATAAAGCCCGCAGGCAGTGTCCAGTAGCCTTTGCGCGGTTCAATGGCGCGACGGCACAGCAACACTTGCGTGCCCCAGGTCGGCAGGCATCCGGCAACGATATTGGGGTTTTGATAGTGGATGGTGCGGCAGTGGTCGCACACATAGCGCAAGCGTGAGTCGCCTTGCGGAATATGCTGGCTGACAGAATGGCCACACTGATTGCAAAATTTCATGCTGAAGTCTCTGGTCTGGTGCCTATCTTGGGGGGTGAGACGGGCTTGCGGCAAGTGCTGCGACAGTGCGGGGCTTGGGTGACTCAGGCAATTTGGTGCATGATGCCCGTTAAGTGACCGATCGGGATGACCTATGCTGGACGAGCTACTTGGCCGTGTGAGCCGCTACACCCCGCGAACGCTGGAAACAGATCGACGCTTCCCCGAAGCCGCGGTGCTGCTACCGGTGACGCGCAGTGCCCAACCCGAGTTGATTTTGACCCTGCGAGCCAGCGGGTTGTCTACCCACGGCGGCGAAGTGGCTTTTCCGGGTGGCCGGCGTGATCCTGAAGACCCGGATCTGGTCTTTACGGCCCTGCGCGAAGCTGAAGAAGAAATCGGTCTTCCGCCCGGCCTGGTCGAAGTGATCGGGCCGCTTAGTCCGTTGATTTCGTTGCACGGTATCCGCGTTACACCCTACGTGGGGCTGGTGCCGGACTACGTTGAGTATCTGGCCAACGATGCCGAGATCGCTGCCGTGTTCAGCGTGCCGCTGGAGTTCTTTCGTCAGGATCCGCGGGAGCATACACACCGCATCGATTACCAGGGGCGCAGTTGGTATGTGCCCAGCTACCGTTTTGGGGTGTACAAGATCTGGGGGCTGACAGCCATCATGATCGTTGAGCTGATGAACCTGCTTTATGATGACGTCAACATCAGCCTGCATACGCCACCTGAGCGTTCCACCCCCATATAGAGCCATCAGCAGATGGCCGTGGCCCCTGAGGACATTTCCATGAAGTACCGCCTGGGCGACTCGCTCGTCGACACACATCCCGAAAGCTGGACAGCCCCGAACGCCACCCTGATCGGCAAGGTGCGGCTGGAGGAGGGCGCCAGTGTCTGGTTCAACGCTGTACTGCGTGGCGACAATGAGCTGATCCTGATCGGCAAGCACAGCAACGTTCAGGACGGGGCGGTGATGCACACCGACATGGGCTATCCGCTGACGCTAGGGACTGGCGTAACCATTGGTCATAACGCCATGCTGCATGGCTGCACGGTCGGCGATTACAGCCTGATCGGGATCAACGCGGTGATCCTCAATGGCGCCAGAATCGGCAAGCACTGCATCATCGGCGCCAATTCGCTGATCGGTGAAGGCAAGGAAATTCCTGACGGGTCCCTGGTCATGGGATCGCCGGGCAAGGTTGTGCGTGATTTGACCGATGAGCAGAAAAAGCTGCTTGAGGCCAGCGCGGCGCACTATGTAAAAAACGGTCAGCGGTATGCCCGTGAACTGTCGGAGCAGGAAGAATGACCACCCCGGAGCGTCCCGTGGCTTCGCCCTGCGTCAATATCTGTGCGCTGGATGACGATGACCTGTGCACCGGGTGCCAGCGTACAGTCGCAGAAATCACCCGCTGGAGCCGCATGAGCAACCCTGAGCGTCGTGAAGTGCTGGCGTTGTGTCATGAGCGGGCAAAGTCCGGCGGCATGCTGTGGATGCCGGGCGGCGCATCGCACACCTGATAGCGGTAGCCGCTGGAGGAGAGCAGGGCTGCGATGGCTGCGCAGCGGCTACACAGTTTTGACTGACTCAAGTACCCTGTGCGCCTTATTTAGAGGTGTCGCGCGCTCCCATGCTGTATCTGATCGCTTATATCGCCAGCGTTGTGCTGATTAACTTCGCGTTTTCGACAGCGCCCCATCTGGACATTATCTGGTCGGCCTGGGGCGGACTGGTGTTTGTCCTGCGCGACATGGTGCAGACCCGTTTCGGGCATGGTGCCCTGTTGGCCATGCTGGTGGCGCTGGTGCTGTCGTACATCACCTCCGATCCCTCGATTGCCCTCGCCAGTGCCACGGCCTTTGCCGTGTCCGAATGCATTGACTGGCTCGTCTTCAGCATCACCAAGCGGCCGTTGCATGACCGGTTGTGGATCAGCTCTGCCCTGAGCATCCCTATTGATACCTTCATCTTCTTTGGCATGATCGACGCCTTTACCACGGGCGTGATCGTCACCGCCATGGCCTCGAAATTTGCCGGCGTGACCTGCGTATGGCTGGCGATGGCCTGGCGTTTGCGCAAAGCGACTGTGCAGTAAGCAGTAAGGCCGTACGCTTCAGATCATGTAAAATCCCGGCCTTTCTTCCCAGCAGGCGCTGGCTTGGCAAGCGCCTTCGATGATTTGTTTCCTTGAGGACCTGAAATGACCCGTATCGGAACTCCACTGTCGCCGACCGCGACCCGCGTATTGCTGTGTGGCTGCGGCGAGCTGGGTAAAGAAGTTGTCATCGAACTGCAACGCCTGGGCGTTGAAGTGATTGCCGTCGATCGCTACGCCAACGCACCAGCGATGCAGGTTGCGCACCGCAGTCACGTTATCAACATGCTCGATGGCGCCGCGTTGCGTGCAGTGATCGAGGCCGAGAAACCGGATTTCATCGTGCCGGAAATCGAAGCCATCGCGACGGCGACGCTGGTTGAGCTGGAGGCTGAAGGCTTCACAGTCATTCCTACCGCACGAGCGACCTCGCTGACCATGAACCGTGAAGGTATTCGTCGCCTGGCGGCTGAAGAGCTGGATCTGCCAACGTCGCCGTATCACTTTGCCGATACGTTCGAGGATTACAGCCGGGCAGTGCTGGACCTCGGCTTCCCGTGCGTGGTCAAGCCGGTGATGAGTTCCTCGGGCAAGGGCCAGAGCCTGCTGCGCAGCGCCGAGGACGTCCAAAAAGCCTGGGACTACGCCCAGGAAGGCGGGCGTGCGGGCAAGGGCCGAGTCATCATCGAAGGCTTCATCGACTTTGATTATGAAATCACCTTGCTCACCGTACGACATGTGGGTGGCACCACGTTCTGTGCTCCTGTCGGTCATCGTCAGGAGAAAGGCGATTATCAAGAGTCCTGGCAGCCACAAGCCATGAGCCCGAAAGCCCTGGCTGAGTCGGAGCGCGTTGCCAGGGCCGTTACCGAAGCCTTGGGTGGTCGCGGCCTGTTTGGTGTCGAGCTGTTCATCAAGGGCGACGAGGTCTGGTTCAGCGAAGTTTCACCCCGCCCGCACGACACCGGCCTGGTCACACTGATCTCGCAGGACCTGTCGCAGTTCGCGCTGCATGCACGGGCGATTCTGGGTTTGCCGATTCCGTTGATTCGTCAGTTCGGTCCATCGGCTTCGGCGGTGATCCTGGTGGAGGGGCAGTCCACTCAAACTGCCTTTTCCAATCTGGGTGCGGCCTTGAGCGAGCCAGACACGGCGTTGCGCCTGTTCGGCAAGCCTGAAGTCAACGGTCAGCGCCGCATGGGCGTTGCCCTGGCGCGGGATGAGTCGATTGAAGCCGCGCGGGCCAAAGCGACCCGTGCTGCCAAAGCGGTGGTTGTAGAGCTGTAACGAAACATCGACTGGATGATTTATCTGCAGGAGCGAGCGTGCTCGCGATGCATGCGACGCGGTTTTTAGTCAGGCCGCGTTGATACAATCGCGAGCACGCTCGTTCCTGCAGCGCTTCTGCCCTCACGCGACCTTGTTCAGGTCAGCCTCTCTTGTTTCCTTCAGGCACAGAACAGCGATCAGGCTGAGTATGGCTGCGCCTGATACATAGCCGCCCACCCAGCTCAAGCCCCCCATGCTCACCAGTTTTTGCGCGAAGAACGGCGCGGCGGATGCACCGACGATCCCGCCCAGGTTGTACGCGGCCGATGCGCCGCTGTAACGGACCCGGGTCGGGAACAGTTCAGGCAGCAGGGCGCCCATCGGCGCAAACGTCACGCCCATCAGGAACAGCTCGATGCACAAGAACAGCGCCACCCCCCAGGTCGAACCCTGAGTGAGCAAAGGCTCCATCAAAAAGCCGGACAACACTGCCAGCACGCCGCCAACAATCAATACCGGTTTGCGCCCGTAGCGGTCGCTGGCCCAGGCCGACAAGGGCGTCGCGGCAGCCATGAACAGCACGGCAAAACACAGCAGGCCGAGGAAGGTTTCGCGGGTGTAACCCAAGGTCGAAACGCCATAACTCAGTGAGAACACGGTCGAGATATAGAAGAGTGCATAGCACACCACCATTGAGGCGGCGCCCAGTAGCATCGGCGCCCAGTATTGGCTGAAGAGCTCAACGATCGGCATTTTCACGCGTTCATGCTGGGCGATGGCTTTGGCGAATACCGGGGTTTCTTCCAGCTTCAGGCGCACATACAGGCCGACCATCACCAGTGCCGCGCTGAGCAGGAACGGAATCCGCCAGCCCCAGGAGCGGAACTGTTCGTCGGTCAGGCTCATGGCCAGGATCAGGAACAAGCCGTTGGCGGCGAGAAAGCCGATGGAAGGGCCCAGTTGCGGGAACATGCCGTACCAGGCGCGCTTGCCTTTGGGGGCGTTCTCGGTGGCCAGCAGTGCAGCGCCTCCCCATTCACCCCCGAGGCCCAGCCCTTGGCCGAAGCGCAGGACGCAAAGCAGGATCGGCGCCCAGGCACCAATGGTGGCGTAACCCGGCAGCACACCGATCAGGGTGGTACACACGCCCATCAGCAATAGCGAAGCGACCAGGGTGGATTTGCGTCCGACCCGGTCACCAAAGTGGCCGAACAGGAACGAACCCAGCGGACGAGCAAGGAAAGCGATACCGAAGGTCAGGAACGCCGACAGCATTTGCGCGGTTCCGGAGGTCTGCGGGAAAAACACGGGGCCGATGACCAGTGCTGCGGCAGTGGCATACACATAGAAGTCGTAGAACTCGATCGCCGTGCCAATAAAACTGGCCGTCGCCACGCGGGTTGCGGAGTTGACCGGTTTGTCGGGCGAAGCTTCGCTGTAAGTGGTGCTGGTGGTCATGCGCATATCCCTGACAGTTATGAGCCCTTTAGCCTTCATTCGCTTTTGCTGCGGACGTGGCAGAGCAGTTTTTATGGTCGTTTGCCCTGGCGGATAAGGGCGGGTGCAAGCGCAGTTCGGGATGGGAACGGGCGCAGGTGTTGCGTAACGCAACATGCCGGCAACGCGGGGTGCGGGTAGCACGCGTGTCGGCAAGGCTTGGGTAAGCGAGGATGATTATAGGGAGGCCGGTTCGAATCGAACAAGGCCTGGAGCGCTGATTAAACCGCGGGCTTGACGCTGTTGTGCCAGATAAGCACGCGGCTGACGCGGTTGTCCTCGGTCTCGAGGATTTCCAGGCGGTAGGCGCCGATTTTCAGGCAAACGGTGGTCTCCGGAATGGTTTCCAGCGCCTCGGTGACAAGTCCGTTGAGTGTTTTCGGGCCGTCGCAGGGCAGGTGCCAGCCCAGGCTTTTGTTCAGGTCGCGGATAGAGGCTGCGCCATCGATCACAAAGCGCCCGTCAGGCAGAGGGTCAATGAGCGGGTTGTCGATATTCTGTTCGTTCTCGAACTCGCTGACGATTTCTTCGAGGATGTCTTCGAGTGTCACGATCCCGAGCACTTCGCCGTATTCGTCGACCACCACGCCCATGCGGCGCTGCTGCTTGTGGAAGTTCAGCAGTTGCAATTGCAGCGGGGTGCTTTCCGGGACGAAGTAAGGTTCGTGGCAGACCGCCAGTATGGCTTCCTTGGTCAGGCTTGCATCCGCCAGCAGGTGCTGGACATGTCGGGTGTTGAGGATGGCTTCGACCTGGTTGATGTCATTGTGAAACACCGGCAGGCGCGTGCGCTCGGTATGACGAAGCTGCTCGGTCAGGGCCTCGATCGAGTCATCCAGGTTGATGCCTTCAACCTCATTGCGCGGGATGAGGATGTCATTGACCGTGATGTTGTCCAGCGCATGGATGCCTGAGAGCAGGTGCGGGCGACTGTTGGGCTGTTGGTCATCCGGCAGGGTGTCGTCATGGCCAGGCTGCTGGGCTTCAACACGTTGAACCACGCTGATGCGCTGGCGCAAGAAAAAGCCGGCAAGCATCCCGGCAGCGGCGATCAATATTGCCAGTACTGCGAGTAACGGCCCGGGGGGCAAGCTATCCATAATCATCGCCCGTCAGATATGCAGAATGTATTCGCGAACCAGCTTGCTGCCAAAGTAGGCCAGCATCAGCAGGCAGAACCCGGCAAACGTCCAGCGGATGGCTTTGTGCCCGCGCCAGCCCAGATGGTGGCGTCCCAGCAACAGCACGCTGAATACGATCCATGCCAGGCAGGCCAGCAGGGTTTTGTGCACCAGATGCTGGGCAAACAGGTTGCCCAGGAACAGCCAGCCCGAGATCAGCGACAGCGAGAGCAGGGACCATCCGGCCCACAGGAAGCCGAACAGCAGGCTTTCCATGGTTTGCAGGGGCGGAAAGTTCTTGATCAGGCCTTTCGGGTGTTTGTGTTTGAGCTGGTAGTTTTGCAGCGACAGCAGCAAGGCCTGGAACACCGCGATGGTGAACATGCCATAGGCCAGGATCGACAACAGAATATGCGCGAGGATGCCCGGCTCTTCATTGATGACCTGAACCGTACCGGGCGGTGCGAATTCGGACAGCAGCACGGTGAGCATGCCCAGCGGGTATAGAAGCAGCAGCAGGTTCTCGACCGGGATCCGGGCGCAGGCGACCAGCGTCACGGTGATGACCGCCACGGCAATCAGGCTGGCTGCACTGAAGAAGTCCAGTTCGAGACCGGCTGGCGTCATCAGATGGGTAAAGAGGCTGATGGCGTGGGTGAGCACGGCAAGAATGCCAAGCGTCACCAACAGGCGCTTGTTCGCCTTTGCGCCCTGGCGCAGGCAAGTGCCTTGATAGAAGGTCGCAGCGGCATAGATACAGGCGGCGGCGAGGCTGGGTAGCAAGCTGGGTGACAAGGGGAGCATAAATCCTGTTAGGCAAGCCCGAAAGGACTGAGTTTGGCATACAACCGCCCGTACACGAAAGACCACATAAGCCAACGGCAAGGTGTCCGCCGCGGCCAGTCTTCGCTATAATCCGCGACCTGCCCACGCCGCAGGCTCGCCGAGCATCAGTTTTACACGGGCTGGGCCGCAATAACCCCGGTCTACTTTGGGCCTGAAAGGATCGCGCATGTTTGAAAATTTAACCGACCGTCTCTCGCAGACGCTGCGCCATGTTACCGGCAAGGCCAAGCTGACCGAGGACAATATCAAAGACACCCTGCGTGAAGTGCGCATGGCGTTGCTGGAAGCCGACGTGGCTTTGCCAGTGGTCAAAGACTTCGTCGCCGCGGTCAAAGAGCGCGCTGTGGGCACGGAAGTGTCGCGCAGCCTGACGCCGGGCCAGGCATTCGTGAAGATTGTCCAGGCTGAGCTCGAAAGCCTGATGGGCGCTGCCAACGAGGACCTGGTCCTCAATGTCACGCCGCCAGCCGTTGTTTTGATGGCCGGTCTGCAGGGTGCGGGTAAAACCACCACCGCTGGCAAGCTGGCGCGTTTCCTTAAAGAACGCAAAAAGAAATCCGTGATGGTGGTTTCGGTCGACGTTTATCGTCCGGCCGCGATCAAGCAGCTGGAAACCCTGGCGGGCGAAGTGGGCGCTACGTTCTTCCCGTCCGATATCAGCCAGAAGCCAGTTGCCATCGCGATGGCAGCCATCAATGAAGCCAAGCTGAAGTTCATTGACGTGGTGATTGTCGATACCGCGGGTCGTCTGCACATCGACGCTGACATGATGACCGAGATCCAGGAGCTGCACGCGGCGGTCAAGCCTGCAGAAACCCTGTTCGTGGTTGACGCCATGACCGGTCAGGATGCCGCCAACACGGCCAAGGCCTTTGGCGATGCACTCCCGCTGACGGGTGTGATCCTGACCAAGGTCGACGGTGATGCCCGTGGTGGTGCAGCATTGTCCGTGCGCTCGATTACCGGCAAGCCGATCAAATTTATCGGTATGGGCGAGAAGAGCGACGCGCTCGAACCCTTCCACCCGGATCGTATTGCATCGCGCATTCTGGGCATGGGTGACGTACTCAGCCTTATTGAGCAGGCCGAACAGACCCTCGATAAGGACAAGGCCGACAAACTGGCCAAAAAGCTCAAGAAAGGCAAAGGCTTCGATCTCGAAGACTTCCGTGATCAGCTGCAACAGATGAAGAACATGGGCGGCCTTGGCGGCCTCATGGACAAGCTGCCGAACATGGGCGGCGTCAATCTGGCGCAAATGGGCAATGCCCAGGGCGCGGCAGAGAAGCAATTCAAGCAAATGGAAGCCATCATCAACTCCATGACGCCGGCCGAGCGCCGTGACCCTGAGCTGATCAGTGGTTCGCGCAAGCGCCGGATTGCCATGGGTTCCGGTACTCAGGTGCAGGACATCGGTCGCTTGATCAAGCAGCACAAGCAGATGCAGAAGATGATGAAGAAGTTCTCCGCCAAGGGCGGAATGGCGAAAATGATGCGTGGCATGGGCTCTATGATGCCCGGCGGCGGCATGCCAAAAATGTAAATTACCTGCGCAAGCGCATGCGTTTGCGCAACTCGCAGCAATGCGAGACACCCGGCAAACCCGCGCTGTGCGGGAGCTGACCTGCCGTCATTCGTGGCGGCCTTATAGCAAATCTTCATGGCACGTCGATAGGCGCCAGAAAAAGACATTTGCAAAAGTCCGGATATTCCTTAGAATATGCGGCCTTTCGGGCACCTATGCCCGCTGTGCATTTAGATTTGCAGCACCGACTACAGGAACGATGTTCACATGCTAACAATCCGTCTTGCCCTTGGCGGCTCCAAAAAGCGCCCGTTTTACCACTTGACCGTTACCGACAGCCGTAACCCACGTGACGGTTCCCACAAGGAACAAATTGGCTTCTTCAACCCGGTTGCCCGTGGTCAGGAAGTTCGTTTCTCCGTGAAAGAAGACCGCCTTGCCTACTGGGTAGGTGTTGGTGCACAAATGTCTGAGCGTGTTGCTCAGCTTGTGAAAGAAAACGCTAAGGCTGCGGCCTGAGCAATATGAGCGTGACGCCTGAAACTGCTGATGATTTGATCGTTATCGGCAAAATCTACTCGATTCACGGCGTGCGCGGCGAAGTGAAGGTTTATTCCTTTACGGATCCAATTGATAACCTGTTGGACTACAAAAAACTGACGCTTCGGCGCGGTAATGATGTACGACAGGCAGAGCTGGTCAGTGGCCGTTCACACAACGGCAAGTTTCTGGTTGTGAAGCTCAAGGGTCTCGATGACCGTGATGAAGCTGGTCTTCTTCGCGAATTCGAAATCTGCGTGCCGCGTAACCTGTTTCCTGAACTGACTGACGGCGAGTACTACTGGTACCAGCTGCAGGGTCTGAAAGTGATCAACCTCGAAGGGCAATTGCTCGGCAAGGTTGTTGATCTGATGGAAACTGGCTCGAACGATGTCATGGAAGTCAAACCTTGCCCAGGTAGCCTGGATGATCGTGATCGCTTGTTGCCCTATACAGAGCAATGCGTGTTGAACGTCGACCTGGTAGCCGGCGAGATGAAGGTGGATTGGGATGCGGACTTCTAAGCGTGGCTAATTTGCGCGTAGAAGTGATCAGTTTGTTTCCCGAAATGTTTTCCGCCATCAGCGACTACGGCATCACCAGTCGCGCGGTGAAACAAGGGCTCTTGCAGCTCACCTGTTGGAATCCGCGAGACTACACAACGGACCGGCATCACACTGTGGACGATCGCCCATTTGGCGGTGGTCCGGGCATGGTGATGAAGATCAAGCCTCTGGAAGATGCACTGGTTCAGGCCAGACAAGCAGCCGGAGAGGCGGCGAAGGTTATTTACCTGTCGCCCCAAGGCCGTCAACTGAATCAGTCGGCGGTACGCGAACTGGCGAATGAGGAAGCATTAATCCTTATTGCAGGTCGTTATGAAGGCATTGACGAGCGTTTTATTGACGCTTATGTCGATGAAGAGTGGTCGATTGGTGACTATGTACTCTCCGGTGGCGAGCTACCGGCGATGGTTCTGATTGATGCGGTTACACGACTGCTGCCCGGAGCTTTAGGGCATGCGGACTCCGCCGAGGAAGATTCCTTTACGGATGGTCTGCTGGATTGCCCGCACTACACCCGACCGGAGGTGTATGCGGATCAGCGTGTTCCCGACGTATTGCTTAGTGGCAATCATGCACACATCCGGCGTTGGCGTTTACAGCAGTCCCTTGGGCGGACCTTTGAACGACGCGCCGATCTTCTGGAAAGCCGCTCGCTTTCTGGAGAAGAGAAGAAGCTGCTTGAGGAATACATCCGCGAGCGGGACGATAGTTAACAACGTATCGATGGTAGATCAGACGATCTACCTTAGGAGCACAGCATGACTAACAAAATCATCCTTGCACTCGAAGCAGAGCAGATGACCAAAGAGATCCCTCCATTTGCCCCGGGCGACACCATTGTCGTTCAGGTGAAAGTGAAGGAAGGCGATCGTTCGCGTCTGCAAGCTTTCGAAGGTGTAGTGATTGCCAAGCGTAACCGTGGTGTGAACAGTGCTTTCACTGTTCGTAAAATCTCCAACGGTGTTGGCGTAGAGCGTACTTTCCAGACCTACAGCCCGCAAATCGACAGCATGGCTGTTAAGCGTCGCGGTGACGTTCGTAAAGCCAAGCTGTACTACCTGCGTGACCTGTCCGGTAAAGCAGCTCGCATCAAGGAAAAACTGGCTTAAGTCCAGCTTCCCGATGCAGAAAAAAGCAGCCTTCGGGCTGCTTTTTTGTTGCCTGAGATTTATCAGACCTTTGTCCAGTTGTAGGTAGTAAAAGCATGACTGCGCGTGAGCAAGAGATCCAACGTCGTACCGAATTATCAGTTACCCGCATCACCAAAGCCGTGTTCCCCTCGACGACCAATCACCACAACACGCTGTTTGGCGGCACCGCCCTGGCCTGGATGGACGAAGTGTCGTTCATCGCGGCGACGCGCTTTTGCCGTTTGCCATTGGTGACCGTGTCCACCGATCGTATCGACTTCAACCATCCGATTGCGGCAGGTTCTATCGTTGAGCTGGTGGGCCGGGTGGTCAAAGTCGGCAACACCAGCCTCAAGGTTGAAGTTGAAGTCTATGTCGAAAGCATGAGCTGCGACGGTCGCGAGTTGGCGATCCAGGGCTTGTTCAGCTTTGTCGCCATCGACGAAGACAAGCGTCCGGTGCCTGTATTGCCAGGGTACGCACAGTAAGCAGTACTCGCTCAGGACTCCTGGCTGATCAGGGCCAGCAACGTCCATCCCGGTCCCGGTTTCAGGTCGCTTTTCGGGGTTACCACGTACACCCAACCACCGCTGTCGCGAGCGAACAACAGGGTGGCCCGCGATCCATGCAGGGCCTGATAGTCCTCCCAGGTAAAATTCTCGGTCAGCTGTGTGCTGTAGAGCTCGGCGCCTTGATTCAGGGCATTGGCCAGCTGGCTGTAGGTCAGGGGGCGGTCGCCAAGGGCTTGTCCGCGATGCTCATGGCTGGCGCGATGTTTGTCAGTTCGCTGGCTTTCCTGTCCGCTAGCCAGGGCGTACAGGCGCTGATGGCCGAACTCATGACGAAAGCGCATCGCCGCCAGTGCATTCAACTCGCCAGAAGGCGACAGTGCGAGCAAATGCCCAAGGCCGACAAGATCCAGATGGGCCTCGGCATGCTGTGAGGCGGGATTACCGAAGTATGTCGGCAAATTTTCCATGCGGGCTGCGCGAATGTTTTCCCAGTTGGAATCGGTCAGCAATACCCGGCTGCCCAGCTGCTGCAAGGCTTTGCCTACGACACGGGCGGGACCGTTGGCGCCCACGATCAAAAAGCCGCTGGGGGCGGGCTCAGCGACCTTGAGCAGACGTGCAAGCGGGCGGGCCGTGGCGCTTTGCAGGACGACCGTGCCGATAATGACGGCAAACGTCAGCGGTACCAGCAGCAATGCCCCTTCATGGCCGGCCTGGTCGAGGCGAATCGCGAAGATTGCCGAAACAGCCGCCGCTACAATTCCGCGGGGTGCAATCCAGGCCAGCAGTGCGCGTTCGCGCCAATTGAGTTTTGAGCCGAAGGTCGACAGCAGTACGTTCAGCGGGCGGGCAATGAACTGAATAATTAGCAATAAAACCAGTACGACGGGCCCCAGTGCGATCATGGCATTGAGGTCAAGGCGGGCGGCCAGCAGAATGAACAGGCCCGAAATCAGCAGTACGCTGAGGTTTTCCTTGAAGTGCAGGATGTGCCGCACATCCACGCCTTTCATATTAGCCATCCACATGCCCATCAGCGTGACGGCGAGCAAGCCGGACTCATGCATTATCTGATTGGAGGCAATGAAGATCCCCAGCACGGCAGCCAGTGTTGCCAGGCTGTGCAAATACTCCGGCAGCCATTGTCTGCGCAGAATGTGCCCCAGTACCCAGCCGCCAATGAGCCCGAACAGGCTCCCGCACAGAATCACCCCGCCAAAGGTCAACAGGCTGTGGCTCAGGCCGTCCCCCGCGGCGCGGGAAATGATGAAGCTGTAAACCACGACGGCGAGCAGGGCGCCAATCGGGTCAATGACGATGCCTTCCCAGCGCAGGATGTTGGCAATCGATGCTTTGGGTCGAACGACGCGCAGCATTGGCACAATGACGGTTGGTCCGGTGACCAGTGTCAAAGTGCCGAACAGCAGGGCCAGCAGCCAGTCAAAACCCAGCAGCCAATGAGTGGCCAGTGTGATGACTGCCCAGGTCGACAGGGCGCCGACGGTCACCAGACGATGCACCACGCTGCCGATTTCTCGCCATTCGGACACGTGCAGGGTCAGGCTGCCCTCAAACAGGATCAGTGCCACTGCCAGCGAAACCAGTGGCATCAGCAGCGGCCCCAGCAGTTCTTGGGGGTCTAACCAGCCGAGGACGGGCCCGACAACAATACCCGTCAGCAACAAAAACAGAATGGCCGGTAATTTAAGGCGCCAGGCTAACCATTGGCAGCCCAGGGCTGCGATGCCGATGCCACCAAAAGCCAGCAGAATCTGTTGTTCATTCATGAGAGGATCCAGTGAGAGGCATGTGGTTGATGCTTTTTGTTTAAAGGGATGGTCAGCCATGAAAGACTAGCGCCCACTCCCGCAGTTCACTGTTTATTTATGCGCGGCCTCTGGCCTGCGCTTTTCGAGTGCCAATGCCAGCTATCGACAATCCGCTTATCGACCGTTTTCTGGATGCCCTGTGGCTTGAAAAAGGTCTGTCCGACAATACCCGTGATGCTTATCGCAGCGATCTGGCACTCTTCAATGGCTGGTTGCAGGAGCGCGGTATCGAACTGATCAATGCCGGGCGGGAGTTGATCCTCGATCACTTGAGCTGGCGTCTTGAACAAGGTTACAAGCCGCGTTCGACCGCCCGTTTCTTGTCCGGAGTGCGGGGCTTCTATCGCTACCTGTTGCGTGAAAAGCTGATTGCTGTCGACCCCACCTTGCAGGTCGATATGCCGCAGCTGGGCAGGCCATTACCCAAGTCTTTGTCTGAGGCTGACGTTGAAGCATTACTGGCTGCCCCCGATCTGAGCGACGCCATCGGCCAGCGTGACCGGGCGATGCTCGAAGTGCTGTACGCCTGTGGTCTGCGGGTGACGGAACTGATCAGCCTGACGCTGGAACAGGTCAATCTGCGCCAGGGTGTATTGCGCGTGATGGGCAAGGGCAGCAAGGAGCGGTTGGTGCCCATGGGCGAGGAGGCAATTGTCTGGGTCGAGCGGTACATGCGCGATGCCCGTTATGAGCTGCTCGCTGGTCGGCCCAGCGATGTCCTGTTTCCCAGTCAGCGTGGCGAGCAAATGACCCGTCAGACTTTCTGGCACCGCATCAAGCATCAGGCCAAAGTCGCCGGGATCGACAAGTCGCTGTCCCCGCACACCCTGCGGCATGCCTTCGCGACGCATTTGTTGAACCATGGCGCCGATTTGCGCGTGGTGCAGATGTTGCTGGGGCACAGTGATCTCTCCACAACCCAGATCTACACCCATGTGGCGCGTGCCCGCCTGCAAGACCTGCATGCCCGCCATCACCCCCGTGGCTAACGTGTGCTTGCGTCGGTCAGAGTCGGCCACGCAAGTCATCTGTGGTAGGCTTTGCCGGTTCAGAAAACGAGCCGCCCACCCCTTTTCGGATAGGGGTATTCAGGTTTGGCCGTTTTGTCCGCCTTCAGGAGTTCTCATGCGCGTGACCCAGATTTTCGCCGCCGCAGCCATTGCGTTGGTCAGTACTTTTTCCTTTGCCGATACCGGCGCCGAGCAAGCGATTCGCAAGAGCCTTGAGACACTGCAACTGGATGTTCCTGTCGAGAGCATCAGTGCCAGTCCAATGGCCGGCCTGTATGAAGTCAAGCTCAAGGGCAGCCGTGTGCTGTATGCCAGCGCAGATGGCCAGTTCATCGTGCAGGGTTACATGTTTCAGCTCAAGGACGGCAAACCGGTCAACTTGACCGAGAAAGCCGAGCGCGTGGGCGTGGCTAAATTGATCAATGGTATTCCGGTGGCAGAAACCGTCGTTTACCCTGCAATTGGCGACACCAAGTCGCACATCACTGTCTTTACCGACACAACATGCCCGTATTGCCATAAATTGCATGCCGAAATCCCGGAACTGAACAAAATGGGGATCGAAGTGCGCTATGTTGCATTCCCGCGCCAGGGCCTTGGCTCGCAGGGTGATCAGCAACTGCAGGCAGTCTGGTGCTCAAAAGACAAAAGAAGCGCCATGGACAAGATGACGGATGGTAAAACGGTCGAGGCGCCAAAATGCGCCAACCCGGTTTCCAGGCAGTTCGCCCTTGGCCAATCCATTGGGGTCAATGGTACGCCGGCCATCGTTTTGGCCGATGGCCAGGTGATTCCGGGTTATCAGCCTGCTGCGCAGGTTGGCAAGCTGGCCCTCGGTGTTAAATAATTCTGCATCGTCACGGCACGCCCGTTGACGATCATGGCCAGGCAGATTGCGTGTCTGGTTATTAATTGAGAACCGTGGCAATCCACGGTTGTTTTTCACGGCCGGCCCATGAGTCGGCCGTTTTATGGGGAGTTCAGCGTGAATCCGGTCAAAGTAGGTATCTGTGGGCTCGGGACCGTCGGTGGCGGCACCTTCAACGTACTAAAGCGTAACGCCGAGGAAATCGCCCGCCGTGCCGGGCGTGGCATCCAGGTTGCGCAAATTGCCATGCGTACGCCGAACCCTCAGTGCGACATTGCCGGTACCCCCATTACCAACGATGTATTCGCTGTTGCGACCAACCCTGAAATCGACATCGTCATCGAGCTTATCGGTGGTTACACCATCGCCCGCGATCTGGTGCTCACCGCCATCGAAAACGGCAAGCACGTGGTCACCGCCAACAAGGCGCTGATTGCCGTACATGGCAACGAAATTTTCGCCAAGGCCCAGGAAAAGGGCGTGATTGTCGCGTTCGAAGCCGCGGTTGCAGGCGGTATTCCGGTGATCAAGGCGATCCGTGAAGGCCTGTCGGCCAATCGAATCAACTGGGTTGCAGGCATCATCAACGGCACCGGCAATTTCATCCTCACTGAAATGCGGGAAAAGGGTCGTACCTTTGAAGACGTTCTGGCCGAAGCCCAGGCTCTGGGTTATGCCGAAGCCGATCCTACCTTTGACGTTGAAGGCATCGATGCTGCGCATAAACTGACGATCCTGGCGTCGATTGCGTTCGGTATCCCGTTGCAATTCGACAAGGCCTATACCGAAGGCATCACCAAGCTGACAACGGCTGACGTGAACTACGCAGAAGCGCTGGGTTACCGTATCAAGCATCTGGGCGTTGCACGTAGCACCGCCAGTGGTATCGAGTTGCGGGTTCACCCGACACTGATTCCCGCAGATCGCCTGATTGCCAACGTGAACGGTGTAATGAACGCGGTCATGGTCAACGGTGACGCTGCCGGCTCGACATTGTTCTATGGCGCAGGCGCAGGCATGGAGCCAACAGCTTCGTCGGTGGTGGCTGACCTGGTCGACGTCGTACGTGCGATGACATCTGACCCGGAAAACCGCGTTCCACACCTGGCGTTCCAGCCTGACTCGCTGTCCGACCATCCGATCCTGCCGATTGATGCGTGCGAAAGTGCCTACTACTTGCGCATACAGGCCAAGGACCATCCGGGCGTACTGGCGCAAGTGGCCAGTATCTTGTCCGAGCGTGGCATCAACATTGAATCGATCATGCAGAAAGAAGTTGAAGAGCATGACGGTCTGGTGCCAATGATTTTGCTGACTCATCGTGTACTTGAGCAGCACATGAACGATGCCATTACTGCGCTGGAAGCGTTGCAAGGCGTCGTGGGTCCGGTCGTTCGCATCCGCGTTGAACATCTAAATTAATTTCACGGCCAGACACGTGCCACCGCCCCTTGCGCGTGGCTGGCCGCTCAAACCGAAGGTTTGCCCCAATGCGCTATATCAGTACCCGTGGCCAGGCACCGGCCCTGAATTTTGAAGATGTCCTGCTGGCCGGTCTGGCCAGTGACGGCGGTCTGTATGTACCGGAAAACCTGCCGCGCTTCACCCAGGAAGAAATCGCATCCTGGGCCGGCCTGCCGTATCACGAACTGGCTTTTCGGGTCATGCGCCCGTTTGTCACCGGCAGCATTCCGGATGCGGACTTCAAAAAGATCCTTGAAGAAACCTATGCCGCGTTTTCTCACGCCGCCGTTGCGCCACTGCGTCAACTGAACAGCAACGAGTGGGTGCTTGAGCTGTTCCATGGCCCGACCCTGGCGTTCAAGGATTTTGCCCTGCAGTTGCTCGGCCGCTTGCTCGACTACGTGCTGGAAAAACGTGGCGAGCGCGTGGTCATTGTCGGCGCCACTTCTGGCGACACCGGCTCTGCGGCGATTGAAGGTTGCAAGCATTGTGAAAACGTCGACATTTTCATCCTGCACCCCAACAATCGGGTTTCGGAAGTCCAGCGTCGGCAGATGACCACGCTGTTTGGCGACAACATCCATAACATCGCCATTGAAGGCAACTTCGATGACTGCCAGGAAATGGTCAAGGCCAGCTTCGCAGATCAGGGCTTCCTCAAGGGCACCCGGCTGGTTGCCGTGAACTCGATCAACTGGGCCCGAATCATGGCCCAGATCGTTTACTACTTCCATGCCTCTCTGCAACTGGGCGGCCCGCATCGCTCGGTATCGTTCTCGGTGCCTACCGGCAACTTCGGCGATATTTTTGCCGGTTACCTGGCCCGTAACATGGGCTTGCCGATCAACCAGCTGATCGTTGCCACCAACCGCAACGACATCCTGCATCGCTTCATGAGCGGTAACCAGTACGCCAAGGACACGCTGCACGCGACGCTATCGCCGTCGATGGACATCATGGTGTCCTCGAACTTCGAGCGCCTGCTGTTCGATTTGCATGGTCGTAATGGCGCGGCGGTTGCCGGGCTTATGGATACCTTCAAGAAAACCGGCAACTTCAGCGTCGAAGAAGATCGCTGGACCGAAGCGCGACGTCTGTTTGATTCGCTGGCGGTCGATGATGCGCAGACCTGCGAAACCATTGCCCAGGTATTTGCCGAAACCGGCGAAGTGCTGGACCCGCACACTGCCATTGGGGTCAAGGCCGCTCGTGAATGCCGTCGCAGCCTCGATATTCCGATGGTGATTCTGGGCACGGCCCATCCGGTCAAGTTCCCGGATGCAGTTGAAAAGGCAGGGGTAGGAAAAGCTCTGGAGCTCCCGGCTCATCTTTCTGACTTGTTTGAAAGAGAGGAGCGCTACACCGTTTTGGCCAATGACCTGAAGGCGGTGCAGGCCTTTGTCAGTCAGCATGGCAATCGCGGCAAGGCACTTTAACGGTATACGTCTTACGCACTTTGAAGCCCGTCATCTGACGGGCTTTTTTGTGGGTGCATGGCAAACTTGTTCTGTTTTCGCCTTCGTGTTTTGGCGAGTAGCCAGTCAAGGATGCTGCCATGTTTCACCGCGTGTTTAAATCATGGGTGTTCACATTACTCCCGCTTGGACTGCTGTTTTTCATGCAACTGTCCACTGCTGCACAAGGACTGCCGTTCAGTCTTTCACCCAGTTTTGCCCACTTCAAACCCCTGCGACTGAACAGTGCTGAAAAACAGTGGCTGGCAGAGCACGACAAGTTACGGGTCGGTATCGCCATTGCGGATTACGAACCCGTCGACATCACCCATGATCGCAATCGCTATCAAGGGATCAGCGCGGATTACCTGAGTATTGTCCGTGACAAACTGGGCGTGTCGATTGAAGTTCTGGGCTATAAAAAACGCGATCAGGCGGTCGCCGAACTGCTCTCGGGCAAAATTGACATTCTGGCCAGCGCCAGCAGTTTTGAAAGTGGGGTCGAGGGACTCGTGTCATCGACGGCCTACATGACGGATCGCTCGGTCATTGTCGGTCGTGGCAGTGATACCGATCCTGCGCACACCTGGAGCGGTAAAAAGATCGGCTTTATCGATGGCTACATCGATATCCACACGGCCCATGCCTTTTATCCCGATAGCGAGATCATCATTACGCCTACGTTGCACAGCGCGATGGAAGCGCTGATTGAAGGTGATATTGATGCGTTTATTGGCAATGAGGTCATCATCCAGTCGTTCAAGAGTGTCCGGCCTTATTCTGGTTTGCGCATCATTGGTGACAGTGCATTGCCTGATTCCGGATTTGCCTTTGCCACACGACGTGCCGATCCCATGCTTGGCGCTTTGATTGAGAGGGCATTGGGCAGTCTTGATGAAGCTGTCTCGCACAGGGTGCTTGCACGCTGGACTTCCGGGCTGGAGGGAAGCATTGCCCACCAGCATCTCAACTTGCTGCCCCGCGAACGGGAATGGATCAAGCGTAATCCGGTGGTCACCGTGGCGGGTCAGCAATTTCCGTTATATGCCTTCAAGAATGGTAATGGTCGCTGGGAGGGATTGAGCGTCGATATTCTGAAGCGCGTGTCACGCATGACCGGATTGCAGTTTGTCCATAAAGAGGCGTTCTCAACGGAACATACCCTGGACATGCTCCAGAGCGGCGAGGCGCAAATGAATGCAACCCTGTCGATCAACCATGAGCGCAAGGCTTTCTTGAATTTCACTTACTCGTACGGCGGATCACCCTGGGTCTTTGTTGTGCGCAGCCATGACTCCCGGCTCGGGTCTCTGGATCAACTGTCAGGAATGGTGCTGGTACTTCCGGCCCGGCATGCCCTTGAAGAGTTGATCAAGCGTGAGTACCCGGCCATAGAATTACGCCAGGTCGATACCTATGCCCAGGCCCGGCGCATGGTCGAGCAAGGGGAGGCGGATGCAACCATCCAGAGCGAGACGCAGGCTTATCTGTACCCGCCGGGGCGTCTTAAGGTGGGGCGAAGTGTCGATGGGCGATGGGTCTCTGACAATTTCTCGGTGCATGCTCAATATCCGGAGTTGCTCGGCATCATGAACCATGCCCTGGAAGCCATGCCCATCAACGAAATCCGAACGCTCAGAGCCAAATGGCTGGGGGCAGTCGGGCAGGCCCCGCTGATCGAAAGCGGTTCGTATCAGCCCGTCTGGTTGTCCTGGGTGATAGCGCTTCTGGTTGCCGCTGGGCTGATGCTGTTTTTCTGCAATCGACGACTGAAAAAACAGGTGCATGCCGGGCGTGAAACCGAACAGGTGTTGTGTGAGCAACTGGCGTTTCAGCGTCGTTTCCTGGATGGTATTCCCAGCCCGATTTTTGTGTGCGACCTTCAGGGTGCTGTTATCACGTGTAATCAAAGTTATGAAGAACGCATGTCTATAAAACTTGAACATATTCGTGGGCAAAACAGTATCGGCATGAATATTTTTCCACAGAAACTGGCTGAGCAACTTCACTGTGAAATTATGCAAATGATCCTCAGTCGGCAACCCTACTATCAAAAACGTATGATCGAAATAAAATCAGGCCCCATGGAAATCTACCAATGGACAGTGCCCTTTTATTCCGCTTCCGGGCGACTGGAAGGATTAGTGGGGGGCTGGTTTGATATATCGGAAGTTCGAAAGTGGGATCCTCGTGCTACTTGGTAAGTATCACTTAGCCATTGCTTGTGGGAAAGCAGCTACACATATTTAAGAAAATTCTCATGTCGCGTGAAGCTTGAGCCTTCTAGAGTACTTCACATCTGGTGAAAGCTTTTCGATCTCCCAAGGGCATGCGATGCGACCTCTGAAAGTTTTGATTCTTGAAGACAACCCTTTCCAATTAATGGTGTTGCATCAAATGTTGAATACATTTCGCATATTTGATGTGCTGGTCGCTGAAAATCTTGATTCTGCACGCCGTTCATTGGCCAGGCATGGAACCATCGATGTCGCTATCTGTGATCTTTATGTAGAGGGGCTGTCGGGGCTGGATCTGATTCGCGAGTTAGCGGTAAAGCGAGAGGCGATGGCGTTGATCATCTTGAGTTGTGCGGCACCTCATATCGTGGAAAAAGCAGTAATGACAGCCCGCAGCGAAGGTCTGAGGGTACTGGGCTGTCTGGCAAAGCCCGTGACGGTAAACGGCTTGGGGCAGTTGCTGGATGCCTATCGAAACCGCGATGCGTATGCCAGTGATGAGAGTGCAAATTGAGTGCAGGCTAAAGGAACCTTTAGCGGCAGGTTTGAGTCTGATTTTCATCAGCAGGATCAAGCTTATTGCTCCGATGCTTGTAGCCTGCTGATAGGGTCTTCATGACCTTGTTAAATCCCGGGCTGCCTCCCCACAGCTCGGGATTTTTTTATGCGATGACTCGTCAATGTGCGTTAGCGGGGGCTGGCAACACGGGGCGGGGATGGTCATCCGGCGGCTTGGTTGCAAACCACTTTGCCTTGGACTTGATGAGCACCTCACGGCCTTGATCCGCCAGTATGCCGTTGACTGTGGCAATGATCTGTCGACCTTCCGGTGTGTCCGCACACCCGATGTAAAGGGACTGGAGGGCGGGGGCGCCCAGTACCGGGTAAAAAATCATGCTGTCGGGAGGCAGCCCTTGTTGCCTGGCGTTTACCTGAATCTCCGGCCAGTACCCCAACAGCGCCTGCAAGCGCCCAGCCTGTTGCATGCGTAACAGGCTGCTCATCGGATTCCCCCCATAATGGATAAAAATCTGATTCGCAGGGCTCTGTGGCAGTTGACGGTCAATGACCTCACCGTAGCTGCGCTTTGCGATGACGCCCAATTTCAAGGTGTGGCTATTCAGCAGGGCTGAGAGGTCTACTTTGCCGTCGCTCACAAAGGGGGCGATCTGTAATTGATCCTGACGTTGAATCGCCAGTCCATTGCCCGGCAAGGCAATAACGGGCGTGGAGTAAACGACCCAGCGGGCACGGGCTGGATTCCAGATCAGGGTCGGGTCGCAGATCCGTGAGTGGGATTGAAGCATTTGAAGGGCCCGTGCCCGGTTCACCCGGACCACGACGTGCTGATACTGCGGCATGTTTGCCATCAGCACGGGCATCAGTTGATCAATCACGCCTTGGCCCTTTTGCGGGCCGTCCACCACGACCAGTGGCGGCAGATCGCGCAATAGCCAAATGAGCTTTTCGGCGCCCAGGACACCCGATGCCGGGATCAACAATGCCGATGAAATCAGCCCGGACAGAATGCTTCGCCACCTTGTGCGATGAATCATGGTACCAGTCCTTTGGGTATCCACTGGAGATGGCTTTAGATAGCGCCTGCCAGCTTGAGGGTTGCTATGGCGGCGGCGTCGTAACCCAGCTCGCCCAACACTTCAGCGTTATGAGCGCCCAACTCGGGTCCCACCCAGTCAGCCGAACCGGGAGTGTCTGAAAGCTTCGGCACGATGCCCGGCATTTTGAAGTCTTTGCCGTCCGGCAACCGGGCGTGCAGAAACATTTCTCGCGCCAGGAATTGCGGGTCACTGAACATGTCTTCGGCCGAGAATATGCGGCTGGCAGGCACCTGCGCAACGCTCAGTTGCTCCAGCACGGTCTCAAGCGGCAGTGAAGCCACCCAGCGGTCAATCACGCCATACAGCTCGTCACGGCGGGTGTCGCGGCCATCATTGCTGGCCAGTACCGGGTCGTTGGCCAGGTCTTCACGCCCGATAACCTGCATGAAGCGCTTGAAGATCGCGTCCCCGTTGGCGCCGATTTGCACGTGCTTGCCATCCAGGCTGGTATGAATCGACGAAGGAGTAATGCCGGGCATGATGTTGCCTGTGCGCTCACGAATAAAACCGAACACATCGAACTCCGGCACCATGCTTTCCATCATGGCAAAAATGGCTTCGTACAACGCTACGTCCACGACTTGTCCCTGACCGCCATTGACTTCACGGTGACGCAGCGCCATCAGCGCGCCAATCACCCCCCACAGTGCGGCAATCGAATCGCCGATCGAGATGCCGGTGCGCACTGGCGGCCGATCTTCAAAACCGGTGATGTAGCGCAGCCCGCCCATGGACTCACCCACGGCACCAAACCCCGGCTGGTCTTTCATCGGGCCGGTCTGGCCAAAGCCGGACAGCCGCACCATCACCAGCTTCGGGTTCAAGGCGTGCAGCACATCCCAGCCCAGGCCGAGTTTTTCCAGAACGCCGGGGCGGAAGTTTTCGATCAGGATATCGGCATCTGCCAATAACGCCTTGAGGATACTCAGCCCGTCAGGGTGCTTGAGGTTCAAGGTCAGGGACTTCTTGTTGCGCGCCTGGACGAACCACCACAGGGAGGTGCCTTCGTACAGCTTGCGCCATTTGCGCAACGGGTCACCGCCATCCGGGGACTCGACCTTGATCACTTGCGCCCCGAATTCGGCGCAGATCCGCGATGCAAATGGCCCCGCGATCAGAGTGCCCAGTTCGACGACTTTGAGGCCCGATAGGGGTTTGGCTGCGAGCGGCATGATTTGTCCTTGTCCAGAGCAAGCGGGTACAGCCTTTTAACATAGGTCGCAGCCGGCAAGAAGCCAGGGTCAAGGATTCGTTGAAGAGCGGCCGGATCGGTTAGACTTACCGCCTTTCTCCGTATCAAGAAGCCCGTTCATGGCCCAGCCGTCCACGACCTACAAGTTTGAACTCAACCTTACCGACCTCGATCGCGGGGTGTATGAAAGCGTCAAGCAGACCATCGCCCGTCACCCTTCAGAAACTGAAGAGCGTATGACCGTGCGTCTTCTGGCCTATGCCTTCTGGTACAACGAGCAGCTGTCTTTTGGTCGCGGCCTGTCAGATGTAGACGAACCGGCACTCTGGGAAAAAAGCCTGGATGACCGTGTTCTGCACTGGATCGAAGTCGGTCAGCCCGATGCCGAGCGTTTGACCTGGTGTTCGCGTCGTACCGAACGCACCAGCTTGCTGGCCTATGGCAGCTTGCGCGTGTGGGAAGGCAAGGTCATCCCGGCGATCAAAAATCTGAAAAACGTCAACATTGCCGCCGTTCCGCAAGAGATTCTCGAAGTCCTCGCCAAAGACATGCCCCGAGTGATCAAGTGGGACGTGATGATCAGCGAAGGCACGATTTTCGTTACCGATGACCGTGGCCAGCACGAAGTTCAGTTGCAGTGGCTGCAAGGCGAACGCGGCTAACCCTCCCGCGCTGAATCCGTTCATCTTTAATACGACCAAGAGATCCCCCGCCAGCTTATGCGCATCGAACCTCGTCCACTGCCTGAAACCCTGCCTTTCCTGGGCGAAATGCCGACCCTGCTGACACGTCTTTACGCGGCCCGTGGCGTTCAGTCGCAAGCGGAGCTGGACAAGAGTCTGGCGCGGCTGATTCCGTATCAGCAGCTCAAGGGGATCGATGCCGCGGTGGATCTGCTGGTGGTGGCGCTTGAACAGCGTCAGCGCATCCTGATCGTCGGTGACTTCGACGCGGATGGGGCAACGGCCAGTACCGTCGGGATGCTCGGTCTGCGTTTGCTGGGGGCGGCTCATGTCGATTACCTGGTGCCGAACCGATTTGAGTACGGCTACGGCCTGACCCCGGAAATCGTTGAGGTCGCGCTGACCCGTACCCCGCAACTGCTGATTACGGTCGACAACGGTATCTCCAGTATTGAAGGCGTGGCGGCAGCAAAAAAAGCGGGTTTGAATGTGCTGGTCACCGACCACCACTTGCCCGGCAGCGAGCTGCCGGCGGCCGATGCCATCGTCAATCCGAACCAGCCCGGCTGCGAGTTTCCAAGCAAGGCACTGGCGGGGGTCGGGGTGATTTTTTATGTCCTGATCGCGTTGCGGGCCCGCTTGAACAGCCTGGGCTGGTATCAAAACAGCAAGGCACCGAATATTGCCGAATTGCTGGACCTGGTGGCATTGGGCAGCGTGGCGGACGTGGTGCCGCTCGATGCCAACAACCGGATCCTGGTGCATCAGGGCCTGGAGCGCATTCGTGCCGGGCGTGCGCGCCCCGGGCTCAAGGCTATTCTCGAAGTGGCCAAGCGTGACCACACGCGCATTACTTCGACCGATCTGGGGTTTATTCTCGGCCCGCGCCTGAACGCCGCCGGGCGTCTGGATGACATGAGCCTGGGCATTGAATGCCTGCTCACCGATGACGCCAACGCTGCGCGCGACATGGCGGTGCAGCTCGATGAGATGAACCAGGACCGTAAATCCATCGAGCAAGGCATGCAGCGTGAGGCGCTGGCCCAGCTCAAGGACCTGACGGTCGAAAACCTGCCGTTTGGTTTGTGCCTGTTCGACCCCCAATGGCACCAGGGGGTAATCGGCATTCTGGCTTCACGCCTCAAAGAGCGTTACTTCCGGCCGACGTTCGCGTTTGCTGATGCCGGTGACGGCATGCTCAAGGGCTCGGGGCGTTCGGTGCCGGGCTTTCATATTCGTGATGCGCTCAGCGTGGTGGCGGCACAGCACCCGGAGTTGATCAGCAAGTACGGCGGCCATGCCATGGCGGCAGGCCTGACCTTGCCAGAGGCGAATTTCCCTCTGTTCAGTCAGGCGTTCGATGCCGAAGTCCGGCGTCAGTTGTGTGAAGACGACCTGACGGGGCGCATGTTGTCCGATGGCAGCCTGGCGGTGGAGGAGTTTCATCTCGAGCTGGCCCGGGCACTGCGTAACGCCGGGCCTTGGGGGCAGCACTTTCCCGAACCGCTGTTTCATGGCGTATTCCAGTTGGTCGAGCAACGGATCGTTGGCGAGCGGCATTTGAAAGTCGTGCTCAAAACCGAGTGTGGCAGCGTGAAACTCGATGGCATCGCATTCGGGATTGACCGCGATGTATGGCCGAATCCGACCATTCGCTGGGTCGAGCTGGCGTACAAACTCGACCTCAACGAGTTTCGTGGCAATGAAACGGTGCAGTTGATGATCGCTCATATCGAGCCGCGATAACGCCTTGGCCTCGCGTGCCCGGTAGACACGTTGTCGCCAGTCAAATACTGCAGCAGTCGTAAATTCAGACCTCTCGGCGTGTCGGTTTGCGGCGCGCTGCGCAGCCGGGCGCGGCCTCGTTCTACTCGTCCGCTGCTACAGATTACGTGCTTCATCATCTCTGTTGACGCTGCCGCAGGCTGCGGCAAGGGCCGCATGGCCTACGCTTTCCATTCAACAAACAGGTTGCTGTGCAACCCGTCACATCCTGTGGCGGCGGCCACAGGGTTTTCCCACCGCGTCCAGTGTTGTCGACTAGGCTCTTAGAACTGGCCTGGAGCCTACCCACTGGAATTAGAGGTGACCCATGAGTCTGTTGCTTGAACCCTATACCCTGCGAAAACTGACCCTTCTTAATCGCATCGCGGTCTCGCCGATGTGCCAGTACTCCAGCGTTGATGGCCTGGCCAATGACTGGCATTTGGTTCATCTGGGCAGTCGCGCAGTGGGCGGCGCAGGGCTGATCTTTACGGAGGCTACTGCAGTCGTACCTGAAGGACGGATCACCGCCCAAGACCTCGGATTGTGGAGTGACGAGCAGATTGAGCCCCTGCAACGCATCACCCGCTTCATCACGGCCCAGGGCGCCGTGGCAGGCATTCAGCTGGCGCATGCCGGACGCAAGGCCAGTACTTATCGGCCCTGGCTGGGCAAGCACGGCAGCGTCACGGTTGAAGAGGGCGGCTGGGTGCCGGTCGGGCCTTCTCCCATTGCCTTCGACCCTAACCACACGGCACCGATGCAACTGGACGAAACCCAGATCAACGGGGTAATTCAAGCGTTTGTTGACGCTGCCAAGCGGGCCTTGAAAGCAGGCTTCTCGGTGGTTGAAGTGCATGCGGCCCACGGCTACCTGCTGCACCAGTTTCTTTCGCCCTTGAGCAATCAACGGCGCGACCAGTATGGTGGTTCCTTCGAGAATCGCGTGCGCCTGGTGCTGCAAGTTACCGAGGCTGTGCGCGAAGTGTGGCCAAAAGAGCTTCCGGTTTTTGTGCGACTGTCAGCCACGGATTGGGTCGAGGATGGCTGGAACCCTGACGAAACCGTGGAGCTGGCGCGACGGCTCAAGGCGCTGGGGGTTGATCTGATCGATGTGTCCTCGGGAGGCACGGCAGCCAATGCCGAGATCCCGGTCGGACCGGGTTACCAAACGCGGTTTGCCGAGCGTGTTCGCAAAGAGGCAGGTATCGCCACCGGTACTGTGGGCATGATCACCGAGGCTGCCCAGGCCGAGCATATTCTGCGCACCGGTCAGGCAAATTTGATCCTGTTGGCGCGCGAACTATTGCGTGATCCGTATTGGCCGTTGCACGCTGACGATGATTTGGGCGGCAAGAAGGCAATCTGGCCTGCGCAATATCAGCGTGCAACTCACCGCGACCAACCCATCCATGAGTCGGATTTGCGGGAATGAATTGAAGGCAGTACGTGTTTTTGACCCGCCATTCAGGCGGGTTTCCTTTCTGAACCTGATTTCTGGAGGCAGCTTATGAATACCCGTGGATTGCTCGATCAGTTACTCAAGTCCGGCCAACAAATGTTGCAGGATAAAAAGGGCGCGCAAGGCTCCGCCTCCGGTGCTGATAAAGGTGGTCTGGGCGGCCTGCTGGGTGGTTCCGGCGGGTTGGGTGGTTTGCTGTGGGGGGGGGGTGGCGGGGCTTTGGCCGCCAGTGCGCTGGGAATGTTGCTGGGCAACAAGAGTGCCCGCAAATATGGCGGTCAGGCCCTGACCTACGGCGGGCTGGCGGCGCTTGGCGTGCTGGCCTACAAAGCCTATGGCAATTGGCAAGCGAATCAGGGCAAGGCCCCCCAAACTGAACCGCAGACCATTGATCGTGTTGCACCGCAACAGGTCGAGCAGCATGGTCAGGCGATTATCAAGGCGCTGGTGGCCGCGGCAAAGGCCGATGGTCATGTGGACGAGCGGGAACGTCAGTTGATCGACGGTGAACTCGCCAAGCTCAATGGCGACCCGGCCTTGCAGCAATGGCTGAGGACCGAACTGAACAAGCCGCTGGACCCGGCGGAAGTGGCAAGTGCGGCCAGCACCCCTGAGATCGCGGCCGAAATGTATATCGCCAGCCTGATCCTGGTAGACGAAGAACACTTCATGGAGCGGGCATACCTGGATGAGCTGGCCAAACAGCTGAAGCTGGATCCGGGTCTCAAGGCCGAGCTTGAATCACAGGTCAAACAAGCGGCGCTATGACCTCATGATCGTCCTGTGGAAGCGGGTGATCCCGGCTTTCACAGGACTCGTGGCTGCGGTTCGCCTCTGGGGCATAATCGGCTTTAACTGTGTTCTGATTTTGTTGTAATTCTTTTTACTAATTACTGTGGGAACGGTCGCAACGACACTGCGTATCCTCACAGCCCCTCCGCTATACTCCCCCTCATTTGAATGGCTCCGAGGATCGACTGTGAAGAACTGGACGTTGCGCCAACGCATATTGGCAAGCTTTGCGGTGATCATCGCCATTATGTTGCTGATGGTGGTGGTGGCCTACTCGCGTTTGCTTTCGATCGAGAGCAGCGAAGAGGCCGTGCGAAACGATTCGATTCCCGGCGTCCATTACAGCTCGATGATGCGCAGTGCCTGGGTTGACAGCTATGTATTGACCCTGCAGTTGGTGGGTTCCAGCAACCGGCGTGAGCTGTCCAGCGAGGATCGCCAGTTGTACGCCAGCTATGAAGAGCGTTTGAATCAAGAGCTGGAAAATTATCGCAACACTATCTATGAACAGGATGATCGCAGCTCTTTTGATGAGTTCGAGCATCTGCATAAACAATATGGCCAGGTACTGGCTAAGGTGCTTGAGCTTTATCAGAACAAAGCGTTCGACCAGGCCAGTGATATGGTTGCCGAGCAATTGGCCGTGACCTGGATGGCAGGGCGCAAGCAACTCAACAATGTGATCGATGCCAACCGCCAGTCGGCTGTCGAAGCGACGAATGCCATTGCCGATTCGGTGCTGGCAGCCAAGGTCAGCATGCTGATTTCACTGTTCCTTGCCGTGATTGCGGCGGGCCTGTGCGGCTTGCTGTTGCTGCGGGCAATCATGTCGCCGATGCAGCGTATCGTTTCAATCCTTGAGGTCATGCGCTCCGGTGACCTGAGCCGGCGTTTGAACCTGGAACGCAAAGACGAATTCGGTGCTGTTGAAACCGGCTTCAACGACATGATGACGGAGCTGACTTCTCTGGTGTCTCAGGCCCAGCGCTCCTCGGTGCAGGTCACGACGTCGGTGACTGAAATTGCAGCCACGTCCAAGCAGCAACAAGCCACTGCTACAGAGACCGCGGCCACCACCACTGAAATCGGTGCAACCTCCCGCGAGATTGCTGCCACGTCCCGTGATTTGGTGCGCACCATGACTGAGGTGACCTCGGCGGCCGATCAGGCTTCGATATTGGCCGGCTCCGGTCAGCAAGGTCTGGCCCGAATGGAAGAAACCATGCACTCGGTGATGGGGGCTGCCGACCTGGTGAATGCCAAACTGGCAATTCTCAATGAAAAAGCCAGCAACATTAATCAGGTGGTGGTGACCATCGTAAAAGTCGCCGACCAGACCAATCTGCTGTCGCTGAATGCCGCCATTGAAGCTGAAAAAGCCGGTGAGTACGGCCGCGGGTTTGCGGTCGTTGCCACTGAAGTGCGGCGTCTGGCCGACCAGACGGCCGTGGCTACCTATGATATCGAGCAGATGGTGCGTGAAATCCAGTCGGCGGTTTCCGCTGGCGTGATGGGCATGGACAAGTTCTCTGAAGAAGTCCGCCGCGGCATGTCCGAGGTGCAGCAAGTGGGCGAGCAGTTGTCGCAGATTATCCATCAGGTGCAGGCTTTGGCCCCGCGCGTGCTGATGGTCAATGAAGGCATGCAGGCCCAGGCGACGGGCGCCGAGCAGATTAATCATGCGCTGGTGCAGTTGGGCGATGCCAGCAGCCAGACCGTCGAGTCCTTGCGCCAGGCCAGCTTTGCAATCGACGAACTCAGTCAGGTTGCAGTTGGACTGCGCAGCGGCGTTTCGCGCTTCAAAGTCTGATGAGCGCACCTCTAGCCAAACATCCGGGCGCGGTGCTGTCGAAACACCGTCTGTTCCTGGTGTTTTATATCGGCGATGAGCGTTTTGCATTGCCTGCCACCGATGTGGTTGAGATTTTGCCGCGCCTGCCGCTCAAGCCGATCGCGCAGGCCCCCGTGTGGGTGGCCGGGGTGTTCGAGCACCGTGGGCAAATGGTGCCGGTGATTGATATCAGCGCAATGGCCTTCGGCAACCCGGCCGTTGCCCGGACCAGCACCCGGTTGGTCCTGGTCAACTACGGTGAACGATTGCTCGGGCTGATACTCGAGCAGGCAAGCGATACCGTGCGTTGTGATCCGGCCGACTTCCAGCCGCATGGTATCGACAATCGCGATGCGCCTTATCTGGGGCCGGTCCGAAAAGACGATAAGGGGCTGCTGCAGTGGGTTGAGGTCGTCGACCTGCTGAGTCCAGCTGTTCGTGCCTTGCTTTTCCCCTTGGGCCCTGACGCTGATTCTGTGCGGGAGCCTGCATGAGTGCCGATCAACGTTTCTTCGATTACCTGAAACAACGCATCGGTCTGGATGTGGCCTCGGTCGGGCCGGCCATCATCGAGCGCGCGGTGCGCCAGCGATGCACTGCGTTGCACATGGCCACACACGAGGAATACTGGCAGCGCCTGCTCAGTTCTCAGGATGAGCAGCAGGCCCTGATCGAATCGGTGATCGTGCCGGAAACCTGGTTTTTTCGTTATCCGGAATCCTTCGTGACACTGGGACGGCTGGCCAGGGAGCGCCTGACTGAAATGGCCAGCCAGCGAACGCTGCGTATTCTGAGCCTGCCATGTTCGACCGGTGAAGAGCCTTATTCGATTGCCATGGCGTTGTTCGATGCCGGTCTGGCAGGGCATCAATTCAAGGTTGATGCGCTGGATATCAGTCCGCTCTCGGTGCAGCGTGCGCAGGGTGCGCTGTATGGAAAAAACTCTTTTCGCGGCCAGGACACCGGTTTTCGCGAGCGTTATTTCACCCTTGAGCACGACGGCTACCAGCTGTCGAGCCGGGTATGTGAACAGGTCAGCTTTCGCACGGGCAATTTGCTGGATCCGACGCTCGTGTCCAGCCACGTCCCGTATGACTTTGTGTTTTGTCGCAATCTGCTGATTTATTTCGATCTCAAAACCCAGCAGCAAGCACTGGCGGTGCTGAAGTGTTTGACCCGTGAAGAGGGCGTACTGTTCATCGGTCCGGCAGAGGGTAGCCTGCTCGTCAGGTTGGGCATGCGTTCGATGGGGGCACCGCAGTCATTTGCCTTTTGTCACAATCGCGAGCCGGTGTCTGCACCACCCGCATTGCTGGCTGAACCCAGACCGCTGACACGTCCGGTACCTGTGGCTGCCCGGCCTTTCACGCCACGTCCGAAGGCTCCGGCGTGGGCGAGCGCACCGCCGGCTATCGCTCAACCTGTCGCGTCGCTTGAGCAAATTGCCGTCCTTGCCAATCAGGGCAAGAGCCGTGAAGCCCGTGCGTTGTGCGAGCAGTACCTGCAGCAGCATGGCCCGCACGCACAGGCTTTTTACTGGTTGGGCCTGCTGAGTGATGTCGAAGGGCAGACCACCCAGGCCCAGGGGTTTTATCGCAAGGCCCTGTACCTGGAACCCCAGCATTCAGAAGCGCTGGTGCATCTGGCCGCGTTATTGGCCTCCCAGGGTGATATTGCCGGTGCCCAGCGTTTGCAGGCGCGTGCAGCCCGTAACGAGCGTTCCGTTCACAGCGAGCGTAAACAATGAGCGGTTTAACAGCCCAGAGCTTGATCCATACCGAAGCACAAGCCATTGACGATTGCTGGAACCGCATCGGTATTTATGGCGACAAATCCTGCCCATTGCTGGCGCAACATATCCATTGTCGCAATTGCGCTGTGTATTCGGCTGCAGCGACACGTTTGCTGGACCGTTATTCATTCGAGCAAGAGCATCACGCACTCTACGCCTCGCAGAGCCTGGCGCAAAAAGTCGCGACGCGTTCGCTGATGATCTTTCGTCTGGGGGGAGAATGGCTGGGGTTGGTGACGGGCTGTCTGGATGAAGTCTCGCCGACACAGTCGATCCATTCGCTGCCTCACCAGCGCTCGCGGGCCTTGTTGGGTGTGGCCAATGTACGAGGCGCGCTGGTGCCGTGCTTGTCTCTGGTGGAATTGTTGGGCCTGGACCCGACGGTGACCGTGACCACCGCCCGGCGGGTGATGCCGCGCATGCTGATTGTGGCGGCCCAAGGCGGTCCGGTGGTGCTGCCGGTGGACGAAGTGGACGGCATCCATGCCATAGAAGAGCGTACGTTGAGCGCGGCCTCGAACTCCGGCGAACATGTCAGCGCCAAGTACACCCGGGGCGTACTGCAGTGGAAAGACCGCAGCCTGCGCTGGCTGGACGAAGAGCAACTGCTGAGTGCCATCACCCGGAGCCTGACATGACCCCCGAGCAAATGCGTGATGCCTCGTTGCTGGAGCTGTTCAGTCTTGAGGCTGAAGCTCAAACCCAGGTCTTGAATGCCGGCTTGTTGGCGCTGGAGCGAAATCCGACTCAGGCAGACCAACTGGAAGCCTGTATGCGTGCAGCCCATTCGCTCAAGGGCGCGGCGCGGATTGTGGGGGTCGATGCCGGAGTCAGCGTCTCTCATGTGATGGAAGACTGCCTGGTCAGCGCCCAGGAAGGACGCTTGTACCTGCAGCGCGAGCATATTGACGCCTTGCTGCAGGGCACGGATTTATTGATGCGCATTGCCACACCGGGCAGTGCCAATGTGGGACCGGCCGATATTGAGGCCTATGTGGCGCTGATGGAGCGGCTGCTGGATCCTTCAGCCAGCAGCACACGGGTTGCATCGCCCGCATTTGATGTCTCTCATTTATTGCTGACGCCAGAGCCGGCGGCGCCTGTGATTGACCCCGCGCCTGTGCAGCGGATCGAGCCCGAAGTGATTCCGGAGCCTGTTCGTCGGACTCAGCGCCTGACTGAAGGCGGCGAGCGGGTATTGCGGGTGACAGCGGAGCGTCTCAACAGCCTGCTCGACCTTTCCAGTAAATCCCTGGTGGAGACTCAGCGTCTCAAGCCTTATCTGGCGACCTTGCAACGTCTTAAGCGGATGCAAAGTAGCGGCCTGCGTGCGCTGGACGCTCTAAGCGAGCAGCTCAAGCACGCGGGGCTGGGCCATGAAGCGCAAGAGGCGTTGACCGATGCGCGGAGGATAATGGCCGAGTCGCAGCATTTGCTCAGCGAGCAGACCGCTGAGCTGGATGAGTTTGGCTGGCACGCGGGTCAGCGTGCGCAATTGCTTTACGACACCGCGCTGGCTTGTCGCATGCGGCCGTTTGCCGACGTCCTGGTGGGGCAGGAGCGCATGGTGCGTGACTTGGGGCGGACCTTGGGCAAGCAGATCCGCCTGGAAATTGAAGGTGAAAAAACCCAGGTCGATCGCGATGTGCTGGAAAAGCTCGAAGCACCACTGACTCACTTGCTGCGCAATGCGGTTGATCACGGTATCGAATCCCCTGAGCAGCGGCTATTGGCGGGCAAGCCCGGCGAAGGCGTGATTCGCTTGCATGTCTCGCATCAAGCGGGCTTGCTGGTTCTGGAACTGAGCGATGATGGCGCCGGTGTTGACCTTGAGCGTTTGCGCCAGACCATTGTCGAGCGTCAGTTGTCGACGGCAGCGACGGCGGCCCAGTTGAGTGAAGAAGAGCTGTTGAGCTTTCTGTTTTTACCCGGCTTCAGCCTGCGCGATACCGTGACTGAGCTTTCCGGACGGGGCGTCGGGCTGGACGCCGTGCAGCACATGGTACGTTTGCTGCGCGGGGCCATTGTGCTGGAGCAGACCTCTGGTCGTGGCAGTCGCTTCCATCTGGAAGTGCCGCTGACATTGTCGGTGGTGCGCAGTCTGGTGGTTGAGGTCGCAGACGAAGCCTACGCGTTCCCGCTGGCGCATATCGAACGCATGCGAGACTTGCGCCCTGATGAAATTGTGCAGCTCGAAGGGCGTCAGCACTTCTGGCATGAAGGACGGCACGTGGGGCTGGTTGCGGCAAGCCAGTTGCTGCAGCGCCCGCCGAGTCAGAGCGAAGATGAAACCCTCAAAGTGGTGGTTATCCGCGAGCGTGATGCGGTGTATGGGGTGGCGGTGGAGCGTTTTATAGGCGAACGCACGCTGGTGGTACTGCCCCTTGATCCCCGATTGGGCAAGGTGCAGGACATTTCGGCAGGTGCCTTGCTCGATGATGGGTCTGCGGTGCTGATTGTTGACGTGGAAGACATGCTGCGATCCGTCGACAAACTGCTGAATACCGGACGCCTGGAGCGTATCGATCGGCGTAATCGGCACACGGCAGAGCTGGCCCGAAAACGTATTCTGGTGGTGGATGATTCGCTGACCGTGCGTGAACTGCAACGCAAGCTGTTGATCAACCGGGGTTATGAAGTCGCGGTGGCGGTAGACGGTATGGACGGTTGGAACGCCTTGCGCGCCGAGCATTTCGACCTGTTGATCACGGACATCGATATGCCACGCATGGACGGTATTGAACTGGTAACGCTGTTACGCCGAGATAACCGATTGCAATCGATGCCAGTGATGGTGGTGTCTTATAAGGATCGGGAAGAAGACCGTCGGCGCGGCCTTGATGCCGGAGCCGACTACTATTTAGCGAAAGCCAGTTTCCATGACGATGCCCTGCTTGATGCGGTGGTTGAGCTCATCGGAGGAGCGCAGTCATGAAAATCGCGATCGTCAACGATATGCCCATGGCGGTTGAAGCCTTGCGTCGGGCGCTTGCCTTTGAGCCTGCCCATGAAGTGGTCTGGGTTGCCAGCAATGGTGAAGAGGCGGTTCGGCAATGCGCCGAACTGACCCCGGACCTGATTTTGATGGACTTGATCATGCCCGTCATGGATGGCGTCGAAGCCACGCGCCGGATCATGGCCGAGAGCCCGTGTGCCATCGTGATTGTCACGGTTGATCGCGAGCAAAACGTCCATCGTGTATTTGAGGCCATGGGCTTCGGTGCGCTGGATGTGGTCGATACTCCCGCGCTGGGTGCCGGCAATGCCAGGGAAGCGGCTGCCCCGCTATTGCGCAAGATCCTCAACATTGGCTGGTTGATGGGGCAGGGGGACAAGCGGGTCCAGTCGGTGTTGGGGTCGCCACGTCTGCAGGGGTTAAGAAAAGGGTTGGTGGTGATCGGTTCTTCGGCGGGCGGTCCGGCCGCTCTCGAAGTATTGCTCAAGGGACTGCCCCGAGAGTTCAGCGCGGCCATTGTGTTGGTCCAGCACGTCGACCAGGTGTTTGCTGCCGGCATGGCTGAATGGTTAAGCAGCTCATGCGGGCTGAATGTGCGTCTGGCGCGGGACGGTGAAACCCCTCAGGCCGGAACGGTGCTCCTGGCCGGTACCAACCATCACATCCGCTTATTGAAAAACGGCACGCTGGCATACACCGCCGAGCCTGTGGACGAGATTTATCGTCCTTCAATCGATGTGTTTTTTGAAAGCGTTGCCAGGTACTGGAACGGCGACGCGGTGGGGGTGTTGTTGACCGGCATGGGCCGTGATGGGGCACAAGGCCTCAAGCTCATGCGCCAGCAAGGTTTTCTGACTATCGCCCAGGATCAGTTCAGCAGCTCGGTATTTGGCATGCCCAAAGCGGCGGCCGATATTGATGCCGCGGTTGAAATCCGCCCCTTGGACAAGATCGCGCCACGCTTGCTGGAGGTATTCCTCAAATGATGAATAAGCCCCCGCAGAACTGGCTTGAAGGCAGTAATTCAGGTGAACGCGCATGAATAAGTTGCAGTTGGACGACGTTAAAACTGACGAAAACGCCGCCATGGTGTTGCTGGTAGATGATCAGGCCATGATCGGGGAAGCCGTGCGTCGCGGGTTGGCGCTTGAGCAGAACATCGATTTTCATTTTTGTGCCGATCCCCACGAAGCAATTGCCCAGGCTATTCGGATCAAGCCGACGGTGATCCTGCAAGACCTGGTCATGCCGGGGCTTGACGGGCTGACGCTGGTGCGTGAATACCGCAATCACCCGGCTACCCACGATATTCCTATCATCGTGCTCTCCACCAAAGAGGACCCGTTGATCAAAAGCGCGGCCTTTTCGGCAGGTGCCAATGATTATCTGGTGAAGTTGCCGGATAACATCGAGCTGGTAGCACGTATCCGCTATCACTCGCGTTCATACATGACGCTGTTGCAGCGTGACGCTGCATACCGCGCGCTGCGTGTCAGCCAGCAGCAATTGCTGGACACCAACCTGGTGCTGCAACGGCTGATGAACTCCGACGGCCTGACCGGACTCTCCAATCGTCGTCATTTCGATGAGTACCTGGAGCTGGAGTGGCGGCGCGCCATACGTGAGCAAACCCAGCTGTCGCTGCTGATGATCGATGTCGATTACTTCAAGTCATACAACGACAGCTTTGGTCATCTCGACGGAGACGAGGCACTGCGCAAGGTGGCAGCGGCCATTCGCGATGCCAGTAGCCGGCCTTCAGATTTGCCGGCCCGTTATGGGGGGGAAGAGTTTGCCATTGTCTTGCCCAATACTTCCCAAGGGGGTGCCCGGCTGGTGGCAGAAAAACTTCGCCAGGCTGTCGAGGTTCTGAAAATCCCCCACATCTCACCGACTGCCGGAAACCGCCTGACCATCAGCATCGGCCTGGCCACCCTGGTCCCGCAACAAAGCAGTAACTGTCGTGAATTGATCCTGGCGGCCGACAAGGGGCTGTACCTGGCCAAAAACAACGGGCGCAACCAGGTGGGAGTTGAGTAACGCGGCTACGAATACCCTTTGTAGCCGCTGCCGCAGGCTGCGAAAAGGGCCGAAGGACCTTCAAAACGGTGCATCCCGGCGCAGCCTTCGGCAGCGGCTAGCGCATCACCCCTGATCCGGGGCGCATGCACACCGGGCTTTAGCGCCGGACGCGGCATTGCTCTGCTCGTCAGCGGCTACGAATGGCGTTTGTGCGATAGGGGGACTGGTTCTTGGTAGCAGCGCTCGAGTGAAGCGAGGCCGCGTCCGATTGCGCCGCGAGGGTAAATCCTGAGCCTCCAAGGTACCTGATACCGCCTGGTATCGGATCCGCGGCCACAGAAAAAAACAGCCCGAAACCGCCTTATAACCCCGCCGGACGGGCTGCTGATACGTTGTGTTTACGGTATACTCCCCGGCTTTGTAAAAATCGCCTACGAGTGCTGCCAGCCATGGAAATCAACCCGATCCTTAATAGCATCAAGGACCTGTCAGAGCGCTCCGAAACCATTCGGGGGTATCTTTGACTACGATCAAAAGCATGAGCGTCTGACCGAAGTCAATCGCGAGCTTGAAGATCCGAGTGTCTGGAACAACCCTTCCTATGCCCAGGAGCTGGGGCGCGAGCGCTCCCTGCTGGCGCAGATCGTCGAAACCCTGGATGAGATGCACACAGGCCTGGCCGATGCCAAAGACCTGCTGCTGATGTCTGCCGAGGAAGAAGACCAGGCTGCCGTGGATGACGTGGCGGCTGAAGTCGAGCGTCTGCGCGAAGCCCTTGAAAAACTCGAATTCCGCCGCATGTTCAGCGGTGAGATGGACGCCAACAACGCTTACCTGGACATTCAGGCAGGCTCCGGCGGTACCGAAGCGCAAGACTGGGCCAATATCCTGTTGCGGATGTATTTGCGCTGGGCCGACAAGCGCGGCTTCGATGCCACCATCATGGAACTGTCTGCCGGTGAAGTGGCCGGGATCAAAGGCGCGACCGTGCACATCAAAGGCGAATACGCATTTGGCTGGTTGCGCACCGAGATCGGCGTCCATCGTCTGGTACGTAAAAGCCCTTACGATTCGGGCAACCGTCGTCATACTTCGTTCTCGGCAGTCTTCGTTTCGCCAGAGATCGACGACAACATCGAAATTGACATCAACCCGTCAGACCTGCGGATCGATACCTATCGTTCCTCCGGTGCGGGTGGTCAGCACGTAAACACCACCGACTCGGCCGTGCGTATCACTCACGTACCGACCAACACCGTGGTGAGCTGCCAGAACGAACGTTCGCAGCACGCGAACAAAGACACCGCGATGAAAATGCTGCGGGCGCGTCTTTACGAGCAGGAAGTGCAGAAGCGCAATGCTGCCTCCCAGGCCCTGGAAGACACCAAGTCGGACATCGGCTGGGGACACCAGATCCGCTCGTACGTACTCGACGCTTCGCGTATCAAGGATTTGCGTACCAACATCGAGCGCAGCGATTGCGACAAAGTGCTCGACGGCGATATCGACGAATACCTGGTAGCCAGCCTGAAACAAGGGCTGTAAGTCGCGTAACAACCGTAAAGTGCGCAGCTGACGCGATGCCTCAAGGGCGCGCCAAAGCCCGCTTCCCCCTGCCGCAAGGCGGGGGCAACGAACCTGTGATGGAATTTTTTAAGACATGAGCGACCAACAACCCGACCCGCAAGACCTGCAACAGGAAGAAAACGCCCTGATCGCACTGCGCAAAGAAAAACTTGCAGCCGAGCGCGCCAAGGGCAATGCCTTTCCGAATGATTTCCGTCGCGATAACTACTGCGCGGATCTGCAGAAGCAATATGCCGACAAGACCAAGGAAGAGCTGGCTGAAGCCGCAATTCCGGTCAAGGTTGCGGGTCGCATCATGCTTAACCGTGGCTCGTTCATGGTGATTCAGGACATGACCGGTCGCATCCAGGTCTACGTCAACCGCAAAACCCTGCCGGAAGAAACCCTGGCTGCCGTGAAAACCTGGGACCTGGGCGACATCATTGCCGCCGAAGGCACCCTGGCCCGTTCCGGCAAAGGCGACCTGTACGTTGAAATGACCAACGTGCGACTGCTGACCAAATCCCTGCGTCCGCTGCCGGACAAGCACCACGGCCTGACCGACACCGAGCAGCGCTATCGCCAGCGTTATGTTGACCTGATCGTTAACGAAGAAGTACGCCACACTTTCCGTGTGCGTTCGCAAGTGATCGCTCACATCCGCAACTTCCTGATGCAGCGCGACTTCCTGGAAGTTGAAACACCGATGCTGCAAACCATCCCGGGCGGTGCTGCGGCCAAGCCGTTTGAAACGCACCACAACGCGCTGGACATGGAAATGTTCCTGCGTATCGCGCCTGAGTTGTACCTCAAGCGCCTGGTGGTCGGTGGTTTCGAAAAGGTGTTCGAGATCAACCGCAACTTCCGTAACGAAGGCGTTTCGACCCGTCACAACCCAGAATTCACCATGCTTGAGTTCTACCAGGCGTACGCCGACTACGAAGACAACATGGACCTGACCGAGGAGCTGTTCCGCGAACTGGCTCAGTTGGTTCTGGGGTCTACCGACGTGCCGTACGGCGACAAGGTGTTCCACTTCGGCGAACCGTTCGTGCGTCTGTCGGTGTTTGACTCGATCCTCAAGTACAACCCGGAACTGACCGCTGCCGACCTGCAGGACATTGACAAGGCTCGCGCCATCGCCAAGAAAGCCGGCGCCAAGGTGTTGGGCTTCGAAGGTCTGGGCAAGCTGCAGGTGATGATTTTTGAAGAGCTGGTCGAGCACAAGCTGGAACAGCCGCACTTCATTACCCAGTACCCGTTCGAAGTATCGCCACTGGCCCGTCGTAACGACGAGAACCCTAACGTCACCGACCGCTTCGAGCTGTTCATCGGTGGTCGTGAAATCGCCAACGCCTACTCCGAGCTCAATGATGCCGAAGATCAGGCCGAGCGTTTCATGGCTCAGGTTGCCGACAAGGATGCGGGCGATGATGAAGCCATGCACTACGACGCTGACTTCGTTCGTGCTCTGGAATACGGCATGCCGCCGACTGCCGGTGAAGGGATCGGTATCGATCGCCTGGTGATGTTGCTGACCGACTCGCCATCGATTCGCGATGTGATCCTGTTCCCGCACATGCGCCCCGAAGCGTAACGATGCGAAATAAGAAGCCGCCATTCCAGGCGGCTTTTTATTGTCTGGCACATGCTGTTTTTGGGTGGCTGCGGCCCAAGGCTGCGATCGGGCTTGAAACAGGCTCTTATTGCAGTCTCCGGCAGCGACGACAAAGTGTTCATCGTAGTTCTAAACAAAGGAGTGTTTCATGAACCGGTCCAGAGCTCAGGAGGGGGCGGCAGGCGTCGCCGCGGCGGTGGCTGAAAGTGTTCAGTATCAGGGGCGCAAGGCCAGTCGGCATGGCAGCGAACAGCGCCGCCAGCAGATTCTCGATGCGGCGATGCGTATCGTGGTGCGGGACGGGATACGCGGCGTCCGTCACCGTGCAGTGGCGGCCGAAGCCGCGGTGCCGTTGTCGGCGACCACCTATTACTTCAAAGACATCGATGACCTGCTCAATGACACGTTTGCCCAGTACGTCGAGCGCAGCGCCGCGTTCATGGCCAAGTTATGGCTCAATACCGAGGGCAAACTGCGAGAGCTGGTGGCCTATGGTGATGGCAGTGCGGAGTCGCGCGGACTGCTGGCCGATGAAATCGCGCACATGGCTGCGGACTATGTACAGCACCAGTTGCTCACGCGTCGTGAACACCTCATGGCTGAGCAGGCTTTCCACCAGGCGGCTTTGCATAATCCGCGTCTGGCTGTATTAGTCCGCTCCCATGAGCAAATTTTATGGCAGGGTGCGTGTCAGATATTTCAGGTGCTGGGTTCCAAACAACCGCAGCAGGATGCCAATGTCTTGACGGCGATAATCGGTCGGATGGAATATCAGGGCTTACTTACTGGCGCGCAACCGGTGGCGGATGATGACCGGCTGGGTATTCTTACGCGCTACATGCACTTGGTGCTGGCCGCTCTATAAGAAGGATGCAGGCATGAAAGCTTGGCGCGTAATGATCATGGCTCTGGCCATGTTGCTGTTGAACGGCTGCCTGGTGACATTCACTGAGCCCTTGCCGGACACCCAGGCTGCCCCGAAAGGCCTGCTGGGTACCTGGAGCAGCAAGGATGCCTGGGGCGAGGCCCAAAATCTGATCATCCGCTCGGATGGCAAAAACCGCTACACCGCCGTGAGCTACCCTAAGGCCAAGCCCAAAGAACGTGAAGCCCATCCATTTACCATGACCCGTCACGGCATCCGCTGGTATGCGTCGGCGCAAGTCCCTGCCAGCAAGGGCGGCAATTATGTGTTGGCCGGTTTTGAACTGACCGATAAAAACGAGCTGGTGATCTACGAGCTGGACCTCGAGCAAATCAAACAAGCCATCGCCCAGTCGAACTTGAGCGGTGATGTGGTTGAAACCGGTGATGGCAGCACCGTGGTGGTCAACAGCCCCGCGGCCGGGGTTTTTGCCTATCTGGATGACCCGGCCAACTCCGATGTATTTGTTGAAGTTGCCCGCTATCAGCGCGTGACCCAGTAGCACTGCTTTTCACGCCTATTCAAGGAGCACCGGGTGGACGATTACCAACGCACGATCCGCATGTTGTCAGACCGTATCGTGCAGGCCCAGACACCGATCCGCGTGCTGGATGCGGTGAAATGGGATGACAGCATCCGTCAGGGCTTTTTCAAGGCCAAAGGCAAGGAAATGCCTGCGGTTACACGTGATTACTATCTGGGGCGTCCGCTGGCCTTTGATTCGGGTGCGGTGAAGCTGGAGTTCCAGAACATCGAGCGTGATATCACGCGTCAACTGGGCCAGTTCAACCCGGTCGGGCAGATCATGCGCCGCATGTGCAAAGAGTACAGAATGGTGGTGCGCATGCTGGAAGCGCGTGGCACCGAAGATTTCGGGCTGATCTCCCAGGAACTGTATGGCGCGGCATCGGATGCCTTCCATGCGGGTGATCCGACGCTGGCCGATCTGGGGCTGATGATGTCCGATTACCTGGACAATATCGACGGGCGTGGCGATCTCAAGGACGAAGCCAAGACCCTGACCGCCAAAGATGCGGTCAGCTTGCTGCAAAGCCGCTTGAACAAGGTATTTGGCGAGGCTGAAGAAACCATCAGGGTGTTCGAGTCGGACGGTATTGTCGCGGACGCGGCAGCGGGTGCCGACTACATCAAGATCCGCACCGATGCCATGTTCAACCATCGAGACGTGCGGGCGCTGGAAGTCCACGAGGGGCTGGTACACGTGGGCACGACGCTCAACGGGCAAAATCAGCCGATCTGTACCTTCCTGTCCAAGGGGCCGCCATCGTCGACCGTCACCCAGGAAGGCCTGGCGATTTTGATGGAGATCATCACCTTCGCGTCCTATCCGAGCCGCCTGCGCAAGTTGACCAATCGCACCCGTGCCATCCACATGGTGGAAGAGGGTGCGGATTTTATGCAGGTGTATGAGTTTTTCCGTGAGCAGGGCTTCGAGATGCCGGAAAGCTATGGCAACGCGAGCCGGGTTTTTCGTGGATCGGTGCCCAATGGCTTGCCGTTTACCAAAGACTTGTCCTATCTCAAGGGCTTCATCATGGTTTACAACTATATTCAGCTGGCCGTGCGCAAAGGCAAGCTGGAACAAGTGCCGTTGCTGTTCTGTGGCAAAACTACGCTGGAAGACATGCGTACCCTGCGCCAGCTGGTTGATGAAGGACTGGTTGTCGCGCCCAAATACCTGCCCGAGCAGTTCCGTGACATGAATGCCCTGGCCGCCTGGATGTGTTTCTCCAACTTCCTCAATCATTTGAGCCTGGACCGGATCGAAGCGGACTACTCGAACATTTTGTAACCATGCCCAACCCTGTAGCCGCTGCCGCAGATTGGGACGGGGAATGCAGTGACCCTCTCTGCATCCTGCGGACCTTTCGCCATCAACCGCAGCGGCTACCTAACTGTTTCAGGTACCTCATTCGATGAAAATCCTGGCTGCACTCTGTCTGCTGCTGACCCTTGGCGGATGCAGTTCGTTGCTGTTCTATCCCGAAAAAGGCCAGCCAATCACGCCGGCGGCGGCGGGGCTGGAGTACCGCGATGTCGCATTGACGGCTGCCGACGGTACGCGCCTGCACGGCTGGTGGTTGCCGGCCAAAAAAGGCGTGCCGCTCAAGGGCACGGTGCTGCATCTGCATGGCAACGGTGGCAACCTGGCTTACCACTTGGGCGCGACTGCCTGGCTGCCTGAGCAGGGTTACCAGGTGCTGATGTTCGATTACCGGGGCTATGGACTGTCGCAGGGCTCCCCGAGCCTGCCGGGCGTTTATCAGGATATTGCCGCAGCCTTTGACTGGTTGCAGGATCAGCCGCAGGTCCAGGGCTTGCCGCTGATTGTGCTGGGGCAAAGTCTGGGAGGGGCCGTGGGGGTTCATTACTTGAGCGAACACCCGGTGCAAAAGGCGCGGCTCAAAGCCATGGTGCTCGACGGCGTTCCGGCAAGCTACCGCGAGGTGGGGCAATTTGCCTTGAGCACGTCCTGGCTAACCTGGCCGTTGCAAGTACCTTTGTCCTGGCTGGTACCCGATGCCGACAGTGCGGTTTATGCGATGCCCGGCATGGCCGATGTGCCGATGCTGGTGTTCCACAGCCTGGACGACCCGATAGTGCCACTGTCCAATGGCATCCGCCTGTACCAGGCAGCGCCGCCACCCAAAGTGCTGCAACTGACGCGCGGTGGGCACGTCCAGACATTTGCCGATCCTGTCTGGCGCCAGGTGATGCTGCGTTACCTGGATGACCCGGAGCATTTCAACGGCGTGCGACGCCTGGGCGAGATCGCCAACTACCCTGACGTCCCGAATGTCACGACCCACTTTAATCCTGATGTTGAACCCGAGAACCGACCATGAGTGAAGAACGTAACGCTATCCCGCTGATCATCACGGGCATTTGTACTATCCTCGGCACCGTGGGTTGTCTGTGGTATTACGGCTACCTGCACTTTGCCAAGCCCGAGGATGCGCTGCTGCTCAACGATTTCACCATGCTCAAGACTATTCCCGGCGAGGATTACAAGGTTTCGCTCAAACCTGCCAACGAAGTGGCACAGTGCATTGATGGCATCGTCGTGCTGTTCGACACCGAGCAAAAAGGCCTGACCGGTGTACTGGTGAACAACAAGAAACAAGCAGTACGTTGCATGGGCCAGGAAACACCGAAGCTGGAACAGTAACGCCTGCTGGATCCTGTCAGCGCGAGGCTGTCGCGGCAAAGGATATTCACGCTCAAGCAAAAAGCCCCGCCTGATCACTCAGGCGGGGCTTTTTAGTTAACGCTTACCGGGTTACTGCATCGATGAGCGCGGTGCTACAGGCTGGTTGTCGTTGGAGATGGTCACTTCAACGCGACGGTTTTGAGCGCGGCCCGAGTCGGTGGCGTTGCTGGCAACCGGGTATTCCTTGCCATAACCCTGAACCACGATACGGGTAGGATCGACGCCTTTGCGAACCAGTGCATTACGCACCGATGCCGCACGACGCTCAGACAGGGTCTGGTTGAATGAAGCCGAGCCGACGCTGTCGGTGTAACCCTCAACGATCACTTTGCGGTCAGGGTTCTGGACCAGGTACTCAGCCAGGGTGTTGATGTTGCGCATGCCGTTGGGTTGCAGGTCGGAGCGGCCGAACTGGAACAGCACATCGCCGAATGTGACCAGCGTGCCGCGTTCGGTCTGCTTGGCGTTCATGCCTTGCAGTTGCTTGATCTGAGCGTCACGTGCATCGAGCAATGCCTGGGCACGGGACGCTGCCGAGTTCTTCAGATTGGCTTCAGCAGTGCGCAAAGCAATGGTTTGCTTGGCCACTTCAACACGCTGGTTGGTCAGATAAGCCAACTGATCCACTTTGGATTCGTCTTCTTTATTCAGGTAAGCCTTTTCAGCTTTATCCAGCCATTCACTGGCGTCTTTGGTTTCCAGCGCAGCCACCTTGGTGGCTTCCGGGTTGGTCTGCAGCGCCGAGAAATTGGTCTTGGCATTTTCCAGGTTAGGGTTCGGCGTCGATGAGCAAGCCGCCAGGCCAACGCTCAGAGCCAACAGGGCAGGGATCAGTACTTGGTTGCGCATAATATGTGTCCTTTCTATCGATTAGGAATGCGGTGTCGCCAGAAGCAGTCAGAAGGGGGAGCGTTTATTTCACGCTGCGCATGCCTTCCTGACGCAATTCCTGTACGGCTTTCTGCGCATCCTCAACAGCTTTTTGGGCCTTGGCAGCCTGGGCTTTGCGTTCTGCCAAACGGGCGTCCCACTCGGCTTGCTCAGACAGACGACGGGCTTCGTCGTACTTCTTGTCGTGCATGGCCAGTTCCGCTTGTTTCAGCTTGTCTTGAGCCGACTTCATTTCCACAGGGGCGAATTCAGTGCCGCCAGCGCTCACGGCGTTATTCACTGCCGATTGAGTAACCGCGTACTGCTCCGAAGGCGGGTTGCCAGCACAGCCGGCCAAAACGAAGCTGGTACCGAGTGCCAGCGCAGCCAGTTTTAGCCCGCGCAGGCGAGGTGATGGGGTAGTGACAGTGCGGGTCATCATGGTTTTCAACTCCATTAGGTAACTCCTGAAATACAGCAAATTCCATCACGACCGTGGCATCAGTCAGGTTTGCCTGAGACGTCACGCCAAAGCGTTACAACAGGCTCCAGCGGTGATGGTTATTGGGTGTGACCCGAGGGATTTTTGAATAGTTCAAAAAAAAAGATGGCAAATTGCCTAGAGAAAATATGACCGATCGGTCACGCAGTTGCCCCGCAGGCAAGGCAGGTACAGCGTGTGAAAAGCGCCCGCTGCACCCCTCATTGGATCATTCACAGCCCGGTTGGACTCAGTGCTCAGGCTTTTCAGCCTGGTCCGTCAGGTCATGCAGATGCCGACGGGAAAGGGCCAGGAAACGCGGTGTTTGCCCGATGTCTTCGTACAGGGGATTGCCTTCTTCATCCGTCGTAACCACCTGCGTACCCTTGATGTAAGGGAAGCTCGCCTCAAGCTCTTCGAGGGCCGCCCCTATCAGTTCGCCGAGCAGCTCCTCGGGGTGCCGCTTGGGGTACATCTCGGACAACGCCGCGAGCCGGGCTGCGGTTTCCACATCCAGGCGAACCACATAGCCGGTGTCGAGCAAACGGCCTTTGGCTGTTTGTTCCCAGTGTTGCGCGAGCTCACGTATTTTCATGTTTATCTCGCTGGACGCCGCCAGAACAGGCGTCGGTGGGTCGCAGGATTCGGTACGAACTGCGCGTGTTTTACCTGTTTGAGCGTAGACGGTTCCACCCGGGGCGAGCGCAGTTTCTGTGTTCCCTTGTCAGGCGCAGGGGTTGCAACGCATGCTTGGGGCACGAGCCATCCCCGAACGACTGGAGGAAACGCTGATGACCGATATTGATGCACGCTTGCGCGATGATGTTCACCTGCTGGGTGAACTGTTGGGTAATACCATTCGTGACCAGTACGGCGATGCCTTTCTCGCCAAGATCGAGCGTATCCGCCAAGGGGCCAAAGACGACCGGCGGGGGACCACGGGTGAGGAGTTGAGCGCGATTCTGGATGCCCTCAGCGATGATGAAGTGTTGCCGGTGGCACGGGCATTCAACCAGTTTTTGAACCTGGCCAATATCGCCGAGCAGTATCAATTGATTCACCGGCGCGATGACCAGCAGCCGGAGCCCTTTGAAGCGCTGGTTTTGCCCACGCTGCTGACGCGGCTGCTGGCCGAAGGGCACGACGCCGAATCGCTGGCGCGACAAATCAGCCGTCTCGATATTGAACTGGTGTTGACTGCGCACCCCACTGAAGTGACCCGCCGCACACTGATTCAAAAGTACGATGCGATCGCCGAGCAACTGGCTGCGCAGGACCACCGTGACCTGACCCTTGCCGAAAAATCCCGAATTGAACAACGCCTGCAGCGGTTGATCGCTGAAGCGTGGCACACCGAAGAAATCCGCCGCACGCGCCCCACACCGGTGGATGAAGCCAAGTGGGGATTTGCCGTCATTGAGCATTCGCTCTGGCAGGCAGTACCGCACATGTTGCGCAAGGCCGATCAGGCGCTGCACGCTGCCACAGGTTTGCATTTGCCGCTCGAGGCCGCCCCCATTCGTTTTGCATCGTGGATGGGCGGCGACCGCGACGGCAACCCGAATGTGACGGCTCCGGTCACCCGTGAAGTCCTGCTTCTGGCGCGCTGGATGGCCGCCGATTTATACCTGCGTGATATCGATAAACTGGCCGCTGACTTGTCGATGCAGCAGGCCACACCGGCGTTGCTGGCGGTGGCGGGGGAGCATTCTGAGCCGTATCGCGCCGTGCTCAAGCAATTGCGTGAGCGGCTGCGAGCGACCCGCAACTGGGCGCATAGCGCCTTGAACAGTCCCCAGGCGGCGCCCGACGACGTGCTGCAGGACAATCGCGACCTGCTGGCGCCGTTGCAGCTGTGCTATGAGTCATTGCATGCCTGCGGCATGGGGGTAATTGCCGAGGGGCCGCTGCTGGATTGCTTGCGCCGGGCCGTGACCTTCGGGCTGTTCCTGGTGCGGCTGGACGTGCGCCAGGACGCGGCGCGGCACACCTCGGCCATGACTGAGATCACCGATTATCTGGGGCTGGGCCGCTATGAAGAGTGGGACGAAGAGGCAAGGCTGACCTTTCTCACCCGTGAGCTGGACAACCGTCGACCCTTGTTGCCGGGCTACTTCAAACCGGCTGCCGACACTGCCGAAGTGCTGGCCACCTGTCGCGAAGTAGCGGCTGCTCCGGGGGCGTCGCTGGGCTCGTATGTGATCTCCATGGCCGGTGCAGCCTCGGATGTGCTGGCGGTGCAGTTGCTGCTCAAAGAGGCCGGGCTTGAGCGTCCCATGCGCGTAGTCCCGCTGTTTGAAACCCTGGCTGACCTCGATCAGGCGGGGCCGGTGATCGAACGCTTGCTGCTGTTGCCGGGGTACCGCGCACGCTTGCATGGCCCGCAGGAGGTCATGATCGGCTACTCCGATTCCGCCAAGGATGCAGGCACGACGGCGGCGGCCTGGGCGCAGTACCGGGCCCAGGAAACCCTGGTCAATATCTGCCGCGAGCAAGAGGTCGAGCTGTTGTTGTTCCACGGCCGTGGTGGCACGGTCGGCCGCGGCGGTGGCCCGGCCCACGCGGCGATCCTGTCGCAGCCTCCGGGATCGGTAGCCGGGCGCTTCCGTACGACGGAGCAGGGCGAGATGATTCGCTTCAAATTTGGCCTGCCGGACATCGCCGAGCAAAACCTCAACCTGTATCTGGCTGCCGTACTCGAAGCCACCTTGTTGCCACCGCCTTTGCCTGAGCCGGGCTGGCGGGTGTTGATGGACGAACTGGCTGAGGACGGGGTCAAGGCTTACCGTGCGGTAGTGCGTGATAACCCGCAATTCGTGGAGTATTTCCGTCAGTCCACACCGGAGCAGGAACTGGGCCGCTTGCCGCTTGGCAGCCGCCCGGCCAAACGCCGGGCGGGCGGAATTGAAAGCCTGCGGGCGATCCCGTGGATTTTCGGCTGGACCCAGACTCGCCTGATGCTGCCCGCCTGGCTCGGCTGGGAAACGGCGTTGAACAACGCACTGGAGCGAGGGGAAGGCCAGATGCTGGCGCAGATGCGTGAACAATGGCCGTTTTTCCGTACCCGGATCGACATGCTGGAGATGGTGCTGGCCAAGGCCGACGCCGACATCGCCAGACTCTACGATGAGCGTTTGGTGGCCCCCGAGCTGCTGCCATTGGGCGTGCATCTGCGCGACTTATTGTCGCAGGCGTGTGCGGTGGTGCTGGGCTTGACCGGGCAGTCGCAACTTATGGCGCACAGCCCCGATACCCTGGAGTTCATCCGGTTGCGCAATACCTACCTTGATCCTCTTCATCTATTGCAAGCAGAGCTTCTGGCGCGCTCCAGGCGCCAGCAAGCGACTCAGGACAGCCCTCTGGAACAAGCGTTGCTGGTGACTGTGGCCGGGATTGCGGCAGGCCTGCGCAACACGGGTTAAGGCATAAGACGGGCAATCGGTCGCGCCAGGGTGCCAGGGGAAGGTGCAGGTTTCATGCCGACTTCTGTGCGGGCGCGACACATTTCAGTACGGCAGGGACCTGTGACACCCGGCCGCACAGGCCGGTTTACAGGTGATTATTCAGACTTTTGCCGGCTTGTGTGGGGTCGGCGGGCTGTGTATCTTGATCAGCCCTTGGCCGTTTGGGCGGCCATAATCCGATTTTGAGATTGGCCCAAAGAGGCGAGTCTGTTGTCATTTAAATAAAAAATTTGAGGAGCACATCGATGCGCGTAATTCTGCTGGGAGCTCCCGGGGCCGGTAAAGGTACTCAGGCAAAGTTCATCACTGAAAAATTTGGCATCCCGCAAATCTCCACAGGCGACATGTTGCGCGCAGCCGTCAAGGCCGGCACCGAGCTGGGCCTGATCGCCAAGAGCGTCATGGACAGCGGTGGCCTGGTATCCGATGACCTGATCATCAACCTGGTCAAAGAACGCATCAGCCAGGACGACTGCAAGAACGGTTTCCTGTTCGACGGTTTCCCGCGCACCATTCCACAGGCTGAAGCCCTGGTAAAAGCCGGTGTCGAGCTGGATCACGTGGTTGAAATCGCGGTTGATGATGAAGAAATCGTTCAGCGCATTGCCGGCCGCCGTGTACACGAGGCCTCCGGCCGCGTTTACCACACCGTCTACAACCCGCCAAAGGCTGAAGGTAAAGACGATGTGACCGGTGACGCACTGGTACAGCGCAAGGACGACACCGAAGAAACCGTTCGTCATCGCCTGTCGGTTTACCATTCGCAAACCAAGCCTCTGGTTGCCTTCTACCAAAACCTGGCAGAGACCCAAGGCAAGCCGAAGTACAGCCACATCGCGGGCGTAGGCTCGGTTGAAGCGATTACCGGCAAGGTCCTTGAAGCACTGAGCTGATAAGTCGGTTTTGCTCTGTTACAACAGCCCGCTTGCGGGCTGTTGTTGTTTATACTGCTGCACTTTTTCCACTTTTGATTCTGACGGGAACACTGATGAGCACCTTGCTGGCCCTGGATACCGCGACTGAAGCTTGCTCTGTTGCCCTGCTGCATGATGGCAAGGTCACGAGCCACTACGAGGTAATCCCGCGCCTGCACGCGCAAAAGCTGTTGCCAATGATCAAGGACCTGCTGGCCGAGGCGGGTGTCGAGTTGTCGGCTGTCGAGGCCATTGCCTTCGGTCGCGGGCCAGGCGCCTTTACCGGTGTGCGGATTGCCATCGGTGTGGTGCAAGGCCTGGCCTTTGCACTGGATCGCCCGGTGCTGCCGATTTCGAACCTGGCTGTGCTGGCCCAGCGCGCCCATCGCGAGCACGGTGCCACTCAGGTGGCCTCGGCCATCGATGCGCGCATGGACGAAGTGTATTGGGGCTGCTACCGCGAACAGGCGGGCGAGATGTGCCTGGTGGGGGGCGAGGCTGTCCTCGCGCCTGAAGCGGCAGGTTTGCCCGACGGTGCCAGCGGTGACTGGTTCGGTGCTGGCACCGGCTGGGGTTACGCAGAGCGCTTGAGCGTGAAGCCGTATGCGCAAGACGCCGGCATGTTGCCCCATGCCGAAGATTTGCTGACCCTGGCGCGCTTTGCCTGGGCGCGCGGCGAAGCTATTGCGGCGGATCTGGCACAGCCGGTGTACCTGCGGGACAAGGTCGCCACACCCAAAGCCCGTCCTTGATCGGACGCAGCCTTTAGCAGCGGCTACGAAATTTGCGCTGGGGGCAGACGTAAATGCCGCTGATTGGCCGGGTTACCTTCGCCAGCGGCTACACTTGCTTTTATCGCCCACGAGCCAGCAGTCATGCGTATAGACGGCTTTTCCTCACAGTCCTACCCCATCAAGCGCAAGCCGCGTAAAGACTCGGCGCTGATCGATGACTCGGTGGAGGACAATGATCCTGTTTTCGAGCAGGCTCCCGGCTCTGCCACGGCACGCACGTCGCCAGAACGCATCAGCCAGTTGCCGGTTCGTCAGCAAGACATGATCTTCCAGCGTGCCATGAACAGAAACGTGGCCAACGCGCTGACCAGCTACCTCACGACTGCGGGTTTCGTCGATTGGGACGTAGAGGTGTTGGGCCTGGACCTGTACATTTGAGCCATGACTGATTCACCTCTCCCTTATTACCTGGGTTGTCCGTCCTGGAGTGAAAACGCCTGGCGCGAGGGCTTGTACCCGCAGAACGCACGGACCACCGAGTTTCTCGGGCTCTATGCGCAAGTGTTCAACGCCGTCGAGGGCAATACCACGTTCTATGCCCGACCCGCAGCGAGCACGGTTGAGCGCTGGGCACAGAGCATGCCCGAGCATTTCAGGTTTACCGCCAAGTTTGCCCGCGATATCAGCCATGGCGGTGATTTACGCGAGCAGGCCCAGGCTGCAGAAGACTTTGTGCAGCTGTTGCAGCCCCTGGGAGCGCGTGTCGCCCCTCTGTGGCTGCAACTCCCGGCAAGCTTCGGGCCGCAGCGCCTGGCCGAGCTGGTGAGCTTCATAGACACGCTGCAGCGACCGTTGGCGGTCGAAGTCCGCCACCCCGACTTCTTCGCCAAGGGGGATGCCGAACGGTTGCTCAATCGTGTGTTGATGGATCGCGGGGTCGAGCGCATTTGCCTCGATCCACGGGCCTTGTTCAGTTGCACGTCAACCGACCCGGCGGTGCTCCACGCGCAATCGAAAAAACCGAAGGTTCCGCCGCGTCCGGCCGCCTTCACTGCATTTCCGCAAGTGCGCTTTATTGGCCGGCCCGAGCTGGAAGCCAATGACATCTATTTGCGGCCCTGGATCGAAAAAGTCGCGGGCTGGATCGAAGAGGGGCGCACGCCCTACGTGTTTTTGCACACACCCGACAACCACCGGGCACCCGAACTGGCGCGGCGTTTTCATCAGCAGTTGAGTGAGCGGTTGCCGGGCCTGCCCGTTTTGCCCGAGCTATATCAGGCCCAGACCACCGAGCAATTGGGGCTGCTTTAAGCGGCGAGACGCAGATTATTGACGATCAGCGGCCTGGCCCAGTTCAGGTCGAAGTCCATTGCCCGTTGCTGTTCGACCAGCGCCAGTGCGTCGAAGGGCACGGCGGGCTTGTCGAGCAACTCCAGTTCAAATTCAGCAATCGGCAGATGCAGCGCCCGGGGTTCCGATGCCGGACCTGGCTCCGGTAGCGGGTGCCCTTGTGCGATTACCAGCGGGCGCACCCAACTGGTGTTGTAGTCCTGCAGCTGTTGTTGCTCGGCAATGATTTCAGGCGGGAAGGGTTGGGCTGGCGGCGGCAGCAAGTCTGTTTCAAATTCGGCAATGGGCAGAAACAACGCTTCAGGCGGGCGCAGTTCGGTGTCCAGAATCTCGCAATGACGTTGGGTGGTGAGGGTGCTTAGCAGCTGATGGCCACCTTGTGGTTCCACCGTCTCATCGTCTGTCGATAGTTCGGCGTGCAGTTGCGCGAACGTTTCATTCCCGGGCTGCTCGGTCAATGCCCGGGCGTACAAGTCTCGCCACAGGTGATTAACGCTGCCCGTGACTTGCGAATTGTGCCGGCCAAAGTCGCCAATCGGCGCAATAAAGCCCAGGGATGTGGAATGAATGTCTGACATAGCTCTCGGTTGGCGCCCAGCTCTGGCAAAATGCCGGATATTTCATTTATCGGCAGTCTTTGCCGATCATTAAATTTTTGAGCGTGTTTTAGATGATTGAGCAAGCAGCAGGCTGTCGTATCAAGGTCGAGGCGTTGGACGAGGCTTACCAGGCCTTGGCCGAGCAATGGGCTGAGCGCCTGGGCTTGCCTCTGGACGTGGCAGACGCCGAGTTCGCATTGCAGGTGTCTGCCCAGGGTGTGCAGCTGCAACAGTTGGGCCCGGATGCACCTGGACCGGTGCGGGTGGACTTTGTCGAGGGGGGGGCGGCTCACCGGCGTTTGTATGGTGGCGGCAGCGGGCAAATGATTGCCAAGGCTGTTGGCATTCAACAAGGCGTGCGCCCGCGGGTACTGGACGCAACAGCAGGGCTGGGCAAGGACGCGTTTGTGCTGGCGAGCCTGGGCTGCGAGATGAGCCTGGTCGAGCGTCAGCCGTTGATCGCCGCATTGCTGGAAGACGGCCTGGCCCGTGGCCTGAATGATCCACACGTGGCGCCTATTGTGTCGCGCATGCACTTGCTTAAAGGCAATTCGATCGAGGTGATGCGGCATTGGGAAGGCGAGCCGCCACAGGTGATCTACCTTGACCCGATGTTCCCGCATCGTGAGAAGACTGCCCTGGTGAAGAAGGAAATGCGCGTGTTCCGACCCCTGGTGGGCGATGACAATGACGCGCCGGCCTTGCTTGAAGCTGCGCTGGCGCTGGCCACCCACCGTGTGGTGGTCAAACGTCCGCGCAAGGCCCCGTGTATTGCAGGGCCCAAGCCGAGCCACGGACTCGAAGGCAAGTCGAGCCGTTACGACATTTACCCGAAGAAAGCCTTGAAGCCTTAGGCCTGTGCCAACCGGCGGGCGCGAGCAAGTCGCGCCTACACAGGCTGTGGGCGATACGCCCGCATAAAGACCTGCACCACTTCCTGCACATGGGCTTCGCTGTCTTCACTGTTCAGCCGTTCGCCACAGCCATACAACAGACGAAAATTTGGCGCGCCCTTGAGCATGCAAAAGAAGTGTTCGGCTGCGTAGTGCGGATCTTCAATCTGCAGGGCGCTGCTCAGATCAATCTTTCTCAGCAGATGCTCCATCTCCCGCACCACCCGTTCGGGTCCCGCTTCAAAGAAAATCTGCGAAAGCTTCGGGTCCTGACTGCCAAAAGCCACCATCAGTCGATGCAGGTTCAGTGATTCTTCGCTGTTGATGAGTGCATGGAAGCCTCGGGCGATTTTCAGTAGAACGGCTTCGATGGGCTGGTCCGGCGGCAGTGAAAACAGCAGCCCGGGCAGTTGGCTTTCACAGGTAGCCATCACCGCCGACGAAAACAGTGCTTCCTTGTCGTTGAAGTGGCTGTAGACCGTCAGTTTTGACACGCCCGCCAATCCTGCAACCGCATCCATGCTGGTGTTGGCGTAGCCCTTGCTCAAAAACAGGGATTTGGCGGCATCAAGTATCGCCTGGCGTTTTGCCATGTCTTTGGGGCGACCGGGAGCATTGGGGATTAAAGGTTGATCAGACATTTCCGTTTATTACTGGACTGGTGAGTTTAGTATTAATAACATGCCGGCCAGTATAAATATTCCAAGCCTCATTAGCGAAAGGTCGTCACCATGTTGCGCCATGCCTTGCCCCGCGCTGTGCCTGTCTGTCTGGCTTTACTGTTGTCTGCATGCGGGCATGAAGAGCCCGTCCACACCAGTATCAGTCCGGCGATGGTGGTGCAACCACAGCCTTCGGCACTGGCGACCCAAAGCTATCCCGGTGAAGTGCGGGCGCGTTTCGACCCGCAACTGGCGTTTCGTATTGGCGGCAAAGTTACCCGGCGTCTGGTCGACGAGGGGGAGCGGGTCAAGGCCAATCAACCTCTGGCCGAGCTGGACCCACAAGACGTGCGCCTGCAACTGGATGCAATCCGCGCCCAGGTCGCCGCAGGGCAGGCCAACCTGACCCTGGTGCGGACTGAGCGTGACCGTTACAAAATCCTGCTTGATCGGCAGATGGTCAGCCGTTCGCAGTTCGATAATGCCGAAAACCTCTACCGGGCAGGCGAGGCCAAGTTAAAGCAGCTCAAGGCCGAACAGGATGTGGCAAGCAATCAGGCAAGCTATGCGGTGTTGCGTGCCCCTCAGGATGGCGTGATAGCCCAGCGTCAGGTGGACGTTGGGCAAGTCGTGTCCGCAGGGCAAACCGTGTTCACCCTGGCGGCTGATGGTGAGCGTGAGGTGTTGATCAGCCTGCCGGAGCACTCGTTCAGCCGTTTCAAGATTGGCCTTCCGGTATCAGTCGAGCTGTGGTCGCAGCCTGATCAGCGTTTCAGCGGACGGATTCGTGAGCTGTCGCCTTCTGCCGATCCCAAGTCGCGGACGTTCGCGGCTCGAATCGCCTTCACCGCAGGTAAAGTGCCTGCCGAGCTGGGTCAAAGTGCCCGGGTGTTTATCCAGAACGACGCAGCCAGCGCCTTGACCGTGCCGCTGTCGGCCTTGGGTGCGGAAAACGGTGCGCCTTATGTCTGGCGCGTCAGCGCTGGCAACACGCTGGAGCAAGTGCCGGTGCGGATTGGCCCTTTTGGCGAGAAAAGCGTGCCGGTGCTGGAAGGTCTCAAGGCTGATGACTGGATCGTTGCGGCGGGCGTTCATGTGCTGCATGCGGGGCAGGAGGTGCGACCGGTCGACCGTTCCAACCGCACGATCAACGTTGCGGCGAAGGAGTGATCCCGATGGGTTTTAACCTTTCTGCCTGGGCGTTGCGCAATCGCCAGATCGTACTGTTCCTGATGCTATTGCTGGCGATTGTCGGCGGGCTTTCCTACACCAAGCTGGGGCAAAGCGAAGATCCACCGTTTACCTTCAAGGCCATGGTGATCCGGACCTTGTGGCCGGGTGCCACGGCTGAGGAAGTCTCGCGCCAGGTCACTGAGCGCATCGAGAAAAAGCTGATGGAGACGGGCGAATACGAACGCATCGTGTCCTATTCGCGGCCGGGTGAGTCGATGGTGACCTTCATGGCCCGTGACTCGATGCACTCCGGGGAGGTGCCGGAACTGTGGTATCAGGTGCGCAAAAAAATCAGCGACATTCGGCATACGTTGCCCGCGGGGGTCCAAGGACCGTTTTTCAACGACGAGTTCGGCACCACCTTTGGCAATATCTACAGCCTGAGTGGTGAGGGCTACGACTACGCAGTGCTCAAAGACTACGCTGACCGCATCCAGATCCAGCTGCAGCGGGTCAAGGATGTCGGCAAGGTCGAACTGCTGGGTCTGCAAGACGAAAAAGTCTGGATCGAACTGTCCAACCTCAAGCTTGCGACCCTGGGATTGCCGCTGGCAGCAGTTCAGAAAGCGCTGGAAGAACAGAACGCAGTCTCTACCGCAGGTTTCTTTGAAACCCCGACCGAGCGTGTGCAGTTGCGGGTCAGCGGCCATTTCAAAACGGTCGAAGAAATTGAAAACTTTCCGATTCGAGTAGACGAGCGCACGTTCCGTATCCGCGATGTGGCGGATGTGCGTCGCGGCTTTAATGATCCCCCCGAGCCGCGCATGCGCTTTATGGGCCAGGACGCCATTGGCCTGGCGGTGGCCATGAAAGACGGCGGCGACATTCTGGTGTTGGGCAAGGCACTGGAAGGCGAGTTTGCCCGCCTGCAAAAGAACCTCCCGGCCGGCATGCAATTAAGCAAGGTGTCGGATCAGCCCGCCGCGGTGAAAACCAGCGTCGGTGAGTTTGTGACGGTGTTGGTAGAGGCACTGGTGATTGTACTGCTGGTGAGTTTTTTCTCGCTTGGGGTACGTACCGGCATGGTGGTGGCATTGACCATTCCGCTGGTGCTGGCGATGACCTTTGCCGCCATGCATTACCTGGGGATCGGCCTGCACAAAATCTCGCTGGGCGCGCTGGTACTGGCGTTAGGCTTGTTGGTGGACGATGCCATCATCGCTGTGGAAATGATGGCGATCAAAATGGAGCAGGGCTACGACCGGCTCAAGGCCGCGAGCTTTGCCTGGACCAGCACCGCATTCCCGATGCTTACCGGTACCTTGATCACGGCGGCGGGCTTTCTGCCGATTGCCATGGCCCAGTCGAGCACGGGTGAGTACACCCGCTCCATATTTCAGGTGGTCACCATTGCCTTGCTGGCGTCGTGGGTCGCAGCGGTCCTGTTTGTGCCGTATCTGGGGGCCTTGCTGTTGCCTGACCTGGCGAAAAAACATGCTGCCCGGCACGGTACGGCGTCCGGTGTTCCTGATCCGTACGCCACACCGTTCTATCAGCGAGTACGGCGGCTGGTGGAATGGTGCGTGCGCCGGCGTAAAACCGTGATTGCGCTGACGGTGCTGCTGTTCTTGGGATCGGTGGTGCTGTTCAAGTTTGTCCCGCAGCAGTTCTTCCCGGCATCGAGCCGTCTGGAGTTGATGGTCGATTTGAAATTGGCGGAAGGCGCTTCGCTGAGCAACACCACCGAGCAGGTCAAACGGCTTGAGGGGTTGCTCAAGGATCATCCGGGTATCGTCAATTATGTGGCCTATGCCGGAACCGGCTCGCCGCGTTATTACTTGCCGCTGGACCAGCAGTTGCCGGCCGCCAGCTTTGCCCAGTTTGTGGTGCTGGCCAAGACCATCGAGGATCGCGAAAATCTGCGCACCTGGCTGATTGAAACCCTTAACCAGCAATTTCCGACGATTCGTTCACGGGTGACACGCCTGGAAAACGGTCCGCCCGTAGGCTATCCGGTGCAGTTCCGGGTCACCGGCGAACACATCGACGAAGTACGGGCGCTGGCCCGCAAGGTGGCGGCCAAGGTGCGGGAAAACCCTCACGTGGTGAACGTGCACCTTGACTGGGAAGAGCCGAGCAAAGTGGTGTACCTCAACATCGATCAGGACCGTGCGCGGGCCTTGGGTGTGAGCACGGCGAACCTTTCTCGCTTTCTGCAGGGCACCTTGCTGGGGTCCACGGTCAGCCAGTATCGCGAAGACAATGAGCTGATTGAAATCCTGTTGCGTGGTACGCCGCGTGAGCGCACCGAACTGGCACGGCTGCCGAGTCTTGCGGTGCCGACCGATCATGGTCAAAGCGTTGCCCTGTCGCAGATTGCGACACTGGAATATGGCTTTGAAGAAGGCATCATCTGGCACCGCGATCGCCTGCCCAACGTGACGGTACGCGCCGATATTTATGGCAAGGACCAACCGGCCACTCTGGTGCAACAGATTCTGCCGACCCTCGAAGGGGTACGGGCCGAACTGCCCGAAGGGTATCTGCTGGACGTGGGGGGCACCGTAGAGGACTCAACGCGTGGGCAAGACTCGGTCAAGGCCGGCGTGCCGCTGTTTATCGTGGTGGTACTGACTCTGTTGATGGTGCAGTTGCGCAGTTTCTCGCGCATGGCGATGGTGTTTTTGACCGCACCGCTGGGCTTGATCGGCGTCACGCTGTTCTTGCTGGTGTTCGGCCAGCCCTTCGGCTTTGTGGCCATGCTGGGCACCATTGCGTTGTCCGGGATGATCATGCGCAACTCGGTGATCCTGGTGGATCAGATCGAGCAGGACAAAGCGGCAGGGCTGGATCCCTGGCAGGCAATTATCGAGGCGACCGTTCGACGCTTCCGCCCGATCGTGCTGACCGCGCTGGCGGCGGTGCTGGCGATGATCCCGCTGTCACGCAGTGTGTTTTTCGGGCCGATGGCCGTCGCCATCATGGGCGGGCTGATTGTAGCGACCGCTCTGACCCTGCTGTTCTTGCCGGCGCTGTACGCGGCGTGGTTCAAGGTGAAGAAGGTTTAATCACCCGGGTTCAGTTTCCTCTCCTGGCGGGAGGGGAAACTGAATGCTGCCCGGGATTACATTACCGGACCTGGTCGACTCGTACCTGCAGGGGGCGCAGGTACTTTGCATCGAGATCAACAGTGTTGCGCTCGGTGGTCACAAACAGCAATTTCCCGTCCTGTTCGATCCGTGCACTCACCGCGTAGGTGTGCCCGGGCTTTACCTCGGCAGGGTCATAGGTCAGGTGAAACGGTAACGGCACCTGCCCCTTGATTTGCCCGCTTTGCTTGGCCAGGGTCACGGCCGGAGCATCAGCCAGCGACACATCCTGCAAACTCACTTCCAGCGTAGCGGTTGGGGGCAGGGCGATCCGCTGCAGGTAAAACACTTCGCCGTCGAGGGTCGCTTGCGGGGTGGAGGTCATCGCGCTACAGGCTCCGAGCAGTGTGGTCAGGCTGAGTAGAAGGACTTTTTTCATAGAAGACTCCGTAAGGCTCGCATCAAAGCAATGCGATGAGTGAATCGGCACGTCCGCCAGATGCATCCGGCGGACGTGCGTACTGAGTTAAGGGGTTTTCTCCAGCGAGAGCGGGGCTTGGTCTGCCGCGTCTTCGCTGCGGTGCAGGGCCACCTGACGGATCGACAAGCGAATCTCGGCCGGCAGCACGCGTTTGGCCACCCCTTCGGCCAGCTCGCCCAACACTTCGTTGTAGCTCAACTTGCCGTTGGCATCCCGGCGCAACACGTCTTGTTCAAGCAGCGTCTGGATAAAGTGGCGGAACAGGCTCTTGTCGAAGAACTCAGGCGCATTGAGCCCATGCAGGATCGACAGGCGCTGGGCCATCATGGTGCACAGGTCTTCCAGCTCTTCGGCGCTTAACGTGTCCTGGCCGCTGTTGAGCAACAACGAAGTGGCCATGTAGAAGCGTTGCAGGGTTTGCGCGATGCTCTTCGACAGCAGTGTCAGCAATACAAAGTGCCGCGAGCTGGGTGCCGGGCGCAGGTACACCTCATTCTCGACGCGCAACAAACCTTGTTCGACAAAGGCCTCAAGCCATTGGTCGACCACGCCGTCCAGTTCCTCCTGTGACCAGCGGATGAACAGTTCCGATTGCAGGTAAGGGTAGAGCGCGTGGGTGTAGCGCAGGATTTGTTCGCGGGTCATGCGCGAGGCGCTCTGGAAGAAGCTGGCCAGCAACGCAGGCAATGCAAAAATATGCAGCACGTTGTTGCGGTAATAGGTCATCAGAACGGCGTTCTGTTCATCCAGATACAGGATCTTGCCCAGCGCATCGCTTTGCTCGGAGAGCAGGTCCATGCCTTTCACATATTCGATCAATGCCCGCCCGTCGCCTTCCGGCAACGTGGTATGGGGCGAGTAAGGCACGCGGCGTAGCAGCGCCAGATACAGATCCAGCACGCGGGCCATGGCCCGATCATCCAGCGCCAGCTTGCTGGTCGACAACAGCGCCAGCGCGACCAGATTGACCGGGTTGATCGCAGCCGCTTCGTTCAGGTGCTGGGCAACTTTCTCAGCCAGGCGATTGGTTGTGGCGGTCAGCCACTCGGGACGGTACAGCGGAGCCAGTGGCTGCTGACGCCAGTCGGGCTGTTCCTGGTCGAGGAATTCGGCGAGTTTGATCGGCTCGCCAAAGTTCACTGCGACCTGGCCAAAGCGCTGCTTGAGTGCACCGATGACTTTGAAAATATCGAAAATGGATTCTTTTTTCTTGTTCGCTCCGCGCAGCTCGCCCAGGTAGGTGCGCCCTTCGAGTACGCGCTCATAGCCGATGTAGACCGGCACAAAGACGATGGGCATGCGCGATGAGCGCAAGAAGCTGCGCAAGGTGATGGCCAGCATCCCGGTTTTGGGTTGCAACATGCGCCCGGTGCGCGAGCGGCCGCCTTCGACGAAGTACTCCACCGGGAAGCCTTTGCTGAACAGGGTATGCATGTACTCATTGAACACCGAGGTGTACAGCGGGTTGCCCTTGAAGGTACGGCGCATGAAAAAGGCGCCGCCGCGCCGCAGCAGGCGGCCGATGAGCGGCATGTTGAGGTTGATCCCCGCCGCGACGTGCGGCGGCGTCAGGCCATTGCGAAACAGCAGGTAGGACAGCAGCAGGTAATCGATATGGCTGCGGTGGCAGGGGACGTAGATGATCTCGTGACCCTGGGCAACGTTTTGGACACCTTCGACATGGTTGACCTTGACCCCGTCGTAAATCTTGTTCCAGAACCAGCTCAGCACCACTTCAAAAAAACGGATGGCCGTGTAGGTGTAGTCCGAGGCAATTTCATTGGCATAGCGCAGCGCTTGAGCCTTGGCTTTTTCGGGCGAGATGTTCTCGCGCTCGGCTTCATCGAGGATCGCTTGGCGGACCGCGGGCTCTTTGACCAGCCCTTTGACCAGGTTGCGACGGTGCGAGAGGTCGGGGCCGATGACGGCTGTTTTCAGATTGCGGAAGTGCACCCGCAAAATGCGCTGCGCCATGCGTACGGTGCGTTCGTGGCCTTTGTTGTGATCAAGCAGCACGCGTAAATGGATCGGGGCCGAAAACTGCACCCGGGTCTTGCGTCCCAGAATCAAAATGCGCAGCAAGCGACGCAAGCGCCCGGTGACCGCCCAGCTGTCGGCAAACAACAACTTCCAGGGGCTGGATTCGCTGTCGGGAGACTGCCCCCAAAATACGCTGACCGGGATGATCTGCGCATCTTCACCCGGGTTGCTGGCCAGCCGGTCTACCAGTCGGGTCAAGGTCGGTGGTGCGCCGCGCTTGTCCTGACGGCCCAGCCAGTCGGGTTCGGGGGTCAGGTAGAAAAAGGCGGCAGGTTCGATCATGTCCCCCACCGACACCGGAAGTACGGGGCGGGGCAGGCCGGCCTTGGTGCACTCGGCGTCAATCACGGCCAGTTCGGTCATGGAGGGCGATTGCAGGACGTAGAACACAGGTCGGCTTCGATCCAGGTTCAGGCTCAATGACGATTGATTGATCGTCTCAGAGCGCACCCACAGGTACAGCAAGCGACGCAGGGCGCCAAACACAAGGCGACGAAATGGGGAGCGGGTCATACGGCTTCTGCGTTAGTGGATTAAAACGAGTGTTTACTCGAGCCCGTAGTGTGCAGTATCTCCGGAAAATCGGCAAAAAAGCGGCGAACTAATATTGATTGAGTGTTTTTGGGGCTGACTTATACTCGGGGACTCTTTCGCCAGACTATGTAAGACATGTTCTGAAACGTCAGGTTAGAGCGAAAGACCTTAAAGGGCCAATAAGCGAGCCCGTTCAATAATAAAAAGGGGGAAATGATTCATGACAACGCGCGTAACAGGCAGTGTGAAGTGGTTCAACGACGCCAAAGGCTACGGTTTCATTCAGTGTGAAGAAGGCAAGGATGTGTTTGTGCATTACCGCGCCATTCGCGGTGAAGGTCATCGCACCCTGGCTGAAGGCCAGCAGGTTGAATACACCCAGGTCACGGGTGACAAGGGGTTGCAGGCCGAGGATGTCGTGGGGCTGTAAATACAGACCATGTAGCCGCTGCCACAGGCTGCGAAGGGGTACGCAGTGCCCCCGGCCTTTCTTGAAAGTGAAGGAGGGCCCTTATCGCAACTTGCGGCAGCGGCTACATGCCTTGCATCAGGCGCCGGTTTTCCAGGTGATTTCTTCCTGACCGTCTTCGCTGATGCGAATCCAGCGGTCGGCATCGGCCTCGCCTTGCTCTTCTTCCCACGTACCCGGTGCGCAACGCACTTCGACGTTCAGCGCTTTGAAGGCGGCCTGAGCGCAGGCGATGTCGTCGTCCCAAGGCGTTTTGTCGCTGTCCAGAAACAGGCTGTTCCATTTGCCGACGGCATTTGGCATCCAGGTCACAGGTACATCGCCAGCGGTGCATTTCCACACCTGGCCCTTCTTCACCCAAGGGGTGCAGGGGCCCAAGGCTTCGCTAAGCCATGTAACGACGTGTTCATGACCCGCCTTGGCTTCTTTCAGGTAAATCTCGATATCGGGTTGGCGCATGGATGTCCTCACTGCGGGTCTGAAAAATCCATTCGCGGATTAATCGGGCCAAAGGTGTGAGCCTTTGGCCGTAAAGTTGATTATTGAAGAACGAAGTAATCGTAGCGCATCGAAACGCTGACCACTAAAGGCTCAGGGTGCTCGATGACCTGCGCCCGACGCTCGGCACTGGCGCGCCAGCCGTGGGGCGTCATGGCCAGCAGGTTGGCGCGATCCTGGGGTTCGCTCAAGTGCAGTTTGAACTCCAGTATTTCGCTGTGTTGCAACTGCATGCCTTCCGGCACCAGCGCCAGATGCTTGTCGTCGGCGTAATCGCGAACTTCGTCGTACAGCCGCTCGCGCAATTCCATCAAGTGGCCCCGTGTCGGCCCAACGCGCATCAAACCGCCGCCGGGGCTGAGCAAGCGTTTGGCTTCGAGCCAGTCGAGCGGGCTGAATACGCTGGCCAGGAACTGGCAGCTGGCATCGGCCAATGGCACGCGAGCCATGCTGGCGATCAACCAGGTCAACTGCGGATTGCGCTTGCAGGCGCGCTTGACCGCCTCGCGGGAGATATCCAGGGCATAACCGTCAGCCGAGGGCAGGGCTTCGGCGATTTGTGCGGTGTAGTAACCCTCGCCGCAACCGATGTCGAGCCAGCGTTGCGGGGCGCGCTCTGCGGCCAGCTCTGCCAGGCGCCTGGCCACAGGTGCGTAATGGCCGGCATTGAGAAAGTCGCGGCGAGCCTCGACCATGGCCTGGTTATCGCCAGGGTCGCGGCTGTTTTTATGCTGCACCGGCAACAGGTTCAGATAACCCTGACGGGCGCGGTCAAAGCGATGCCCGGCGGGGCATGCCACGCCGTTGTCGACAGCGCTGAGCGGCTCGGAACAGATAGGGCAGGCGAGCATCAGGCGAGCAACTTGATCAGGGTTTGGTAGTAGATTTCAGTCAGTACATCGAGATCGCTGGCCAGTACCCGTTCGTTGACCTGGTGAATGGTCGCATTGACCGGCCCCAGCTCGACCACTTGAGTCCCCAGGGTTGCGATAAAGCGCCCGTCCGAAGTGCCGCCGCTGGTGGAGGCCTTGGTTTCGCGACCTGTGACCTGCTTGATGCTCGACGATACGGCGTCCAGCAGAGCGCCCGGCTCGGTCAGGAATGGCAGACCGGACAACGCCCACTCGATGTGCCAGTCGAGGCCATGCTTGTCGAGGATGTCAGCCACGCGCTGTTGCAGGCCTTCAACAGTGGATTCGGTAGAGAACCGGAAGTTGAACACGGCCACCAGATCACCGGGGATCACGTTGGTCGCGCCGGTACCCGAGTTGAGGTTGGAGATCTGGAAGCTGGTCGGCGGGAAAAAGGCGTTGCCATTGTCCCAATGCTCGGCGGCCAGTTCACTCAGGGCCGGAGCCGCCAGGTGGATCGGGTTTTTGGCCAGATGCGGGTAGGCCACGTGTCCTTGCACGCCACGAACGGTAAGTTTGGCGCCGAGAGAGCCGCGACGGCCATTTTTCACCACGTCGCCGACCAGCGTCGTGCTCGACGGCTCGCCGACAATGCACCAGTCCAGACGCTCGTTGCGGGCTGCGAAACGTTCGACCACGGCCTTGGTGCCATGATGGGCCGGGCCTTCTTCATCACTGGTGATCAGAAACGCGACCGAACCCTTATGATCCGGGTAATCACTGACAAAGCGCTCAGCCGCGACCAGCATCGCCGCCAGGCTGCCTTTCATATCAGCGGCACCACGGCCGCAGAGCATACCGTGCTCATCGATCAGCGCGTCGAAGGGGTCGTTCTGCCAGGCCTGGACCGGGCCGGTAGGCACCACGTCCGTGTGGCCGGCAAAGCACAGCACAGGACCGTCGTGTTTACCGTGAGTGGCCCAGAAGTTGTCCACGTCTTCGATGCGCATCGGCTCAAGCTTGAAGCCGGCATCGCCCAGGCGCTGCATCATCAGCTTCTGGCAATCGGCGTCGATTGGCGTCACGGAAGGGCGACGGATCAGATCGCAGGCAAGTTGCAGGGTCGGCGAGAGGTCGGCGTGGGCCGTCATGGTGTGAACTCCGAAGCGGGTCATGTGCGGGGCGGGCAGGCACAAAAGGGCGGCTATCTTAAAGCAAAACGGCGGCCAGAGGCCGCCGTTTAGTGGTTGCAGTCAATTTATGCAGCCGGTTGCGGTTCAGTGGCTTCGACCGGCTTGGGTAACGAAGACATGAAGGCCATGATCAACGCTGCCAGATACGGCAACGATTGCACCAGCAGCATGACTACCCAGAAGCGCATGTCGTTGCTCGGCAAACCCTGGACAAAGAAGATTCCGAGCGCAGCGCCCCAGAGCAGCAGCATGATGAACACTTCTTCTCGGGCTTCCGAAAGGGCGACCCAAAAGCCGTGATTGTCGGCGTTTTTAGGGGTGCGGAAGAACGGAATGCTGGAGGTGAAGAATCCGTAAAGCACCGCTTTGGCGATGGTGTGAGACAACGCCAGGCCAGCCAGTGCCGCTGCAAACGCGTCCTTGAGGTTAACCCCGACGGCGCGACGGTACAGGAAGATGATTTTGCCGACCTTGAACACAAACAGCGCCAGGGGCGGGATGGCGAAAATCAGCAACGGCGGATCAACCCGGGTTGGCACAATGATCATCGCAGCCGACCACAGCAGGGCGCCCACGGTGAAGAAGATATTCATGCCGTCGGCCACCCATGGCAGCCAGCCTGCGAGGAAGTGATAACGCTGACCACGGGTCAAGTGGGTATCTTTGCCGCGCAGCAGGCTGGAGGTGTGCCGCTTGATGATCTGGATCGCACCATAGGCCCAGCGGAAGCGCTGCTTTTTGAAGTCGATAAAGGTGTCGGGCATCAGCCCTTTGCCGTAGCTATTGTGGGAATAAGCTGCGGAGTAGCCTTTTTCGAACACGCGCAGGCCCAACTCGGCATCTTCACAGATGCACCAGTCTGCCCAGCCAAGCTCTTCAAGCACCGAACGCCGGGTCATGGTCATCGTGCCGTGCTGAATGATCGCGTCACGGTCGTTGCGGGTCACCATGCCGATATGGAAAAAGCCTTTGTACTCTGAATAGCAGAGCTTTTTGAAGGTGCTCTCGCTGTGGTCGCGGTAGTCCTGGGGCGATTGCACGATGGCGATTTTTGGATCGGCGAAGTGCGGCACCATGTGCTTGAGCCAGTTGGGATCAACGCAGTAATCAGAATCGATCACGGCAATCACTTCGGCATCCGGCGCAGTGTGCGGGATCAGGTAGTTCAAAGCCCCGCCCTTGAAGCCTGCCAGGGGCGCGACGTGGAAGAACTTGAAGCGTGGGCCGAGGGTGGCGCAGTAGTCGCGCACCGGCTCCCAGACGGCCGGATCCTTGGTGTTGTTGTCGATCAGCAACACCTCAAAGTCCGGGTAATCGAGGTTGGCGAGGGCATTGAGGGTCTGTTTGACCATCTCGGGCGGCTCGTTGTAGCAAGGCACATGAATGGACACTTTCGGTCGGTAGGCATCATCGCTCTCTACCGGCAGGAACTCACGGCGTCGCTTGCGGATCCACACCGCTTCAGCGAGTTCGTGTGCTTCGGTGAGCAGCACAATAAACACCCCGAGTGCGCCCAGTCCGAGCAAGAAGCCCACCGTCAGACTGAACCACGTGCTGTACTGCTGGCTGTAGTCGTAACCGATCCATACCAGCACCGAACCGCACAGGAAGGCGGTGAAGGTCAAGAATGTACGGCCGCGCTGGCGCAGCGCCGAACCATCGATCAGCAGCAGGGCCAGCGATAACAAGGCCAGTACCACAGAGCCGATCGCTAGTACGCGCCATTGGGGAATCGCGACGACGGGGCCTTCGAAGTTGAACTTTTGCTGGCGCGCAGCGTTGTAAACGCCCCAATAGGCGCCCACAGAACCTTCGTCACTGGCTTTCCATGGCTGGTCGAACGCCTCGATCACAAAGTAGTTATAGCCACGGCGGTTCAGGGTGTTGACCAGCGTGCGCAGGTAGACCGCCTGATCGGCCGGGGTGGCATCGGCGCCACCGCGCATACGACCGTTGCTCGGCCAGCCAACCTCCGAGAGCAGCAGCGGTTTTTTCGGGAATATTTTTTTCAGGTCGCGGGCGCGATCCAGTACAAACTCGCCAGCCTGGTCCATCGGGATAAATTCCCAATAAGGCAGGATGTGCGCGGCAATCAGGTCAACGTGGCTGGCCAGTTGCGGGTATTTTTCCCAGATGTGCCATTGCTCGGAGGTTGTCACCGGCACCTTGACCGCAGCCCGGACACGATCCAGCAGCACGATCAGCTCTTCAGGGGTGATTTCTTCACGGAACAGGGCTTCGTTGCCCACCACGACCCGCACGATGCTGCGCGAGTTATTGGCCAGTTCGATGGCTTTTTGAATTTCGCGCTCATTGCGTTCCTGGTCCGGGCTGATCCAGATCCCCAGGGTGACCCGCAGACCGAACTCTTCCGCCAGCTTGGGGATATCACCGAGCGTGCCGTCGACCGAATAGGTCCGAATGTTGTCCGTCAGTTTGCTCAGAATTTCCAGGTCACGACGCATTTCGTCATCGGACGGAAACTGATCTTTCTGCGGGTACTGGCCTTGCTGGAAGGGCGAGTACGAAAAGCCGGAGATTTGATCGGGCCAGTCAGGCGCCGAGACCGGGCGATTGATGAGCGCCCAGAATCCGGTAAAGAGTGCGGCGATGGCCAGTACCACCACCAGGTTGAGTCCAAATTTACGCGATGACATAACTATTTCGGGTTCCAAAGGGAGTGGAACGAAGGTCGGTCGGCAGTTGCCAGACGGCGCGCATCCTACACTGCGATCTGACGTACCGTACAGCGGAGGGGAGGCGCCGGATGCGTGTGCCCCGCTCGCTGATGTTCTTGTTTGTTTCTTGGGAGGCTTGTCAGGCTGCTCAATAGAGTATTAAAGCAGGCTTGGTCGCATGAACCGCAGGAAAGATACTAAACGACACGTCACGCCTCTATAATGCGCGCCGGTTTTTGGGGTGTTGGTCATGAGTACAGAAGATCCACGGTTTGCCGGCGTAGCCCGGTTATATGGCTTGGAAGGCCTGGAACGGCTGCGTGCCGCGCACGTCGCCATCGTCGGCGTGGGCGGTGTGGGGTCGTGGGCGGCAGAAGCCATTGCTCGCTGCGGTGTGGGCGAGATTTCGTTGTTTGACCTCGACGATGTCTGCGTCAGCAACAGTAATCGCCAGCTCCACGCCTTGAGCACGACCATTGGTCGGGACAAGGTAGCGGTGATGGCTGAGCGTCTGCGCCAGATCAATCCGGACTGTGTTGTCCACGAAGTGGCTGATTTCGTCACCCGTGAAACCATGGCCGAGTACATCACCCCGAACATAGATTGTGTGATCGACTGCATTGACAGCGTCAATGCCAAGGCTGCACTGATCGCCTGGTGCAAGCGCCGCAAGATTCAGATCATCACCACGGGCGGCGCGGGCGGGCAAATCGATCCGACGCTGATTCAGGTCTGCGATCTGAACCGCACCTTCAACGATCCATTGGCCTCGAAGGTGCGTTCGACCCTGCGTCGCGACTACGGGTTTTCACGCACTGTGACACGTCATTACAGCGTGCCGTGTGTGTTCTCCACTGAGCAACTGCGCTACCCCAAGCCGGATGGCAGTATTTGCCTGCAGAAAAGCTTTGTTGGCGATGGCGTGAAGCTGGACTGCGCTGGCGGGTTTGGCGCGGTGATGATGGTGACGGCCACCTTTGGCATGGTCGCGGCCACCAAGGCGGTGGACAAAATCGTGGCTGGCGTGCGCCGGCCTTCGGAGCGGGTTAAACCCGTACACAACCCTCTCCCGGGAGAGGGTTGAAGGCGCTAGGCGAGCGCCAATTCCCGCATCCGCTGCAGCACGGCATTCAGCCCGTTGCTGCGCGAGGGTGAAAGTTGACGGCTGAGGCCCAGCTGGTTGAACCAGTCGGGCACGTCGACCTGCTGCAGTTGTTCGGTGCTCAAGCCATTGACCCGTGCCAGCAGCAATGCGATCAAGCCCCGGATCAATCGCGCGTCGCTGCTGGCAGCGAATAGCCAGTGACCATCCTTTAGCTCACCCACCAACCACACCTGACTCTCACACCCCTGCACGCGAGTGGCTTCGGTTTTGTCGGCGTCGCTCAACTCGGGCAGGCGTTGTCCCCATTGCATCAGCAGCCGGGCACGTTGCTCCCAACCAGCGCAGTGTTCAAAGCTTTCGAGTGCGGCCTGGGCTTCCCGGGGCAAGGTCATTGCAGCAACTCCAGTGCCTGATCAAGCGCATCGAAGAAACGCTCCAGATCTTCAGAATCGTTGTACAGCGCCAGCGATACGCGGATCGCGCCTGCGAGGCCAAAACCTTTGAGCAGTGGCATTGCGCAGTGGTGCCCGGCGCGTACGGCAATCCCTTGTTCGGTCAGCAGGTGCGCCAGATCGGCGTTATGCACGCCCTCAACCACAAAGCTGACCAGTGCCAGCTGTGGCGAGCCCAGCAGGCGAACGCCCTGGCGTTGTTTTAATCCGTCGACGAGATACCCGTGCAGGGCGGCTTCGTGAGCTTCAATTGCGGCCTGATCAAGGGTCGCCAGATAACTGAGAGTCGCTCCCAGTCCGATGACGCTGGCGATCGGTGGGGTGCCGGCTTCGAAGCCCAGCGGAGCAGGGCGGAAGGTTGCGTGGTGGTAATCGGCGTCCTGCACCATTTCACCGCCGAATTGCCAGTGTTGCAGATCCGCCAGGGCCTGATGGCGGCCAAACAGCACGCCCAGACCATCGGGGCCATACAGCTTGTGACTGGAGAACACGTAAAAGTCGCACCCTAGCGCCTGTACGTCATGGCGCCCGTGCACGATGCCCTGGGCACCGTCGACGACCGTCAGCGCGTTCTGCGCCTTGGCCAGGGCCAGCAGGGCAGGTAGTGGCTGCCATACGCCGAGGACGTTGGACAGCTGACTGACGGCCAGCAAGCGGGTGCGCGGGGTGATCAGGCGTGCCGCCGCGTCGAGATCGATCACGCCGTCGGCATCCAGGGGCAGCACCACCAGAGCCAAGCCTTTACGCAGGGCCAGCTGTTGCCACGGCAGGAGGTTGGCGTGGTGTTCGAGGGCGCTGATGACAATCTCGTCGCCCGCATTGAATTGGTGTTCCAGCCCATAGGCCAGAAGGTTCAGTGCCGAGGTGGCACCGTGGGTGAAGATAATCTGCCCGCTGTCGCCGGCATTGATCCAGTGCTTCACTTTATGGCGGGTGTTTTCAAATGCCTGGGTCGCATGGGCGCCCGGCAAATGTTGGGCCCGGTGCACATTGGCGGCGCCACTGGCGTAGTAGTGCGTCAGTGCGTCGAGCAGGGCTTGGGGTTTTTGCGTGGTTGCAGCGTTGTCCAGATAAGTCTGGTCCTGACGTTGCAAGGCAGCGATGGCAGGGAAGTCAGCGCGCCAGGGAGAAGGCAGAAGCATGGGGTCCGGGCTCTGATGACGGGACCAGAAGCTGGCCCCGTCAGTGGCAGATAAACGCTTAGTTGTGAGCGTGCAGTGCTTCGTTCAACTCGATGGCCGACTTGTGGGTTTTGCATTCCACAGCGCCGGTTTCCGAGTTGCGACGGAACAGCAGGTCGGGTTGTCCGGCCAGATCACGGGCTTTGACAACTTTGACCAACTGGTTGTTTTCGTCCAGCAGGGCCACTTTGGTACCGGCCGTTACATACAGGCCGGACTCAACGGTATTGCGATCGCCCAGCGGGATGCCAATGCCGGCGTTGGCGCCGATCAGGCAGCCTTCGCCGACCTTGATCACGATGTTGCCGCCGCCCGACAGGGTGCCCATGGTCGAACAACCGCCGCCCAGGTCGGAACCCTTGCCGACGAATACACCTGCCGATACGCGGCCTTCGATCATGCCCGGACCTTCGGTGCCGGCGTTGAAGTTGACGAAACCTTCGTGCATGACGGTGGTGCCTTCGCCGATGTAGGCGCCCAGGCGGATACGTGCGCTGTCAGCGATGCGTACACCGGCCGGAACCACGTAGTCGGTCATTTTCGGAAACTTGTCGACCGAGAACACTTCCAGCAGTTCGCCACGCAGGCGGGCTTCGAGTTGACGCTCGGCCAGTTCGCCCAGGTCGATGGCGCCCTGGCTGGTCCAGGCCACGTTCGGCAGCAGCGGGAATACACCGGCAAGGCTCAGGCCATGAGGCTTGACCAGGCGATGGGACAGCAGGTGCAGCTTGAGGTAAGCCTCGGGTGTCGAGGTCAGGGCGGCATCTTCAGCCAGCAACGTGGCGACCAGCGGCTTGTGGCTTTCGGCAAGACGCGTCAGCAGCGCAGCTTGAGTGGCGTCAAAGGCTTTTGCGATTTCAGCCATTTGTGCCGCTTGCGCGGTGGTGAAGGTGATTGCCTGATTGCCGCCGGTGTAGCCCAGGATCGGCGCAATGGCTTCGATCAGCTCGGCCGACGGGTTGATCAACGGTTGGGCGTAAAACACTTCCAGCCATGCACCTTGACGGTTCTGGGTGCCGACACCGAAGGCTGCGCTGAACAGGGTAGTAGACATGCAATTACCTCTTACAAAAATAAATGGGCGGGCTTCAGCTCTCGGGCTTAAAGAAGGGCCGCCGCATAAAGATCTGGCTTGAAGCCAATCAGGGTTTTGTCACCGAGATCCAGCACGGGGCGCTTGATCATCGAGGATTGGGCGAGCATCAGTTCAATGGCTTTCGCCTGGTCGAGATCGGCTTTGCGTTCGTCATCGAGTTTGCGAAAGGTTGTTCCGGCCCGATTGAGCACCACTTGCCAACCGTGCTCATTGCACCATTGGGTCAGATGATCGCGATCAATGCCACTGGTCTTGTAGTCATGGAAATCATGGCGCACTGCATGTTCATCGAGCCAGGTGCGAGCTTTTTTCATGGTGTCGCAGGCTTTGATGCCGAAAAGGTGCAACGTCTTGCTCGAATCGGTCACTGAATTGCCCCTCCTTTGGATATGCGTTGAACAGTCGATCGCGGATTATGCCATGAGCAGCGCGTCAGGGCGTGGCTGGCTGCAAGCTTGGCATGCTCTTGTGACATGTCGTCGCACTGCTACCTTTGTTCAGGGTCGACTTATGCGGTTAACGGTTATTATGCAGTCCATGAAAAACTGTAACTGCTTATGTTTATTTTAAAGTTGATTGTTCAGGAATCCCGCTGATATGCAAACCGCTTATACCGTCCTTATCATGCTGATGCTGGTGGGCGTCTCACGTTTGTTAGGGCGCTTGATTCCTTTGCCTTTGCCTTTGGTACAGATTGCAGCTGGCGCACTGCTGGCCTGGCCGACCCTGGGTCTGCACGTTGCACTGGACCCCGAGCTGTTCCTGTTTCTGTTCTTGCCGCCGCTGCTGTTTTCGGATGGCTGGCGCATGCCTAAGCGAGAGTTTTGGCGCTTGCGCGGGCCGATTTTGACCCTGGCGGTAGGGCTGGTGCTGTTTACCGTGGTGGGGGCCGGCTACTTCATTCATTGGCTCTTGCCGTCCATCCCTCTGCCGGTGGCGTTCGCACTGGCTGCGGTTCTATCACCGACCGATGCCGTGGCCGTGTCGGCCATTTCGCAAAATCGCCTGCCGGCCCCGTTGATGCATATGCTTCAGGGCGAAGCCTTGATGAACGACGCGTCGGGTCTGGTGACCTTCAAGTTCGCGCTGGTGGCCGCGGTGACCGGAGTCTTCTCCTTGGCCAACGCCAGCCTGACGTTTGTACTGGTGGCATGCGGCGGGCTGGCGATCGGGGTGGCGCTGAGCTGGCTGGTGGGGCGCATGCGTGCCTGGATGATTGGCCGCGGCTGGGATGACCCGGCCACCCATGTGGTGTTCATGTTGCTGTTGCCATTCGCCGCTTATGTACTGGCAGAGCGCCTGGGCGCATCGGGCATTTTGTCTGCGGTGGCGGCGGGCATGATGCAGAGCTGGCTTGATCTGTTGCCCCGCCAGACCAGTACCCGTTTGCTTAACCGCAGTGTATGGGGATTGTTGGAGTTTGCTTTCAACGGTCTTATTTTCTTGCTGTTGGGCTTACAGCTGCCAAACATCATCAAAGCGGTGGTCAGTCATGAAACTACGTTGTGGCCCACCTTGATGTATCGCTGCCTGGATGTGGTGGCGATCTTCCTGGTGTTGCTGGCGCTGCGTTTTATCTGGGTGCAAAGCATCTGGAGGCTGTCCGGGCTGCTGCGCCGCTGGCGCGGCAAGGGTGCGCTGACGATGGTGCCGACCGCGCGCTCCTGCTGGTTGTTGACGGTTGGCGGAGTACGCGGGGCAGTGACTCTGGCCGGTGTGATGTCGGTGCCGTTGCTGATCAGCAAGGGCGTGGATTTTCCGGAGCGGGATTTGCTGATCTTCATTGCCGCCGGTGTGATTCTGTTGTCGCTGGTATCGGCCTGTATTGCGCTGCCGTTGCTGTTGCGCGGCATTATAAAGAGCCCGGACGATGCCATGCGCAACGAGGTCCGCGAAGCCTGGCGGCGAACGGCCGAGGCTGCGATCCATGCATTGGAAGTTGAAGACGTGACCGAGCCGCAAGTTGCCCAGGATGCAGCGCAATCGGCATTGGCGGCAGAGATGAAGGCGCGGATCATGTCCGAATACCGGCATCAGCTGGATGTTTTCAACGGTTCGGCCGAAGCTCAAGCACTGGCGTCGCAGATGAACCACCTGGAAAACCGCCTGCGCCTAAAGGCTCTGCGGGCCCAGCGACTGGAGCTGTACAGCCTGCGCCGGCATCACGAGATCGGCGATGAAGTGCTGAGCGAGATTCTGCGCGATCTGGATTTGAGCGAGGCAAACCTCGGGGCGAGCAAGTAGCAGCGGTCGAGCGGGTTTGTGGTGCTTTTGTAGCCGCTGCCGAAGGCTGCGCTGGGAGCGCAGCGACCTTGCGGCAGCGGTTGCCGACTGAGGCGGCGTTTAGCGGCGACGCTGAATGAAGTCGCGAATCCGTTCCGCGGCTTCAACGCATTCTGCCAAGGGTGCTACCAGGGCCATGCGCACGCGTCCGGCCCCTGGGTTGAAGCCGTCGACCTCACGGGACAGGTAGGAACCCGGCACCACGGTGACGTGCTCTTCAACAAACAGGTCGCGACAGAAGGCAGCGTCATCCCCTTCAACCCTTGGCCACAGATAAAACCCGCCATCCGGGCGTTGAACGTCGAGGACCGGCGCCAGAATCGCCAGCACTGCATCGAACTTCTCGCGGTACAGGTCGCGGTTTTCACGTACGTGCGCTTCGTCGTTCCAGGCGGCAATGCTGGCCAGTTGGGTTTGAACCGGCATGGCGCAACCGTGATAGGTGCGGTACAGCAGGAAGGCCTTGAGGATCTCGGCATCACCCGCCACGAAACCGGAACGCAGTCCTGGCAGGTTTGAACGCTTGGACAGGCTGTGGAACACCACGCAGCGCTTGAAGTCCTGGCGACCCAGGGCAACGCAGGCGCTCAGCAGGCCGACCGGCGGCGTTTGCTCATCGAAATACAGCTCGCTGTAGCATTCGTCGGCGGCAATCACGAAGTCGTGTTCGTCAGCCAGTGCGATCAGTTTTTTCAGGGTGTCGAGCGGGATCAGGGCGCCTGTCGGGTTGCCAGGTGAGCAGAGGAACAGGATCTGGCAGCGCTTCCAGGTCTCGGCCGAAACCGCATCGAAGTCCGGGTTGAAGCCGTGTTCTGCCAGGCATGGCAAGTAATGCGGCTTGGCCCCGGCAAGGAAGGCCGCACCTTCGTAGATCTGATAAAACGGGTTCGGGCTGATGACCAGCGCGTCCTCGCCTCGATTGACTACGGTTTGGGTGAAGGCGAACAGGGCTTCACGGGTACCGTTGACCGGCAAAATCGAGCGTGCCGGGTCCAGCCAGCCCTTGGGTACGTCAAAGCGGCGTTCGGCCCAGCCGGCAATGGCTTCGCGCAAGCCTGCAATGCCAAGAGTGGTCGGGTAGACCGCCATCTGGTCGAGGTTGTCGGCCAGTGCCTTGGCCACGAACGCCGGGGAGCGGTGCTTGGGTTCGCCGATCGACAGCGCAATCGGACGCTTGCCGGCGTTGGGTTGTACGCTGCCAAGCAGGGCGCGCAGTTTTTCGAACGGATAAGGCTGTAGCTGGTTTAGAGCGTTATTCATCGGGTGCGGGTCTCACTCGGCGGCGGTTAGATGCTCAGGCGCCAGGGTTCGGTGGTTGAGTCTTGGTGGACTGTCAGATGCTCGACGATGGCTTCCTGCAAGCGCATGCACAGTTGAGGGTCAGACAGCGGCTGGTTGTTTGCGTCGGTAATGAAGAATACGTCTTCTACGCGCTCGCCCAGTGTTGCGATCTTGGCATTTTGCAGCGACAGATCGAACTCCAGGAAAATCATTCCGATGCGCGCCAGCAGGCCCGGGCGGTCAGGGGCGCTGAGCTCGAGGACCGTGACCGGGCGCTGGGCATCGTTGTGAATCGTCACTTGGGGGGCGAAGGCAAAGTGCTTGAGCTGGCGTGGTACCCGGCGCTGGATGATGTTCGGGTAATCGTCCGGATTGCGCAGGGCTTCGGTCAGGCCTTTGCGGATCTTCTCGATGCGCACAGGGTTATTGCCGATCGAATCGCCGTCGTTGTCGAGCACGATGTAGGTATCGAGGGTGAACTGGCTGCTGGACGTGATGATGCGGGCATCATGAATGTTCAGGTTGAGCTGGTCCATGGCGGCCACGGTAACGGCGAAAAAGTCGTGTTGGTCAGGCGCATAAATGAAGATCTGAGTGCCGCCCTCGAATTCGCGTTGGGTGGTCTCCTTGATCAACACCAGCGGCCCGCCATCCACAGGTTGCTGCAAGATGGCATCCGTGTGCCAGGCCACGTCGCCCGCGGTATGACGCAGGAAGTAGTCGTCACCCAGTTGGGACCAGAGCTGTTCAACGTCATCCGGGTCATTGCCGCCGCGCACCAGAATATCCAGCGCGGCACTTTGCGTCTGGCGGATTTGCTCTTCGCGATCCACCGGGTTTTCCAGGCCGCGGCGCAGAGCGCGCTTGGTCTCGGTGTAGAGCTGGCGCAACAGGCTGGCACGCCAGGAGTTCCACAGGGTCGGGTTGGTGGCATTGATATCGGCGACTGTCAGCACATATAGATAGTCGAGATGGGTCTCATCGACCACCGTCTGGGCGAAGTCATGGATGACTTGCGGGTCGGACAGATCCTTGCGCTGGGCCGTCGTCGACATGAGCAGGTGATTTTGCACCAGCCAGACAATCAGCCGGGTATCCCACTGCGGCAGTTGATGGCGAATGCAGAAGGCTTCGGCATCGATTGCGCCAATCTCGGAGTGGTCGCCGTGGCGCCCCTTGCCGATGTCGTGGTACAGCCCGGCGAGATAGATCAGCTCGGGTTTTGGCAGCTTGGCCATCAGCTTGGTGGCCAGCGGGAATTTCTCGGATGTTTGGGTGTATTGCAGCTTACGCAGGTGCTTGATCAGGTTAAGTGTGTGCGCATCGACGGTATAAATATGAAACAGGTCGTGCTGCATTTGCCCGACGATAAAGCCGAATTCAGGCAGGTAGCGGCCAAGGATGCCGTAACGGTTCATTCTGCGCAGGTTGCGATGAATACCGATCTTGCATTTGAACAGCTCGATAAACAGGCTGGTATTGCGAATGTCGTTACGGAAGTCGTCGTCGATCAGGTAGCGATGTTCACGTAGCGAGCGAATGGTGTCGGCGCGCACGCCCTTGATTTCGGGGTGCTGGGCCATCAGCAGGAATATCTCGAGCATGGCAAACGGGGTGCGCTTGAACACATGGTCGCTGGTGGCCTCGATATAGCCATCGTGCAGCTGAAAGCGCGAATTCAGTGGTACGGGCGGCGCTTCGTCTTCCGGCGCCAGAATGACTTCTTCGAAGTGCTGGATAATCAGGTCGCTGAGTTGCGCAATGCTCATGACCACCCTGTAGTACTGCTGCATGAAGTTTTCGATGGTCTGTTTGGTGTCTTCGCCGGTAAAGCCGAGCAATTCGGCAATGCTGCGTTGATGGTCAAACAGCAGGCGATCTTCAGCGCGACCGGCAAGCATGTGCAGGGCGTAGCGGACCTTCCACAGGAACTCTTGCGAGGACGCGAGGAGGGCGTGTTCGCTTTCGACCAGGAAGCCTTCGCCCGCCAGCGCGCGCAGATTCAGCGTACCGTACTGGCGACGGGCTACCCACAAGATGGTCTGGATGTCGCGCAAACCACCGGGCGAACCCTTGACGTTGGGTTCGAGGTTGTACTCAGTGTCGTTGTACTTGTGGTGGCGGGCCTTTTGCTCGGCGCGCTTGGCCAGGAAGAAGTCCTTGCTGGGCCACATATGTACCGTGCTGGTGACGTCCAGCATGCGTTGGCGCAAACGCTCCGGGCCGGCAACTGTACGGCTTTCCATCAGGTTGGTGATGATGGTCAGGTCGGCGCGGGCTTGTTCGGCGCATTCATCCACCGAGCGCACGCTTTGACCCACTTCCAGGCCAATGTCCCAGAGCAGCGTCAGAAAGCGTTCGATGGAGTCGCGGAATAGTTCGTGATCGGCCTTGTCCAGCAGGATCAGCAGGTCGATATCGGAGTAAGGGTGCAGTTCGCCCCGACCATAGCCGCCGACAGCAACCAGCGCGATATCGGCCTGGTTGCACCAGCTGAACTGGTCCCACGCCTGTTGCAGGATGTTGTCGACAAACCAGGCACGGTCTTCAATCAGGCGACGAATATCGCGGCCAGCGCGAAAGCGCTCGTCGAGCACCTCGCGCGCCTGGCGGATCACCTTTTTGAAAGCGGCAATGGGGCTTGCCTTCAATGCCAGTTCGGCCTGGAACTGGCCGCGGTCAAAAAGTTCGGGATCCACCTGCGGCATCGATTGGCTTTCCTTGGGGCGATTGCTTTATTTATAGAAAATATCTATAGACGGATCAGGCCGACATGCGCGGGATGGTGTCGTCGCTGCGCAGGGTGAAGATCTCGTAGCCGGTCTCGGTCACCAACAGGGTGTGCTCCCACTGGGCGGACAGTTTGCGGTCCTTGGTAATGGCGGTCCAGCCATCGCCCAGTACCTTGGTGTCGGCCTTGCCCTGATTGATCATCGGCTCGATGGTGAAGGTCATGCCGGCTTTCAGCTCCATACCGGTGCCCGCGCGGCCGTAGTGCAGGATCTGCGGCTCTTCATGGAAGACCTTGCCGATGCCGTGTCCACAGAACTCGCGAACCACCGAGAAACCGTTCTTTTCGGCGTGCTTCTGGATCACTTCGCCGATATCGCCCAGGCGGCAGCCTGGCTTGACCAGTTCGATGGCCTTGTACATGCATTCCTGGGTCACTTTCGACAGGCGCTCGGCCCATACCGGTACTGTGCCCACATGGAACATGCGGCTGGTGTCACCGTGGTAGCCATCCTTGATGACCGTGACATCGATGTTCAGCGTGTCGCCGTCGCGCAGCGGCTTGTCACACGGGATGCCGTGGCAAACCACGTGGTTGATCGACGTGCAGATCGACTTGGGGAAACCTTTGTAGTTGAGCGGCGCAGGAATGGCCTGCTGCACATTGACGATGTAGTCGTGGCAGATGCGGTCCAGTGCCTCGGTGGTAACGCCAGGCTTGACGTGTTCGGCGATCATTTCCAGGACTTCGGCGGCCAGTTTGCCGGCGATACGCATTTTTGCGATGTCCTCGGGCGTTTTGAGGGTGACGGTCATTCGGGCTCTCTTCGCGCGGTAGCGCTCATCATCAGGGTTGCGGGTGCGAGGCAAGGCTCTGGCCTGCGCACCGCCATAAAAATGCGATTCTAACAGACGGTCGGCCTGAATCATGAGCCTCTCGCCATCGCTTCTCTTAATAGAATGGGGCATTCTGGCCCTATTCCAAGCCTTGCGCAAAAGGGCGTGGAATAAACACAGAATCTGTGTTTCGTTTTTAGCGCATCTTGTGGTATAAAATGCGCCGCTTTCCGGGTATAGCCCGCTGAGCTCAAACCCACACACGTGTCGACACGATGACCTGGGTGCCTTCAGCTCGAAGCTGCTGGTTGGTCATTGGGATACGTGGAGGCCTAACCCGACTTATTAAGGAACTATCATGTCCCAAGTCAACATGCGCGATATGCTGAAGGCCGGTGTGCACTTCGGTCACCAAACCCGTTACTGGAACCCGAAGATGGGTAAATACATCTTTGGCGCGCGTAACAAGATCCACATCATCAACCTTGAAAAAACCCTGCCAATGTTCAACGAAGCTCTGACTTTCGTAGAGCGCCTGGCCCAGGGCAAAAACAAGATCCTGTTCGTCGGCACCAAGCGTTCGGCTGGCAAGATCGTTGCTGAAGAAGCAGCACGTTGCGGTTCGCCGTACGTGGATCACCGCTGGTTGGGCGGCATGCTCACCAACTTCAAAACCATCCGTGCTTCCATCAAGCGTCTGCGTGACCTTGAAGTGCAGGCAGAAGACGGTACTTTCGCCAAGCTGACCAAGAAAGAGGCGCTGATGCGCACTCGCGACCTGGAAAAGCTGGATCGTAGCCTGGGTGGTATTAAGGACATGGGCGGTCTGCCAGACGCTCTGTTCGTTATCGACGTTGACCACGAGCGTATCGCGATCACCGAAGCTAACAAGTTGGGCATCCCGGTAATCGGCGTTGTCGATACCAACAGCAGCCCAGAAGGTGTTGACTACATCATCCCGGGTAACGATGACGCAATCCGCGCTATCCAGCTGTACATGGGTGCGATGGCTGATGCTGTGATCAAAGGCCGTAACCATGTTGCTGGCGGCACCGACGTTTTCGTCGAAGAAGCTCCAGCTGCAGCGGTAGTTGAAGGCTGAGTAATTAACGCCTAGCGTTTACTCAGTACGCAAAAAGGGGGCTTGGCCCCCTTTTTGCCACCTCGAAATCCATTTGTTGGCCCTGTACTTGCTGTTGCTGTATCCAGTCGCGGTTTGCAGGTGCAATCGAGGTGGGCTTCACACGAATTGAACGCCCGTTCGCTCGGGTGGAATGGTTGAAAACCTATCCAAGAGGAATTTTGAAATGGCAGAGATTACTGCAGCGTTGGTTAAAGAACTGCGTGAGCGTACCGGCGAAGGCATGATGGATTGCAAGAAAGCCTTGACCAAGGCTGGCGGCGACATCGAAAAAGCCATTGATGACATGCGTGCTTCGGGCGCCATCAAGGCTGCCAAAAAAGCAGGCAACGTTGCTGCTGAAGGCGCTATCGCAGTTAAGGTTTCGGAAGATGGCAAAGCTGCCGTCATCCTTGAAGTCAACTCGCAAACCGACTTCCTGGCTCTGCAAGATGACTTCAAAAACTTCGTAAACGACAGCGTTGAAAAAGCGTTCGCAGACAAACTGACCGACGCAGCTCCGCTGATCGCCGCTCAAGAGCCTGCTCGTGAAGCGCTGGTTGCCAAAGTTGGCGAGAACGTGAACATTCGCCGTCTGGTGCGTGTTGAAGGTGACGTTGTAAACGCTTACCTGCACGGCAACAAAATCGGTGTTGTTGTTTCGCTGAAAGGCGGTGACGCCGAGCTGGCCAAAGACATCGCCATGCACGTAGCGGCAAGCAACCCAGAGTTCCTGCTGCCTAGCGAAGTTTCCGCTGAAGCTATCGAACGCGAAAAAGCCGTGTTCATCAGCCTCAACGAAGACAAGATCAAAGGCAAGCCTGCTGAAATCGTAGAGAAAATGGTTGCTGGTCGTATCAGCAAGTTCCTCGCCGAAGCCAGCCTGGTTGAGCAAGCTTTCGTTAAGAATCCGGAAGTTAAAGTCGGCGAACTGGCCAAGAAAGCCGGCGCTGAAATCGTTTCCTTCACCTACTTCAAAGTAGGCGACGGCATCGAGAAGCCAGTTGATGACTTCGCTGCAGAAGTTGCTGCTCAAGTGGCTGCAAGCCAGAAGTAAGACGGTTTACAACTGTCGACCCGAAGAGGCTGCCCGCTCACGCGCGCAGCCTCTTTTCAAATGGGAGGGGCTTTTACCTTTCCCGCGGAACCGGATGGCAAAATCGTGTTCCGATGGTGCTGCTGTGCAGTGCCAGCTAGAGTAGGCGCGGTTGAAAATGACCTCGCACAGATTATTTATAAAACGCGGCAGGAGAGATTCGCAATGGCTCAGCAGGGCAGTGGTTATCAAGCTCGCTATAAACGCATTCTACTCAAGCTAAGCGGCGAAGCCCTGATGGGCTCTGAAGAGTTCGGGATCGACCCGAAGGTCCTTGACCGCATGGCGCTGGAAGTCGGCCAGTTGGTCGGTATCGGCGTTCAGGTAGGGTTGGTGATCGGCGGGGGCAACCTGTTCCGTGGCGCAGCGTTGAGCGCGGCCGGGATGGATCGTGTCACCGGCGACCACATGGGGATGCTGGCAACCGTGATGAACGCCCTGGCCATGCGCGACGCGCTGGAACGTGCGAATATCTCTGCCATCGTTATGTCGGCGATTTCCATGGTGGGTGTGACCGATCATTACGATCGTCGCAAGGCCATGCGTCACTTGAATGCCAAGGACGTGGTGATCTTCGCGGCAGGCACTGGCAATCCATTCTTCACTACGGATTCTGCCGCCTGCTTGCGCGCCATTGAAATCGATGCTGATGTGGTGCTTAAGGCGACCAAGGTAGACGGCGTATATACCGCTGATCCATTCAAAGACCCGCATGCCGAGAAGTTCGATCATCTGACTTACGATGAAGTACTGGATCGCAAACTGGGCGTAATGGACCTGACGGCTATTTGCTTGTGCCGTGACCATAAAATGCCACTGCGTGTATTTAATATGAACAAGCCGGGCGCCCTGCTTAATATTGTCCATGGCGGCGCTGAAGGCACTCTGATCGAGGAAGGTCAACAATGATCAACGAAATCAAGAAAGACGCTCAAGAGCGCATGAAGAAGTCGCTGGAATCTCTGGCCCATGCATTTGGCCAGATTCGTACCGGCAAGGCTCACCCGAGCATTCTGGGAAGCGTGATGGTGCCTTACTACGGCGCCGATACCCCGATCAGCCAGGTTGCCAACGTGACCGTCAAGGACTCCCGCACGCTGCAGGTTGTGGCGTTCGAGCGCAACATGCTCGCGGCAGTCGACAAGGCCATCCAGAGCGCCGGCCTGAACCTCAATCCGACCAACCTGGGCGAATTGCTGCTGATCTCCATGCCGGCCCTGACTGAAGAAACCCGCAAGGTGTTCGCCAAGCAGGCACGTGACGCTGCAGAAGACTGCCGGATTGCCGTACGCAACATCCGTCGCGACGCATTGAGCCAGTTGAAAGACCTGGTCAAAGAAAAGGAAATCAGCGAAGACGAAGAGCGTCGTGCGGCTGATGATGTCCAGAAGCTGACCGACAAGGCTGTGGCTGAAATCGAAGTTGCCACCAAGCAGAAAGAAGCGGACCTGATGGCCGTATAAGGGTCAGGGCGTTTTATGGAAAAGACCAAGCAGGCTGAGCCAACATCGGTACCGCGCCACGTCGCGATCATCATGGACGGTAATAATCGCTGGGCGAAAAAACGCTTTATGCCAGGTGTTGCAGGGCATAAGGCGGGTGTGGATGCGGTTCGTGCCGTGATTGAAGTGTGCGCCAAGGCCAAGGTCGAGGTGCTCACCTTGTTCGCGTTTTCCAGTGAGAACTGGCAGCGTCCCGAGGCCGAAGTCAGTGCCTTGATGGATTTGTTCTTCGTGGCCTTGCGTCGTGAGACCAAGCGTCTCGACGACAACAACATCAGCCTGCGGATCATTGGTGACCGCTCGCGCTTTCATCCCGACTTGCAAAAGGCGATGCGCGACGCGGAGGCCATGACGGCCGGGCCTGGTCGTTTCGTGCTACAGATCGCCGCTAATTATGGCGGTCAGTGGGACATAGCCCAGGCGGCCCAGCGGCTGGCGCGAGAGGTACAGGCTGGACACTTGCAGCCTGAAGACATCACGCCTGATCTGCTGCAAACCTGTCTGGTGACGGGTGACCTGCCTTTACCTGATCTGTGTATTCGCACAGGTGGCGAGCATCGCATCAGCAATTTCTTGCTGTGGCAGCTAGCCTACTCCGAATTGTACTTCTCCGACCTGTTCTGGCCGGACTTCAAACACGAAGCCATGCGTAATGCATTGGCTGATTTCGCTTCTCGCCAGCGCCGTTTCGGTAAAACGAGCGAGCAGGTTGAGGCTGGAGCCCGGGTTTAATGCTTAAACAAAGAATCATCACGGCACTTATATTGCTGCCAATTGCCTTATGCGGTTTCTTCCTGCTTGAGGGTGGAGGCTTTGCGCTGTTTATCGGCCTGGTCGTTACCCTTGGTGCCTGGGAATGGGCGCGTCTGGCGGGTTTTGATGCTCAGCCGGCCCGTGTGCTTTTTGCGGCGCTGGTGGCCTTGGCGCTGTTTGTCATGCATCTGGTGCCTGGTCTGGCGCCCTGGGTGTTGGGCGCTGCCGTCGTCTGGTGGGCGGTCGCTACCTTTCTGGTGCTGACCTTTCCGCAGTCGGCCGTACACTGGTCAAATACTGCAACCAAGCTGGTGATTGGCTTGTTGATCCTGCTGCCGGCCTGGCAAGGCCTGGTATTGATCAAGGCCATGCCTTTGGGTAACTGGCTGATCATGGCCGTGATGGTTCTGGTGTGGGGCGCAGATATCGGTGCTTATTTTTCAGGTCGCAAATTTGGCAAGCGCAAGCTCGCGCCAAAAGTCAGTCCCGGCAAGAGCTGGGAAGGTGTGTTTGGCGGGTTGCTGCTAAGCCTGCTGATCACCGCTGTCGTTGGTGTGGTGCGTGGCTGGAGTGCTTCTGAAATGTTCGCAGCGCTGGTGGGGGCTGCCGTTGTCGTGTTGATTTCGGTAGTGGGCGACCTCACGGAAAGCATGTTCAAGCGCCAGTCCGGTATCAAAGACAGCAGTAACTTGCTGCCCGGGCATGGCGGAGTGCTGGATCGCATCGACAGTTTGACTGCAGCGATTCCCGTATTTGCTGTGTTGCTGTGGATGGCAGCATCATGAGTCGTCCACAGCAGATCACCGTTCTGGGGGCTACGGGCTCGATAGGCCTGAGCACTCTGGATGTGATAGCGCGTCACCCTGACCGCTATCAGGTGTTTGGTTTGAGTGGTTACAGCCGCATCGCTGAGTTGCTGGCACTGTGCGTGCTGCACAGGCCGCGGGTCGCGGTAGTGCCGGATGAGCGTGCTGCGCGCCAGTTGCAGGCGGACCTGCGCGCTGCCGGCCTCAGCACCGAAGTACTGGTGGGCGAGGAGGGCTTGTGCCAGATTGCGTCAGCCTCTGAAGTCGACGCGGTCATGGCGGCCATCGTCGGTGCGGCAGGTCTGCGGCCAACGCTGGCCGCGGTGAATGCCGGCAAGAAAATCCTGCTGGCCAATAAAGAAGCGCTGGTGATGACGGGGGCTCTGTTTATGCAGGCCGTTCGTCGCAGCGGCTCGGTTCTGCTGCCCATTGACAGTGAACACAACGCGATCTTCCAGTGCTTGCCGCAGGATTTCGCCCGCGGCCTGGCGCCGGTGGGTGTTCGTCGAATTTTGTTGACGGCTTCGGGCGGACCTTTTCGCGAAACCCCGCTGGCAGAGCTTGAAAACGTTACGCCGGACCAGGCGTGCGCTCATCCCAACTGGTCGATGGGGCGCAAGATATCCGTAGACTCGGCCAGCATGATGAACAAAGGGCTGGAGATGATTGAAGCCTGCTGGCTGTTCGATGCCCGGCCGGATCAGGTTGAAGTGGTCATTCATCCGCAAAGCGTGATTCACTCTCTGGTCGATTATATCGATGGCTCGGTGCTGGCCCAGCTCGGAAATCCGGATATGCGGACGCCGATCTCAAATGCCCTGGCCTGGCCTGAGCGTATTGAGTCGGGTGTCGCGCCACTGGATCTGTTTGCTGTTGCCCGTCTGGACTTTCAACGCCCTGATGAGCAGCGCTTTCCGTGCTTGCGCTTGGCTCGTGAGGCCGCCATGGCAGGTAACAGTGCTCCGGCGATGCTGAATGCGGCCAATGAAGTGGCCGTGGCCGCTTTTCTCGAAGGTCGTATCCGTTATCCACAGATCGCTTGTGTGATTGAAGATGTCCTCAATGCCGAGCCTGTGATTGCGGTCGATGAGCTGGAGGCGGTGTTTGCCGCTGATGCCCGGGCCAGAATCCTGGCTGAACAGTGGTTGAGTCGTAACGGCTGATAAGTGATGCTTGCCGAAACCGGACAGGACCGCGGAGAAAGTAGATGAGTGCGCTCTATATGATTGTTGGCACCCTGGTCGCATTGGGTGTGCTGGTCACTTTTCATGAATTCGGCCACTTTTGGGTGGCGCGCCGTTGCGGCGTCAAGGTTCTGCGCTTCTCCGTGGGCTTTGGCACACCTTTGCTGCGCTGGCATGATCGTAAGGGCACCGAGTTTGTAATCGCTGCCATTCCGTTGGGCGGCTACGTAAAAATGCTGGATGAGCGTGAAGGTGAGGTGCCGGCCCACCAGCTCGATCAATCGTTCAACCGCAAAACGGTTGGTCAGCGCATTGCTATTGTCGCGGCGGGACCTATTGCCAACTTCATGCTGGCGATGGTGTTTTTCTGGGTGCTGGCAATGATGGGCAGCCAGCAGGTGCGGCCTGTCATCGGTGCAGTCGAAAGCGGTAGCCTGGCAGCGCAAGCGGGGCTGGTTGCAGGGCAGGAGATCGTTGCCATTGATGGTGAGGCGACGACGGGCTGGTCAGGCGTCAACCTGCAACTGGTTCGCCGTCTGGGTGAAACGGGTTCTATCCAGGTGTTGGTACGTGAGCCGGGCTCGAGCTCCGAGGCCGCGCATCAGTTGGTATTGAAAGACTGGCTGAAAGGCGCCGATGAGCCGGACCCGATCACTTCCCTGGGGATTCGTCCTTGGCGGCCGGAGCTGCCTGCCGTTCTGGCAGAGTTCGATTCAAAGGGTCCGGCTCAGGCTGCCGGGCTCAAGTCGGGTGACAAGCTGTTGGCAATGAACGATCAGCCGATCGGAGACTGGCAGCAGGTTGTGGACTGGGTTCGTGTGCGGCCCGGCGCGCGTGTTGTACTGCGCGTCGAGCGCGAGGGTGCGGTTGTCGATATTCCTGTCACGCTGGCTGTTCGGGGTGAGGGCAAGGCAGCAACGGGCTATTTGGGCGCCGGCGTCAAAGGTGTCGACTGGCCACCAGCGATGGTTCGCGAGGTGAGTTTTGGCCCGATTGCCGCAATCGGCGAAGGGGCCAGACGCACTTGGACGATGAGTGTGCTGACCCTCGATTCACTCAAGAAAATGTTGTTCGGCGAGCTCTCGGTAAAAAACTTGAGTGGACCGATAACCATTGCTAAAGTGGCGGGCGCTTCTGCCCAGTCGGGTGTTGCGGATTTCCTGAATTTTCTGGCTTATCTGAGCATAAGCCTGGGGGTTCTGAACTTGTTGCCCATACCAGTACTGGATGGGGGACATTTGTTGTTTTATCTGATTGAGTGGGTGCGTGGTCGCCCCTTGTCGGACCGGGTACAGGGTTGGGGAATGCAGATTGGTATCAGTTTGGTGGTCGGGGTGATGTTACTTGCCCTGGTCAACGATCTGGGTCGTCTGTAGACGCTTCGCTGAATTGCGAATCTGCCGCATTTTGCGGCAGTTTGTTTATTGCCAGTTGGAATAAGAAAGGACTTCATGAAACGTCTGCTGCTAACTGCGGTTCTCGCCGTACTGATGATCGCCGAAGTTCACGCCGAGTCCTTCACTATCTCTGATATCCGTGTCAACGGGCTCCAGCGGGTTTCCGCCGGCAGCGTGTTTGGTGCGTTACCGCTGAACGTGGGTGAGGTAGCGGATGACCGCCGTTTGGTGGAGTCCACTCGAGCGTTGTTCAAAACCGGGTTCTTTCAGGATATCCAACTGGGTCGTGATGGCGATGTGCTCGTCATTACGGTTGTCGAGCGTCCTTCCGTCTCCAGCATCACCATTGACGGTAACAAGGCAATCTCTACTGATGACCTGATGAAAGGTCTGAAACAGTCAGGCCTGGCCGAAGGTGAAATCTTCCAGCGCGCGACCCTGGAGGGCGTGCGCAACGAACTGCAACGCCAGTATGTTGCCCAGGGCCGCTACTCGGCGACGGTCGATACCGAAGTGGTATCCGAGCCTCGCAACCGCGTTGCGTTGAAGGTGAATATCAACGAAGGCACCGTGGCCGCCATCCAGCACATCAATGTGGTGGGCAACACGGTCTTTCCTGAAGACGACCTGGTCGACCTGTTCGAGCTGAAAACCACCAACTGGTTGTCGTTCTTCAAGAACGATGACAAGTATGCGCGTGAAAAACTGTCGGGTGACCTTGAGCGTCTGCGCTCCTATTACCTTGACCGCGGCTATATCAACATGGATATCGCCTCGACCCAGGTATCGATCACCCCTGACAAGAAAAACGTCTACATCACGGTGAACGTGAACGAAGGCGAAAAATTCAATGTCGGCGAAGTGAAGCTGAGCGGTGACCTCAAGGTTCCGGAAGACCAGATCAAATCGCTATTGCTGGTTCAGCCAGGTCAAGTGTTCTCGCGCAAGCTGATGACCACCACCTCTGAATTGATTACCCGCCGCCTGGGCAACGAAGGCTATACCTTCGCCAACGTCAACGGTGTTCCTCAGCCAAACCCTGAAGATCACACCGTGGCCATCACGTTTGTGGTCGATCCGGGCAAGCGCGCTTACGTAAACCGCATCAACTATCGCGGCAACACCAAGTCGGAAGACGAAGTGCTGCGTCGCGAAATGCGCCAGATGGAAGGTGGCTGGGCGTCGACTTACCTGATTGACCAGTCCAAGGTACGCCTTGAGCGTCTGGGCTTCTTCAAGGAAGTCAACGTAGAAACGCCAGCAGTACCGGGCACTGACGATCAGGTTGACGTTAACTACGCTGTTGAAGAGCAGGCGTCGGGTTCGATCACCGCAAGCGTCGGTTTCGCCCAGAGCGCCGGTCTTATCCTGGGTGGTTCGATTACCCAGAACAACTTCCTGGGAACGGGTAACAAGGTCAGCCTCGGCTTGACCCGCAGTGAATACCAGAGCCGCTACAACTTCAGCTACGTTGACCCGTACTGGACAGCCGATGGTGTGAGCCTGGGTTATAACGCGTTCTACCGTACCACTGACTACGATGACCTCGATGTCGACGTGGCAAGCTATGCGGTTGACAGCCTGGGTGCCGGCATCAGCATGGGCTACCCGATCAGTGATACCTCGCGCCTGACTTACGGCCTGACCGTGCAGCAGGACGAAATCAAGACCGGAACCTACACCGTTGACGAGATTTTCGATTTCGTGAACCAGGAAGGCGACAAGTACCTGAACTTCAAAGCGTCGGTCGGCTGGTCCGAGTCAACGCTGAACAAAGGCGTATTGCCGACCCGTGGCAGCTCGCAAAGCCTGGTGCTTGAGACGACGATCCCGGGCAGTGACCTGCAGTTCTACAAACTGGATTACCGTGCACAGCTGTTCCAGCCGTTGACCGACACCTACACCATGCGTCTGCACACAGAACTGGGCTATGGTGATGGTTACGGTTCGACCTCGGGCCTGCCGTTCTACGAGAACTATTATGCCGGTGGTTTCAACTCGGTTCGTGGCTTCAAGGACAGCTCCCTGGGTCCGCGCAGCACGCCAAGTTCGGGCAAGTTCCCGGGTACCGTTGCTGACCCTGATCAAGACCCGCTGCCATTTGGTGGTAACGTGCAGATCCAGGGTGGTGTTGAAGTCCTGTTCCCGATGCCGTTCGTGAAAGACCAGCGTTCCCTGCGTACTTCCGTGTTCTGGGATGTGGGTAACGTGTTCGACACCAACTGCAAGGGTGAAACCAAAGATTGCGATATCAGCTTCAGCAATATGGCCAGCTCTGTCGGTGTTGGCGTGACATGGGTGACTGCGCTTGGCCCGTTGAGTTTTAGCCTGGCCATGCCGGTCAAGAAACCGGACGATGCTGATACCCAAGTGTTCCAATTCTCCCTCGGCCAGACTTTCTAAAAGCCTGACTTAAGATACAGACAACGGATTTTTTAGGAGTGCATCGTGCGTAAGTTGACTCAATTGGTTCTCCTGGCTACGGTTTTGGTAGCGACTCCGGCTTTCGCCGAGATGAAAATTGCAGTGCTGAACTATCAAATGGCGCTGCTTGAATCTGATGCAGCCAAGCGCTACGCAGTGGATGCCGAGAAGAAATTCGGTCCACAGCTGACCAAGCTGAAAAGCCTGGAAAGCAGTGCAAAAGGCATTCAGGACCGTCTGGTCAAGGGTGGCGATAAAATGCAGCAGGGCGAGCGCGAGCGTCTGGAGCTTGAATTCAAGCAAAAGGCCCGCGACTTCCAGTTCCAGTCCAAGGAACTGAACGAAGCCAAAGCCGTTGCTGACCGTGAAATGCTGAAACAGCTGAAGCCGAAACTGGACAGCGCTGTTGAAGCAGTCATCAAGAAAGGCGCCTTTGACCTGGTGTTCGAGCGTGGTGCTGTGATTGATGTCAAACCTCAGTACGACATCACTCGCCAGGTTATCGAGCGCATGAATCAGCTGAAGTAATTATGACTGCGACTATTAAACTCGGCCAATTGGCCGAGTTCCTGGGAGCCACGTTACGTGGCTCTGCGGAGAGAGAAATCACTGGGCTAGCCACTTTACAAGAGGCTGGCCCAGCTCAGTTGAGCTTTCTGGCGAACCCTCAATACCGAAAATTCCTCGTTGACTGTCATGCCGGGGCTGTATTGCTCAAACCGGCCGATGCTGAAGAATATGTCGGTGATGCACTGGTGGTGCCTGATCCCTATCTGGCTTATGCGCGCATTTCCCATTTGTTCGATCCCAAGCCCAAAGCTGCAGCTGGCGTGCATCCAACAGCGGTGATTGCTGCTGATGCCCTGGTTGACCCCATGGCGAGCATCGGTGCGTTTGCGGTGATCGAAAGCGGTGCTCGAGTCGCAGCCGGCGTTACAGTTGGCCCCCACTGCTTTATCGGAGCACGTTGCGAGATTGGTGAGGGTGGCTGGTTGGCTCCGCGTGTGACGCTGTATCACGATGTTCGCATCGGCAAGCGGGTGGTGATTCAGTCGGGCGCCGTGCTCGGCGGTGAAGGCTTTGGCTTTGCCAACGAAAAAGGTATCTGGCAAAAGATCGCGCAGATCGGCGGTGTAACCATCGGTGATGATGTCGAAATTGGCGTCAATACCGCCATCGACCGCGGTGCTTTGGCCGATACGGTGATCGGCAATGGCGTCAAGCTGGATAATCAGATCCAGATTGCCCATAACGTGCAGGTGGGTGACCATACAGCGATGGCGGCCTGTGTCGGGATTTCCGGCAGTACCAAAATCGGCAAGCACTGCATGTTGGCCGGGGGTGTGGGATTGGTGGGTCACATCGAAATTTGTGACAACGTTTTCCTGACCGGTATGACCATGGTCACTCACTCGATAACCGAGCCGGGTGCTTATTCTTCCGGTACTGCGATGCAGCCGGCAGCCGAGTGGCGCAAAAGTGCTGCACGTATTCGCCAGCTGGACGATATCGCAAGGCGGTTGAAACATTTGGAAAAGCACGTTGGGAAGTGACCCCTGACGTTAAAGCTTCTTCAAAAGGCTAATGCAATTTCCATATCAAGAGTGCACAGCCACTGGTTTGCTTCCTTGATTTGCTAGAGGAGCGCGCCTTAGTCGCGCGCGCCCAATCTTTATTACAGGCTTCCCCACGAAATGATGGACATCAACGAGATTCGCGAATATCTGCCCCACCGTTACCCGTTCCTGCTGGTGGACCGAGTGGTGGATCTGGATGTCGAGAACAAGCGCATTCGTGCCTACAAGAATGTCAGCATCAACGAACCTTTTTTCAATGGTCACTTCCCGGCGCATCCGATCATGCCTGGCGTACTGATCATTGAGGCAATGGCTCAGGCAGCTGGCATTCTAGGTTTCAAGATGCTGGACGTAAAACCGGCTGACGGCACCCTCTATTATTTCGTCGGTTCCGACAAATTGCGTTTCCGTCAGCCCGTGTTGCCGGGTGATCAGTTGATCCTTGAAGCCAAGTTCCTGAGCTGCAAGCGTTCTATCTGGAAATTCGAGTGCCAGGCTTCGGTTGATGGCAAACCTGTATGCTCGGCAGAAATTATCTGTGCGGAACGCAAACTATGAGTTTGATTGACCCTCGCGCAATCATCGATCCGACGGCCATTCTGGCCGACGACGTCGAGGTCGGCCCTTGGTCGATCATCGGCGCAGGTGTGGAAATCGGCGAGGGGACAGTGATTGGGCCGCATGTGATTCTCAAAGGCCCGACCAGGATCGGTAAACACAATCGCATCTACCAGTTTTCCTCGGTAGGCGAGGACACACCTGATCTCAAGTACAAAGGCGAAGAAACTCGCCTGGTGATCGGTGATCACAACGTTATTCGCGAAGGTGTCACCATCCATCGCGGGACGATCCAGGATCGTGCCGAAACGACACTGGGTGATCACAATCTGGTCATGGCCTATGCCCATATCGGGCATGACAGTGTCATTGGCAACCATTGCATTCTGGTTAACAACGCTGCCTTGGCGGGCCATGTGCATATGGGGGACTGGGCGATTCTGTCCGGTTTCACGCTGGTTCATCAGTTTTGCCATATCGGAGCCCACAGCTTTTCGGGCATGGGGACCGCCATCGGCAAGGACGTTCCGGCGTTTGTGACCGTGTTCGGCAGTCCTGCCCAGGCCCGCAGCATGAACTTCGAAGGCATGCGCCGACGTGGATTCAGTGAAGATGCGATTCATGCACTGCGTCGGGCCTATAAAGTGGTTTACCGCCAGGGCCTGACAGTCGACCAGGCACTTGCCGAACTGGCCGAGCCCGCCGCGCAATTTCCGGAAGTCGCAACGTTCGTTGAGTCTATTCAGTCTTCCACCCGCGGCATTACGCGCTAGTCATGGCTAGATTGCGTATTGCGCTGGTGGCTGGAGAAGCTTCAGGCGACATTCTGGGTTCGGGGTTGATGCGTGCGCTCAAGGCTCGACATTCGGATATCGAGTTTATCGGTGTAGGCGGCCCGTTGATGGAAGCTGAGGGCATGCGCTCCAGCTTCCCGATGGAGCGTTTGTCGGTCATGGGGCTGGTTGAGGTGCTCGGTCGTTTACGTGAGCTGCTCAAGCGTCGCAAGCAGTTGGTGAAAAGCCTGATCGAGCAGAAACCCGATGTGTTTATCGGGATCGATGCCCCTGACTTCACCCTCAATATTGAACTTCAATTGCGTCGTGCAGGGATCAAGACCGTGCACTACGTCAGCCCGTCCGTGTGGGCGTGGCGTCAGAAGCGTGTGCTGAAAATTCGCGAAGGCTGCGATTTGATGCTCACGCTGTTCCCCTTCGAGGCCCGGTTTTACGAAGAGAAGGGCGTGCCCGTACGTTTCGTGGGCCACTCGCTGGCCGATGCGATCCCGCTTGAGGCGGACAGAGACGCTGCGCGTGCCGAGCTGGGGCTGCCCGCAGGGCCATTGGTCGCCCTGATGCCTGGCAGTCGTGGCGGAGAAGTGGGCAAGCTCGGGGGGCTGTTTCTCGATGCCGCGCAAAAAATACGTGACGCCCGGCCGGATGTCCGTTTTGTGTTGCCTTGTGCCAGTGCGGCGCGTCGTGCGCAGATCGAGCAACTGCTGGCAGGTCGTGATTTGCCACTGACCTTGCTGGATGGCCGCTCGCATGTGGCTTTGGCTGCCTGTGATGCGGTGCTGATTGCGTCCGGAACCGCGACCCTTGAGGCGCTGCTGTACAAGCGGCCGATGGTGGTTGCTTATCGCCTGGCGCCACTCACCTACTGGATTCTCAAGCGTCTGGTTAAAAGCCCTTACGTGTCATTGCCCAACCTGCTTGCCCAGCGGCTGTTGGTGCCTGAACTCCTGCAGGATGCCGCTACGCCCGAGGCACTGGCCCACACGCTGCTGCCCTTGCTGGACGGTGGCGAGGAGCAAACCCGGGGCTTTGATGAGATCCATCGAACATTGCGCCTCGACGCCTCGAATCAGGCGGCCGATGCAGTGCTGGACCTGATCGCAAAATCCTGATGAGTAAAGTAACTATGCAAATCGGTTTGGACTTCAATCTGGTCGAAGACCTGGTTGCCGGCGTGGATGAAGTCGGGCGGGGCCCTTTATGCGGCGCTGTGGTGACGGCTGCCGTCATTCTTGATCCCAATCGACCGATTGCCGGCCTGAATGACTCGAAAAAACTCACCGAGGCTCGTCGTGAACGGCTGTATGACGAGATTTGCGAAAAAGCCTTGAGTTGGTGCATTGCCCGGGCGGAAGTCGAAGAGATCGATGAGCTGAATATCCTGCATGCCACCATGCTGGCCATGCAGCGCGCAGTCGAAGGATTGAGCATCACTCCGAAACTGGCCATGATCGATGGTAATCGTTGCCCCCAACTGTCAATGCCAGCTGAAGCCGTTGTCAAAGGTGACAGCAAGGTGCCAGCGATTGCTGCAGCATCGATTCTGGCCAAGGTCAGTCGTGATCGTGAAATGGCCGCGTTTGAGGTGCAATACCCCGGCTACGGGATTGGTGGCCACAAGGGCTACCCGACACCCGTACACCTCGAAGCGCTTGATCGCCTGGGGCCAACCCCGATTCACCGGCGCTCGTTTGGTCCGGTACGTCGCGCGTACGAAGCGCGCGAAGCACTCGTCGAGGTTTAGCCGCGAGGCTGATGTTTTTGCCAAGGCCCGGTACAATCCGGGCCTTGTTGTTTCTCAAAGCTTATAGACAGGATCACCATGCCGGCTTCATTCGTTCATCTGCGCCTGCACACTGAATACTCCCTGGTCGATGGCCTGGTGCGGATCAAACCGCTGATCAAAACCCTGGCCGGCATGAACATGCCTGCCGTCGCGGTGACCGATCAGAACAACATGTGTTCTCTGGTCAAGTTCTACAAGGCCGCCATGGGCGGCGGGATCAAGCCGATTTGTGGTGCTGATCTCTGGTTGTCGAACAAGGATCCGGAAAACACGGTCAGTCGCATCAGTCTCCTGGCGATGAACGGTGTGGGTTACCGCAACCTGACCGAGCTGATTTCCCGTGGCTTTATCGACGGGCAGCGCAATGGGCAGGTGATCATTGAGCGCGAATGGGTGGCTGAGGCCGCTGAAGGTTTGATCATGCTCTCGGCAGCCAAGGAGGGGGAAATCGGTGTTGCGCTGATAAGCGGTAACACTGAAGAAGCCGAAACCCTGGCCCGCGAGTGGATGACGGTGTTCCCGGATCGTTTTTATCTGGAGATACAGCGTACCAAGCGTCCCAATGATGAAGAGCATTTGCACGCGGCGGTTGCGCTGGCTGAAAAAATCGGTGCGCCCCTGGTGGCGACCAATGATGTACGCTTCCTTCGCCAGCAGGATTTCGAAGCTCACGAAACCCGTGTTTGCATTGGTGAGGGCCGTGCGCTCGATGACCCGCGTCGCTCCAAGAACTACAGTGACCAGCAGTACCTGAAAAGCGCCGAAGAAATGGCCGAACTGTTCAGTGACTTGCCTGAGGCGCTGGAAAACTCGGTTGAAATCGCCAAGCGCTGCAATATTGACGTCAAGCTGGGCACTCACTTTCTGCCCAACTTCCCGATTCCCGATGGCATGACCATCGATGAGTATTTTCGCAAGGTGTCCTTCGATGGCCTGGAAGAGCGCCTGAGCGTTCTCCTGCCCAGGGACACTACCGAGGACTACGACGCCAAGCGTCAGGTATATGTCGACCGGCTGAATTTCGAGCTGGATATCATTATCCAGATGGGCTTCCCCGGTTACTTCCTGATCGTGATGGACTTTATCCAGTGGGCCAAGAGTAACGGCGTGCCAGTTGGCCCGGGTCGAGGGTCGGGTGCCGGGTCATTGGTGGCGTACGTTCAGAAGATTACTGACCTTGATCCACTGGAATACGATCTGCTTTTCGAACGTTTCCTTAACCCTGAGCGGGTATCGATGCCCGACTTCGACGTCGACTTCTGCATGGATGGTCGTGACCGGGTTATTGAGTACGTGGCCGAAAAGTATGGCCGCAATGCGGTCAGCCAGATCATCACCTTCGGCTCGATGGCCGCCAAAGCGGTAATCCGCGACGTGGCGCGGGTGCAGGGCAAGTCCTATGGCCTGGCTGATCGTCTGTCGAAGATGATTCCCTTTGAAGTCGGCATGACCCTGGAAAAAGCCTACGAGCAGGAAGAAATCCTGCGCGACTTCATTAAAGTCGATGAAGAAGCGGCTGAAATCTGGGAAATGGCGCGCAAGCTTGAAGGCGTGGTGCGTAACGTCGGCAAGCACGCCGGTGGTGTGGTTATCGCACCCACCAAGTTGACTGACTTTTCACCGATCTACTGCGATGAAGAGGGCGGTGGCCTGGTCACCCAGTTCGACAAGGATGATGTCGAGTCGGCGGGGCTGGTGAAGTTCGACTTCCTCGGCTTGCGTACGCTGACCATTATCGATTGGGCGCTCAAGACCATCAATCGCGAACGGGCCAAGGTGGATGAGCCGCCGCTGGACATCGCGTTCATTCCGCTCGACGACAAGCCGACTTATCAGCTGCTGCAAAAAGCCGAAACCACGGCGGTGTTCCAGCTTGAATCCCGGGGTATGAAAGAGCTGATCAAAAAGCTCAAGCCCGACTGTCTGGAAGACTTGATTGCACTGGTGGCCCTGTTCCGTCCGGGCCCACTGCAGTCAGGCATGGTTGATGACTTTATCAACCGCAAGCACGGGCGTGCCGAATTGGCATACCCGCACTCCGACTACCAGTACGAAGGTCTCAAGCCTGTTCTGGCACCGACATACGGCATCATCCTGTACCAGGAACAGGTGATGCAGATCGCGCAGGTGATGGCCGGTTACACCCTCGGCGGCGCTGACATGCTGCGACGTGCCATGGGCAAGAAAAAACCCGAGGAGATGGCCAAGCAGCGCGGTGGTTTCATTGAGGGGTGTGCGAACAACAATATTGATGCCGACCTGGCGGGTAACATTTTTGACCTGGTGGAAAAATTCGCCGGCTATGGTTTTAACAAATCCCACTCCGCTGCTTACGGCCTGGTGTCGTATCAGACCGCGTGGCTAAAGACGCATTACCCTGCGCCGTTCATGGCCGCGGTACTCTCGGCAGATATGCACAACACCGACAAGGTCGTGACCTTGATCGAAGAAGTGCGCACGATGAAGTTGCGCCTTGATGCGCCCGACGTGAACGCTTCAGAGTACAAGTTCACGGTAAACGACGAAGGCCGGATCATTTATGGTCTGGGTGCCATCAAGGGTGTGGGGGAGGGGCCGGTCGAGGCAATCACCGAAGCGCGCCAGGACGGACCTTTCAAAGATCTGTTCGATTTCTGTGCCCGGGTAGACCTCAAGCGCATCAACAAGCGCACGCTTGACGGTTTGATTCGCAGTGGCGCACTGGACCGTCTGGGCCCTTGTTTTCATGATGAACCCAAAGCTTACCAGGCCAGTATCGATCAGAACCGTGCGATCCTGCTCGCCGCGATGGAAGAGGCGATCAAGGCTGCAGAGCAGACAGCCCGTACCCATGACAGCGGTCATGCCGATCTGTTTGGTGGCCTGTTCGTCGAAGAAGACTCCGACGTTTATGGCAACCATCGCAAGGCCAAGGAACTGACGCTCAAGGAACGCCTGAAAGGCGAAAAAGACACCTTGGGCCTATACTTGACCGGTCACCCGATCGACGAATACGAAGGTGAAATTCGCCGTTTCGCCCGTCAGCGCATCATCGACCTGAAGCCGGCCCGGGACACCCAGACCGTTGCCGGCATGATCATCGCCTTGCGTGTGATGAAGAACAAGAAAGGCGACAAGATGGGCTTCATCACCCTTGACGACCGTTCGGGGCGGATTGAAGCTTCGTTGTTTGCTGAAGCCTTCCACTCGGCGCAATCCTTGTTGCAGACAGACGCAATGGTGGTGGTTGAAGGCGAAGTCAGTAATGACGACTTTTCCGGCGGCCTGCGCCTGCGGGTCAAGCGCGTGATGAGCATGGAAGAAGCGCGTACGAGCCTGGCCGAGAGTTTGCGTTTGAAAGTGGTTCATTCCGCGCTTAAAGGTGATCAATTGCGCGTATTGGGCGACTTGTTCAAGCAGCATCGCGGAGCCTGCCCGATTACGATGGAGTACACCGGAGAAGGAGCAAGGGCTACGTTGCAGTTTGGCGAGACCTGGCGAGTTGATCCGGCAGACAGCTTGATTCAAGCCTTGCGTGACCAGTTTGGGCGAGACAACGTCTTCCTCCAATACCGTTGACGGTCAGGGGCGACAGACGCGTCCTGACCTCGACCTGAATTTTTAATCTCGACCTGAGCGCGCCTGTCCCTTAAGGTAGGCGCGATACAGATCAACCGGCTGCCCCAGCTCGGTTCGAAATGCCAGTAAATGCTGGGTTTCAAACCTTCTGGCATGCTTTGCCGCCGACCCAAGACGGATGCTTATGAACCCGAATTTTCTTGATTTCGAACAGCCGATTGCTGACCTGCAAGCCAAAATCGAAGAGTTGCGCTTGGTTGGTAATGACAATTCGCTGAACATCAGCGATGAAATCTCTCGTCTGCAAGACAAAAGCAAAACGCTGACTGAAGATATTTTCGGCAAGTTGACCAGCTGGCAGATTGCCCGTCTGGCCCGTCACCCACGCCGTCCATATACCCTCGACTACATCGATCACATCTTCACCGAGTTCGATGAACTGCACGGCGACCGTCACTTCTCTGATGATGCCGCGATTGTGGGTGGTATTGCGCGTCTTGACGATCAGCCAGTGATGGTGATTGGTCACCAGAAGGGGCGTGAAGTCCGCGAGAAGGTACGCCGCAACTTCGGCATGCCACGTCCTGAAGGCTACCGTAAGGCTTGCCGTCTGATGGAAATGGCCGAGCGCTTCAAAATGCCGATCCTGACCTTTATCGACACTCCGGGCGCTTATCCGGGTATCGATGCCGAAGAACGCAACCAGAGCGAAGCCATTGCCTGGAACCTGCGTGTCATGTCGCGTCTGAAAACACCGATTATCGCCACTGTTATCGGTGAAGGCGGTTCGGGCGGCGCACTGGCCATCGGCGTGTGTGATCAGTTGAACATGCTGCAGTACTCGACTTATGCGGTCATTTCGCCCGAAGGTTGTGCTTCCATTCTGTGGAAGACTGCCGACAAGGCGCCGGACGCTGCTGAGGCGATGGGTATTACCGCTGAGCGCCTGAAAGGCCTGGGTATTGTCGATAAAGTGATCGGCGAGCCGTTGGGTGGCGCGCACCGTGACCCGGCAGCAGCCTCTGCGACTATCCGCGGTGAGCTGATTGCACAGTTGGACATGCTGAAAAAGCTCGATCACGAAGCGTTGCTCAAGCGTCGTTATGACCGCCTGATGAGCTACGGTCTCTGATTAAGACAAGTCCTTGCTCCAACCCTCTCCTCGGCGGAGAGGCGACCGGTTTGCGGAGATGTTGAGTCCGCGTGCGGTCGGGCTCCTCTCTGCGAGAGGGGCCGGGGAGGGGCTTTTGATGCTGCCGGGATTTTTCCGCAGGGCGGTGTGATGTCCAGTCTGTCGACAGTACTTCTAGAAGCCTTGATGCCCTGGCGCAACGCCAAGGTCTGGCACGTTGCGTTCTCCGGCGGCCTCGATTCGACGGTCTTGCTGCACCTTCTCGCTCAATTGCGTCAAACCCACTCATTGCCCCCCTTGACCGCTGTCCATGTTCATCATGGTCTCCAGGTGGAAGCTGATGCGTGGCCGAATCATTGTCAGGCGTTGTGTGACGCGCTGAGTGTGCCTTTGCGGGTTGTGCGCGTTCAGGTGCAGGCTGGCGCAAGCCTTGAACGTGCCGCACGGGATGCGCGCTATCAGGCGTTTACAGCGGTAACAGGCGCGCAGGCCGTGCTGCTTACCGGGCAACATCGCGATGATCAGGCTGAAACCCTGCTTTTTCGTTTGTTGCGTGGCGCCGGGGTGAGCGGGCTGGCGGCCATGCCGCGTCAGCGTCCTCTGGGCGGTGGACACTTGTTCAGGCCTTTGCTGAATGTGACCCGGGCGCAGCTGGAGGCCTACGCTCACGAGCACAATTTAAGCTGGATTGAAGATCCATCGAATACCCAGACACGCTTCTCACGCAATTACTTGCGCCACGAGGTCGTTCCGCTCCTGACTCGACGCTGGCCGCAGGCTGCTGCCAGCATTGCTCGCAGCGCAGCCCATTGTGCCGAGGCTCAAGGGTTGCTCGAGGAGTTGGCCCGGCAGGATCTGCACAGCGCAGGCGGCGCCAGCGAGTTTGCCTGGTTGAAACTGCCCTCTCTGGCGCTTGCGCCCCTTGCAGGTCTCTCGCCGGCACGTCAACGCAATGCCTTGCGTCACTGGCTGATGGCGTTCGGCCAATTGCCTGATACCGATCATTGGGCCGGGTGGGACGCTTTGCGCGATGCCCGCGATGATGCCCAGCCCGTGTGGGTGCTCGCCGACGGAGAGTTGCATCGGGCGGGCGGGCGGATCTGGTGGCTGTCGGGCAACTGGTTGCATGCGCCAGATGCGCCCTTGTGCTGGAAACGGCCCGATCTGGCGCTGACGCTGCCCGATAACGGGCAGTTGCGTCTGGTGGGAGATATTCCGCATGGCCCTTTGCGGGTGAGCTATCGTCAGGGAGGAGAGGTCATGGAATTGGCGGGACGCGGTCATCGAGACCTGAAACGCTTGCTGAACGAGCGGGGCGTACCATTGTTTGCCCGTGGCAGATTGCCGCTTCTTTATCGTAATGAGCAGTTATTGGCCGTGGCAAACCTCGAAAGACTGGACTCCGGCCCCTGTGGACGCTGGCAATTACAATGGATGCCAACTTCGAGCGATCAAGGTTTGAGCTGAAAGGGGCTTTCCGGTAGACTACGCTCCCTTCTTGATACAACTTCTGTAGATTCACCAGAATTGCAGGAGTTGCCGATTACCAAGCAGTCTTTGCTGGGCGATTTTAAAAAAATGTGTAGCTTGCATCGTACCGATGGTTTCCATCGGTCTGTTTCAACGCAGCAGTTTTTCGAAAGGTGCACTGTGACTAATGCTGGTGATTGGGGGCTTCGGCCTTCCTTCGCTTTCCCCGGCGGCTCTGACCGCTTTAACGCAGACTTCTAGGGTTTTTCATGACGCGCTACATCTTCGTCACGGGCGGTGTTGTTTCTTCATTGGGGAAAGGCATTGCCTCGGCTTCATTGGCAGCCATCCTGGAGGCGCGGGGACTTAAGGTCACCATGCTGAAGCTGGACCCCTACATCAACGTTGATCCGGGCACCATGAGCCCGTTCCAGCACGGTGAAGTGTTCGTCACTCATGACGGCGCCGAGACCGACCTGGACTTGGGTCACTACGAGCGGTTTATCCGCACGACCATGACCCAGAACAACAACTTCACCACGGGCCGTGTCTACGAACACGTCCTGCGCAAGGAGCGCCGTGGTGATTACCTGGGTGCAACCATCCAGGTGATTCCGCACATCACCGACGAAATCAAACGTCGAATCATCAAGGGCGCCGGCGATGCCGACGTAGCGATGGTTGAGATTGGCGGTACTGTGGGTGACATTGAGTCCCAACCGTTCCTCGAGGCTATCCGTCAGTTGCGCATCGAAGTGGGCGCCAAGCGCGCCATGCTGATGCACCTGACTCTGGTTCCGTACATCGCCACTGCTGGCGAAACGAAAACCAAACCAACGCAACACTCGGTTAAAGAATTGCGTTCCATCGGCTTGCAGCCAGACGTCCTGATCTGCCGCTCCGACCATCACGTCGATGTGTCTTCGCGTCGCAAGATCGCGCTGTTCACCAACGTTGAAGAACGTGCGGTGATTTCGCTGGAAGACGCTGACACCATCTACAAGATCCCGGGCATGCTGCACGCTCAGGGTCTGGATGATTTCGTCGTCGAGCGTTTTGGCCTGCAGTGCAACAGCGCTGACCTGTCCGAGTGGGACAAGGTGGTTGATGCCAAGCTCAATCCAGAGCATGAAGTCACCATCGCGATGGTCGGCAAGTACATGGAGCTGCTGGACGCGTACAAGTCGCTGATCGAAGCGATGAGCCACGCCGGTATTTCCAACCGTACCAAGGTCAACCTGCGTTATATCGATTCCGAAGACATCGAAAACAAAGGCACTGAACTGCTTGAAGGCGTTGATGCCATTCTGGTGCCAGGCGGCTTCGGTCTGCGTGGCGTAGAAGGCAAGATCACTGCCGTTCAATATGCTCGCGAGAACAAGGTGCCTTACCTGGGTATCTGCCTGGGCATGCAGGTGGCGGTCATCGAGTTCGCACGTAACGTGCTGGGCTGGAAAGATGCCAACTCCACTGAGTTCGATCGCAGCAGCGGTCACCCGGTTGTGGGTCTGATCACCGAGTGGGAAGACGCGACCGGTGCAGTTGAAACCCGTACCGAAACGTCGGATCTGGGTGGCACCATGCGTCTGGGTGCTCAAGATTGCCAGCTCGAAGCCGGTTCCCTGGTTCATGATTGCTATGCCAAGGACGTGATTGTTGAACGTCACCGTCATCGCTATGAAGTGAACAACAACCTGCTGCCGCAGTTGACTGAAGCTGGCCTGAAAGTGACCGGTCGTTCCGGTGACGGCGCGCTGGTAGAAGTGGTTGAGGCTCCGGATCATCCTTGGTTTGTTGCTTGCCAGTTCCACCCGGAGTTCACCTCCACGCCACGTGATGGTCATCCTTTGTTCACAGGTTTCGTCAAGGCTGCCCTGGCGCAACACGAGAAGAAGGCATAACTGGCGCAACACGAGAAGAAGGCATAAGCAGAAGCCAACCGCTCATCTGTCAGCGCTTGCCGTGGCTCCGGCCTCGTAGAGGGCATGTAGATGTGCAAGGCATCTGGCAGGCTTCTGTAACGACGTCCACGACCTGCCCTGGCAGTCGTGGTCGTCGAAGTCTGCGACATTTTCCAGTTGCCGGCTTTTCTGGCCTGGACGAGTTGGTTAAGAGTTTTCCTGCAATAGAAACCGCGTAACCCTCGTTTCTCCGGTAAAGTACCGCACGATTTCTCGGGCCTTAGGGTCCGGGCCTTATCGTTCGCAAGGCTGCCCGCTGTTTGCAGCTTGCTGTCGATAACAAAATTTCCCTCAGCTGCGTCGTTTTCGTCAACTTTGGAGTGTTTACAACAATGGCAAAAATCGTCGACATCAAAGGTCGTGAAGTCCTCGACTCCCGTGGCAATCCCACTGTGGAAGCGGACGTGCTTCTCGACAACGGCATCATCGGCAGTGCTTGCGCGCCTTCCGGTGCTTCCACGGGTTCCCGCGAAGCACTGGAGCTGCGTGATGGCGACAAGAGCCGTTACCTGGGCAAGGGCGTTTTGAAAGCCGTTGCCAATATCAACGGCCCGATTCGCGATTTGTTGCTGGGTAAAGACCCGGTTGACCAGAAGGCGCTGGACCACGCGATGATCGCGCTGGACGCTACTGAGAACAAAGGTTCCCTGGGCGCCAACGCGATTCTCGCGGTGTCCCTGGCTGCTGCCAAGGCTGCTGCACAGGATCAGGACCTGCCGCTGTATGCACACATTGCCAACCTGAACGGCACGCCGGGTGTCTACTCGATGCCGGTTCCGATGATGAACATCATCAACGGTGGCGAGCACGCTGATAACAACGTCGACATTCAGGAATTCATGGTTCAGCCGGTAGGCGCCAAGACTTTCTCCGACGCACTGCGCATGGGCACTGAAATCTTCCATCACCTCAAGGCTGTGCTCAAGGCGCGTGGCCTGAACACTGCAGTGGGCGACGAAGGCGGTTTTGCACCGAACCTGGCGTCCAACGAAGATGCACTCAAGGTGATCTCCGAAGCTATCGCCAACGCCGGTTACACCCTGGGCACCGACGTGACCCTGGCGCTTGACTGTGCGGCCAGCGAATTCTACGAAGACGGCAAGTACAACCTGTCGGGCGAAGGCCAGATCTTCGACTCCGAAGGCTTTGCCGAATACCTGAAAGGTTTGACCCAGCGTTACCCGATCATTTCCATTGAAGACGGCCTGGACGAGTCTGATTGGGATGGCTGGAAAATTCTGACCGACAAGATCGGTGAGAAGGTTCAGTTGGTCGGTGACGATTTGTTCGTGACCAACACCAAGATCCTGAAAGAAGGCATCGATAAAAAGATCGCCAACTCGATCCTGATCAAGTTCAACCAGATTGGTACCCTGACCGAAACACTGGAAGCGATCCAGATGGCCAAGGCTGCTGGTTACACGGCTGTGATCTCTCACCGTTCCGGTGAAACCGAAGACTCCACGATTGCCGATCTGGCAGTGGGGACCTCGGCCGGCCAGATCAAGACCGGCTCGCTGTGCCGTTCTGACCGTGTGTCCAAGTACAACCAATTGCTGCGTATCGAAGAGCAACTGGGTTCCAAAGCCAAGTACAACGGTCGTAGCGAGTTCCGCGGCTAAGTACTGCTTGGTTAAAAGACAGCAGGTCATGTCAGAATAATTCGCCGCTGCGAGTCTTTTGACATTAATCTGATGCCTCGGTACAAGCATGGACCTCATGGGCTGTTGATGTTTTAGTGTGGCTGCGACGATCGCCCCCAACGAAACATCAACAGACCTTGGTTTTGTCCCGCAGGTTGTTTACGTTTGTCGGCATGGCTGTCTTTTCACTGGATACCTGATATTCGATGCGCAGTCCCAATTGGTTGTTCCTTATCTTGCTCTTGCTGCTGGCTGGCCTACAGTATCGCCTGTGGGTGGGGAATGGCAGTCTGGCGCAGATTACCGATCTGACTCAGCAAATCGCCGATCAGCGAGCTGAAAACAAGGTTTTGCTTGAGCGTAACCGGGTGATGGATGCGGAAGTGCTTGAGTTGAAAAAAGGCATGGAGACCGTTGAAGAACGTGCTCGCCATGAGTTGGGTATGGTCAAGGAGGGTGAAACCCTCTACCAGTTGGCCCAATGAGTCATTTCTCTACGGCCTTTTGGGCCGTGATTCCTGCCGCGGGTGTGGGTGCCCGTATGGCCGCGGACCGTCCCAAACAGTATTTGCAATTGGGCGGGCGCAGTATTCTCGAACACAGCCTTGGCTGTTTTCTCGACCATCCAGGCCTCAAGGGGCTGGTGGTCAGTATCGCTTGCGATGATCCTTTTTGGCCGTCCTTACAGTGTGCAGGTGATCCGCGCATTGCCCGGGTTGACGGTGGGCGTGAGCGTGCGGATTCGGTGCTCAATGCCTTGTTGCACCTGCATGCCCAAGGCGCCAGCGATGAAGACTGGGTGCTGGTGCACGATGCGGCCCGGCCTAATTTGTCGCGTGAGGATCTGGATAAACTGCTCAGTGAGTTGGCTGACGACCCGGTAGGGGGCTTGTTGGCGGTACCGGCGCGAGACACCCTGAAATGCATGGGTAAAAACGGCCGAGTGGCGCAGACCATTGATCGCAGTCTCATCTGGCAGGCCTTTACACCGCAGATGTTCCGTCTGGGGGCATTGCATCGTGCCCTGGCAGATAGCCTGGTGGCGGATGCAGTCATTACGGATGAGTCGTCGGCGATGGAGTGGTCTGGTCAGGCACCGCGTCTGATTGAAGGCCGTTCAGACAATATCAAGGTCACCCGTCCTGAAGATCTTGAGTGGCTGCGTATGCGCTGGGCTAATCGCTGAGCAAACGACGCCATACACACCTGTAGCCGCTGCCGAAGGCGGCGATCCCTCCGGCCCTTATCGCAGTCTGCGGCAGGGGCTATGAAGAGGCATACTCCTCCCGCTTGGCCAATCCTTCCTTCAGATAATCCACCAGCTTTCTGACTTTTGGTGACAGGTGCCGTTGTTGTGGGTACAGGGCCCAGACTGCGGTGTTCGGCGGCTGGTGGGCATCGAGCAACGACACCAGCGCTCCGCTCTTCAGATGTTCCAGTACGTAATAGTCCGGGAGCTGACACAAGCCAACCCCCAGCAGGGCCGCATCCAGTACGGCCTGCCCGCTGTTGCAGCGCCAATTGCCTTGTACCCGTTGTGAAAACTCTCGCCCATCCAGCTGTAATTGCCACAGATCCGAACTACCAATCAGGCAGTTATGACGGCTCAACTCCGACAAGCTATGGGGGCGGCCATACCGCTCCAGATAAGACGGTGATGCGCACAGGTACATGCGCCGGGGTGCCAGGCGAGTAGCCACCAGTCTCGAGTCTTGCAGGCGGCCCAGACGAATCGCCAGGTCAAGGCTCTCGTGCACCAGATCCAGTGGGCGGTTGCTCAGTTCGATGTCGACCCGCAATTGCGGGTAGAGCCCCATGAAGCGCGTGACCAGCGGCACGATAAAACGCTCGCCGTAAGCCACTGCACAGGTCATGCGCAACATGCCTTTCGGCTCGCTGGCCAGGTCGCCGACCGCGCGCAGGGCTTCTTCACGTCCGTCTTGCAGGCGCTGGCAATGCTGGAGAAAGGTTTGCCCGGCTTCGGTGAGTGTCACCCGGCGTGTGCTGCGATAGAACAAGCGGGTTTGCAGGCGCTCTTCGAGTCGGGCGACCTGGCGGCTGATATGCGACGACGAAACACCCAGGCGCTCTGCTGCCGCAGTGAACTGGCTGCATTCGGCCACCGCCACGAACTCATCAATACCTTCCCAGCGGTTTTCATTCACGCCTGATTATCCCTGTGTAGCAATAATGTTTTGCTTTTGGCTGGATTATTAATCAATCAGCGTTGATTTACACTCGACGCCTTGTTTTTACTTTGCTGGAGACGACCGATGATCAAGTCCCGTGCTGCCGTAGCCTTCGAGGCCAAAAAGCCGCTGGAAATCGTAGAAGTAGACGTTGCCATGCCCAAAGCGGGCGAAGTGCTGTTGCGGGTTGTTGCGTCTGGCGTTTGTCACACCGATGCCTACACCTTGTCGGGCGCTGATCCTGAAGGCATCTTCCCGTCGATCCTTGGGCACGAAGGTGGGGCAGTGGTTGAGGCAATCGGGGAGGGCGTGACCTCGGTTGCTGTCGGTGATCATGTGATTCCGCTGTATACCCCTGAGTGCGGCAAGTGCAAGTTCTGCCTGTCTGGTAAGACCAACCTCTGCCAGGCCATCCGTGCCACACAAGGTAAAGGTCTGATGCCGGACGGCACCACGCGCTTCTCCTATAAAGGGCAGCCGATTTTCCATTACATGGGCACCTCGACCTTTTCCGAGTACACCGTGCTGCCGGAAATTTCAGTGGCCAAAATCCAGAAAGACGCACCGCTGGAAAAGGTCTGCCTGCTGGGTTGTGGCGTTACCACGGGCATCGGTGCGGTGCTCAATACCGCCAAGGTCAAGCCGGGCGATACCGTGGCCATTTTCGGCCTGGGTGGCATTGGCCTGTCGGCCGTGATTGGTGCTGTGAAGGCCAAGGCGGCGCGGATCATTGCCATCGATATCAACCCGGCCAAATTTGAAATTGCCCGGCAGTTGGGTGCCACCGATTGCGTGAACCCGAAAGACTTTGATCGTCCGATCCAGGAAGTCATCGTCGACATGACTGACGGTGGCGTCGACTTCTCCTTTGAATGCATCGGCAATGTGCAGTTGATGCGTGCGGCGCTGGAGTGCTGCCACAAGGGCTGGGGCGAGTCAGTGATCATCGGTGTGGCGGGAGCCGGCCAGGAAATTTCGACGCGTCCGTTCCAACTGGTCACCGGCCGCGTCTGGCGTGGTTCGGCGTTTGGTGGCGTGCGCGGGCGCAGCGAGCTGCCAAGCTATGTCGACATGGCGCAATCCGGTGAGATTCCTCTGGATACCTTCATCACCCATACCATGGGCCTGGAAGATATCAATAAGGCATTCGACCTGATGCACGAAGGCAAAAGCATTCGTACGGTTATTCATTTCTAAACAACAGTGACAAGCCTCGGGAGTGCATGAACCCTGCATGTGCCTGAGGCCTGTCGCCGGGAGTTTGCCCCATGACATTGGAAAACATCTCCTGCCAGAAAAGTTTTGGCGGCTGGCACAAGCGTTACAAGCACCGTTCTGAAGTGCTGGGCTGCGACATGGTGTTTGCGGTGTATTTGCCTCCGCAAGCCGAACTGGGTGGCACGTTGCCTGTTCTGTATTGGCTGTCCGGTTTGACCTGCACCGATGAAAACTTCATGCACAAGGCCGGTGCGATGAAGATGGCTGCGGAACTGGGATTGATCATTGTGGCGCCGGACACCAGCCCCCGGGGTGAAGGCGTGCCGGACGATCCGGATGCATCGTGGGATTTTGGATTGGGGGCGGGGTTCTATTTGAACGCAACCCAGCAACCCTGGGCCCAGCATTATCGGATGCATGATTATGTGGTTCAGGAACTGCCAGCTTTAGTCGAAGCACATTTTCCTGCGTCGCAAAAACGCGGTATCAGCGGCCATTCCATGGGCGGCCACGGAGCGTTGGTCTGTGCATTGCGTAATCCAGGGCGTTATCAGTCGGTATCGGCTTTTGCGCCGATCAGCAATCCCATGGATTGCCCGTGGGGGCAAAAGGCCTTTTCGCATTATTTGGGCGAAGAGCGCTCACGCTGGCGCGAGTGGGATGCCTGCGTATTGATTGGAGAGGCGCGTGAAAAGCTGCCGTTATTGGTGGATCAGGGCGACCGTGATGACTTCCTGGCAGTCCAGCTCAAACCGGAGGCCTTGCAGCAAGCGGCCAGGCTGGCGGATCATCCGCTGACCCTGCGTTTGCAGCCGGGTTATGACCATAGCTACTTCTTTATTGCCAGCTTCATTGACGATCACTTGCGCCATCATGCCAGTGCACTCGCTGACTAAAGGGGCTGCGGCGTGTTCTCGGTTCGCAATGACGCGCTAACAGGCCCTAATGTCAGACAAAGTAGGTAGAATCACGCCCTGACTTAATCGGGGCGTTTTTATATGCGTATTGGCCACGGCTATGATGTGCACTGTTTTGCTGAAGGCGATTTTATAACCCTGGGCGGCGTGCGGATCTCCCACAAATTCGGGCTGTTGGCCCATTCTGATGGCGACGTGCTGTTGCACGCGCTCAGCGATGCCTTGCTGGGGGCTGCGGCTCTTGGCGACATCGGCAAGCATTTTCCGGACACCGATCCGACCTTCAAGGGCGCTGACAGCCGCGTCCTGTTGCGTCATGTCGTGGGTCTGATCCATGCCAAGGGCTGGAAGGTCGGCAATGTCGACAACACCATTATTGCCCAGGCGCCGAAAATGGCGCCGCATATTGAAACGATGCGCGCATTGATTGCGGCGGATCTCGAGGTTGATTTGGATCAGGTAAACGTTAAGGCCACCACCACCGAAAAACTTGGCTTTGTGGGCCGAGAGGAAGGCATCGCAGTGCATTCGATTGCGTTGTTGGTTCGCGCATGAATGAGTTTGATTTGCTCGGCCCGCGGGCGTATGGCGAAGCATTGGGCACCGCTGTTCTTAAAGCGACGGCCGAAGACTTTCAAGTCGACGAAGTGCTTGATATCCCATTGTCCGGTGACGGCGAGCATCTGTGGTTATGGGTTGAAAAACGCGGACTGAACACTGAAGAGGCCGCACGACGCCTCGCCAAAGCGGCTGGCGTACCCCTGCGTACTGTCAGTTATGCCGGCCTCAAGGACCGTCAGGCGCTGACGCGTCAGTGGTTCAGCATACAGTTGCCGGGCAAGGCCGACCCTGACTTGTCGAGCGCTGAAAACGACACGCTGAAAATCCTCAAGGCGTCGCGACACAAGCGAAAGCTGCAGCGTGGCGCCCATGCCGCCAACGGTTTTACCTTGCGCCTCACGCAGCTGGCCGCAGACAAGGACGCGCTGCAGCAACGGCTTGAACGGATTGCCGGGCAGGGCGTACCGAACTACTTCGGTACCCAGCGTTTTGGCTGGGAAGGTGGAAACCTGGGCGAGGCCCGTGATTATGCGGCGCGCAAGGCGTTGCCTGAGCAGCGTAATGTCCGTTCCCGCTTGTTATCTACGGCGCGCAGTTACCTGTTCAACCAGGTGCTGGCGGCACGGGTCGCCGACGGTAGCTGGCAGCGGGCACAGGTAGGCGATTTACTGGCCTTCACCGACAGCCGCAGTTTTTTCCCGGCCGGCGAAGCGGAGTGCAGCGATCCGCGACTGGCCATCCTCGATCTTCACCCGACCGGTCCACAGTGGGGCGAAGGCGAGTCACCCACTGCGGGGGCGACGCAGGTGCTGGAGCAATCCATCGCCGAGCGCGAAGCCGATCTGCGTGACTGGCTGGTTCGCGCAGGCATGAGCCATGAACGACGTATCCTGCGGCTGCCCATTGGGCGGTTGACGTGGCATTATCCTGAACCAGATACCCTACAACTGGAATTTGTACTGCCGGCCGGATGCTTCGCGACTGTCCTGGTGCGAGAGCTTGTTGATCTGGTGCCTTTGGGTCAAACGGACAGCCTATGCGTATTCTGATTTCAAACGATGACGGAGTGACCGCTCCGGGGCTTGCCGCGCTGTATGGCGCGCTGGCCGATTATTGCGAGTGTGTGGTCATTGCACCCGAGCAGGACAAAAGTGGTGCGAGCAGCTCGCTGACGCTGGATCGTCCGCTGCATCCGCACACGTTGGGCAATGGGTTTATCAGCATTAACGGCACCCCGACCGATTGTGTGCACCTGGGGCTGAACGGCCTGCTTGAGCAGCAACCGGACATGGTGGTCTCCGGGATTAACCTGGGAGCCAACCTGGGCGACGATGTGCTGTATTCGGGTACTGTGGCTGCGGCGCTGGAAGGCCGATTCCTCGATCTGCCGTCGTTTGCCTTTTCGCTGGTATCGCGCCAGGTAGACAACTTGCCGACCGCTGCCTATTTCGCCCGTAAACTGATTGAAGCTCACCCCTTGCTGGACTTGCCGCCGCGCACAGTCCTCAACGTGAATATTCCGAATCTGCCACTGGAGCACATCCGGGGTATCCAGCTCACCCGCTTGGGGCATCGGGCCCGTGCCGCTGCGCCGGTCAGGGTGGTTGACCCGCGGGGCAAGGCCGGTTACTGGATTGCGGCTGCCGGCGATGCCGAAGACGGCGGCCCGGGGACTGACTTTCACGCGGTGATGCAGGGCTATGTCTCCATTACGCCGCTGCAACTGGATCGCACTTTCGGCGATGCGTTCAAGAGTATCGATGGTTGGCTGGAGGGCTTGGGCTAATGGGGCGTGAGCAGGATGGTCTGATGCATCGTGGCATTGGTATGACCTCGGAGCGTACCCGCGAGCGGCTGATTCAGCGCTTGCGAGAAGAGGGCATCGTTAACCAGAGCGTACTTGAAGTTGTTCGTCGCACACCGCGTCATTTGTTCGTTGACGAGGCCCTGGCGCACCGTGCCTACGAAGACACGGCGCTACCGATTGGCAATAACCAGACCATCTCCCAGCCTTATATGGTGGCGCGCATGAGCGAGCTGCTGCTTGAGGATGGTCCGTTGGACAAGGTCATGGAAATCGGGACCGGTTCGGGTTACCAGACGGCCGTGCTTTCGCAGTTGGTTGAGCGGGTTTTTTCGGTCGAGCGCATCAAGGTCTTGCAGGACCGTGCCAAAGAGCGGTTGCTTGAACTCAACCTGCGCAACGTCGTGTTTCGCTGGGGCGACGGCTGGGAAGGCTGGCCAGCGCTGGCGCCGTACAACGGCATCATTGTGACAGCGGTAGCGACCGATGTGCCGCAGGCATTGCTGGACCAGTTGGCTCCCGGTGGGCGACTGGTGATTCCGGTAGGCTCGGGCGAAGTCCAGCAGTTGATGCTGATCGTACGTGAAGAGCACGGTTTTGCTCGGCGGGTTATCGGCAATGTACGCTTTGTTCCGCTGCTGAACGGGCCGTTGGCCTGAGTCTTTGTCCAGGGCAGGTGAATTATAAAGCGGGGGATGGGTCTTACAGCCCATGAGCTTGACCCTGTCCTGTATTTGTTAATTTTTTATACAGTACGTTTATCAAGCGGCTTTGCCGTCTGCAAAGTCTTGCAGCCAGTTATACTTGCGCCTGTCGGCGGCCGGTACTGGCCTTCTAATATTTAGCCACCATCAAAGGGAGCGGCGGGTGAGTCTCACAGTCATTGCGCAGCGTATGGGTACCAAAAGCTATCAGAGACTGGTGGTCGGTCTAGCCCTCAGTGCCACACTGGCTTTGTTGGCGGCGTGCTCCAGCACTCCCAAGAATGGCGTCAGTGTTGTTGACCGCAACGGGGTCGCCCAGCGTCCGACGGTGACAACCGGACAATATGTGGTACGCCGCGGCGACACGTTGTTCTCGATTGCCTTTCGCTATGGCTGGGACTGGAAAGCACTGGCGGCGCGTAACAATATTGCGCCCCCGTTCACTATTGTTCCCGGGCAAACGATCCGCTTTGACGGTCGCGCAGGTTCACGGCCGTCAGCGGTGGCGAGCAACACCGTCGTCTCGCCTTCGGCAGGCAGCAAAACCACGGTCATCAAGCGCACGGGGGCGGTTGCAAACAAACCGGCGCCGGTTGCAGCCCTTCCAGCAGGCCCTGCACCCAAGGGCTGGGGATGGCCTTCTAATGGCATTTTGATCGGTAAATTCTCTTCAAACGGTAGTTTGAATAAAGGTATTGATATCGCCGGGGATTTGGGACAGCCTGTTTTAGCTGCGTCTGATGGTTCAGTTGTGTACGCCGGCAGTGGATTGAGGGGCTACGGCGAACTGATCATCATCAAACACAGCGATACCTACGTCAGTGCTTACGGTCATAACCGTAGGCTTTTGGTTCGGGAGGGGCAGCAGGTCAAGGTCGGACAGACAATTGCCGAAATGGGGTCAACTGGTACAGACCGGGTGAAACTTCACTTTGAGATTCGCCGCCAAGGTAAACCTGTAGATCCACTGCAATTCCTTCCACGCCGTTGATCGGTTACCAGCCTGTTCCTGATGTGGTTAAGGAACAGGCTCCAGCGTTGCCAAGGATAGAGGCGATGCTTGAGCTTGAGGTCGAACTCACCAAAGGACTATAACAATGGCTCTCAGCAAAGAAGCGCCGGGGTTTGACATCGACGATGAGGTGCTCCTTATGGACTCCGCTATCGACAGCGACTTGATGTCAGAAGACGATGATTCAACCCCTACAGCCCGCACCAAGTCCAAAAAAGCATCTGTTTTAAAACAGCACAAGTACATTGATTACACGCGGGCGCTCGATGCGACGCAGTTGTACCTCAATGAAATTGGCTTCTCCCCGTTGCTTTCCCCCGCAGAAGAAGTTCATTTTGCCCGCTTGTCTCAAAGCGGTGATCCGGCCGGGCGCAAACGCATGATTGAGAGCAACTTGCGACTGGTGGTGAAAATCGCCCGTCGTTATGTCAATCGTGGTCTGTCATTGCTGGACCTGATCGAAGAGGGCAACCTGGGATTGATTCGGGCAGTTGAAAAGTTTGATCCCGAGCGCGGATTTCGCTTCTCGACATACGCCACCTGGTGGATTCGCCAAACGATTGAACGGGCGATCATGAATCAGACCCGTACCATTCGTTTACCGATCCATGTTGTCAAAGAACTCAACGTCTACCTTCGAGCTGCGCGTGAACTCACGCAAAAGCTTGACCACGAACCCTCTCCCGAAGAAATCGCCAATCTGCTCGAAAAACCCGTTGCCGAGGTCAAGCGCATGCTTGGGCTTAACGAGCGGGTGTCGTCGGTAGATGTTTCTTTGGGGCCTGATTCGGACAAGACACTGCTTGATACCCTGACCGATGATCGTCCTACAGATCCTTGTGAGCTGCTTCAGGACGATGATTTGTCGCAAAGTATCGATCAGTGGCTGTCTGAACTCACAGACAAGCAGCGCGAGGTGGTCATTCGCCGTTTCGGGTTGCGCGGTCATGAAAGCAGCACGCTTGAAGATGTTGGGCTGGAGATTGGCCTGACGCGTGAGCGTGTGCGGCAAATTCAAGTCGAGGGGCTCAAACGCCTGCGCGAAATCCTCGAACGAAACGGTTTGTCGAGTGAGTCGCTGTTCCAGTAATAAGCGACATCCTGATGTATAAACCCCGAGCTGTTCGGGGTTTTTTTATGGCTGCGAATCCTGAACAAAGCCCTCTGTCTTCGGGTTTTCGGGAAGATGTTTGATCTGCATGCGAGGGGTGCCCCCTTTTGAAATGGGATGTCACGCAAGCTGCAGAACTTTGTCTGTGTGCTGTTGTAAGCCTTTGCTTACCTTTTATGTAAGCCAAGAGCGTAATTAGCTTTCTTAAATGACTTTTTCTTACTTCGTTGTTTTTGCAACTTTATGATTTAAAAGGAGTTTATGGTTTTATTTGAAGTTGCCATGTAATAAGAATCTATAACTCATGCGCTTGCGGCAATTTTATAAGACTCTAATATCTTAAGTGTGTCGACGGATCGATACGGCGCTCAAGGAAGAGCGTGAAAGGACATCGCGGGATGCGATTCATCAGGATGATGAAAAGGAAAAAAGGGACTAGGGAAAAATGTGGGCGGGTCAAACCGCCCCTTTTTTTTGCCCGGAAGAAAGTCGGGTACACAGGCTACAGGCAGTGGCTCTTAACCGTGTGATATACGGATTTGTAAAAACAAAACGCCCGAGTCATCGACTTCGGGCGTTTTGCGTCATGCGACCTGAAGGTTTCATTCAACGGCGTTGAGCATTCAGGTGCCTGGTATGCCGTTTCACACGACAGGGTAATCGATGTATCCCACTGGACCTTTTGCATAGAAGGTTTCTGGATGCGCTTCATTGAGAGGCACATTGGCCTTCAGGCGCGCCGGAAGGTCAGGGTTGGCAATGAAGGGCACCCCGAACGCTACGGCATCGGCCTTGCCAGCCGCGAGCCAGGCATTGGCGCTGTCTTTGGTGAAGCTTTCATTGACGATGTACGGACCGCCAAAGGCTGCCTTGAGCTCAGGACCGATACTGTCCGGACCTTCTTCTTCGCGGGAGCAGATAAATGCAATACCGCGTTTCCCCAGCTCACGCGCCACGTAGCCAAAGGTTTCTGCCAGGTTCTCATCGCCCATGTCATGCAGGTCAGCGCGTGGCGAGAGGTGAACACCGACGCGTCCGGCACCCCATACCTCGATGGCCGCGTCAGTCACTTCAAGCATCAGGCGTGCGCGGTTTTCCAGGGAGCCGCCGTATTGATCTGTACGCTGGTTGGTGCTGCTTTGCAGGAACTGGTCAAGCAGATAACCATTGGCACCATGGATTTCTACCCCGTCAAAACCGGCGGCTTTGGCGTTTTCGGCACCTGTGCGGTAAGCCTCGACAATGTCTTCGATTTCGGCAGTTTCCAGGGCGCGAGGTGTCGGGAAGTCGACCTTCGGCCGCACCAGGCTTACGTGACCTTTGGCTGCGATGGCGCTGGGGGCAACGGGCGCTTCACCGTTGAGGTACATCGGATGGGAGATCCGTCCTACGTGCCACAACTGCAGCACGATACGTCCACCGGCGCCATGCACCGCTTTGGTGATATTGCTCCAGCCGCGCACTTGGTCGTCAGACCAGATGCCGGGGGTGTCAGGGTAGCCCACACCCATCGGTGTCACTGATGTGGCTTCACTGAGGATCAGGCCAGCAGAGGCACGCTGTACGTAGTACTCGGCCATCAGAGGGTTGGGCACCCGGCCTTCATCGGCGCGGCAGCGGGTAAGGGGCGCCATGATGATACGGTTTGGCAGCTCAAGGTCGCCCAGTTTGATCGGATCGAAAATCGTGGTCATGAATACAGCCCTCTGATGAATCAGTGTGTGGCGGTGGCCAGTTCGGGGTTGCCGCTCTGGCGAAATGTGATCAGGGTCACGAGCAGCGCCAGTACTGCCAGCGCAGCGGCGGCCAGCGGCACGCTGGTGAGGCCGAAACCGTGAGCAATGACGCTGCCACCGACCCAGGCACCCAACGCGTTACCGATGTTAAAGGCGCCGATATTCAGCGTGGACACCAGATTGGGGGCAGCCTTGCCGAAGGTCACCACGTTGACTTGCAACGCTGGAACAGCGGCAAAAGAGGCGGTGGCCCAAAGGAACAGGGTGATCTCGGTGGGAATCACGGCAACGCTGGTCCAGGTCAATACGGTGGAAATAACCGCCATCGAAATGAATACGCCGATCAATGTCGCTGCCAGGCGTTTGTCGGCCAGCTTGCCGCCGATGATGTTACCGACGGTCAGGCCCAGACCGATCAGGAGCAACGTCCAGGTCACGCCACGTGGCGATACGCCGGTGACATCACCGAGCAAGGGCGCAACGTACGTAAACAGGGTGAACATCGAAGCCGAAAACAGTGCTGTCATGCTCAGCGACAGCCAAATGCCGGCGCCCCTGAGGGCTGCCATCTCGGCACGCATATCGAGTTTTTCTTCGTCACGCTTGGCGGGCAGGAAGCGGATCAGGCCGATCAACGCAATTACGCCAATCACGGTGACGGCAAAGAAGGTTGAACGCCATCCTGCTGCCTGGCCCAGCGCCGTGCCGAGCGGGACGCCCAGTACGTTGGCCAGGGTCAGGCCGGTAAACATCAACGCAACCGCAGAGGCTCGCTTATTGGCGGGCACCAGGCCGGCGGCCACGACTGAGCCGATGCCGAAGAACGCACCATGACACAGGGCGGTGACGACACGGGCGAACATCAGCACGTTGTAATCGCTGGCCAGGGCGCAGAGCAAATTACCGATGATGAAGATAACCATCAGCGCTACCAGGGCAGCTTTACGCGGGAGCTTAGCCGTGGCCAGCGCCATGAACGGAGCGCCGATGGCCACGCCCAGAGCGTATCCGGTCACGAGCCAGCCAGCGCCCGGAATGGAGACGCCAAGGTCGGCTGCGACATCGGGCAGCAAGCCCATGATCACGAACTCTGTGGTCCCGATGGCGAAGGCGCTGAGCGCCAGAATGAGTAGCGAGAGGGGCATGGAAGTCCTTGTTAAAGCGTTTGGCTTAATCGTTCGAGGAAGGCCTGGATGGTTTCCTCATTACGTTTGAAAAAATGCCATTGACCGACCTTCTGGCTGCTGATCAGGCCGGCGCGTTGCAGGGTCGCCAGGTGGGCAGAGACGGTCGACTGCGACAGGCCGCAGCGCTGGTCGATCTGTCCGGCACAGACGCCGTGTTCGGTGGAGTGATGCTGATCGGGGAACTCAATCTCCGGGTTTTTCAGCAGGTGCAGGATTTCTCGGCGTACTGGGTGTGCCAGCGCTTTTATTATTTCGTCGAGGTCGATCGGCATAATGGCAGTGCTCAGTGAAGTACAACGTTATATCGCGATGAGGCGAACTTTAAATCGTTAAATCGCGATATACAAATATGATTTCGATCTGAGGTCAGTACGAATCGGTATATCGGGTTATAACGATATTTGGGGGCGGTGATGAATCCTGCAGTGCTAAACTGCAACCCATGAATTATCTCGCACATTTACACCTTGGCGGCCAACGCCCTGAAGAATTACTTGGAAGCCTTTACGGCGACTTCGTCAAAGGGCGCCTGCAAGGCCAGTACACGCCAGCGATCGAGGCGGGTATTCAGTTGCACCGCAGTATTGATGTGTTCACGGATAACCATGCTGTGGTTGATCAGGCACTGTCGCGCTTTCGTCAAACCCGCAGGCGCTATGCGGGGATCGTGCTGGATGTATTTTTTGACCATTGCCTGGCGCGTGACTGGTCACAGTACGCCGATGGCTCGCTGGAAGGCTTTACATCAAGCTTTTACCGCGTGCTGGTTTCCGAGCCCCGTCTGCCTGGCCGGCTCGCAGCGATCGCACCGCATATGGCTGCGCATGACTGGTTGGGTTCATACCGCGACTTCGAGGTGCTGGAGCAGGTCTTCAACGGTATTTCACGGCGTCTGTCGCAACCACACGAGCTGGCTGGCGCGATGCAGGACTTGAAGCGCCTGTACGAGCCATTGAGTGAGGATTTTCGAGTGTTCTATCCGCAATTGCAGGCGTATGCAGCGTCCGAGCTACGAGCGCGCCTCTAGCGTGCCCGTGCCTCTGGCATGACCTCAAGACACCGCAGTGATCCCGTTGTGAGCAAGCTCTGCTTCTGTCGGGTGGTTGCCCGGTCTGCCGGTGATCACCCGCCGAATCATTTCCTGCGCCCTGAACGCCAGGACGGCCCGTTCCTGTTGCTCGCAGGCAATCGGTTCAAGCAAGTGAATCTCGACCTCGGCCTGTTCATGAGCAAACAAGCGCAGCAAATGGGACAGCAGGTCATCGTTGCCCACAAAGGGCGCTATCCGGTCTGGTTCGCCATTACGCAGATAACGAATGGCCACCGGCTGCAGCGACACCTGACTTTCAATGGCCGCCGAGAATAGCCGCCCATGAAAGGTGCGCACTGAACCTCCGTCGGTGGTCGTGCCTTCGGGGAACATCAGCAAGGGCAGCGACTGTTGCAGATGTCGGGTCATTTGCTCACGAATCAGTTGGCTGTCACCGGCCCCTCGACGAATGAACAGGCTGCCGGCCTTGGCCGCCAGCCAGCCGGCTATGGGCCAGCCGCGAACTTCAGATTTGGATAAAAACGACAGCGGCGTCAGTTGCCCGAGCAGCGCAATGTCGGTCCATGACACGTGATTGCTGACCCAGAGCATCGGAGTTGCAGGCAGTTCGCCAATGACCGTGACCCGAAAGGGCAGGGCGTTGCTGAGTCGGGCCATGAAAAACTTCGACCAGCGTTGTCGACGTTCCATGGTGCTGTTGCAGTTCAGGCGTTCCAGCAAGCCAAATACACTTGCCATGCTCAAGCCCAGACCCACAACGCCGAGAACACGCACAACCCGGCCGTACCGCCGCAGGCGGCTCATTACATGGCCGCCTTGAAGTGACGGGCGTAGCGCGGACACAGTTCATCGCGCTTGAGCAGAATAAACACGTCCGCCACCTGGAAGTCTTCGTCCCAGCAAGGTTCGCCACAAATCTTGGCGCCCAGACGCATGTAGGCCTTGAGCAGAGGCGGCATTTCAGTGATGACGTTGGCAGGGATTTCCAGTGCAGGCAGCGGCTTTTTGGGTTCGGCCCGCAAGTATTCGGTGCTCAGGTAGCGTTCACGCAAACGCTGCATGATTGCCTGCGCCTGGATACCGCCGTCCTGCATGGGGATGCTCGCACACCCCATCAGATAACGGTAATCACCCTGGTTGAGGACCTCTGCCAGTTCACCCCACAGCACCGCGATGGTGCCGCCATTACGGTAGGCCGGATCGACGCACGTACGGCCGATCTCCAGAACAGGACCTTGCAAATGTGCCAGACCATGGAGGCTGAATTCTTCTTCGCTGTAAAAGTGACCGATGTTTCGCGCGGAACTGTGATCCAGTAAACGGGTTGTGGCCACGAGTTCGCCGCTATTGAGGTCGCGAACCCCGATATGTTGGCAATAAGCATCGTAAGCATCCTGGTCCAGCCCGTGTTCGGCGCTTTTGAGTGTGGCGTGCAGCTCGCCGCTGAACACTCGAAAACGCAGGGCTTGGGCCTCGCGCAAGGCGCCGGGGCCAATCAGGCGCTCTGCCTGCAGACGTCGTTCTGGTGCGGTGTCGCGGATACGGGCGATCTGAGACATTGCGAATCTCCGTGCAGGCACTGTGCCCGCCTTGGGTTTCTGCCAATAGACTGAGGTGTGCAACTTCAGGCTAGGCAGGTGCAATGTCATCGCCATGACGATTGGATGATGCTTGTATGACAGACAGACGGGACGCATCTGGAGCGTGCAAGGAACTGGCTCTGGTAATAAGCATCTCAGGCAATGTGAAATAATCCTGCCGACACCGCTCGCAACTGCCCAGACTCGGGTTAATGTTCGCCCACGTTTATCTGCCGATGAGTTTTTATGTTTAAAGTGTTGTTGTCTTCTGTCTGCGCCCTGTGGCTGACCCTTGGGATGAGCGTAACTGCCCAGGCCAATTGGTACCTGGATGGTGAGTCGTCACGGTTGTCTTTTATCACCACGCAAAATGCCAATGTGGCGAACGTTCATCGTTTTTTGGTCCTGCACGGTAAAGTCGACAGCAAAGGTCTCGCGCAATTGCGTATCGAGATGGACTCGGTCAACAGCGCTGTGCCGTTGCGTGATGAGCGCATGCGTGACCTGTTGTTTGATTTCAAACATTTCCCCGAAGCGCAAATTACCGCTCAAATCGACCTTCAGCCCATCAATGCATTGGCCTCTGGTGCCCAGCTGGAGTTGCACTTGCCGGTCACGGTGACTTTGCGCGGCAAGCAACATGTCTATGAAGCGGAGTTGTTAGCCACCCGTCTTGATGAGCGGCGGTTTCAGGTCGTGACCCTTGAGCCGTTGATGCTCCAGGCCGAGGACTTTGGTCTGCAGCCCGAGCTTGAAACCCTGCGTAAAATGGCCGGCTTGTCGGCGATCAGTTTTTCCGTGCCGGTGGGTGCGGTGCTGATCTTTACGGCCCGCTGATCATGGCTGGCGCAATCTTCCCCTGGCGCGGCGCCAACCAGTTCGAGTTGCTGATCGATGGCCCGCAGTTTTTTCCGCGGATGATCGATGCCATCAAACACGCTGAACAGCATGTCGATCTGGAGCTGTATCTGGTGGAGGCCGGGGGATGCGCCGAAGCCATTGTGCAAGCATTGGAGCATGCCGCGCAGCGCCAGGTTCGCGTGCGCTGCCTGTTTGACGGCTACGGTAGCCTGGCGTTTACCTCAACTTTGCGCCGTCGGCTGATCGATGCCGGGGTAGAGTTGCGCTTCTACAACCGTATTCGCTGGCGCAACGGGCTGAGTAACCTGTACCGCGACCACCGCAAGTTATTGCTGGTCGATCAGCGGATAGCCGTGGTGGGAGGCACAGGGGTGACTGATGAATTCTGGCAGCCCGGTCTCGATAGCTGCGACTGGCATGAAGTCATGGTCGAAATTCGAGGGCCGCTGGTTCTGGACTGGCAGATGCTGTTTGATCGTCAATGGCGCGCCAACATCAGCCGTAAGGCCTGGAAGCCTGCGACACACTTTGGCCTGCCACATTTGCCGCGCGTACCTGACGCGGGTGCAGGCATGGGCCGGGTCGCATACGCGGATGCGCGCCAGCATCGGGATATTCTGCAATCGCTGGTGCGGGCGATTAACAGTGCCCAACACCGGATCTGGCTGGCCACGCCGTATTTCCTGCCCACCTGGAGCGTTCGTCGTTCACTGCGTCGGGCGGCGGGGCGCGGCGTCGATGTGCGGTTGCTGCTGACGGGGCCCCGCACGGATCATCCTTCAGTGCGCTATGCCGGACATCGTTATTACCCGCGACTGCTCAAGGCCGGTGTGCAGATTTTTGAATACCAACCGTGTTTTTTGCATTTGAAAATGGTGCTGATTGATGATTGGGTCAGCATCGGTTCATGCAACTTCGACCATTGGAATCTGCACTTTAACCTTGAGGCCAACCTTGAGGCTCTCGACCCCGGCCTCAGCCAGGCGGTGGCGGCCAGCTTTGTCGCAGACTTCGAGCAGAGCCTGCCCATCAGCCTGCAGGCCTGGCAATCACGGCCACTCTGGCGACGTGTCAAACAGCGGATCTGGGGCTGGGTCGATCGGTTGGTGGTCAATCTGCTGGGGCGCCGGCATTAATCACGTATAACGTCCGCCCTGAGTTGCCCCGCAGGATTTGCAACGCTAACGGTTACATCGTGTTTTAGAACGTGCAGAATCGGGCTCAGCCACGGATAACTGGAGACCGTGAAGCTGTTTTTCTGGAGCGTTTCGCATGACCCCTTCATTGTTATTGGCCGTACTGGCCTCAGGCTTCATCTATGGCATCACCCCTGGCCCCGGCGTGCTGGCAGTTTTTGGCATAGGTGCGGCACGGGGGCGACGCGCCGGTGCCGGATTTCTCTGCGGGCACTTATTGGGGGATGTGATCTGGTGCAGCACGGCGTTGATTGCCATCGTCGGTGCGCGAGAGTTCGGCAGTACGACTTTCAACGTGCTGGGACTGCTGAGCGGGCTTTACCTGTTTTGGCTCGGTTTGCGTGCGGTGCTCGCCCGGAAAAGCAGCGTGGCGCAACAAGGCCCGGCTCGCCAGCCTTTTGCCCATGGCATTCTTTTCGGTCTGACCAACCCCAAAGCGTATCCTGTGGCCGTCGCCACTTTCACCGCGCTGCTTTCCAGTCGTGCAGAGTTGCTGACCTGGTCAATGTTGCCGTGGTTAATCGCTTTGAGCTTCGTTGGGGGGGCTGCAGCGTATGTAATATTGGTCGGCATCGTAGGCGCGGGCCATGTCCGGGCGTTGTATCAGCGTCATGAATTGCTGATTACCCGGTTGTGCGGCGTGATGTTTATCGGTTTTGCGATCAGTGCCCTGGTGCATGCTCTGCCGGGGTTGATCCACGCAATGGGATAAAGCGGCTCGCGCTTAAGCAAATGCTCGTTAACCTGATGGTGCGGGCGTTTGTTTGTTGGTTCAGGAGGGGGATGCGATGAAACGGAAGGGAAGAAAAAGTGGAGCGGGTAGAGGGAATCGAACCCAAACCCATATGTCACGTAAGTCTTTGATTTTAGGAGATATTGACTGAATATTGTAGGAGCTGTTTGTAGGAGAGGGAAGGCCGGCTTGAGTAATGCCTTCTAAAGAACAAACCCTTAGAAATAAGTGGGGAGTTCAAAGGTGTTGAAGTCCTTCTCTGTGAGGTTTTCTGCGCGATCCTTACAGGTGGTCAGCGTTAGGTTGGAAGTGGGCGAAAGCGCTCACGAAATCCTATGTTGATTGATAATGTTTCTTCTGGTATACATTTCGAGTCTTCAGTTTGTGCTTTATCGGCATCCATACGTTCGGGCACAAAATATTATGCGGTGACGCGCACAAGACCTCAGAAGGAAGCGACATAGAGGTCGTCGGTAGAGATGCCCGGAAGGGTGGCTGAAGCCGAGTCGCGATCAACACCATGTGAAACCTGACCTGCCTTAACATGGTGTTGTAATAATTCAGCCTCAGGCCGGAAGCAATCTATACGGAAGGTGAATCCCTTTCGGTAGGCTGAGGTTCCTCTAACCCGCATCAGTGGGGTTGGGGGAAATACAACCTCTCTCTACCGGAAGGTGAGAAAGAACCAAGGCTTAGAAAGCACCTCACTTCAGTTTGCTAACACCCACGTTAGAGCTGACTTGCCCAGTATTTTTACTGATTCCAGTGTCAGTTCAATCCCTTTAGATTTCGCAGTCGTCTTGATACGCTCCCACACCGCTTGGCTCCGGATGGTCTCTAGTAGCTCGTGTCCTTCCCATGTCAGCTTAGGGCTCAAGAGTGCGGGGCCGTCCATTGAGCCCGCGTCAATCCCTGCAATGAAGCCACCCTCCCATAGCAGCAAAGCATGCTCCGCTTTCTTTGAATCCTCACTTTGCTCTACATAACTAAGTTCGTAGCCGAATTGATCTCGCTCCAAAAAGCTGAGAGCTTCTACCTCAACCAATACTTCCCGGATTAAATCCCAATCACGTTTCATATTTCCTCCACGAGCCTGAATTGAGGGATAGTCCCGGAACCGCTGACCATACCTCGGAGTAGCTGGAGGATATGTCAGAAACGCAACGTAAGTAGAACGTAAAACAACCGGATTGGCTGGTCGTGAGTGTTTACTTTGATAGCCGCCCCCACCTCACTGCTGACACTAAACCCCAGTTGCCGCTTTTGTTGGGTCTTCGCCATCGTGCTGTAGGCATCGTCCTGAGATACGCCAACGCTTCCTCGAACGAACCGAGTCGAAGCTCTGCGGACTTTTCGCCAACCCGAAATGTGCCATCCCGTGGACTCGCGAGCTGAGGGTTAAAGCACGACCCATCGGCCGCAAAAGGCACCTCTACAGCTTCGTATAACCGTGCTGGCTCGACGCACGCAAAGAGTTCGCTCGGATCTACGTCAAGCGCATCTGCAAGCCCCTCTATAGCCTCTAGAGAGGGATTAGCCATACCTCGTTCGATACGACTCATGTAGCTGCGGGCAATAGAAGCATGGTCTGCAAAAGCTTCTTGGCTTAGCCCAGACGCAAGCCTCAATTCTTTGACTCGTAAACCAAAGCGCTGTTTTAAGGGAATTTTCATTCCCGGAATGTCACAGCAATGTAGACTAATCGGCCACGCACTGATCGTGACATTTCAAACCAATTAGAGCAGATGAGGTCTACAAGTTATGCAATTTTTGATGAAGCTGGTGGGTTGTGTAGTGGTGGTGATAGCCATTGCAAATGGTCTATCTAAGTGTTCGGAGAGCAGCGAGTCTGCATCAGCAGTTACCAAAGCTACACCAGCGCCTTCGATTGATGAACTCGACAATACAGATGCTTTTAACGACCAAGAAAGTGACGAAATGGATGTATCAGCTGATGAGAGCGATAAGTGCTACACCGGGGTATCTCCCAAGCTGCGATCTCTTATCGACGAAATCCATGCTTGCGATCTCGAAAACGCGTTGGGTAATCATGACAGCTCGGCCCTTAAGATAATTCCTGCCCGGGGATATAGAGACGGCGTTGCCGGAGTCTTCAAAAAGTATCGTCTACACGTTAATCAAAATGTTGATGTCACTTGCCAAGATCAACCTTGGGCAGACACTGGATCAGCTGGCTGCATGGTAGGGATCTATGTCAGTAGGATCAGGGCTTCGAACAAATATTCAGATTTGGCGGGTTGGACTGCTGTCTGGTTTCGTGGGGTCAACGACACTTCATTCAGACCTGTAAGCCCCTTTGCAGAACATATCTCAAAAGCCAACGACTCCATATTGCGAATCGGAGGGCTCATGGATGTATCTGATCGACCTTGACCCCGGCTATTGTAGCTCTTGAAACCGCATACCTTCGAGCTAGGGCGCTGATGCTGGCGCCCTGTGACAGAGACATCAAAATATCAGATCGTTGCTCAGGCGCGATCTTAGAGGGGCGGCCAAGCTTTTTGCCTTCAGCTCTAGCCCTTGTCAACCCGGCTTGAGTTCGCTCGATCAGCAGATCCCTCTCCATCTCAGCAACTGCTGCCAGCATTGAGAGCAAAAGTTTCCCCGCCGGTGAAGTCAAGTCTGTAGACCCAAGCTGATGCACAACCACTTTTATGTTCCTGGCCCCAAGGTCTCGGACAGTCTGAAGAACGTCAATGGCATCTCTTCCCAACCTATCGAGTTTTGAAACTAGCAAGGTTTCACCGTCCCGGATCTTTGTCAGAAGCTCCCTGAAAGCTGGCCGCTGACTAGAAGCTGATTTGCCGCTGATTGTATCTGCGAACCAGTAGTCGATTGCCCAGCCAGCATTCGTTAGTTCCAAGCGCTGGTTGTCTGTGTCCTGAAGTGATGTTGATACGCGTCCGTAAGCGAAGGTGGCCATTTGCTATTTTCTCCTGTAGGAATACCCTGTCGAAAATAGGATGGCCTGTCAGAAAAGCCAAGGCTATTTTTCTGACAGTAGAGTAGGGCGTTTTTTGGGATGCCAGAAAACGGTCGTTTGTTGGCATGGTGACAGGACTTATGAATTACAACTGGAGAGGGGTTACCTCCCCAAGTTATAAACGCACGGCACATGATCTCCGTGGGGGCTAGTGAGCAGGTATCAACGAGTATCAGTCATATTCAACAAAAGGGAGATCATCAGATACTGCTTGCCCGGGCGTAGTCAGCCATTGCCAAAGCTGCATTTGAGTCAAATAACCTTGCCGTAAACGCAGCAACGCCTCCGCTAAATCATGACTTTCGACTACGCTTAATCTTGTGCATGAGTTGATTGCTAACGGCACGCTTGGATCAACGCCGGGGTGGCATAAGGTCACGCAGGAAGTATCCTTATAGCCATGTATTTCAGACGCTGAAAGAACCTCAGTCGCGCCATTGTAGTCGACGAGTTTATCTCCTTGTTTTGATTTTAGCTCGAAAATAAGGGCTGGCGAACCTTCAAGACTTATCAAGTAGTCTGGTGCGCCAGTGGTTTTGTTGCAATCTAACTTTGTATAGTTTATGCCCACATGATCAAGTAGTCGCTCAAATGCAAGCTCGAAGAAGTTTCCGAGTGATTCGTAATAGTCTTTAAAATAAACAACGCTATCTAAGTTTATTGCGCGTTTGATATGATATTTTGAGGATTTTTTGCGGGACTCCGTTTTCCAATCGCGCACGGAATCTCTAAGCCAATTTGCCTTTGCTACAGGAGAGGGCTTCGCTTTTATAAAAACTTCCTTGCGGCAATCGTCAGCTTCCTGCGATCCAAGCATTAGCTTCTGAGGGCTTGAATAGCCAGCAGCACCAAAGGCAAGTATTTCTTCACGCTGGAGCTTATGCCTCTCAGAATCGGCATTTAGCTCCATAAGCCAGAGCACATTGTCTGGTAAGCCAAATGTGAGGCGCATAATTACCCGCCTGATTACTCGTGGAAGCCTCGCCAGCTTTCTAAGGTCGGGCATAGTGTTTGTGATAACCGATGGAAGTAGTTCAGTAGGTGTTCTTCGGTCAACAACAGCGGTCAAAATAGAAGCTAGCCCTTGAAGCACCCAGCTGAGATCACGAATTACGCTTCTAATCGCACCAGCTCTGAGCTCAGGTGTTAGTCCTTCTAGATCCTTCAACTGAGCTCCCTTTGCCCACATCGAGCAAATATGAGCGGCGTTAACAGGTTTGAGGTTTGCTCTCCACACGGTTTCAGCTAAGCTTTCCTTGTAAATATCCGCATTGAACAGAGAGTGTTTTTCCAGCGCCCACGGTAGGTTTCGAGTTACCCCTTTACCGTTCATAGGCACGAATTCCGGGCTGTTTAATGCAGCGGAAAAGAGAAGAAAAATTAACTTGTCCATATCGCCAAGATTGTCAGTCTTCGGCAGGCAGGATATTAACGAGTCTTGCTTTTCACAAATGTATTTAAGTAAAAACGTGGAAGTTTCAGGTGTCAGGCCGCTCAGGCCAACAGCTTTTCCTACAAGGGTCGCCGACAGCTGTTTTGAATCTGACAGCAGCAGATAGCCTTGCGTTACAAGTTCCCCTACAGCTTGAGATATCCGATCCGGCCAACGTTGATATGCTACGGGGTTCTTATCTAATTCTCTGATTGCGCTAAATGTTCCTAATATAAGCTCTGCTACCTGCCCCTCGGTCATACACAGTCCAGACGAAACTAGCTGTAGTGCGAGTAGATTAAATCTATCGGGGCTTATTCTAGCTTTGATCAACGGCATAGAGCCAAAGTTAAGATATTTTCGCGCATCTATGGCTTCGGATTGAGATTTTGCAAAATAAAATATTTTCCCACTTACTCCATCATATCCCATCCTGCCAACCCTGCCTGCCATGTTGTGAAACTCAGCAGAGTCAATCGGGATGTGTGTTTTTCGGGGGAAATTATATCTTGAGAACTTTGAAAAAACTGCAGATGCTAGTGGGAAGTTAACGCCTGCTGCCAGAGTAGTAGTGGCGAATACAACATCTAACTCTTTACTCAAAAGCTTTGCTTCAACAACGCCACGCTCATCGTCTGTTAGATCAGCGTTGTGAATGGCGATTCTTTTACCCATGGATCTAGATAGAAATTCATTTGCAAATGTGGCCGGTAAACCGTCAAAGTCTAGGCTGCCCTGTCCGGGGGGGATAGGGCCCAAAAGTAACTCTGCTAGAGTGTAAGTATCCTTCACTGTCATGCAAAATACTATTAGGGGGAGACTGCCGGACTCGTGCTTTACTACATGTTTAACTAGAGCTATAGCGTCTAGTATGTTTGGAGACTGTTGTATTGGTCCTACAAGAAGATCTGGCTGGCCTGTATTTGCTTTAATCAGCCCGCTTGGGGTATGGCAGCTATATTCGATATGTTTTTCGCGAGCAGGGCTTAGTAGTAATTTAACTCCTAGCCAGTCGCTCAACTCCCTAGCATCTTTAGTGTCGAGAACTGCCGAGAGACCAATAAACTGCAGCCATCCAACTCGCCTAAGTAAAGAAAGCAAAACTTCAACGCTTTGACCACGGCTCTCATCTGCAATAATTTGAATTTCATCGCATACGACTACAGTATTACGCATATCAGATGGGATGCCGGAAGCCGATAGCAGAGCTAGATATTTTTCATACGTAGCAACTAAAACGCGGGCTCCCAAAGGATCTGCACAATTTTCACCGGCCGCGTCTTTGACAGAGTCTCCTGTAGCGAGCACCAATGAGGAATGATCTCCACCTAGGAAGTCGTTGAGTAGCTGACTACGGAAGTCGGACATTTTTTGCTGTGCTAATGCGCGATGTGTTACCAGATAAACCGCGTTAGCACCTCGTTCAAGATTCTGCGCGATGCCCCAGAGCCCAATCAGAGTCTTGCCAGTCGAAGTCGGTGAGACTACGAGTAGGCTCTCTCCTCTTCCTACGCCGAAATCTAGGGCACCAAACTGAGCATCCGTAAAAGATACTTCACCGTCAAACAACGATAATTTGGTTATAACGTTCTGTGTAAGGCAGTGATTATCAGGAAACTCATATTTCATCTGTGCGTCCTTGGCATTGTTCCGGTGTAGATCGGATTGGTTATGAATACGAGATACCACATGTCAAGGCATTTCGCCATCATCTTGCCGGCGAAATGTCTCGGTTATGGGGTGCCACGGAGCCTAGCTATCAAGGTTGGATGACCAATAGTCTCTTGCTATTGAGATGTATGAACCTTCCGGCGCAAGGCATCACTGATTGCATCCAGTCCATCTGAAATAATAAAAGGCTTTATTTGCGGAAGTTTATAATTAAGTAGCTTTATGTAAGTTAACAATCGGTCCGCTTCGGCATCCTTCCTATAACGACCTGCAGTCTCTGTTGAACCTCTGATATGTCCTGCCAGCTGAGCAATGATGTCAGATGGAACCCCTTGCTGGTTCAAAGCAGTAATAAAGTTATGCCTGAAAGAGTGGAAGGTTCGCTTGCCGTCACGGGGAACGAGTAACTGTTTGCCAAGGAAACGCTCGTTGAACCAACTCCCTGCTGGTTTGCCGTAACCTTTGATGGCATCACGTTTGAGCTCTGGGAACAGGCGATTATGGCCCGCCATAGATAACGATTTGACATAGGCCGGGAATCCTAACTCTATCACGTGAGGGTGAAGGGGCATGATTCGTTTGGAGTTGACAGTCTTTAAGGATTTATCTGATCCATTAATCACTACGCCATCGCGCACGTCCGCATCTATTTTGTCGGGGGTGTCGAGATTGAAGTCAAGATAATATACTCCGGATTCGGAGAGCTTTATGTCGTCAATATAAAGTTGGCAGAGCTCATTTACTCTGCCGCCTGTGTAGAGTCCGAGCAATGGTAGCCAGTAGAAGTGAGGACGGAATTGATAGAATCTTCCTTGTTTGTTTCTTTCCCCTGTTCCTGTTGAAAACCAAGGTGCAGAAAAAATCTTGTCTAGGTATACCTTTTCAAATAAGAAGCGATCATCTTGGTTTCGGGTGGTTTTTTTCGATTTTTCAATTGCTCTTTTTGCCGGATTTAGAGTGAGGATCATATTGTCGACCGCCCATGAAAGCATACTCGACAGAGAGTCCATGTAACGTTCAACACTCGCAGATGAAAGGCGAGTCTCTCCGTGCTCCTCTGCCAATGCGAGTAGTTGGTTGGCGTCTTGAGTGTTATGGCGACGGGCAGCGCTATACCTATTTTCAGGCATTTTCCGAAGCTTGATCTCATAGTCCCAAATCAGTTGTCGGTTTAGAGCTCCCAGTGGAGGATCATTCATTAGCTCAACAAATGCGCCACATTGAGTAGCCATTCGCTTCTGCTGATCGGGCTTCCACTTAATTTGTTTTCGTGTCAGAAACTGATCCATCAAAGATGAAACGAGTTCCTTGGCGCGATCCGGTCTACAGCACGCATAGGACAACTCGGGATTGAGAAGAGGCTGAGATTCATATGCTTTTGCGAATGCTGAAGATGGAGTTGGAGATGATGTCGGGTTGAAAAACTGGTCTGCGTGAATCCTCAAGATCAAAGCTGTGTGTGCGGTAACACGAACGCCCGGTAGGTCAAAGAAAGCCGCCTGCCATTTCTGGTTGGGTATGCGAAATACAATTTCCTCCGAGAACCCGGTTTCGATGATGTTGAGTAGAGTGTCACGAAGATGGAAGGGCTTCAGGAAGCGGCTGAAGGCGTGATGAACTCCAATGTCCATGGCGCTGTTGACGACGAATCCACCCATTTCGCTTTCAGAGTCGACCTCTCTAAAGTCGTCCACCAGAAAGCCGGGTAGTGAATGCGCTTCGTAGACTACAGGGATGTTGCTGTTGAGCACCTCTCGGAGCACATGCTCTGCGGGTAGCCCACTAGCAGCGCTGAGCTCACTAATGCTTACAACTGCCTTTCTAGCCATCAAGACGTTTGCTTCAGGTAGCCCTCTCTCACCCATTTTCAACTCGCTCAAATGTGAGTTCCAGAAATCCAATAGTCGGCATGCTACAGCTTTCGCGCTGTATAGATCTCTTGAGTGAGTCGTTGCGTGGATTTCTCTTTGCCCAAACTGGACTCGATAGCGAGCCGGAACAGTGATGCGAAGGACGTAGATTCCGCTCGAACGGCGGTAGAGGTTGTTGCGTTGCGTCACGTTGTAAGAGTCCTTTGTAGGAGGACTACGTGACTGTCTCGCTATCAGCTCAGTGGATTCCAGTGAAATCAATGAGTTAGAAGAGATGTGGAGCGGGTAGAGGGAATCGAACCCTCAACTAAAGCTTGGGAAGCTTTCGTTTTGCCACTAAACTATACCCGCGTAGAGCGGCTGACTTTGTACCAGAAGTCGGCCTGGATGAGAAGTTTTTATTCGTGTAATGCGAAATTTACAAGGTTGTTCAATCCCTTGGGCGTGTTTTGAGTCACTTTCAGGGATGACGCGCACGGACTCGGCTGACGGGTCGGCGTTAAAAAATTCAGCAGGGCAATCTTGCTGATATGACGTGCGTCTTTGTGTTCCATATCCAGAAAGTGACCGGTATTTTCCAGACAAATGAACTGGCTGTTCTGAATGGGACGGGCAAAGTGGTGTGCGTCGCTGGCGGCGGTGTACTCATCCAGTGCGCCGTTGATGAATAACACCGGTATGTCGATGCCTTGGGTTGCGTTCAGGTAGCACAGGCGGTCGCTGGTCAGTACCTGGTCTATGTGGAAATGCATTTGCGCGTACTCGTGTTCGGCGAGGGTGCTGACGTGTCGAAAGTTGAAGCGCTTGAACAGTGAGGGCAAGTGCTTGCCCAGCGTATCGTTGACCAGTTGCCCGACCTGTGTGCGATTGCAAGCGGCCAGGCAGCGGCTGCCTCGTTCCAGATAGTCGCGCATGGCAGAGTTGATGAGCGGCGAGAACGAGCTGATGACGGCTTTTTTGATCCGTCGGGGGGCGCTTGTCAGCGCGGTCAGTGCTGCGGTGCCACCCCATGAAAATGACAACAGGTAATTCGCTTCAAAATGCTCGATCAGCTCCAGGAGCACCTGTGCTTCAAGTTCTTTTGTCAGCATTGTCTGATGTCGGTTGTGTGCTTTTGATTGGCCTGCATAGGGCTGATCGTAAAGCACGACGTTGAGGTGCGGATGCAGGCTTTTTAGTGTCTGGGAAAATGACGCGGTGGTGGCCAGAGAGCCGTTGACCAGAATAATGGTGTGTTCTGCGGTCTCCGAGCGGTAGAACTCGGTGTGAATCCGGAATTGCCCTTGAACATCGAGCACAGCCGTTTCAGGTTTGATCATGGCGTCAGACTCCAGCGAATCGAGCGTCGGTCAGACAAATGATGCGCCGGGATTGTGACAGGCAAGTGTGGGCACAGGCTTCAGCTTTTAGCGAATGCTCCTTCTCAAAACAGCTGGATTTCCTGATCGCTGAGCGGGCGCCAGGCTCCGGGTGCCAGCAGGCTGTCGAGCGCCAATGAGCCGATGCTTTCGCGGTGCAGGCGTATGACTTTGTTGTCGAAATAACCAAACATGCGTTTGACCTGGTGATAGCGGCCCTCAACGATGCTCAAGCGGGCGCTGCAAGGTCCGAGCAATTCCAGTTCGGCGGGCAGGGTTGTCAGGTTTTCGTAGGCGAAATAGATGCCTTGCCTGAACTGGTCAATGTACTCGGGGCCGATGATGTGTTCCGTCTCGACGTAATACACTTTGGGCAGTTTGGTTTGCGGCTGGGTGAGGCGTCGCGACCATTGCCCGTCATTGGTAATCAGCATCAACCCGCTGGTATTGAAGTCCAGTCGGCCGGCGATATGCAGCTCGTGTTTGTCAGGTTCATCCAGCAGGTCCAGCACTGTGGGGTGCTCCGGATCCCGGGTGGCACTGACGCACCCCTGCGGCTTATGCAGCATGAAATAGCGCGCCGGCTTACCGTCTTGCAGGACGCCATCATCGAGTTCGATGCGACTGAATGTACGGATTTCATGATGGGGATCGCAAATGACCTGACCATCGACCCGGATGCGCTTTTCGATCAGTAACAGCCGAACGTGCTGGCGGCTGAACTGGGGGAGGTTGCTCAGAAAGCGGTCTATGCGCATGGTCAACAATCATGAGGAATACAGGCGCGCATCTTACGTGATGGGTTCTGATTTCGCTGTTGGCAATTGCTGTTCGACGTTGGCGCAACGGGGGCAAAGACAGCTCTGGTCGCGCTGTTCAAGTGGCAGGGCCCGGATGATTTGCGGGTCGATACTGACGCCGTAGCACCAGCAGGGCAGGTGCTCGGTGTCGGTACTGGCCATTGAGCAATCATTGCGGGCTCCGCATACCGGGCAGAGGTTGGGTGTAGTCATGTCGGTTGTCCGGTGTCAGGTCGGGGTCGAGAGGTGTCGCATCTTAAATAGCAAACTGCGCGGTGTGTGGGATTTCTGAATACCGCTCGGCAGCTGGATTTAACAGGCGGCACCAAGTGCTGTTTTCGTGGTCATAACAAGCGTCGGATGGCATTGCCATTTGTCGCCACCCAGCGCCGCTGTGTGTGCTCTCTCGCGGTCCAGGAGGCCGCCATGTATCGTCGCCTACTTTCTATTGTTCTGATTGGTCTGGCATTGTCAGCGTGTGTGCCCTATTACTCGGGGCATGGAGGCTACCGTTCAGAAGTTTACTCTTCGCCAGCGCCTTATCCGTATGGCGGTTACCGCTCCTACCCTGTTTATCAGCGAGGCTACTACACGCCGTCCCCCCGCTATTATCAAGCGTCGCCCCGTTATCGTCCGGCGCCCTATTATCGCGGTGGTTACCGGCAGGGCTACGACCGGGGCCACCGTTATGAACGAAGGCATGAACAAAGGCATGAGCGCAGGCACGAGCGCAGTGATAATCGCGGTGATCGCGGTGGTCATTGGCAAGGCCGGAACAGACAGGGACGTTGACAAGGGGGGCGGGCTTTTCTAGTGTCCGCCCCATTGTTTCTCAGGATGTAGTCATGACGTCGGATGATCGTATAAAACTTGAACCCGTCTGGAAGCAGGCCTTGCGCGAGGAGTTCGATAAACCTTACATGGCCGACCTGCGCGAGTTTCTGCGCCAGGAGCATGTGGCCGGTAAAGAAATCTATCCTCCGGGACCCCTTATTTTCAACGCGCTGAACCTGACGCCTCTGGACAAGATCAAAGTGGTGATCCTGGGCCAGGACCCTTACCACGGCCCTGGCCAGGCGCATGGGCTGTGTTTTTCGGTGCCGCCGGGCATATCGGTACCGCCTTCTCTGGTCAATATTTATAAAGAGCTCAAGCGCGATCTGAATATCGATATTGCCAACCATGGCTGCTTGCTGCATTGGGCCGAACAGGGCGTTTTGCTGCTTAACACGACAATGACCGTGGAGCGCGCGAACGCAGCTTCCCATGCCAAAAAAGGCTGGGAGCATTTCACCGACCGGATCATTCAGGTGGTGAGTGAACAGCAGCCCAAACTGGTCTTTTTGCTATGGGGCGCCCATGCGCAAAGCAAACAGAAGTTGATTGATGCGACCAAGCATTTGGTGCTGACCTCGGTGCATCCTTCACCGCTCTCTGCCTATCGGGGGTTTATTGGTAATGGTCACTTCAGCAGAACCAATAAGTTTCTTGAGCAAAACGGGCTGGCACCCATCGACTGGAAACTTCCGGCGGTTTAGATAACCCAAGCAGATGCTCAGGTTTTGAAGCCTGTTGGCGCGGCGAGTCCGGCTGTTTTGACACACCAGGTAGGGCCGCCTGGTGTGCTGGCTTGCAGAATTGACCGAGCCATCTCAGGCCGGGTGTAATCGATGCTTCCCGGACGCCCCCATCCCCCAGAGTAGAGCCAGCCTTACCAGCACTGTCCGGGGCATTCCCGCCCGTCCACGTCGGTCGGCTCTGCCAGGCAGTAAGTGGGCATCGCCCATACAGGCATGTCGAAGACGCGACAGGAACCCCGGTGCTGCATGTACCTGTGCCAGATCAATACTCATTGTCCCGCCCCGGCAGTCTGTTGGACCGACTTGTCGCAAGGCAGGGCGGCCTGACGCAGTTCCTGATTGACGCCGGGCAGGTGGACATCAGGGTTGGGCATGCCGCTGGGAGATAGCTCGTGGGTCATTTCAAACTCTGCCCTGACAGACCATCCGCAGGCTTCAGTGGTGCATTGCAAGTAAGCTACCCGCAAGAAAATATGCCGACCTTCGCTGGTACGGATGCGCATCCTGCTCAAGCAATGCGGACAAACCATTTTGTAGGTGCTCATGATTGACTCCAGTTGAACTAGCGTTGAGTGCCGGATTTAAAAAGCACGTTAATTTCAAATAAAGACCCATCCTTTGATCCTGCATGACGGTATGTTGTTGGCGGTGGTAGTAAAGGTCGTAATCTATAAATTGTTTTATTACATTTTCTTGTAAGATTTATGGCGTTTGATATGTGATATTTCTGATAGCTTTTGTTAAGTGTTGCGATTTTTCTTGGGGCTCTTTATTAATGGCAAGTGCTTTTGACTTATCAGGTTGCATATCTTGGCTCTAAAAAGTACTCAATAAGAGTAAATTTTGCCAAAAAACACAACAAAGTCAAATTGAGGGTTATTCAAAGTGAGTAACAAAAAATCAATTGAAATACTCGAGCGATTGAAGCATGTCACTCAGGTTAAAACAGATTCCGGTCTTTCCGAAGTACTGGGTGTCAGTCCGCAGACACTGAGTAGCTGGAAAGGGCGAGACAGTATTCCGTACTCAATATGCATAGACATAGCCAGGGAACAGGGTATTTCCCTTGACTGGTTGTTTGGTGGCCACGGTTCCATGCGCTTATCCACCTGCTCGTGTTTGTGTGAGGCGGTAGACAGGCTGAACACTCAAGAACAAAAGATGCTGCAGGTATTTCGGGAGCTGGATGAGACGGACCAGAAAATAATTTATAAGTGGGTGGAAGAAAAGAACCGTCTGCAGGTCATGAATAATCGTATTGAAACGCTGGCTACCCGGCTTGAAACAATAATAAAGCGCTTGTGAATCATTTCGGCCACCTTAATCGACGCAGGATATCGGCAATGTCTGCTGTGTTTACCCATGTCATGACTTTAATACTGATGGGGAGGGCGAGCAGCGCACAAATGAATGCCGTAACACTCACGGGCAAACCGGGTAAGTGAGGGGCGACGGCCGGTGTAAATAAATACCCGACACAGGCACTCAGTGCCAAAGATGCTATGTGTTGCCAGCGTTTTAAAGTCCGGCGCGAACGCGTCACGACCCAGCCACCCAGCACTGCGCCAAGGGCGGCATCCGGATCAATCATGGCGAGCAGGACAAGCAGACCGGAATCAGGAACGCCGTTCTGGACGAAATGCATGAGTTCATTGTTCATGTCATGGGTTAAGGCAGTCATCGCAGTGAATAGAGGCATGGTTTTATCTCTGTGCAATACCGCTCAGGGCAATGTTGCCATACCCAGTTTTATGGCTTTGAGTACAGCCGCGTGGCGTGAAGTGACATTGAATTTTGCGCGCAAGTTGGCCATGTGGAAGTTGATGGTTGTTTCTGATTTGTTCAGGATGATTGCAATTTCTGCGGATGTTTTTCCCCGAGAGCACCAATCCAGTATTTCATGCTCCTTGGGGGTCAGGTGTGGGATGTCATGCGGGCTGGCAGGTGTTTGTGATTGGCAACGGAAATGGGTCATGGTGAACTCTTGCTGGGTGTGTTGAAGAGGACGGGTGCGATTGTTTTGACGTGTTAAAAATAATCGCACTCGTATTGCATCAACAACGCAGTCAGTTTGTAGGAGCGGCTCTTACATTGAGCGAATAATCCTACGCGCAAGAGTATGTTTTACATTAGTCGCCGTGGTGTCTGTTCCAGTATCGAAACAAGGGCTCTGCCAGGAACAGCACGAACAGCAAGCGCATCACTTGCATGGCCGTTACCAGCGGCACTGACAGTTGCAGAGTTTGTGCGGTGAGGCTCATCTCGGCAATGCCGCCCGGCATCATTCCCAGTGTCATTGAGCGCAGGTCGAGGTGAGTCAATACGCTCAAGCCCAGCGCACAGGCCCCGGCAATCAGCATGGTCAGGGCTGTGCCCAGTAGAGTGCGGCCGATGAACGATGGCGCCCGACGGAAAAACTCGCGATTGAAGTGACAGCCCAGCCCGCTGCCAATCAGCCACTGGCCAATTTGGCTGCTGCCCTCGGGCAGGCCAATGTGCAGGTTCCATATGAGGCTGATACTGGCGCTGACCAGCAGCGGCCCGAACAACCAGGGATTTGGCTGGCGCAAGCGTTGCCAGATCCAGCCCGCAAGTGCGCCAGCGGGTAACAGCAACATCATCCAATAAATATTTACAGTGGCCGGCTGCAAGGTGGGAGTGCCTTCGCCCAGCAGGAACTTGAAGGCCGCTGGAACACAGAGCACGACGGTCAGTACCCTGATGCTCTGGCCTGCGGCGACGCGGCTTAGCACGGCACCATTGCGGGCGCCCAGGTTGACCATTTCACCCGAGCCGCCGGGCATGCTGGAAAAAAACGCAGTGGCACGATCCTCGCCACTACGGCGCATCAGCCATACCCCGATCACACTGGACACGCTGGTGAGCAAAGCACCGAAAAAGATCAGCCAAAAATGGGTCAGTACTTGTTCCATTACCACTGGCGTGAAGTGCAAACCGATGCCGATACCGACCACCCATTGCCCGCATTTACGTCCGCCGGGGATCTCGGCCAGTTGCCAGGGGCTCAGGCAACGTACCAGGATGATCGCGAGCAGCGAGCCTACCATCCACGGCAATGGCCAGCCGATCTGGCTGGCCAGATAGCCACCTGCGAGGCCGACCAGAGGGGTTCCCCACCAGTGTTTCAGTGCAGTTTTATTCATGGCGCAGGGTCGATCGGTTGTCGGGCGACAACCTTGCAGCGCAACAGCATGGGGTACTCCTGAGACAAGCTTTGCCGCGCTGGGCAATGATCAGCGATGGTTGATCAGGCCAAATTCAACGGCCAGGGTTTTATAGTCGGCCACCTGTTGTTTCACGTAGGTGTCCAGTTCGGGACCGGTCATTGCGAACGGGAAAAACTCACTCTGGGAGCGCATCTCTGCGAATGACCGGGAAGCCAGTAACCGGTCGAAAGCAGTTTTCCACCAGGCGTAGTCTTCGTCGCTGACTTTGGGCCCCATATAGAAACCGCGAACCACGGGCCAGACGATGTCGTAGCCTTGCTCTTTGGCTGTCGGAATATCTTTCATCTCGGGGTCGCTGAGACGCTCATTGGCGAACACGGCCAGCAGGCGCATCTCGCCACTCTGGATGTGCGGCATTGAATCGGAAATATCGGTGCTGCCCACCTGGATATGACCGCCCAGCAATGCCGTGGCAATTTCACCGCCGCCTTCGAGCGCAACGTATCGCAAGTCGCGGGGGCTGATGCCTGCCGCCTTGGCGATCAGGGCTGCTTGCATCCAGTCCTGGCCGCCGACTGTACCGCTGGAGCCGATCGCCACTTTGCTGGGGTCTTTTTTGAGCGCTTGAACCAGATCATCGAGGTTTTGGTAGGGCGAATCGTTTTTTACTGCGATTGCACCGTAACTGGTGACGACCGCCGCGAGCCAGCGTACGGCGTTTTCATCGAAGCGCCCGAACTTGCCCTGCGCCAGATTAAGCAGCGATCCGCTGGACCAAGTCACCAATGTACCGCCTTCAGCCGGGCGCTGTGCAACCACGGCATTGTACGCAACGGCCCCTACACCACCGGGCATGTACGTAATGCGCATGGGGGTGCTGAGCAGCTTCTCATGGCTCAGTGCGTTTTTCACCAGCGTACAGGTCAGGTCAAAACTGCCGCCGGGTGACGCCGGAGCAATGCACTCGGGGTGTGTGGGCTCGGCCATTGAATAACCGCTGAACAAGCAACAGGCGGTGATGACCAGGATGCGCACGGATGCACTCATATCGTGTTCGCCGGGGCAGAAAAATGTGGGCGTACTTGTCGAATGGATGCGCGCAGAACAGAAGGGCGGCTTGTGGGCTGAATAATCAGCATGCGGGGTGTGCTCCGTTATTGTTCTTATTGGCGAAAACGCATCGAGGCGTTTTTCGGACCGCTACAGGGACGTAGCTGCCGTGATTGTAACTGTCTTTTGCGGGATCCTAGTCGGCCAACCTTTCACTAACCTTTCAGTTGTCTTTCCCTGTTTTCAGGCTTCACAGCCTGTCTGCCGTCTGTACACTCCGCGCATAGAAGGGCCTGGCCCACACAAGAAAAGATGAGGTGAATCCCATGCGTGTTCTTTTGGTCGAAGACCAGCCGCAGTTGGCCGACAGTATTGCCCAAGCCTTGAAAGGGACCGGCTTGACCGTGGATGTGCTGCACGATGGGGTCGCTGCGGATCTGGCCTTGAGCAGCGAAGAATATGCGCTGGCAATCCTGGATGTGGGGTTGCCGCGCATGGATGGTTTTGAGGTGCTGGCCCGTTTGCGTGCTCGTGGCAAAACCCTGCCGGTGTTGATGCTGACTGCCCGCAGTGACGTCAAGGACAGGGTTCACGGGCTCAATCTCGGTGCCGATGATTACCTGGCCAAGCCGTTTGAACTGACAGAGCTGGAGGCCCGGGTCAAAGCCCTGTTGCGTCGCACTGTACTGGGGGGCGAACGGCAGCAGCGCTGCGGGGCGCTGGTATACGATCTTGGTACTCGACGTTTCTCTCTGGGTGATGATCTATTGACCCTGACTTCGCGAGAGCAGGCCGTGCTGGAGGCATTGATCGCCCGGCCGGGCAGGGTGATGAGCAAGGAGCAACTGGCGGCTCAAGTGTTTGGTCTGGACGAAGAGGCGAGTGCTGATGCCATCGAGATCTATGTTCATCGATTACGCAAAAAACTCGATGGTCAGGCCGTTGCGATCGTGACCTTCCGGGGCTTGGGGTATTTGCTGGAAGGCCGCGATGCATAAACTCGACAGTTTGCGTTGGGGGTTGCTCTGGAACCTGACGCTGTTGATGGTGGTATTGATGCTGGCCAGCGGGCTGAGTGCCTATTTCAATGGGCGTGAAGCGGCCGATACGGCCTATGACAGAACGTTGCTGGCGTCCGCACGAACCATCGCTGCCGGTTTGTCGCAACGCGACGGCAGTTTGAGTGCGGACGTTCCCTACGTTGCGCTCGATACCTTTGCCTACGATAGCGCCGGGCGGATTTACTATCAGGTCAATGATATTCACCAGCGACTGATATCGGGCTACGAGAACTTGCCTGCGCCGCCGCCCGGTACGCTGCGTACCGATGACTATCCGGCACTGGCACGTTTTTATGATGGCCAGTACCAAGGGCAAAACGTGCGCGTCGTGAGTCTGCTGAAGGCCGTTACCGAGCCCGAGATGAATGGCATGGCAGAAATCCGCGTCGCCGAAACCGACGAAGCTCGCGTGGCGATGGCGCGAAGCTTAATGGCCGACACCCTGTTGCGCCTGGGTATGCTGGGCTTTGGAGCGCTGTTGGTGGTGTGGTTTGCCGTGAGTGCTGCGTTACGTCCACTGGAGCGTTTGCGTACGGCCGTTGAAGAGCGTGAACCCGATGACTTGCGTGCCTTGCCTGCGGTATCGGTACAGCGGGAGCTGCGACCGCTGGTGCGGGCGATCAATCACTTTACCGAACGTTTGCGCGGGCAATTTGAGCGCCAGGCGCAGTTTATTGCCGATGCCGCGCATGAACTGCGTACTCCGTTGGCGGTACTCAAGGCTAGGCTCGAACTTGGCTTGCGCGCATATGAACCGCAGACTTGGCGCAACACCCTCGAACAGGCGGTGCAAGACACCGATCGTTTGACTCAGTTGGCGAATCAATTGCTGTCGCTGGCCCGTATCGAGAATGGCGCGCGAGCCATCGCTGAAGGGCGCGCGCAGTTACTCGACCTCAGTCAATTGGCCCGTGAACTGGGCATGGCCATGGCACCGCTGGCCCATGCGCGGGGCGTTGCATTGGCACTCGAGGCCGACCAGGCTGTCTGGCTGCACGGCGAGCCTATCTTGCTACATGAGTTGCTGAGCAACCTGGTGGACAACGCCCTGGCTCACACGCCGGCCGGGGGCAATGTGATTTTGCGAGTCAGCCTGCCCGCGATTCTGGAAGTCGAAGATGATGGGCCAGGCATTCCTTTTGAAGACCGCGAGCGAGTATTCGAGCGTTTTTACCGGGGTCATCAACAGGTGACGGGCGCGGGGCTGGGATTGGCGATCGTCGGGGAAATTTGCCGTGCGCATCTGGCGCAAATCAGCCTGCACGATGGCGCGAAAGGAGGGCTGAAAGTGCGGGTAAGTTTCGTGCCGGCGAATGGGGTACGCCAGCCGGGTTGACTGTGTCGAGGCTAAATAAACATGCCGCGTGCTGAGTTCAGTTCCTCCTGAAAGCGTTGGCATTCGGCCTCGACGCCCAGCTTTCTGAAGGCTGGCAGGGTGCTGAGCTCGACGCCGGTGCAAGGTACCTGGCGGGTCTGATCAATGAATACCGTCGCGATTTGCACCAGATCGATGTAGTCAATGGTTTTGGATTGACGGGTAAAGTCCAGGTACTGGCCAGGAATTGTCAGCAGCATTTCCGGGAACTCCCAGACCGCGAGGAGCTTGTCGCCGATCAGTGGATGAATGCTCTCGATCACGTGATTCAATGAAACCGGGTCAGAGAGCAGTTCATTGTGCTCTTCGGCGTAGGTCAGGATGGGCAGGACGCCGATTTGATGCACCAACCCGCCGAGTGCCGCCTGATCAGGCTTGAGTGAGGTATGGCGGCGGCACAGCGTGTAACAAATACCGGCGACTTCCAGGCTTTGACGCCACACGTCGCGCATTTTCTTTTCTACTGCTTCCGAACGGGCATGGAATATTTGCTCCATGACCAGGCCAATCGCCAGATTGCTGCTGTAGTTGACGCCCAGGCGGGTGATGGCGGTATGCAGATTGGTGACTTCGTTGATGGCGCGTAGCAGCGGGCTGTTGACCACCTTGATCAGGCGCGCAGTCAGGGCGGTGTCCCGGCCGATGACTTTGCTCAGGTGGCTGACATTCACTTCGGGGTTTTCTGCAGCCTTGCGAATATTCAACGCCACTTCAGGTAGCGTGGGTAAAACCAGATCGTCGTTGTTGATGGCCTTGATCAAGTCCATCTGGACTTTATGCGCCAGCGTGTTCATTTTTGCTCTCCAGGCTCTGTTGACGTTTCATCGTGGCCGCAATGCAGCTTGCGATGAAACGCCATGAGACCCTTGGGTGTTGCCTTCAAGGCGTGACTGTCAGCGCTGGATTTCGCGATCGCGGTCCAGTTGATACGGCAGATCAAGCAGCGATAGCTCAGGGCCTTGCACGTCTCCCACGTGGATGTCGCCCGCTTCTGCGGCATCGGTGGTCAGGACGGCCAGCAATTCGATGCCCTGTTCAGCGTGAGCGGCAATCACCACTTCGCCTATGGCACTGCTGTGAGTGGGTATGAACAGCGGGGTTCCCGGTGCGGGAAGGGGGCTGTCCGCGTTGAGCGACAAACGGTAGAGGTGACGTTTGAGCTTGCCCAGATACTGCATGCGCGCGACGATTTCCTGACCGGTATAACAGCCTTTTTTGAAGCTGACACCGCCCACGGCCTGCAGGTTTAGCATCTGCGGGATGAACAGCTCACGGGTCTGGCCCATGACCTGGCCGACCCCGGCACGCACCTGACCGAGCAGCCATTGATTGAGGTCTGCTTCAGGCAGTTGTGTTTTCAAGTGCTGGAGCAGGCTTTCGGCCTGCTCAATCGGCCCCCACAATTCCGCTCGCCCGGCTGAGGCGCGAACCGCGATCAGGCCGTTGGCCCGTGCGACGCTGTCGGTTTCAGCGGGTAGCTGGATGCCCAGGCTTTCCAGGGTCGTGTCGGCCTGGCTGAGGCCAAAGCGCACCCAGTTATCGCTGTCGTCCGTCAGTTTGGACTTGGAGAAAACTGCGTACTTCTTGAGGTCAGCCAACTGTGGCTCAACCAGCTCTCGCGCCATCGCCAGCAAGCAGCCATCGGCTTCAAGCACAATCCGAAAGCTGGATTGCATGCGGCCTTTTTGCGTACAGCGAGCACCAAGACTGGAGCGAGTTTCGCTCAGGTAGTTGAGGTTGCAGGTCAGCTGCCCCTGCAAAAACTTGCTGGCGTCGTTGCCGCGAACAGCAAGAACACCTTCGTGGTTCAGGGTGCAGAAAAAAGCAGAGTCGGCCATGAGTCATCGCAGGTAATAAAGTCTGGGATACATCATAGAGGTGCGCCCTGCAAATGGGTAGTTCGCAACGGATCGATGGGGCCGACCAAAGCCGACTGTTCTAAGATTGATCGGCCTGTATACTTGCGCTCTATTTGAGGAGCGCTCCATGGTCGAAGATGTAGAACTCAATCGTCTCTATTGGCACAGCCGTCGCGGCATGCTTGAGCTGGACGTGTTGCTGGTACCTTTCGTCAAGGAGGTGTACGCCACCTTGAATGACGTGGACCGTGAATGCTATCGCAAACTGCTCGAGTGCGAAGATCAGGACATGTTCGGCTGGTTCATGGAACGTTCCGAGTCCGAAGACCCTGAGCTGCAGCGCATGGTCCGGATGATTCTGGATCGTGTCCAGCCCAAGTAAGTGTTTCGAGTGCCGCTGGCATGCCTCGGGGCAATTGCTGGCGGCCTATCTTGCAGCCCAGGCACTGGCGCTGATCTCCATTTACCTTCTGGCGGTTCCTTTCTGGGCACATGTGCTCGGGGTTTTGTTGTGCCTGCAGCATGGGGCCTGGACCCTTCCACGGCACATTCGGTTGACCCATGGCAGCGCCTTTACCGGTTTGCGCCATGATGCCGATGGTTGGCAGTTGTACAGCCGGGCCGATGGCTGGCAGCCGGTACAATTGCGCCGCGACAGCCTGGCGTTGCCCGGGGCCGTGATCGTACGTTTTCGCTTGCGTGACGAGTGGAGGGTGCGGGCCGTGTGCATTCCCCGCGACGCGCTGGCGCCGGATCAGCACCGGCGCTTGCGCGTGCGACTGAAGTTCAGTCGGCGTAGGTGGCTGGCACCAGAATAGTGTCCAGCGCTTCGGGCAACATGTTCGGGTAGTCGAGGGTGTAATGCAGCCCGCGAGATTCTTTCCTGGCCATTGCACTGCGAATCATCAGTTCAGCCACCTGAGCTAGGTTGCGCAACTCGATCAGGTCGCGGCTCACTTTATAGTTGCTGTAGAACTCATCAATCTCATCCAGCAGCAAGCGAACGCGGTGTTGCGCACGTTGCAGGCGTTTGTTGGTGCGCACGATGCCCACGTAGTCCCACATGAAGCGCCGCAGTTCATCCCAGTTGTGGGCAATGATCACGTCTTCATCCGAGTCGGTAACCTGACTCGCATCCCAGCTCGGCAGGGCAACCGGAATTGAAATTTCCGGTAACTGGTTGAGGATGTCCGCGGCGGCGGAGCGGGCATAAACGAAGCACTCCAGCAGCGAATTGCTGGCCATTCGGTTGGCACCGTGCAGTCCGGTAAAGCTGGTTTCTCCGATGGCATACAGGCCGGGTACATCGGTGCGACCATGGCCGTCGACCATCACTCCGCCGCAGGTGTAATGTGCGGCGGGCACCACCGGGATCGCTTGTTTGGTGATGTCGATGGAGAACGCAAGGCAGCGCTCGTACACCGTAGGGAAGTGGGTCTTGATGAACGTTTCGGACTCATGGCTGATGTCCAGATAAACGCAATCGATGCCCAGGCGCTTCATTTCATGGTCGATGGCCCGTGCCACGATGTCCCGCGGGGCCAGTTCGCCGCGAGGGTCAAAGCGGTGCATGAAGCGCTCGCCATTGGGTAGCTTGAGATGGGCGCCTTCACCCCGCAGGGCTTCAGTGATCAGAAAGCTTTTGGCCTGAGGGTGATACAGGCAGGTGGGATGGAATTGATTGAATTCCAGATTCGCCACCCGGCAACCCGAACGCCAGGCCATGGCGATGCCATCGCCGCAGGCGCCGTCCGGATTGCTGGTGTACAGATACACTTTGGCGGCCCCCCCCGAAGCCAGGATGGTGAAGCGCGAACCGTAGGTGTCGACTTCGCCGGTGGCGCGATTGAGTACGTAGGCTCCCAGGCAGCGATCACCCTCCAGGCCCAGGCGCCGTTCGGTGATCAGGTCGACCGCGACGCGTTGTTCAAGCAGCTCGATATTCGGCCGTTGCCGTGCCTGCTCGAGCAGCGTCTTGAAGATGGCTGCACCCGTCGCGTCGGCGGCATGGATGATACGCCGATGGCTGTGACCGCCCTCGCGGGTCAGGTGAAATTCAAAACCCGGTTGTTCTGGATCGGCAGGTTCATCACGGGTGAAGGGGACGCCCTGGTCGATCAGCCACTGGATGGCTTCGCGGCTGTGTTCGACGGTAAAACGCACAGCGTCTTCATGACACAGGCCTCCACCGGCATTCAGGGTGTCTTCAACGTGGGATTGCACCGTGTCGGTGTCGTCCAGTACAGCGGCTACGCCACCTTGTGCCCAGAACGTCGAGCCATTGGCCAGGTCGCCCTTACTGAGGACTGCAATACGCATATGGCCGGGCAAGGTGAGCGCGAGGCTCAAACCGGCAGCGCCGCTGCCAATCACCAGCACATCATGTTGAAAATGTTGGCTCATTCTTCTGACGTCCGCAAAAAAAGCGCCCACTAGTATATAGAGGGGGGGATCGGCACAATAGCCGGGCCTTTGTGGCATGTGAAACTACAGCGGGCACGAAGTGTGCCTCAGACTTGAAGCGTCTGCATGTCGTTTTCACAATTTAACTGTAAGGCCTTCAGGGCTTAACAGGGCTCGTGCCCTGCCGCATTCTCATGGCATCCTAGGGTAAGACTTCGTACGATTATTTTGAACTTTTCGTACGTCCAGGGGTTCCATAGAGGGTTGCCCTGAATGCAGGAGAACAGCGTTGAATGCGATGCGGGGTTTGAGCTTCGACTTCGGCAGCAGAATTTAACGACAAGATTATCGACGCAGCCGGCTATGCCCGAGCTGCGTTTTCGTGCGTGCCAAATCCGAGTGCGCAGGAAACTTGCCAGGGGGAGAGAACTTTTGCGTAAAGCCCGAGTCTATGTTTGCAAGCCTGCTCAATTAGCAAAGCAACCTTCCTCTTGGTCCCATGAGGAGTGTTCATGCTAACCCAGGAAGAGGATCAGCAGCTGGTCGAGCGCGTACAGCGTGGCGACAAGCGTGCATTCGATCTGCTGGTGCTGAAATACCAGCACAAAATTCTCGGGTTGATCGTGCGTTTTGTGCACGACACCCATGAAGCCCAAGACGTGGCTCAAGAGGCCTTCATCAAGGCTTACCGGGCTCTTGGCAATTTTCGCGGTGACAGTGCCTTTTACACGTGGCTGTATCGCATCGCCATTAACACGGCGAAAAACTATCTGGTATCACGCGGTCGGCGTCCACCAGACAGTGATGTCAGTTCTGAAGACGCTGAATTTTACGATGGTGATCATGGTCTTAAGGATCTCGAATCGCCGGAGCGCGCTTTGCTCCGGGATGAGATCGAGGGTACGGTTCATCGCACGATTCAGTTACTGCCAGAAGACTTACGAACGGCGTTAACTTTACGTGAGTTTGATGGTCTGAGTTACGAGGACATTGCGAGCGTCATGCAATGTCCGGTGGGTACCGTGCGCTCCCGGATTTTCCGCGCTCGGGAAGCCATCGATAAAGCCCTGCAGCCGTTGTTGCAGGAAAACTGAGACAGCGGCGACAGCCAAGAGAGGAACCGCCATGAGTCGTGAAGCCCTGCAGGAATCGCTGTCCGCGGTGATGGATAACGAAGCGGACGAACTGGAACTACGTCGGGTATTGAATGCCTTCGACGATGCACAAACGCGTGACACCTGGTCTCGCTACCAAGTGGCCCGTGCTGTGATGCACAAGGACCTGCTGATTCCACGCCTGGACATCGCATCTGCCGTGTCGGCGGCATTGGCCGAAGAGCAGACCCCGGCCAAAGTTACACGTGGCCCGTGGCGTACTATTGGCCGTCTGGCTGTCGCTGCTTCGGTGACTGTTGCAGTATTGGCAGGCGTAAGACTGTACAACCAGGATGATATCGCAGGTGCCCAGCTGGCTCAGCAAGACAGCCAGCAAAGCCTGAGTGCTCCAACGGCTAAAGGTCCTGCGGTACTGGCCAACTACAGCGAGAGCTCTGATCAAGGCACAGGGCCGATGGCCAATGGTGTCTTGCAAGGCCAACCTGGCTGGCATGATCAGCGTTTGCCGGGTTACCTGCGCCAGCATGCCCAGCAGGCTGCGTCAAAAGGGACTGATAGCCCTCTGCCGTATGCCCGTGCTGCCAGCCAGGATGACCGTTAAGGACAAACATGCGCGTCCTACCCTTATTACCTCTTCTGCTCAGCGGCTGGTTTGTCGTACCAGCCCAGGCAGATGAAGCCCAGAACTGGCTTAAACGCTTTGGGCAGGCTGATCAACAGCAAAGCTACAAAGGCACTTTTGTTTACGAGCGCAACGGTAGTTTTTCTACCCACAGCATCTGGCACCGTGTGCAGGATGGGGACGTTCGTGAACGATTGATGCGACTGGATGGCCCTGCGCAAGAAGTCGTTCGTGCCGGTGGGCGCACCGAATGTGTCACAGGCAAGGTTATTCCCACCCCCGGAGATATCTCTGCGCCCTCCAGCCGGCAGCTGGATACCTCGCGCCTGAACGACTGGTACTCGGTAGAGAAAACCGGTGACTCAAGGGTGGCGGGGCGGCCTGTCGCCGTAATTGCGCTCTCTCCCCGCGACCAGCACCGCTACGGGTTTGAACTGTATCTGGACCGTGAGACCGGGTTGCCGCTCAAGTCATTGTTGCTCAATGACAAAGGGCAGTTGCTTGAGCGCTTCCAGTTTACAAGCCTTGATACGACGCCTCCGAATGACAATGAACTCAAGCCGACAGCTCAATGTCGACCGATTGTCACTGCGCAGACGCCACCTGCCGCCACCGATAATACCCATGCCTGGCATTCCGACTGGTTGCCGCCCGGTTTTGAACAGATCAGCAGCGTTGTACGCCGTGATCCACGTACAAAATCTGAAGTCACCAGCCTTTTGTATGATGATGGCATGACGCGTTTTTCGGTGTTTCTGGAGCCTTTGAAAGGTTCAGCCGTACCTGACGCCCGGGTTCAGTTGGGCCCTACCGTTGCAGTTTCCCGGCATCTCACTACGCCTGAGGGGGACATGATGGCGACGGTGGTCGGCGAAATTCCGATGGGGACTGCTGAGCGCATTGCTCTCTCGGTGCGCGCCGGCAAGGATGCCCCAGAGGTAAAGTCCAAGTAATGCGCTGAAACAGCTGGTAGGAATTACGACTTGCCTTACGTTTTTTATTCCTTATATAGAGGTCAGAGCCATCAAGGCTCTGGCCTTGTTTGCATTCAGGGGTCCGAAAAGCGGTCTATGCTAGCGTTGATTTTTGGACCTGCCGTTTAATTCTGCTTGCTATCAACGGGAGCTGTATATCAATGCCTCGATTGAAATCTTACTTACCCATTTTCGCGGCCGTACTGATGCTTGGGCAGGCCGTGCCGGCATTGGCCGAAGCTCAGTTACCTGATTTCACACAACTGGTCGAGCAAGCTTCGCCAGCGGTGGTGAACATCAGTACCACGCAAAAACTCCCGGATCGTAAAGTCTCCAATATGGGGCCTATGCCCGACCTGGAAGGTTTGCCACCAGGCTTGCGTGACTTTTTTGAGCGCAGCATTCCGCCAAGCCAGGGCGGGCGTCAGCGCGAAGCCCAATCCCTGGGCTCGGGCTTTATCATTTCACCGGACGGTTACATCCTCACCAACAATCACGTGGTGGCGGATGCTGATGAGATCATCGTGCGACTGTCTGACCGCAGCGAAATGAAAGCCAAGCTGATCGGTACCGATCCACGCTCCGATGTCGCATTGCTGAAAATCGAGGGCAAGAACCTGCCAGTCTTGAAGCTGGGCAAATCCCAGGACCTCAAGGCCGGTCAGTGGGTGGTTGCAATCGGTTCGCCGTTCGGCTTTGACCACACCGTAACCCAAGGCATCATCAGCGCCATCGGTCGCAGCTTGCCGAATGAAAGCTACGTACCGTTTATCCAGACCGACGTGCCAATCAATCCTGGCAACTCCGGTGGTCCGCTGTTCAACCTGGCGGGTGAAGTCGTCGGTATCAACTCGCAAATCTATACTCGCTCCGGTGGTTTCATGGGCGTGTCCTTCGCCATTCCTATCGATGTGGCGATGGATGTATCCAATCAGCTCAAAAGTGGCGGCAAGGTCAGCCGTGGCTGGTTGGGCGTCGTGATTCAAGAGGTCAACAAGGATCTGGCCGAGTCGTTCGGGCTTGAGAAACCGGCTGGCGCGCTGGTCGCTCAGGTGCTGGATGATGGCCCGGCCGCCAAAGGCGGCTTGCAAGTAGGTGATGTGATCCTGAGCATGAATGGTCAGCCGATTATCATGTCAGCTGATTTGCCACATCTTGTGGGCGCGCTAAAGGCGGGTGGCAAGGCATCTCTTGAAGTGGTTCGCGAAGGCAAACGCAAAACCCTGGATCTGACCGTTGGTGCCATCCCTGATGAAGGGAAAGAGTTTGGCTCGCCTGCGGGTGCCGATCAGAGCAGTAATCGCCTGGGTGTGGCGGTGGCCAACTTGAGCGAAGAGCAGAAGAGGGCCAACGACATCAAAGGCGGCGTGGTCATCAAGAATGTGCAGGATGGTCCGGCAGCCTTGATTGGCTTGCAGCCTGGCGATGTGATTACGCACTTGAACAACCAGGCAATCAGCGATGCCAAGCAGTTTGCTGAAATTGCCAAGGCCTTGCCGAAAAACCGCTCGGTGTCGATGCGGGTTCTGCGTCAAGGCCGTGCGAGCTTCATCACCTTCAAACTGGCCGAGTAAGGCGTACTCGACTCGTCTCTGACGGGGTTGCAAAAAAAGCCCGTATCGCGAGATACGGGCTTTTTCGTTTGGGTTATTTCTTTTGCTTGGGAATTCTTACCAACTGGCTGTTGGAGTACATGTCGTGCCAGGTGCGCTTTTGTTTATCGAAGATTGACCAGATAAAGCCCAGTCCGAAGCATAACCAGGAGGCAATGGAAACAATAAAGCGCAGCAGAGCCTGCCACAGCGTAATGGCGCTGCCATCAGCATTTTGCACGCGAACGCCCCAGACCTGCATACCCAAGGTTTGGCCCGAGTGGGTCCAGAACTTCGCAAAGAAGGCAAACAGGACGAAGAATAAAAGAGTTGAAAGCAAAGGGTCACCATCCAGTGCGCCTGACTCCGATAAAGCCCTGAGCTTGGCTTCGCCGATGAAGCTCATCATGATCAGTTTGTAGATGAAGGTGGTGACAATCAGCAAGGCCGTGCAGAGAAGGAAGTCATAGAAGATGGCTGCCAGGCGGCGCCCCAGACCAACGGCGGGGAAATCGCCTTGAGGGCTTAGAGGAAGTTTCGACATGGCAGGGGGTCTCTCGCAGGAAAAAAGCCATCTTACGGAATTGCGCTCATAAAAAAGCCTCTGATGGCACCATCAGAGGCTTTTCTGTGCGAGAAGCTTAGGCTTCGGCTTGAACTTCGTCAGCCTGCATGCCTTTTTGACCCTGAACTGCGATGAAGGTCACTTTTTGGCCTTCTTTGAGGCTTTTGAAGCCGTTGCCTTGAATGGCACGAAAGTGCACGAACAAGTCTGCACCGCTTTCTGGAGTGATGAAGCCGAAGCCTTTTTCGTCGTTAAACCACTTAACGGTACCGCTCTGACGTTGGGACATTTCTTAATTCCTTGACGCTAACAATGAATGACAGCCACTTTCACGGGAAAGAGGACTGGTGCTGGGTTGCAGGAAAGTAAGAGACGCCGAACGGGTTGTAGCAAACGTAGAGCTACTGCCCAGGTCACGATTCCAGCGACCCATGCAAACACAGTAAACAAACTCTACGAAACCGGAGTTGAAAAAACAAGCCCCGGCAATAGCCCTCCGATACCAGGTAATAAAGGGTGTTTGGAGTTTCAGGAAATGACATGAAGCGGTTCAATTATGTTCAAGTTCAGGCTGTATTTTCGCTATCGAAAGATTGCCGTCTAAACAGGGCAGTTACCGTCTACGCAAGTAGCGTAAACAGGTAACTGCCAACGTTAAGTTTGAACCTTAGCCTCTGTAATAACGGGGTGTAATAAATGGCATCTTCGAGACTTTCATCGGAACCCGTTTACCGCGCACGATGGCCCACACTTCTGAATCAATCGCGGTGAATGCAATATCCAGATAGCCCATTGCCAACGGTGCGCCCAATGTGGGGCCAAATCCGCCGCTGCACACGGAGCCAATCACCGTGCCGTTGGCATCGACGATTTCAGCGCCTTCCCGAACCGGGGTGCGCTCCTGCGGCAGCAAGCCTGCGCGTTTGCGGGAAACGCCGTTTTGCTGCTGGGCAAACAGGGTTTCGGCACCCGGGAAGCCACCTGCCCGTGGGCCGTCTGCACGACGTGCCTTGGAGACGGCCCAGAGCAGGCTGGCCTCAATCGGTGTGGTGCTGGCGTTCATGTCATGCCCATACAGGCACAGGCCGGCTTCCAGGCGCAGCGAGTCCCGTGCGCCCAGGCCGATAGCTTGTACTTGCGGGTCTGCGAGCAGATGGCGTGCCAGTGCCTCAGCCTGCTCTGCGGGGACTGAAATCTCAAAGCCGTCTTCACCGGTGTAGCCCGAGCGGCTGACATAGCAGTCCGCGCCCAGCAGTTTGACCGGGGCAAATTGCATGAAGGTCATGTTCGCCACTTCCGGGGCCAGGCGTTTCAGCACCTCAACGGCTGCCGGGCCTTGCAGGGCGAGCAGGGCGCGCTCTTCAAACAGGGGCTGGATTTCGCAATGTGCACTCAGGTGCTTGCGCAAATGAGCCAGGTCCTGATCCTTGCAAGCGGCGTTCACCACCAGAAACAGCTCATCATTGCCCAGGTTGGCGACCATCAGATCGTCAAGAATGCCAGCGTGCTCGTTGGTAAACATGGCATAGCGCTGCATGCCCACAGGCAGGTCGATGATGTCGACCGGCACCAGGGTTTCCAGTGCTCTGGCGGCATCTGCGCCGCTCAGGCGAATCTGGCCCATGTGCGACACGTCAAACAGACCGGCCTGTTCACGGGTGTGCTGGTGTTCTTTCATCACGCCCAGCGGGTACTGGACAGGCATGTCATAACCGGCGAACGGTACCATTCGGGCACCGAGTTCAAGGTGCAGGGCGTGCAGCGGGGTTTTAAGCAGTTGCTCGGTGGACATTCGTGACTCCTTAAAAATCAGCACTCAATAATATTGACGGCCAGACCACCGCGGGCGGTCTCTTTGTATTTGCTTTTCATGTCGGCGCCGGTTTGACGCATGGTGCGGATCACTTTATCGAGCGAGACAAAATGCTGGCCGTCGCCGCGCAGTGCCATGCGTACAGCGTTGATCGCCTTGACCGAGCCCATGGCATTGCGTTCGATGCACGGCACTTGTACCAGCCCGCCGATCGGGTCGCAGGTCAGGCCGAGGTTGTGCTCCATGCCAATTTCAGCGGCGTTTTCCACTTGCTGCACACTGCCACCCAGCACCTCGCACAACGCGCCTGCCGCCATGGAGCAGGCGACACCGACCTCGCCCTGACAACCGACTTCTGCCCCTGAGATAGAGGCGTTCTCTTTGTACAAGATGCCGATGGCTGCCGCGGTCAGCAGAAACCGCACCACGCCGTCTTCGTTGGCCCCGCCGATAAAGCGCATGTAGTAATGCAACACGGCGGGGATAATGCCGGCAGCCCCATTGGTGGGGGCCGTGACCACGCGCCCGCCATTGGCGTTTTCTTCATTGACCGCCAGCGCATACAGGTTGACCCAGTCGAGCACTGACAGCGCATCGCGCAAAGAGGCTTCCGGGTTTGAGCACAGTTGACGGTACAGGGCAGGGGCGCGTCGCTTGACCTTCAAACCGCCAGGCAAAATGCCTTCGTTGCGACAGCCTGCGCTGACACAGTCCTGCATGACTTGCCAGATCTGCAGCAAACCCTGGCGGGTTTCTGATTCGGGGCGCCAGGCGCTCTCGTTGGCCAGCATGACCTGGCTGATCGACAGGTTGTGGGTCACACAATGGCGCAGCAAATCTTTGGCGGTCTTGAACGGGTACTTCAGTTCGGTGCTGTCTTCAACGATACGGTCTGCACCTGCAGCGCCTTCGTCCACGACAAAGCCACCACCAACCGAGTAATACTCGCGGCTGCGGATCTGAATGCCGGCGGCATCCAGCGCACGAAAAATCATGCCGTTGGGGTGAAAGGGCAGAGGCTTGCGAATCATCGCCAGGTGCAGTTTTTCGTTGAAATCAATGGGGTGCTCGCCCAGCAGATTCAAACGCCCGCTGGCACGAATCGCGGCCAAACGGTCGGCCACGGTTTCGGTATTCACGGTATCCGGGTGTTCACCTTCAAGCCCAAGCAGCACAGCCTTGTCGCTGCCGTGACCTTTACCGGTGGCGCCGAGGGAGCCGTAGAGCTCCACTTTTATACTGGCAGTGGCCTGCAGCAAGCCATCGCGACGCAAGCCTTCAGCGAAGCGCGCAGCGGCACGCATGGGGCCGACGGTATGTGAGCTGGAAGGGCCGATGCCAATCTTGAACAGGTCGAACACGCTTAACGACATAGGGTTCTCCGGTTTCTTATAGATTTATTGGCTGAGAAGGATCGCGATCCTGTAGCCCTGCCGCAGGCTGCGTCCGGCAGCTGTCGTAAAACCTGAGTTCAGGTATCACGATCGCTTCGCAATCGGACGCAGCCTTTGGCAGCGGCTACGGGCAGGGTTATGCCTCCTGGTAGCTTTCGATGGACGGGCAGGCGCAGACCAGGTTTCGGTCACCGAATACGTTGTCGACGCGACCTACCGGTGGCCAGTATTTGCCTTCGATCAGGGAGGCAACCGGGTACACGGCTTGTTCGCGGCTGTACGGATGGGTCCATTCACCGGCGATTTCTGCAGCGGTGTGCGGGGCGTTTTTCAGCGGGTTGTCTTCTTTGTCCAGGCTGCCGTTTTCGACTTGGCGAATCTCTTCGCGGATCTGGATCATGGCCTCGCAGAAGCGATCCAGCTCTTCCCGGGATTCACTTTCGGTCGGTTCGATCATCAACGTGCCAGCTACCGGGAACGACATGGTCGGTGCATGGAAGCCGAAGTCGATCAGGCGCTTGGCCACGTCATCCACGCTGATGCCGCTGCTGTCCTTGAGCGGGCGCAGGTCGAGGATGCATTCGTGTGCAACCAGGCCGTTGCTGCCCGAGTACAGCACCGGGTAGTGCTCTTCGAGGCGGCGGGCAATGTAGTTGGCATTCAGAATTGCCAGCTGTGAAGCCCGTGTCAGGCCTTCGCCGCCCATCATGCGGATGTACATCCAGGTAATCGGCAGAATGCTCGCGCTGCCAAAAGGTGCAGCACACACGGCGCCTTCTTTGCGCGCCATCGTGCCATGACCCGGCAGGAATGGCGTGAGATGTGATTTGACGCCGATCGGGCCGACGCCCGGGCCTCCGCCACCGTGGGGAATGCAGAACGTCTTGTGCAAGTTGAGGTGCGACACGTCGCCCCCGAACTTGCCAGGAGCACACAGGCCGACCATGGCGTTCATGTTGGCGCCGTCGATATACACCTGGCCGCCGTTGTCATGAATGATGCCGCAGATCTCGCGGATGCCTTCTTCAAACACACCGTGGGTCGACGGGTAGGTGATCATCAGTGCCGCGAGGTGATCGCGGTGCTCGATGGCTTTGGCGCGCAGGTCTTCGATGTCGACGTTTCCGCGGGCATCGCATGCGGTCACCACGACGCGCATCCCGGCCATATTGGCGGTGGCCGGGTTGGTGCCGTGGGCCGAGGACGGGATCAGGCAAATGTCGCGACGTTCTTCGCCACGGCTCTGGTGGTAGGCACGAATGGCCAGCAGACCGGCATACTCACCTTGAGAACCTGCGTTCGGCTGCAGGGAGATGGCGTCATACCCGGTGGCGGCACAGAGCATGGCTTCCAGCTCGGTGGTCAGTTGCTGATAGCCCAGGCTTTGCTCGGCGGGGGCAAACGGGTGCAAGTTGCCGAACTCGGCCCAAGTGATCGGGATCATTTCGCTGGCAGCGTTCAGCTTCATGGTGCACGAGCCCAGGGGGATCATGGTGCGGTCCAGCGCCAGGTCCTTGTCCGCCAGACGACGCAGGTAACGCATCAGTTCGGTTTCGGAGTGGTAACGGTTGAAGACCGGATGGCTGAGAATCGGTGACTGACGCAACAGCGCCGCCGGCAGGGTGCCGGTGACGGTATTTGCCAGATCGTCGAAGTCAGGCAGGGCCTGGCCGTCAGCCGCGAACAGGGTCCAGAGTGCGATCACATCGGCGGGGGTGCTGGTTTCGTCCAGCGACAGCCCCAGGCGAGTGTCGTCCACCACGCGCAGATTGATGCGCCGGGCGTGTGCCTTGTCGTGCAGGGCTGGCGTTGCGCTGCCGGTGTTCAGGGTCAGGGTGTCGAAAAAGTGGCTTTGCTCGACCTTCAGCCCCAGCGTGCTCAGGCCTTTGGCCAGAATCGCAGTGAGTTGATGAACGCGGCGGGCGATGTTTGTCAGGCCTTGAGGACCGTGATACACCGCATACATGCTGGCGATGTTGGCCAGCAGCACTTGCGCGGTACAGATGTTGCTCGTGGCCTTTTCGCGGCGAATGTGTTGTTCGCGGGTTTGCATCGCCAGGCGCAGTGCAGGTTTGCCGTGACGGTCAACCGAAACCCCAACCAGACGTCCTGGCATGTCGCGCTTGAACGCGTCACGCGTGGCGAAATAGGCCGCGTGCGGACCACCGAAGCCCAATGGCACACCAAAGCGCTGGGCACTGCCGATGGCCACGTCAGCGCCAAACTCGCCCGGCGGGGTCAGCAAGGTCAGGGCCAGCAAGTCGGCTGCCACGGCAACCAGTGCGTTGGCGGCGTGGAAGCGCTCAGCCAGTTCACGGTAATCGAACACATCACCGTTGCTCGCCGGGTATTGCAGCAGGGCACCGAAGAAGGCCGAGACGTCGGTCAGCTCGCGTTCATCCGCCACCACTACTTCGATACCCAGTGGCTCGGCACGGGTGCGCAGCACGTCGAGGGTTTGCGGATGACAGTGGCTTGAGGCAAAAAAGGCGTGGCTGGTTTTGTTTTTGCTCAAACGTTTGCAAAACGTCATGGCCTCGGCCGCTGCGGTGGCTTCATCGAGCAGGGAGGCATTGGCGATCGGCAGGCCGCTGAGGTCACTGATCAAGGTCTGGAAGTTGAGCAAGGCTTCGAGGCGGCCTTGCGAAATTTCTGGCTGATACGGCGTGTAAGCCGTGTACCAGGCCGGATTTTCAAGCAGGTTGCGCAAGATTGGCGAAGGCGTGTGGCAGTTGTAATAGCCTTGGCCGATCCAGGTTTTGCACAGCTGGTTCTTGGCCGCGATGGCCTTGATCGAGGCCAGTGCGTCGGCTTCGCTTTGGCCGGCCGGCAAGTCGAGGACGCTGGTGCCCTTGATGCTTTCCGGGATCACGCTGGCGCTCAGGCCCTCAAGGGAATCAAAGCCCAGGGTGGCGAGCATGGCCTGTTCATCGGCCTGACGCGGACCAATGTGGCGCGCGATAAATTCATTGGCAGTGCTGAGATTGACGGTCATGGCAAGTTCCTCACACGTCATCTTGGGCTTTGATCAAGCGATCGTACGCGTCTTGATCCAGCAATTGACCGACCGCATCGGCATCGGCGGGCTTGAAGCGGAAGAACCAGCCTTCACCCAGTGGATCTTCGTTGACCAGTTCCGGGGAACTGTCGAGTGCCGGGTTCACTTCGAGCACCTCGCCGTCCAGTGGCATGTACACACCGCTGGCGGCCTTTACCGATTCAACTGTGGCCGCTTCTGCACCTTTGGCGTAGGACTGCAGTTCAGGCAGTTGAACGAATACCACATCACCCAGAGCGTTTTGCGCAAACGCCGTGATACCCACAGTGACGCTGCCATCAGCTTCGGCGCGCAGCCATTCGTGGTCTTCAGTAAAACGCAATTCGCTCATGGAAAATCCTCAGGCCAGACATGTCTGGTGGTCACAGTTGAATGCTCGTGCAGGGCCGAGCTCTTTGAGATATTTACTGCAAGATGACTGCCAGTTTGTGAAAAGCTAATGTTTTCAGGTGGTTAGTGAATATCCGGGCGCGACAAAACCTCAGCGCTGTAGCGAAATCGCTACAGCTGTGAGGCTGTAAAAAAAACGATGAGGATCAAAGCCTTGCGCAGTGGAGGTATGGCGGCCTTGTATCGAAATCATTCCAGTGGAATGATTTTAGTACACGCCAGCCAAAGACGTCAGGCTTTGCCGGGGATACCGTATTTGCGCAGCCGATGCGCAATTGCAGTGTGAGAGGTTTGCAAACGGCTAGCCAATTGCCGGGTAGAGGGGTAGTTGACGTAAAGCTTTTCGAGCAGCGCTTTTTCAAAGGTCTCGACGGCGTGCTCCAGGGTCTCGACTTCACTGTCGCTTTGCCGTGCCACCGAGGTCCCGGCAATGTCCAGGTCGCCAATATCGACCAGCGAGCTTTCGCAAATGGCCGCCGCACGAAAAATCACGTTCTGCAATTGGCGCACGTTACCCGGCCACCGGTTGCCCAGCAGGGCCGGGTAGGTTCCGGGGGCCAGACGGCACACGGGGCGCTGGATCTGGGTGCAAGCCTGCTGCATGAAGGTGCGCGCCAGCAGCAAAATGTCCTGGCCCCGTTCTCGCAGAGGGGGCACTTCGATATTGAGCACGTTCAGGCGATAGAACAGGTCTTCGCGAAAGGTGCCTTCATTGACCATTTTTTCGAGGTTGCGGTGGGTCGCGCTGAGGATCCGGACATTGACCTTGACCTCGCGTTCGCCCCCGACTCTGCGGAAGCTGCCATCGTTTAAAAAACGCAGCAGCTTGGCTTGCAGATAAGGTGACATTTCAGCGATTTCGTCGAGGAAAACCGTCCCGTTGTTGGCCAGTTCCATCAATCCCGGTTTGCCGCCGCGTTGAGCACCGGTAAAAGCACCGGGGGCGTATCCGAACAGCTCGCTTTCAGCCAGGTTTTCGGGGAGTGCCGCGCAGTTCAGGGCCAGAAAAGGCGCACCGAAACGCTCACTGATGGCATGGCAGGCGCGGGCCACAAGTTCTTTACCGGTACCGGTTTCGCCCTGGATCAGCAGCGGAGCGTCAAGGGTCGCGACGCGCTGTGCCCGGGCCTTGAGCGTGCGAATGGCAGGCGAGTCGCCCAGCAGGGCATCAAAGCCTTCAGCGTGATCGTGGTGCAGCGCCGCCAGTCGTTCGCCGATGCGGCTCGGTTGATACAGGGTGAGCAGGGCCCCCGCGTCGGTGATGGGCGTCGCGTCGAGCATCAACGGATGCCCGTTGAGCGTGACTTCGCGCAATGGCAGGCGAAAACCGTTCTCGAGCAACACATCAAGCAAGCCTGGATCGGCAAACAGCTCGCCGATGCTCTTGCCTGTCGGTTCGCGGCCATATAACGCCACAAGTGCCGGGTTGGCCAGCAGTACATGCCCGTCGCTGTCCAGCGCCAGTACGGGGTCCGTCATGGCAGCGAGCAGCGCATCAAGTTGCAGATGGCGACGCTGGCCGGGAAGGATGTCGACCACCATGACCGACTGTACGCCCTTGACCCTGAACAGCGCTTCGCGCAGTTCGTCGAGCACTTGCGGGCTCAGCGTCGGGGCATCGATGTAAACGTTGGGTGGCACCATTTCCACCGCATCCAGGTTGAGATTACGCCCGCCAAGCAATGCCAGGACTTCCTGGGTGATGCCGACTCGGTCGATAAAGCTGACATGGATACGCATGGTAAAAACGAACACTTCAGGACTGGAGGTGGCCAGTATGCCTTGGCCTTGGGGAATGGTGAAATGCGCAAGTCCCCGTGGCCTCCCCAAGAGGGGGCGGACATCGCCTCGTTCCACTCGACAACTGCGACGGACATCCTGAGGCCGCGGCCCAAAAACATTGAAGGCTCTTCGGTCCTTTTTGCAGCCTGTGGCAGCGGCTACATGCGCTGGAGCCGCGCGCAGCGATCCTATTCGAGATGTTCGGGCTTTATCGGGTCGCCGGGCTTGTGGTTGAGCTGGGCCAGAACGTCGCTGAACATTTTGTCGTAATAGCCATGCATCGCGCGGATGTCAGCGGTTTTGGGGATGCCGTACTTCACGGCAATCTGGAATGCATCATGGGCAAAGTTGTAGGCCATATCCTTGGGCAAGGTAAAGGACTCCTTGAAGTCCGTGTTGTTGATCTTGCCGTGCATGTCGAATTGCATCGACTTGCCTTCCTTGGGATCTTGAACGACCTGGTAATCGATTTTGATGTCATACCCAAAGTCACCCGGCTGCAGGGGTTCTCGGTGGATATGCAAGTGCCCGGGTTCGAACGAGGCCATAGGGGTACTCCTTGAGCTGGGGATAAAGGGCAGACCGCCAGGTCTGCCCCAGGGTTCAATAGTAGGTGATTCCGGATTTTTCAGTGCTGACACGGGTTCCTGCGGTGCCCTGAACAATCGCTTCAATATCCGACAGTGCGCCGATCACGGCGGTCTTGCCGGTCTTGCGGGCAAACTCGCAGGCCGCCTCGACCTTTGGGCCCATTGAACCCGAGGCGAACCCGAGTTTTTCCAGTTCATCCGGGTGGGCCTGGGCGATGCCTTTTTGCGTTGGCTTGCCCCAGTCGATAAACGCGGCGTTGACGTCTGTGGCGATGACCAGCAGGTCGCTTCCCAGTTGCTGAGCCAACAGGGAGGAGGCCAGATCCTTGTCGATGACCGCTTCGATGCCCTGCAGTTTGCCATCTTCACCGTACATGGTCGGAATGCCGCCGCCGCCCGCGCAGATCACGATGGTGCCTTTTTCCAGCAGCCATTTGATCGGGCGGATTTCAAAGATGCGCTTCGGTTTCGGGCTGGCGACCACGCGGCGGAACTTGTCGCCATCGGGTGCAATGCTCCAGCCTTTTTCCGCCGCCAGGCGTTTGGCTTCCGCTTCACTGTAGACCGGACCAATCGGCTTGGTCGGGTTCTGGAAGGCCGGGTCTTTCGGGTCGACCTCAACCTGGGTCAGCAAGGTGGCGAAAGGTGCTTCCTGAGGCAGCAGGTTGCCCAGTTCTTGCTCGATCATGTAGCCGATCATGCCTTCGGTTTCGGCGCCGAGCACATCCAGCGGGTAGGGGCTGACATCGGTGTAGGCCGCGGCTTGCAAGGAGAGCAGGCCAACCTGGGGCCCATTGCCGTGGGCAACTACCAGCTCATTGCCCGGGGCAATTCGAGCAATTTGTGCGGTGGCGGTGCGGATGTTTTCGCGCTGATTCTCTGCGGTCATGGGTTGACCGCGACGCAAGAGGGCGTTACCGCCCAGTGCAACGACGATACGCATAGAAAATGTCCTTATAGGGGGTGGCGAGCGACTCAAATCCTGTAAGAGGTGAGCTTGCTCGCCATGCCGGCAACGCGCTTTGAGCAACAAGCCGCATCGCTTGCATCGCAAACAAGCTCGCCCTTCAAAGGGCTTTAGATATCAGCCAGTGCCGACACCAGGATTGCCTTGATGGTGTGCATGCGGTTTTCAGCCTGCTCGAAGGCGATGTTGGCAGGAGACTCGAACACCTCTTCAGTCACTTCAATACCGTTTTTCAGGTTGGTGTGGTGCTCCGCCACATCTTTGCCGACTTTGGTTTCACAGTTATGGAACGCGGGCAGGCAGTGCATGAATTTCACACGAGGGTTTTCGGCCGCTTTCATCATGTCGGTGTTGACCTGATAAGGCAGCAGCAGTTTGATGCGCTCGTTCCAGGCTTCTACCGGTTCACCCATCGAAACCCAGACGTCGGTGTGGATGAAATCCACGCCTTTGACCGCCGCTTTCGGGTCTTCGGTCAGGGTGATTTTGGCGCCGCTTTCCTTGGCGAATTCCTGGCACTGTTTAACAAACGACTCTTCAGGCCAGAGGCTTTTCGGTGCCCCGATACGCACATCCATACCCAGTTTGGCGCCGATCATCAGCAACGAGTTGCCCATGTTGTTGCGGGCATCGCCCAGGTACGCGTAGCTGATGTTATGCAGGGGCTTGTCGCTGTGTTCGCGCATGGTCAGCACGTCGGCGATCATTTGGGTCGGGTGGAACTCGGCGGTGAGGCCGTTAAAGACGGGCACCCCAGCGTACTTGGCCAGCTCTTCCACGATTTCCTGAGCAAAGCCACGGTATTCGATGGCATCGAACATGCGCCCCAGAACCCGGGCGGTGTCCTTCATGCTTTCCTTGTGGCCGATTTGCGAAGAGACCGGATCAATGTACGTCACATGTGCGCCCTGGTCGTGGGCCGCCACTTCGAATGCGCAACGGGTGCGGGTCGAGGTTTTTTCGAAGATCAGCGCAATGTTTTTACCTTGCAGGTGTGGACGCTCGGTGCCGGTGTACTTGGCGCGTTTGAGGTCGCGAGACAAATCCAGAAGGTAGTGCAGCTCACGTGGAGTGTGGTGCATCAGGCTGAGCAAGTGACGGTTGTGCAGATTAAACGCCATGGTGATCTCCTTGGTTTCTGTTAACCGGCCTGCGTTGGCCCTTCGTGGGGGCCAGCGCAAGCAATCAAATGTAAGAATTAATAGTCGATCGGGTCGCGGATGATCGGGCAGGTCATGCAGTGACCGCCGCCACGGCCGCGCCCCAGCTCAGAGGCGCTGATGGTGATAACTTCAACGCCTGCCTTGCGCAGCAGAGTGTTGGTGTACGTGTTGCGGTCGTAACCGATGACGACGCCTGGCTCCAGCGCTACCACGTTGTTGCCGTCGTCCCATTGCTCGCGTTCGGCGGCGAAAGCGTTACCGCCGGTTTCGACGACGCGCAGGGCTTTGAGGCCCAGAGCCCCGGCCACGACTTCAAGGAAGCTGCCTTCTTCACGGCGCACATCAATGCCGCCGGCCTTGCTTTCGTCCGGGTACAACGAAAACGCGACGATCTGCTGCACAACCTCAGGGAAAATCGTTACCAGATCGCGGTCGCAGAAGCTGAATACGGTGTCCAGGTGCATAGCGGCACGGGACTTGGGCATACCGGCAACGATGACGCGTTCAACCGCTTTGTTCTTGAACAGGTTCTGTGCCAATTGGCCGATGGCCTGACGTGATGTGCGCTCGCCCATACCGATCAGAACCACGCCTTTGCCGATGGGCATGACGTCGCCGCCTTCAAGGCTGGCGTTGCCGTGTTCGAGGGTCGGGTCGCCGTACCAGATCTGGAAGTCCGCGTTGGTGAACTGCGGGTGGAACTTGTAGATCGCAGTGGTCAGCAAGGTTTCCTGACGACGCGCTGGCCAGTACATAGGGTTCAGCGTCACGCCACCGTAGATCCAGCACGTGGTGTCACGGGTGAACTGAGTGTTGGGCAGCGGTGGCAGGATAAAGCTGGTGTGGCCGAGGAAGTCACGGAACATCTGGATGGTCTTGCCACCGAAGCTGTCGGGCAGGTCATCCGCGGACACACCGCCGATCAGGTATTCGGCCGCCTGACGTGGCTCTAGGCTTTTGATCCAGGACTTGACTTCATTTACCAGCCCCACACCCACCTGATTCGGAGTGACTTTGTGCTCCAGAATCCAGTCCAGGGCTTCGGGTATCGCCACGATGTCGGTCAGCAGATTGTGCATTTCCAGGACATCGATGCCGCGATCGCGCATCTTGGTGACGAAATCGAAATGGTCGCGCTTGGCCTGATTGACCCACAACACGTCATCAAACAACAACTCATCACAGTTGTTCGGGGTCAGGCGCTGGTGCGCCAGACCTGGAGAGCACACCATAACCTTGTGCAGCTTGCCGGCTTCGGAATGCACGCCGAACTTCACTTTTTCCGTGGTCATTACAGTCATCCTCCAAAGTACATAAACAGGTTGTTACAGAGTCAGGAAGCCGTCGTAGAGGCCATAGGCCGCTACCAGGGCGCCGATCACTACAGCAGCAAAGATCACTTTTTCAATGCTGGTAAACACTTGCTGGCCGCTTTCGCGCTTGGCCTTGGCGAACAGAATGGCGCCAGGGGCATACAACAGTGCTGAGAGCAGCAGGTACTTCAGGCCACCGGCATAGATCAGCCAGATGGCGTAGATCAGGGCAATGGAGCCGATGATCAGGTCTTTCTTGCGTTCTGCCAGGGCGTTTTCGTAAGTCTCACCGCGTACCGCCAACAGGAAGCCATAGGCCGCTGACCAGAGGTAAGGCACCAGGATCATCGAGGTTGCCAGGTAGATCAGCGACAGGTACGTGCTGGCCGAGAACAGGGTGATGATCAGGAACAACTGGACCATGGCATTGGTCAGCCACAGGGCGTTGACCGGTACATGGTTGGCGTTTTCCTTTTTCAGAAAGGCCGGCATGGTGTGGTCTTTAGCGGCCGAGAACATGATCTCGGCGCACAGCAGCACCCACGACAACAGGGCGCCCAGCAGAGAGATGATCAAGCCGACGCTGATCAACACCGCCCCCCAGTGCCCCACCACATGTTCAAGCACGGCGGCCATCGAAGGGTTCTGCAGTTTGGCCAGTTCAGGCTGAGTCATGATGCCCAGCGACAGTACGTTCACCAGGACCAGCAACAGCAGCACGGTGATAAAGCCGATGACGGTGGCCTTGCCGACGTCGGAGCGTTTTTCGGCACGGGAGGAGAAAATGCTCGCACCTTCGATACCGATAAACACCCAGACGGTCACCAGCATCATGTTGCGCACCTGGTCCATCACACTGCCCAGATCAGGGTTTTTCAGGCCCCAGATGTCGCTGGTGAAGATGTCCAGCCTGAAGGCGAAGAAGGCGATCAGAATGAACAGAATCAGCGGCACCACTTTGGCAATGGTGGTCACCAGGTTGATAAAGGCGGCTTCCTTGATCCCGCGCAGTACCAGGAAATGCACGGCCCAAAGCAATATCGAAGCACCAATGATCGCGGCCGGGGTGTTGCCTTCGCCGAAGATCGGGAAGAAATAGCCCAGGGTGCTAAACAGCAGCACAAAGTAGCCGACGTTCCCCAACCAGGCGCTGATCCAGTAGCCCCAGGCAGATGAGAAGCCCATGTAATCGCCAAAGCCGGCCTTGGCATAAGCGTATACACCGCCATCCAGATCAGGCTTGCGATTGGCCAGGGTCTGGAACACAAAGGCCAGGGTCAGCATGCCGACCGCTGTAATTGCCCAGCCAATCAGGACAGCACCCACATCGGCGCTGGCGGCCATGTTTTGAGGCAGTGAAAAAATCCCGCCGCCAATCATTGAGCCGACTACCAGAGCAACCAATGCACCCAGTCGTAGTTTTCCAGGAGTATCAGACATTTGTAGTGACTCCAACCCAGGAGAAGTAAGGTCTAAAGATTAGTCCGTTAATGTTTTTAACCAGTTGACATAAGTCAGGGTATTACTACATTCCATTGTCAGAAGAGCGGAAGGTCGCGATCGCGCATTATTTTGACGCGTCTTGAAAAGCTTGCTCCATCAGCACTTTCAAGTAATACCGCGGTGTGAACTGCAATGTCGTGAGGGATGACGCTAGCCAGTATTCGCAGATATGCAAATATCATTTTCGTATTTCAGCGGCCTGTCGAATAAATAAAACTGACATCTACATGTGTATTGTTTTTTAGGTTTCAATAGAAAAGATGGCTATTAAAATGGCATGCCTTATTGCGGCGAGGGTATAAACGAATGACCTGTTTATTTATTTAGCGCTTTGAACACCGGTCATCTGATAACGATGAGTAATTAATAAACCAAGAGGTGGCGATGGCTCAGCAGGCACAAAAACTTAGGCTTAGCGCCCTGATCGCCCTAGTGGTCGGCTCCATGATTGGTGGCGGGATTTTTTCGTTGCCGCAAAATATTGCTGAGCACGCGGCGGGTGGCGCCGTATTGATTGGTTGGGCGATCACGGCCGTGGGGATGCTTGCACTGGCCTTTGTGTTCCAGACCCTGGCCAATCGCAAACCGGCGCTGGATTCAGGTGTTTATGCTTATGCGAAAGCCGGCTTTGGCGATTACATGGGCTTCTCTTCTGCCTGGGGCTACTGGATCAGTGCCTGGCTGGGGAACGTCGGCTACTTTGTGCTGCTGTTCAGCACCCTGGGCTATTTCATTCCAGTGTTTGGGCAAGGCAATACACCGATCGCCATCGGCTGCGCCTCGTTATTGCTGTGGTCGGTGCACTTCCTGGTACTGCGCGGGATCAAGGAAGCCGCCTTTATCAATCTGGTGACCACCGTCGCCAAAATCATCCCCATCGTGATGTTTATCGTGCTGGCCGCCGTGGCGTTCAAGGCCGATATTTTTACCCGTGATCTATGGGGCATGGCCACCCCGGATCTGGGCAGCGTGCTGGATCAGGTGCGCAACATGATGCTGGTCACGGTGTTTGTATTTATCGGGATTGAAGGTGCCAGCGTGTATTCGGGGAGAGCTGAAAAGCGCTCGGATGTGGGCAAGGCCACGGTCATCGGTTTTCTGGGGGTGCTGGCCTTGTTGGTGCTGGTCAACGTGCTGTCCTTGGGGATCATGAGTCAGCCGGAGCTTGCGAAATTGCAGAACCCGTCCATGGCCGGGGTGCTCAAGCACGTGGTAGGAGAGTGGGGGGCTATCCTGATCAGTATCGGTCTGGCGATTTCATTGTTGGGCGCATTGCTGTCATGGGCTTTGTTGTGCGCCGAAATTCTGTTTGCCACGGCCAGGGACAAAACCATGCCGGCGTTCCTCAAAAAGGAAAACGCCAATCATGTACCGGTCAATGCCCTATGGCTGACCAACGTCATGATCCAGATTTTCCTGATGATCACCCTGTTTTCTGCAGGCACTTACACCAGCCTGATCTACCTGGCCTCGTCGATGATTCTGGTGCCTTACCTGTGGTCTGCGGCCTACGCGTTGCTGTTGTGCCTGAGGGGCGAGACTTACACGCACGCCCGTCGCCAACGACTCAAGGATCTGCTGATCGCAGCCATCGCGCTGATCTACGCAATGTGGTTGCTGTATGCCGCTGGGCCCAAGTACCTGCTGTTGTCGGCACTGCTCTATGCGCCGGGTGTTTTCCTTTTTGCCAAGGCCAAGCGTGAGGAGAATCAGCCGTTGTTCAAACCATTGGAGAAAGTGATCTTCGCAGCGGTGGTGATCGCGGCGATTTCAGCGGCCTATGGGCTTTATAGCGGTACGCTGACCTTGTAAGAACAATGCGGGATCAATCGTGGCTGACAGCGAGCGGCAAGCGCTCCGGTCGCGACCAGATCCACAGATTGCCCAGGCACATGCCGGCAATGGCGAGGAACACTGGCCATTCGTGATCCAGGACATACAGCATCAATCCTGCACAGAAAAGCATGCTGACTGTGGCGCTGATTTTGGCCCTGCGAACGATGATTTTACCGTTGCGCCAGTTGATGAGGATCGGACCAAACAGGCGGTGATTTTCGAGCCAGGCACTCAGGCGCGGAGAGCTTTTGGTCGCAGCCCAGGCGGCAAGCAAAATGAACTCGGTGGTCGGCAGGCCGGGAATCACGATGGCGATTAACCCGATACCCAGGCTTACGTAGGCCAGCAGGCCGAACAGGGCTCGTGCGATTTTTGACGACGGTCGGGTTTGACGGGTCATAAGCTCGGGACACATAAAAGGACGCCCGACCAGCAGTCGCCGGTCGGGCAGGTCAAGCTTAAGCCAGTTCCGGCTGTTTCACGTATGTCTGTTCAAGCAGGAAGGTAAAGCGGCTGAAGGCGTCATTGGCGGCTTGTTCCAGCTCGGTGTCTTCCTCGGGGGTGAGTTCGACGGCGTCGAGCATTTCGATAAAGCTTTTCCAGTTCCGCCCGCGCCCTTCAGCGGGTTCACCCATGTGACGGGCTCCGTGGGTTTCGCTCAAACCGAGCAGGCGAGCCTGCTTGATCAATACGCCTGCTCCCAGCTTGGAGCCTTCGGAAACAAACACCCAGCCCAAGGCCTGGGCCTTGCTCGGGTTTTTGACGGCGCCGGGTACGGGGGCGGGCAACTCAACGCCCAGATCGATCAGGTCGGCCTTGATCATGTCGGCGCGGCAACGCTCGGGCAAGTTGGGGATGTGTCGGGTCAGGCGTTCATCGGTGTGCAACGCTGCCAGCTCAGTCAGAAACAGGTACTGAGCCATGGCGAAATGGGTGTAGTTGACCAGGGAACCGAATGGATCGCGGCCCATTACTTTTACGCCCAGCGTGTCGTGAGTCTCGCGGGTGGCCAAGGTCAGGCGCTTGGAACGTTCGGAGGGGCGCGGTGCGGTATCTGGAGTGGTCATGCAAATGTCCTTGAGAATGAGATGCGCTTTGTAACTAGACGAATCAGAAGACGGGTCACAGTAAAAAATCCTCACTGCACCGCTTCAAATAGCAGTGCAGTGGAACCGTCGGATCAGATATCCCACACCAGATTGACCGAGAAGTTACGCCCCGGAGCGGTCAGACGCTCCATGTTGGCCGGGTTGATCACACCGGCCTCGCCAACGCTGTCGTAGCCGCGCACGTCATCCCAGTTCCAGTATTTCTTGTCGGTCAGGTTGTACAGGCCAGCATTGAGGGTGACGTCCTTGGTGACTTTGTAGAAACCGGTCAGGTCGAGGACGCCGTAGCCCGAAGACTTGAATTGGGTGCTGGTGCCATCAGGCGAGAAGAAATTGCTGTCGTCGACCTGCGTTTTGCGTTTCACCAGCGTCCAGCTGACCAGGCCACCGTAGGTGTCCTGCTCGTAACCCAGGCCCAGCACGGCAGTCAGCGGATTGACGCTGTTGATCGGTTCGCCGGTGTCGTTGTTTTCACCATGGGCGTAAGCGACAGATCCCCGGGTGTAGAGCCCCTGCGGAGCACCGAAGACGTCGAGATTCAGGCGACCTTTGACTTCTGCCCCTTTGATGGTGGCGTGCTTGATGTTGTTGGTCTGGAAGGAGAGTTTGTCGTAGCCGGGCGTGATGGCGTCTTCATTGATGAAATCGCGGTATTTGTTGTAGAACACCGCTACATCGAATGAGCCCGCATCGAAGTTACCGCGCAGGCCGGTTTCGAAGCTTTTGCTTTTTTCCGGCTCAAGATCAGGGTTCGGCTCTACGGAATAACCTTCGGACAGATTTTCAAAACGGCCATACAGCGCTTTGGCGCTTGGCGTGCGGAAACCTTCAGCGTATTGGCCGTACCAGGTGTATTGATCGCTCAGGGCGTAGGTCAAACCAAATTTTGGCGACAGGCGATGCCATACCTTTTCTTTGTTGCTGACCGTTTGTTTATCGGCTGCCGACACGGTATTCATGAATGCTTGGGTAATGTGTGGCGTGAGCTTGGTGTAGTCGTAACGCAGACCCGGCATGAAGGTCCAGTTGTTCCAGCTGATCTGATCCTGGGCGAAGAGGCTGTAGGTATTGATGGTGGGGTCCGGGAAGTCGCTGGACTTGACCAGGTAGTCCTTCGGGCTGTCGGCGCCTGCCGCCGTGCAACCTGAACCTGCTGCCAGGCAGGTGGCCGAGCCGCTGCGTGAACCGGTTACTTTCTGGTGCTTGAGGGTGGCGCCATAGGTCAGCAGGTGATCGGTGTCGGCAATGTGAAAGGCCTTGTCCGCCTGGACATCCAGTTTCCATTGTTTCTCTTCGTACGTGGTGGTGCGTGAGCGCATCACATGCCGGGAGAAGGGGAAATAGTCTTCAAGGGTGCTTTGATCGGTCTTGGCGGTCTGGTAGTTGAGGTTCCACTTGACGTGATCGGCCAGCAGGCTGTCGAGGACAATGCTGTTTTCGAGGCCAAAACGTTCACGGCTGATGATGTCTGTACCCGTTCGTGAGCGGTACATGCCCATTGGCTGGCCTGCATTGAACGGACCGCCGACGGCACTTTTCTCATTGACATCAATGCGGCCTTTGTACTTTTCGTACGTGAAAGCCAGACGATCATCGTCATTGTAGTTCCAGCCTGCCTTGGCCAGCACGTTGGTGGTTCTTGCCTCTTCGGGGTTGGCCGCGGTGCGGCTCAGTCCCGTACCACCATGATCACCGTAGGACTCGGTTTCATGGCCATCGCGACGGCTCACGTGCAGCAACCCGTCGAAATCGCCAGTGCGCCCGGCGACGGTGCCGGATTTCAGCCAGCTGCGATCGGCAGAGCTGTAGCCGGCTTTAAGCCTGGCGCCGACATCCTTGCCGGGTTTGATGATGTCATCCGGGTCGAGGGTGAAATAGCTGACGGCACCGCCAATGGCGTTGCTGCCATAGAGCACGGAAGCCGGACCGCGGAGGATCTCGACGCGCTTGACGATTTCGGGGTCGACATAGTTGCGCTGGGTCTTGGCATAAGGACCGTTGAAGAACGATTCCGGGATTTCAACCCCGTCAACCTGGGTCAGGATCCGGTCACCATCGATGCCGCGAATGTTATAGCCGCTGATGCCACCGCGCTGACCCGCGCCACCGACCGAAACCCCAGGCTCATAGCGCACCAGATCCTTGAGGGTGTTGACGTTCTGCCGATCGAGTTCTTCACGGTCATGCACAGTGACGGTGCTGGGCACCGAGTTCACGTCCTGCTCCTGGCGCGTGGCACTGATGGTCACTTGCTGCAGGGCGAGGGCGCCACTGGCACTGCTGCGCTTTTCGAGCACGATATTGTTGTTGCTGAGTTTTCGATAACCCAGGTTGGTACCGATGAGCAGGCGATCCAGGGCTTTTTCCGCGGACAGTGACCCCCTGACACCGGGAGACGATACATGCTGGCCAAGCTCTGCCGGCAAGCCGACCTGCCAGCCTGTCACCGCACTAAAGTCGTTCAACGCAGACACGAGTGGCTGCTGGGAGATTGAAAACGTGTAGTTGCCCACTGTGCGGCTGGCTGGCTCAGCCCCGGTCGCGGCCAGGGCCGGCATGGCCTGTACGCCGGCCGCCAGCATGGCGACGGTCAACAACGACAACGTGCACTGGTGCAAACCGCGTGTGCGGACGCTGGAAGAGGACCGGCTGTTGAAACGAGTGGGCATTGATAGCGCTCCGTGGTGAACGAATCTTATAGTTGCGAAGCTGATTCAAAATAAGAATCAGTTGCATTGACTACAACGAGACGAACGACATCGGGCTATCGAGTAAAAATACTTTCAATTAATTGAGGATGACCAGCGCCGGGTATTCGGAGAGGCTCGAGGACGTGATATGGGCGAGGGAACGCAGGATGTCCAGCGGCTGATCCAGCCGGTAGTTGCCGGTTACCGACACGTTGGCCAGTTTGTCGTTGTTGTTGACGATCCAGCCCGGGTAATAGCGACGCACTTCATCCAGCACCTTGCCCATCGGACAGTTTTCAAACACCAGGCGTCCCTGCACCCAGGCCAGGTCGGTCTGAGGGTTCAGCTTGACGGGCTGGCCGAATCCATTGGGGCCGATACTCACGCTGTTGCCGGCGGACAAGCGCATTTGCGTACCTGCACGGTTGACCCGCAAATTCACATCACCGCGCTGTACCCGCACGAGGGCCTCACCATTGAAGTAGCTCACGGCAAAAGCGGTATCGCGCACACTGACGCTGACCGGTCCGGCATCGACTACCAACGGCAGTTCCAGGTTGGCCGGGATCTCAAAAAAAGCCTCACCCTGCAGCAGCCGGGCGCTGCTCCGGACACGGGTCATGTCGCTGGAAAAGGCCGAGTTGGTGTTGAGCAGTACTTTGGAGCCGTCTTCAAGTTCGAGGCGCTGGCGCTCACCGACCACGGTCAGGTGATCGGCTTGCAGGCGCAAAGGCACATTGCTGTAACCGCCGACAGTCAGCAGTAACACGGCCGCCGCGGCCATGTGCTTCCAGTGGCGACTCATACGGTGCAACAGGCCGGGTTGGCGGCGGGCCTGCAGTGACTGCGCAGCAGCCAGAACCGATTGCCCGTTCCATACGGCGCTGGCTTTGGCAAAGGCTTGAGCATGGGCCGGGTCGGCATTGAGCCAGTCATCAAAGGCTGCTTTTTGATCGTCGCTCGCGCACTCAAGCGTGATCAGCCAGCCCAGCGCCTGGTTCATGGCGCTGTCTTGCAGCACATCTTGAGCAGAGTGATGAGGGTCCGTCACGTGTGTTCCTTGGCTGTCTCGGGCACGGTTTTGTTCAAAATGACACGATTCCTGGCGTGAGTCCCGCCAAGTAATTCAGAGCATTCTTACAGGAATTAACGATCAAGATTAAGGCTGATTAATCCTGTCGGCTACCCCGATGCAGATTGCCATGATCAATTTGAGTTCCTTTTGCACCGTGCTCAATGAGACATTCAGCTCATCCGCGATTTCTTGATAACTGCAGCCATGAAGACGGCTGAGGATGAAAATGCGCTGCTGACGTGCGCTTAGCTGACTCAGGCTCACACTCAAACGCTCCAGTAATTGTGCGGCTTGATGGGCTTCGTCCGGGGTGCTGATCGAGGAGGGCACCCCTTCGATGACCTCCATGGGTACATCTTCGAGCACCGTGCGTGACTGGATGCGCCGGGAGCGCAAGTGGTCCAGTGCCAGATTGCGTGCGGTCTGAAACACAAAGGGTTCGAGGTGTGCGACGGTACGTTCGCTCAAGGCCCGGGTTACGCGCAGGTAAGTCTCCTGCAGCAGGTCCTCTGCAGTGCTGTGGTTATTGACCATCCGTTCGAGCGTGCGCAGTAACGTAACCCGCTGAGCAAGGAAGACTTGATTGAAGTGGGACTGACTCACCGTGCTATCCGACCGTTTTCGAGCAAATGATAATGCTTATCATCCATGCTGTTGGTCAAGCGCTGTTTCATAAACGCAGGATGATCACGCCAGGCGAGTGATTCGGTTTGAACCGTGGCCGCTGCGACAAGGGTGCGCAGCGAACCTTCTTTGAAGGCTTACGGCCCTTGTTGCAACCTGCGGCAGCGGCTACAGAGCTTTGTATCTTGCGCAGCGCCGGGTCAGACCCGGCCTTTCAGATACGCGCTGTAGTCCGGAATACGGTGTCCATGGGGCTGGCTCATCAGCGGGCTGGTGAGCATGTAATCTGCACTGCACTCGTTGCACGCCACCGGGATATTCCATACGGCAGCGACCCGCAGCAATGCCTTGATATCCGGGTCATGCGGCTGCGGTTCGAACGGGTCCCAGAAAAACACCAGCATATCGATCCGTTGCTCGGCAATTTGGGCGCCGACCTGCTGGTCTCCCCCAAGAGGGCCACTGATCATGCTTTCGATCGGTAAACCGAGGCGCTGGCTCAACAGTAAGCCGGTGGTGCCGGTGGCACAAAGATCATGCTGGCTGAGCGTTGCCTTGTGGCGCTCGGCCCAATCCAGCAAAAACGCCTTGCAGTGATCGTGGGCCACCAGGGCGATGCGCTTGCGCGCCGCCAGGGTGGCGGTGGTGAAACTGATACCGATCATCGCGTCACTCCGCGTTGCACAGCGCCAGGCAGTTATCGAGCATGCGGTTGGAGAAGCCCCACTCGTTGTCATACCAGGCCAGTACTTTCAGCAGTTTGCCGCTGACTTTAGTGTGGTTGGCGTCGAAAATGGATGACAGCGGGTTGTGGTTGAAATCGCTCGAGACCAGCGGCAGGGTGTTGTAACCCAGTACCTTGGAGTGCTGGCTGGCTTCTTTGAACAGCGCGTTGACTTCAGCTGCGGTGGTTTCACGCTTGAGTTCGATGGTCAGGTCGACCAGAGAAACGTTGATCACCGGAACCCGTACGGCCATGCCGGTCAGCTTTCCGGCCAGCTCAGGCAATACCAGGCCCACGGCTTCGGCTGCGCCGGTTTTGCTCGGGATCATGTTCTGGGTAGCGGAGCGCGCACGGTACGGATCCGAGTGGTAAACGTCGGTCAGATTCTGGTCGTTGGTGTAGGCGTGGATGGTCGTCATCAAGCCGTTTTCAATGCCGAATTCGCGGTTCAGGATTTGGGCGACCGGAGCCAGACAGTTAGTGGTGCACGACGCATTGGAAATAATCTGGTGAGATTGGCGCAGAATGTCGTGGTTAACACCGTAGACCACTGTTGCGTCTGCATTTTTACCCGGAGCAGAGATAATGACCTTGCGCGCACCGGCAGCAATGTGGGCCTCGGCCTTGCTGCGATCGGTGAACAAACCGGTGCATTCGAATACCACGTCAACCTTCAATGCGGCCCAAGGCAGTTCGGCCGGATTGCGAATGGCGGTCACGCTGATATGGTCGCCGTTCACGGTAAGGCTCTCCTGGTCATGTTCGACCGTGGCCTCGAACGTACCGTGAACCGTGTCGTACTTGAGCAGGTGCGCGTTGATCGCGCTGTCGCCCAGATCGTTAATGGCGACGATCTGCAAGTCCTGACGATAGCCTTGGGTATACAGTGCTCGCAGGACGTTACGGCCTATCCGGCCAAAACCATTGATTGCGATTCGTAGAGTCATGGAAAGCGCCTGCCATCGATTTGTTGTTGGAATTACAAGATTATTCTCATAAAAATAGAAAACAAGCCATTTAAGTGGCAATATTTTGTTTTATCTACAACGAGTGACCTGAATCAACGGGTCCGAATGATCGAAGTCGTGGTTTCTGGCCCTTCGATCAGCATAGGACACGCACAGGTCGCCATTTCCGTTAGCCTGGAGTTCAACACATGCATCCCCGCGTTCTTGAAGTCACCGAGCGTCTTATTGCCCGCAGCCGAGCTACACGTGAGGCGTACCTGGCGCTTATTCGCGGCGCGGCCAGTGATGGCCCGCAACGCGGCAAGCTGCAATGTGCCAACTTCGCCCATGGCGTGGCGGGATGCGGGACTGACGACAAAAACAGTCTGCGGATGATGAACGCGGCGAACGTTGCAATTGTTTCGTCATATAACGACATGCTGTCGGCGCATCAGCCCTACGAGCACTTCCCTGAGCAAATCAAGCAGGCTCTGCGTGAAATGGGCTCGGTTGGGCAATTCGCAGGCGGCACTCCAGCCATGTGCGATGGCGTGACTCAAGGTGAGGCGGGGATGGAGCTCAGCTTGCTGAGCCGTGAAGTGATTGCGTTGTCGACGGCCGTGGCGTTGTCGCACAACATGTTTGATGCGGCCCTGATGCTGGGTATTTGCGACAAGATCGTGCCGGGCCTGCTGATGGGGGCGCTGCGCTTCGGGCATCTGCCGACGATCTTTGTTCCGGGCGGGCCGATGCCTTCAGGCATCTCCAACAAGGAAAAGGCCGACGTGCGTCAGCGCTACGCGGAAGGCAAGGCCAGCCGCGAAGAGCTGCTGGAATCGGAGATGAAGTCCTACCACAGCCCTGGCACCTGCACGTTTTATGGCACCGCCAACACTAACCAGTTGGTGATGGAGGTCATGGGCCTGCACTTGCCGGGCGCCTCCTTTGTCAATCCTTACACCCCCTTGCGTGATGCGCTGACTCGCGAAGCGGCCCATCAGGTCACTCGTCTGACCAAGCAAAGTGGTGAGTTCATGCCGTTGGGCGAGATCGTTGATGAACGCTCGCTGGTTAACTCTATCGTGGCCCTGCATGCCACCGGCGGTTCGACCAACCACACCCTGCACATGCCGGCCATCGCGATGGCGGCCGGGATTCAACTGACCTGGCAAGACATGGCAGACCTGTCCGAGGTGGTACCGACCCTGTCCCACGTGTACCCAAACGGCAAGGCCGATATCAACCACTTCCAGGCCGCGGGCGGTATGGCGTTCCTGATTCGTGAGCTGCTGGAAGCCGGGCTGCTGCATGAAAACGTCAACACTGTGGCCGGCTTTGGCCTGAGCCGTTACACCCGTGAGCCGTTCCTCGTCGATGGCAATCTGGTATGGCGCGATGGCCCGGTTGAAAGCCTGGATGAGTCCATCCTGCGTCCGGTTGCCCGTGCGTTCTCCGCTGAGGGCGGGCTGCGGGTGATGGAAGGCAATCTGGGGCGTGGCGTGATGAAAGTCTCGGCGGTCGCACCCGAGCATCAAATTGTCGAAGCCCCGGCCCGCGTGTTCCAGGATCAGCAGGAGCTGGCGGATGCGTTCAAGGCCGGTGAGCTGGAGCACGATTTTGTCGCCGTGATGCGTTTTCAGGGGCCGCGTTCCAATGGCATGCCTGAGCTGCACAAAATGACGCCGTTCCTGGGTGTGCTGCAGGACCGGGGTTTTAAGGTGGCGCTGATTACTGACGGCCGGATGTCCGGGGCGTCGGGCAAAATCCCGGCGGCTATTCATGTCAGCCCGGAAGCTTCGGTCGGAGGCGCACTGGCGCGTGTCCAGGACGGCGACATGATCCGGGTGGACGGGGTTAAAGGCACCTTGCAACTGTTGGTGGATGAGGCAGAATTCGCAGCGCGCACCCCGGCCGTCGGCACTCTGGACAATGCCGTCGGTACCGGGCGTGAGTTGTTTGCGTTCATGCGTCAGGCCTTCAGTTCGGCCGAGCAGGGCGCGAGCACCTTTACCTCATCTCTGGAAAACCTTAAATGAAGCTCGCTCTGGTCGGTGATATAGGCGGCACCAATGCACGCTTTGCGTTGTGGGAAAACGACCAGTTGCACTCGGTCCGCGTGCTGGCCACGGCGGACTTCGCTTGCCCCCAGGAGGCCATCCGGCTGTACCTCAACGATCTGGATCTGGCCTTGGGAGCGGTAGGCTCGGTGTGTTTGTCGGTGGCCGGGCCGGTGAGTGGCGATGAATTTCGTTTCACCAACAACCATTGGCGTTTGAGCCGGTCGGGCTTTTGTCATGCGCTGCAGCTCGACAATCTGCTGCTGATCAATGACTTCAGCGCCATGGCACTGGGCATGACCCGCTTGCAACCTGAAGATGTGCGTCAGGTCTGCCCGGGCACTGCCGATCCGGCGCGGCCGGCGGTGGTGATCGGGCCAGGCACCGGGCTTGGTGTCGGTACGTTGCTCAATCTCGCAGACGCGCAATGGATGGCGTTGCCGGGGGAGGGTGGGCATGTCGACCTGCCCATGAGCAATCCGCGTGAAGTCCAGCTGTGGCAGCATATCTATAACGAAATCGGGCATGTCAGTGCCGAAACCGTCTTGAGCGGGAGCGGCTTGCCGCGTGTGTACAGAGCCATTTGCGCAGTGGATGGGCACATGCCGGTGCTGGACAGCGACCGTGCAATTACCGCGGCAGCCTTGGCGGGCGATCCTCTGGCACTGCAAGTGCTTGAGCAGTTCAGTTGCTGGCTGGGGCGCGTAGCAGGCAACAACGTGCTGACCCTCGGCGGTCGGGGCGGGGTGTATATCGTGGGCGGGGTGATACCGCGCTTTGCCGATATCTTCATGGCCAGCGGATTCTCCCGCAGCTTCGCCGATAAAGGCTGCATGAGTGACTACTTCAAGGGTATTCCGGTATGGCTGGTAACGGCGCCGTACCCGGGCTTGATGGGGGCGGGAGTCGCCCTGCAGCAAGCCTTTGGCTGAATAGAGCCTTGCAGGCACGTATCGATGCTGTCACAGGCAAGCTTGCTCCTCGGGGGATGAGGAGCCGGTGTGCTTCATAACAACAATAAGGAACACGACTGTGAGCGCACTCAGCAAATCCATATTGCTGGTCGACGATGACCTGGAAATCCGCGAACTGCTTGATCAATACCTTACCCGTGCCGGTTTTCAGGTCAGGACGGTGGGGGATGGTGCCGGTTTTCGTCAGGCCCTCGAAAACACATGCGCCGATTTATTGATTCTTGATGTGATGCTGCCTGACGAAGATGGCTTCAGCCTGTGTCGTTGGGTGCGACAACATCCGCGCTTTGCCCAGACCCCGATCATCATGCTTACGGCCAGTTCCGACGAGACTGACCGTGTGATTGGACTGGAGCTGGGCGCAGACGATTATCTGGGCAAACCTTTTAGCCCGCGAGAGCTGCAGGCACGGATCAAGGCTTTGTTGCGCCGGGTGCACTTTGCCAGCGGGAGTGCGGGCAACGAAATCATGGCATTCGAGGACTGGCGGCTGAATACCGTGACCCACCGGCTGTTTCATACCGACGGTGAGGAAGTGATCCTGTCGGGGGCCGATTTTGCCTTGCTCAAGTTGTTTCTGGACAACCCGCAACAGATCCTTGATCGCGACACCATCGGCAATGCCACCCGGGGTCGAGAGTTGATGCCGCTGGATCGAATTGTCGATATGGCGGTCAGCCGCTTGCGACAACGCCTGCGTGACACGGATAAACCCCCGCGTCTAATTCGTACCGTCCGGGGCAGCGGCTATCAATTGGCGGCTCAGGTCACGGTCGGTCATGGCCTTTAATATTCTGCGCAAATGGCATGTGCCCCGTTCATTGCTCGGACGGATGTTGTTACTGACGCTGCTCGCCATTTTGCTGGCACAGGCATTGTCGAGCGCGATCTGGTTGTCGCAGCTGCGCACCACGCAACTTGAAGGGCTGGTAACCAGTGCTCGCAGCCTGGCGTATTCAATGAATGCGACGGTCACCTACATGCGCTCATTGCCCTTGGCATATCGTCCGCTGGTGCTTGATCAACTGCGCAGCATGGGCGGCACCCGTTTTGTTGTGAGCCTCAATGACCGGCCGCTGGACATGCCGGTATTGGCGCCTACTCAGCGCAAGCAGGCGGCCCTGGAAGCCGTGGATCAGGTGTTGCGCCAGTCATTGGGCCCTGATGTCGATATGTCGGTGAAATTCGTTAGCCCACAGGACCTGCGTATTTTTAATGCCGGCTTGAAACTCGACGAGCTGCCGCGTTCATGGGCGCACTTTGCATTGACCCTTGAACCCGTCAACCCGCCGGTACTGGTGACCCAAATCCAGATGGCGCCGGGCGAGTGGTTGTACATCGCCTCGCTGTTGCCGGAGCCTTACACCAGCCTGGAAGAAGAGGGTTTGCCGGCACTGCAGCTATGGTTTATTGCCCTCAGCAGCGGCTTCCTGTTGCTTTCCATCGGCTTGCTGGTGCACTGGCAAAGTCGCCCGCTCAAGCGTTTGGCGCGGGCAGCCCGTGATATGTCGCTGGGGGAGGAGGAGGTCAAGCCGGTCGAAATCGGTGGCGGCAGCGAAGTGGTTGAAGTGGGGCGGGCATTCAACGCCATGCGTGCGCGCATCAGCCGTTATCTGACCGAGCGCAGCCAGTTGTTCAGTGCGATTTCCCATGACTTGCGTACGCCGATTACCCGTTTGCGGCTGCGGGTTGAACTGCTGGAAGACGAACAGTTGCAGCTCAAGTTCGGGCGGGACCTGGATGAGCTGGAAATGTTGGTCAAAGGCGCGCTGCAATGCGTGAAAGACACGGACATCCACGAAAACATCGACCCGGTGGATTTGAACCACCTGCTCGACTGTTTGATCGAGCCCTATTTACACCCGCTGGGTAATGGTCGAGTGACGCTGCAGGGACGAGCCTGCAAGCCATACCCGGGCAAGCCTCTGGCATTGCGTCGCTGTATGGGAAACCTGATCGATAATGCGCTCAAGTACGGGAAAAACGCTCACCTGCGTATCGAGGATCATGAACAGGCCTTTGTCTTGACCGTTGATGATGAGGGGCCGGGCGTTCCTGAGCAGCGGCTGGAACAAGTGTTTGAGCCGCACTTTCGTCTGGCGGGACAGCAGCAGGGCTATGGGCTGGGGCTGGGCATTGCACGCAGCATTGCCCATAGCCATGGCGGGGAAGTCAGTTTGCAAAACCTGCGGGCCGGAGGTCTGCGGGTTACTTTGTATTTGCCGCGAAATGCCGATTGATTGACTGGCTTGCCTGCTCGGCACTGATGGGCAGTACCGGTTCAAGATGGGTATTGGCGATGTCTTCGACGGCGGGTTTGAGCTGTCGGGTACTGTTCATCGCGGCCTTGATCCGGTTTTCCCTGACACGTCTGCTGGTCTGGCTGAAGTGCTGCTGCAGCTTTTCCATGGCCACTTCATAAGGCTCATCGCACAGCTTCAGTTGTCGCTCGCGCTCCTGCAGGGCCAACTGCTTGGCTTCTGCATCGCCATAACGATCAATGCGGAAGCTTTTGCTCAGGTTGTAGCCGTGGATGCGGGTGGTCGCACGCCAGTAATCGACATGATTGGATTGAACGCGGTAGACCCCCGGGTGGCCACTGGTGTTGTGAGGCATCAGGCGTTGACGATGCTCGTAGGTAAAGGCCAGGGGCATTCTGAGCACCAGTTGATTACGCATGATTTCGGCTGCGTGTAATGCCGGCCCCTCACCGCCGTACTCGGAAAAATCGAAAATGTGCATATGCACTTTGCCTGCACGCTGAATATCGATTTTCCAGGCATAGGGCTTGCCGTCCTGGTGCTTCAAGGCATAGATGAAGCAATGATTGCGGGGCGTTGAGCGAGCTTTCGGCATGGTACACATCTCCTGATAGGTGTCGGCATCCGTTCTTCAATCGCGACGATGGCTAGCAGACTCGCTGAAGTTTTTGGCTTGTACAACGTGGGAAAACGACTTCGGGATGTGTCCTACAGGTAAAGCGGAAAAACCTTGATGTTATAGGTCGCTGAATATGGATAGCTAACAGGAACCTTGAGTTTGTCCTGGTTGAACAATCTGCATCGCGGACGGCACTTTGGTTGGAATGTCACAAGCTGGTGACACTTGGGCATCTCTTCGTTACGTGAGGTCGGGCCGTGATGGATACACTCACAGCAAGCGCAAGCAAAAGACTTGCACAGCTATAACAACAAGAAAGGTCTCTCCATGAACTCATTCAATCGCCTCGCCGCTATTATTTCCCTCGCCTCGATATTCCCTCTGAATGCTTTCGCTGCCGACTCAAAAGGCACAGTCGAAGTTGTGCACTGGTGGACGTCAGGGGGTGAGGCCAAAGCGGTTGATGTGCTTAAAAAGCTGATCGAAAAAGACGGTTACACCTGGCAGGACAGCGCAGTCGCGGGCGGTGGCGGAGCGGCGGCCATGACCGTGCTCAAGACCCGTGCCGTCTCGGGCAACCCGCCATCCGCTGCACAAATCAAAGGCCCGGACTTGCAGGAGTGGGGCGCGCTGGGGTTGTTGAGCAACCTGGACAAGGTTTCCACGGAAAACAAGTGGGACACCTTATTGTCCAAAACCGTGTCCGACACCATGAAATACGACGGTCACTACGTGGCGGTTCCGGTGAATATCCACCGTGTGAACTGGTTGTGGATCAACCCCGAAGTGTTCAAGAAAGCCGGCATCGATAAAGCCCCGACCACCCTCGACGAACTGTATGCCGCTGGCGACAAGCTCAAGGCCGCGGGTTTTATTCCTCTGGCCCATGGCGGACAACCTTGGCAGGACAGCACGGTTTTTGAAAACCTGGTGCTGAGCGTCATGGGGCCGCAGGGCTATAAAAAAGCGTTGATCGAGCTGGATGAAGGCACCCTGACGGGGCCGCAAATGGCTGATGTGTTCACCCAGCTGAAAAAACTCCAGGGCTATATGGACCCGGATGGCACGGGCCAGGACTGGAATCTGGAAGCCGCCAAAGTGATCAACGGCAAGGCCGGCATGCAGATCATGGGGGATTGGGCCAAAAGCGAATGGTCCGCTGCAGGCAAGAAGGCCGGTACCGATTATGAGTGCGTACCGTTCCCGGGCACCAAAGGCAGCTTTACCTACAACATCGACTCGTTGGCCATGTTCAAACTGGCCAAAAAGAACGACACCCCGGGTAATATCGCGGCGCAAAATGACGTGGCCAAAGTCGCCCTTGAACCCGAATTCCAGTACGTGTTCAACCAGAACAAAGGTTCGATCCCGGTGCGCAATGACCTGGATATGAGCAAGTTCGACAGCTGTGGTCAGGCCTCCGCCAAAGACTTCGATGCGGCCGGTAAAACCGGTGGCCAGCTGCCAAGCATGGCGCACAACATGGCGACTTCCCTGGCCGTACAAGGTGCCATCTTTGACACGGTGAGCAACTTCATGAGCGACAAGAGTGCCGATCCGGCCAGCGCCGGCAAAAAACTGTACTCCGCGATCAAGTCTGCGCAGTAAGCCCCGGCATAGCTGCAATGCTGTTCTCACTGCAGGAGCAAGCCCGCTCCTGCAGTGGGCCTTGAATGAACAGCATCTGCTGCGGCTTCACGTCTTCAAACCTGGATTATTCCGATGAGTACAGTCGCTGTGTTCAGCAAAGCCTCGCCGTTTGATGCGCTCCAGCGCTGGCTGCCCAAGTTGGTCCTGGCACCCAGCATGCTGATCGTATTGGTCGGTTTTTATGGCTACATTTTTTGGACGTTTATCCTTTCGTTCACCAACTCCAGTTTTATGCCCAGTTACAAATGGGTTGGCCTGCAGCAATACGTGCGCCTGATGGAGAACGATCGCTGGTGGGTGGCAAGCAAAAACCTGGCCGTATTTGGCGGTATGTTTATTGCCATCAGCCTGGTGATTGGCGTGTTTCTGGCGGTATTGCTCGACCAGCGGATTCGCAAGGAAGGCTTTATCCGCACGATTTATCTGTACCCGATGGCATTGTCGATGATCGTCACCGGTACGGCCTGGAAATGGCTGTTAAACCCGGGACTTGGCCTGGACAAAATGCTTCGCGACTGGGGCTGGGAAGGCTTTCGCTTTGACTGGCTGCTGGATCAGGAACGGGTGGTTTACTGTCTGGTGATTGCCGCCGTCTGGCAGGCCTCGGGCTTTGTGATGGCGATGTTCCTGGCGGGCTTGCGCGGTGTCGATCAATCGATCATTCGTGCTGCCCAGGTCGATGGTGCAAGCCTGCCTACGATCTACCTGCGCATTGTGTTGCCGAGCCTGCGTCCGGTGTTTTTCAGTGCCTTCATGATTCTGGCGCATATAGCGATCAAGAGTTTCGACCTGGTGTCCGCGATGACGGCAGGCGGGCCGGGGTACTCCTCGGATCTGCCCGCGATGTTCATGTATTCCTTTACCTTCAGCCGTGGGCAAATGGGTATCGGTTCTGCGAGTGCGATCATGATGCTGGGCGCGATTCTGGCCATTCTTGTGCCTTACCTGTACTCCGAGCTGAGGAACAAGCGCCATGATTAATGCACAGCGTTTTACCTTCAGCCGTCTGGCCATTTACGCCACGCTGATTTTCGCGGCAGCGATCTATCTGGTGCCGCTGGTCGTGATGTTGCTCACCAGTTTCAAAAGCCCGGAAGACATTCGGACCGGCAACTTGCTGAGCTGGCCACAAGTGATCGAGGGGATTGGCTGGATCAAGGCCTGGGACTCGGTCGGCGGGTATTTCTGGAACTCAGTCAAAATCACTGTACCGGCGGTCTTGATCTCGACCTTTATCGGCGCCATGAACGGTTACGTCTTGTCGATGTGGCGTTTTCGCGGTTCGCAGTTGTTTTTTGGCTTGCTGCTGTTTGGTTGCTTCCTGCCGTTTCAAACCGTGTTGCTGCCAGCCTCGTTCACCATTGGCAAACTCGGCCTGGCCAACACCACCACCGGCCTGGTGCTGGTGCATGTGGTCTACGGCCTGGCCTTCACCACACTGTTTTTCCGTAACTACTACGTGAGTATCCCGGATGCGCTGGTCAAGGCAGCACGGCTGGACGGAGCCGGCTTCTTCACGATTTTCGGCCGCATCCTGCTGCCCATGTCGATCCCGATAGTGATGGTGTGTCTGATCTGGCAGTTCACTCAAATCTGGAATGACTTTCTGTTTGGCGTGGTGTTCGCCAGTGGCGATGCGCAGCCCATTACCGTGGCCCTGAACAATCTGGTCAACACCAGTACCGGCGCCAAGGAATACAACGTCGACATGGCCGCAGCCATGATCGCCGGGCTGCCGACACTGTTGGTCTACATCTTTGCGGGCAAGTATTTCCTGCGCGGGCTCACCTCCGGCGCGGTCAAGGGGTAACGCATGGCAACTCTCGAATTACGCAACGTCAACAAAACCTACGGCAAAGGGCTGCCGGACACACTCAAAGACATCGAGTTGAAAATCGATGATGGCGAGTTTCTGATCCTGGTGGGGCCTTCGGGCTGCGGCAAGTCGACCCTGATGAACTGTATCGCCGGACTTGAAAGCATTAGCGGCGGATCGATTCTGGTAGACGACGCCGACATCAGCGGCATGAGCCCGAAAGATCGCGACATCGCCATGGTGTTTCAGTCGTATGCGCTGTACCCGACCATGAACGTGCGCGACAACATCGCGTTCGGTCTGAAGATCCGCAAAATGAGTGCTGCGGCGATCGATGAAGAAGTGGCACGGGTCGCCAAGCTGTTGCAGATCGAACACTTGCTGACCCGCAAACCCGGCCAGCTGTCGGGCGGCCAGCAGCAGCGTGTGGCCATGGGCAGGGCGTTGGCGCGGCGGCCGAAGATTTATCTGTTCGACGAGCCGCTGTCCAACCTCGACGCCAAACTGCGGGTCGAGATGCGCACTGAAATGAAACTGATGCATCAGCGCCTTAAAACCACCACGGTCTACGTGACCCACGACCAGATTGAAGCCATGACCCTGGGCGACAAAGTGGCGGTGATGAAGGACGGGATCATTCAACAGTTCGGCACTCCCAAACAGATCTACAACGATCCGGCCAACCTGTTTGTCGCCAGCTTTATCGGTTCGCCGCCGATGAACTTCATTCCCTTGCGTCTGCAACGTCAGGAAGGTCGTTTGCTGGCGCTGCTCGACAGCGGGCAGGCCCGGTGCGAGTTGCCGCTGGGTGCGCGTGACCCGGGCCTTGAGGATCGCGATGTGATTGTCGGCATTCGCGCTGAGCAAATTGTGCTGGCGTCAGGTGAACCCAATGGTTTGCCAACGATTCGCGCCGAGGTGCAAGTGGTGGAACCTACCGGTCCGGATACCCTGGTATTCGTGAACCTCAATGGCAGCAAGGTCTGCTGCCGGATGGCCCCGGACGATGCGCCCGAGGTGGGCCAAAGTCTGAATTTGCAGTTCGATCCAGCTAAAGTGCTACTGTTTGATGCAAATACGGGTGAACGTCTGGGCGTGATGCATTCGCTTCAGGATCAAGTCCGGGCTGATAACGTGGCGCAATTCAAGGGTCGTTAAATCTGAACAAGGAGCTGCTTTTGAGCTGCTTGAGCTGTGCCGCGTTATACAAAGCCAATAAAAAAACAACGAGGATAAAGGGATGACTAAAAGAATGACCCGTACCCGCCTGGCTTGCCAGCTGTCGGCAATTGCTGCACTCAGCCTGGGGGCTGGCAGTGGTTATGCCGCCGAAGCGTTCAGCGCTGATTCGCCCTGGATGACCGGTGACTGGGGGGGCGAGCGGACCCGGCTGATCGAGCAGGGTATCGACATCAAAATGGATTATGTCGGTGAAATGGGCGCCAACCTGCACGGCGGCTACAACGACAACAAAACGGCACGTTACAGTGACCAGTTCGGTCTGGGTGCTGCGTTCGATCTGCAAAAACTGCTCGGCTGGGACAACACCCAGGCCAAGATCCAGATCACCAACCGTAACGGTCAGAATATTTCCAATGACCGTATTGGCGACCCGCGTGCAGGTACCTTGAGTTCCTCCCAGGAAGTCTATGGCCGTGGTCACATGGTTCGCCTGACCCAGTTGTATATCCAGCATCAATTCCTCGACGGCAAGCTGGACGTTAAAGCCGGCTACTTTGGCGAGGGTGAAGACTTCAACACCTTCCCGTGCGAATTCCAGAACCTGGCGTTTTGCGGTTCCCAGGTGGGCAACTGGGCCACCAACATCTGGTACAACTGGCCGGTCAGCCAGGCTGCACTGCGCGTGAAGTACAACATCACGCCTGAGCTGTATGCGCAGATCGGCGCATACAACCAGAACCCGTCACAGCTGGAGCACGGCAACGGCTTCAAACTCAGTGGCAGCGGTACCAAAGGCACCGTCCTGCCGGTCGAACTGGTCTGGTCGCCCAAGGTCAACAACTTGCCGGGCGAATACCGTGTCGGTTACTACAAAAGCACGGCCTCTGCCGATGATGTGATCGAAGACGTAAACGGCGGGAACGCGGCCACCACCGGTGATGACTATCGTGTTCGCGACAGCAAGCACGGCTACTGGTTTGTGGCGCAACAACAGCTGACCACCCACAACGGCGATGCTACGCGTGGCTTGAACGTGGCGGCCAATGCCACTTTCCACGACAAGGACACCAACATCGTCGACAACTACCAGTCCTTGATGTTTGTGTACAAGGGGCCGTTCGATGCGCGTCCAAAAGATGACATCGGTATCGGTTTCGCCCGTATCCATGTCAACGATGACGTGAAGAAAAACGCTGAGCTGGCCAACGCCGCCATTGGTGTCAGCAACTATGACAATCCGTTGTACACGCCTCTGCGTAACACCGAGTACAACTACGAGCTCAACTACGGCTTCCACGTGACTAACTGGCTGACGGTGCGTCCAAACCTGCAATACATCACTCATCCGGGTGGCGTGAATGAAGTCGACGACGCTCTGGTGGCCGGTCTGAAAATTCAGTCGGTGTTCTAGTCAGTCTCGTTTACTCTTGTGTGTATCTGGCGGACAGCTTTTGCTGTCCGCTTTTTTTCGGGTCTGCACACCCCTGCGGGCTGACCTGCATGATTTTCAGGACTGCGGCACATGCATGAGCATCCGCTTCACCGTTTTTTCAAATCCAAACGCGAACAACCGGTTTTCCAGTGGGAACGCTTCCAGCTGCGCGATGTACTGGTGATCGACCATCCGCATTGTCAGGCGGTGTTCAGTCGTCAGGGGGCTCAGTTGCTGCACTTCCAGCCAACCGGGCAAAAGCCGTGGCTGTGGTGTGCGGCCAAGTGGCCACAGGTGGGTGCGATTCGGGGCGGGGTTCCAATCTTCTGGCCGTGGTACGGCCGTCATCCCAGTGAGAACGCATGGCCATCCCATGGTTGGGCGCGGTTGATCGACTGGAAGCTGCTGGACAGCAGCTTTGACGAAGAGGGCGTGAGCCTGCATTGGCGTTTACAGCTGTGTGACTGGCAGGTCGACCTCCACGCGCGTCTGGGCGAAGACATGGAGCTGCGCCTGAGTACCGAACATCAGGACGACGAACCGTGCCAGCTGAGCCAGGCTTTGCGTGCTTACTGGCGTATTGGCGATGTCGCAGAGGTAGCGCTGTCCGGCCTGGACGGTGCGCACGGCTATGACCAGCTCAATCGCGAGGTTTGCCAGCAAAAAGGCGAATTGCGCGTTGATGGCGGCTGTCAGCGGGTGTTTCAGCATGACGGTGAAATGCAGCTCAATGACCATGCCTGGCGGCGCGCGTTGAGCATTGATACCGGTGACCGGGCCAATACCGTGGTCTGGCATCCGGGCAAGCGCCCGCTGCTGGGTGTGAGCTGGAATGAAGTGATGGGTTTTGTCTGCGTCGAATCCACCAGTGGTGGGGCCAGGAGCCAGAGCCTGGCCCCCGGCGAGCAAGCCCACTTGAGCTTGCAGGCGCGGGCGGGGCTGGTGGAGGCTTAAAGGCGCTGCAGGCATGCGCTCGACCACGCTCTGTCCGGTCGTAGACTTAGCTTTCAGCAGCGCCAGTCAGTTGAACTCATCCCCTACCGGGTAGCGGCTGGCATTGAGGCTTTCTTTGATTTTGCGCAAGTGCGGCTGGAAGTCCACGCCCCGGCGCAAGGTCATGCCGGTTGCCAGCACATCGAGCACGGTGAGCTGGATGATGCGCGAAGTCATCGGCATATAGATGTCCGTGTCTTCAGGCAGCGGAATATTCAGGCTCAAGGTGCTGGCTTTGGCCAGCGGCGAGTTCTCTGCGGTCAGACCCAGGACCGAGGCACCGTTGGCCCGTGCAATACGGGCGACTTCGACCAGCTCCCGGGTACGCCCCGTGTAGGAAATAATCACAAACAGCTCGCCAGTGTGGGCCACCGACGCAATCATGCGCTGCATCAGCACGTCAGCATGGGCGGTGACAGCGAGGTTGAAGCGGAAGAACTTGTGCTGCGCATCCAGCGCCACCGGCGCTGAAGCGCCCAGCCCGAAAAAGTGGATCTGGCGTGCCTGGATCAGCAAATCGACTGCGCGGCTGATAAGGTTCGGGTCCAGGGCCTGGCAGGCACTGTCCAGCGAGGCTATGGCACTGCCGAAGATTTTCTGGGTGTAGGCCTGTGGATCATCGTCGGCCTCGACCGCGCGGCTGACATAGGCCGCGCCACTGGCAAGGCTTTGCGCCAATTGCAGCTTTAATTCAGGGTAGCCGCTGACACCAAAGGAGCGACAGAAACGGTTAACCGTGGGCTCACTGACGGAGGCCGCCTGAGCGAGTGCTGCGATGCTGAAACGGGTCGCCTGCTGCGGATTCTGCAGGATGACTTCGGCGACTTTACGCTCGGCCTTGTTCAGTTCTTCAAGGCGACCCTTGATCTGTTCGAGTAAATTGCGCACGCGGTCCATTTATGTTCCTTGGTTCGGCGATGCAAAGAGCGCACTAATGCAGCTCTGGAAGGAGGCCTATCCTACTGATGGCCTGATACGACCACTAGCAAGAATCTGTATTTTGAGAAAATGTTGTGTTTATTACTACATTTTTCCTTGAGTGATGCCTTGAAAAAAGGTATTTGTAGCTTAACTTGATAAAAGAACATACATCATGTCTTCGATTATGGTTGAACCTTGCACCTTCGCCCTGTTCGGCGCCTTGGGCGATCTGGCCTTGCGCAAGCTGTTTCCTGCCTTGTACCAACTGGATCGCGCCGGTCTGCTGCATGCCGACACGCGCATCATCGCGCTGGCGCGGGAGCCCGGTGAGGCCTCTGTGCACCTGGCCCATATCGACAGCCAGTTGCGCAAGTTTGTCGGCGCCCGGGAAATCGAAGATGACGTGCTGAACCGCTTTCTGGCGCGTTTGAGCTACCTGCATGTGGACTTTCTCAAGACTGAAGATTATCTGGCCCTGGCTGAAGAAGCCGGTACCGAACAGCGTCTGATCGCTTACTTCGCCACCCCCGCAGCGGTTTACGGGGCGATTTGCGAGAACCTGTCGAAAGTTGGTCTGGCCGAAAACACCCGAGTGGTGCTGGAAAAGCCCATCGGCTCCGACCTCGACTCGTCACGCAAGGTCAACGATGCCGTGGCGCAGTTCTTCCCGGAGAACCGCACCTACCGTATCGACCACTATCTGGGCAAAGAAACCGTACAAAACCTGATTGCCCTGCGATTTGCCAACAGCCTGTTCGAAACCCAGTGGAACCAGCGCTATATCTCGCACGTTGAAATCACTGTGGCCGAGAAGGTCGGTATCGAAGGCCGTTGGGGCTATTTCGACAAGGCAGGTCAACTGCGGGACATGATTCAAAATCACTTGCTGCAGTTGCTGTGCCTGATTGCGATGGACCCGCCTGCGGATCTTTCGGCAGACAGCATTCGCGACGAGAAAGTCAAAGTCCTCAAGGCGCTGGCCCCGATCAGTGCCGAAGGTCTGACCACCCAGGTAGTGCGCGGTCAATACATTGCCGGGTACAGCGAAGGTCAGTCGGTGCCGGGTTACCTGGAGGAAGAAAACTCCAACACCCAGAGCGATACCGAAACCTTCGTCGCCCTGCGGGCCGACATCCGCAACTGGCGTTGGGCAGGTGTGCCTTTTTACCTGCGCACCGGCAAGCGCATGCCGCAGAAGCTGTCGCAGATCGTGATCCATTTTAAAGAGCCCTCGCATTACATCTTCGCGCCCGAGCAGCGTCTGCAAATCGGCAACAAGCTGATTATTCGCCTGCAACCGGACGAAGGTATTTCCTTGCGTGTGATGACCAAGGAACAGGGGCTGGACAAAGGCATGCAGCTGCGCAGCGGCCCGTTGCAACTGAATTTTTCCGATACGTATCGCAGTGAGCGGATCCCGGATGCCTATGAGCGTCTGTTGCTCGAAGTCATGCGCGGCAACCAGAACCTGTTTGTACGCAAAGACGAAATTGAAGCGGCATGGAAATGGTGTGACCAGTTGATCGCCGGCTGGAAAAAGTCTGGCGATGCGCCCAAGCCGTACGCGGCGGGCTCCTGGGGGCCGATGAGTTCCATTGCATTGATTACGCGAGACGGGAGGTCATGGTATGGCGATATCTGATTTGAAACTGCCTGAAGGTGTCACTGCGCACACCTTCGAGCATTCGGCGGCTTTGGCCCGTGAACTGGCGAAAAAAGTCGCTGAGCAGTTGAGTGCAGCCATTGCCGGGACTGGCCAGGCAACGCTAGTGGTCTCAGGCGGTCGTAGCCCCGTGGCTTTTTTTGAGCACCTGCGTGAACAACCGCTCGAGTGGTCGAAAGTGGTGGTGAGCCTTGCTGATGAGCGCTGGGTTCCGGTGGAACACGTCGACAGCAATGCCGGGTTGCTTAAAAAGCATCTACTGCAAGGTGCTGCCGCCAACGCGCGTTTTGTCGGCTTGTACAACGTGGCGGCCAATCTTGAGGATGCGGCAGAACAGGCTGACCGGTTGTTGGCCGAGTTGCCACCGATTGACGTGCTGATTCTGGGCATGGGTGATGACGGCCATACCGCGTCGCTGTTCCCGGACAGCCCGAACCTGGATCAGGCCTTGCAACTGGACAACCCGCGCCGTTGCTGGCCGATGCTGGCACCGACCGTACCGCATCAACGCTTGAGCATGAGCCGTAGTTTGTTGGCGAGTGCCAAAACCACGGTGCTGTCGATTCAAGGGCAGTCCAAATTGAATACCCTAAATGACGCACTGGCTGGCAATGATGTTGCTGCCTTGCCGATTCGTGCCTTTCTGCAACCTACGTTAGAGATTTACTGGTGCCCATGAGCCAAGGATCAGCTGCCATGACAATAAAAACTGCGAACGTTTCGATGGCGGAAAAAATCGCCCTGATCGATGAATTGTGCGCCACCGCGCGAATTCTGCCGGTGATTACCATCGCTCGCGAACAAGACATTCTGCCGCTGGCCGATGCGCTGGCGGCGGGTGGTCTGACCGCGCTGGAAGTAACCCTGCGTTCCCAGTTTGGCCTCAAGGCGATTCGTGTGTTGCGTGAGCAACGGCCTGAGCTGGTGACAGGCGCCGGTACGGTGCTTGATCGGCATATGCTGGCAGCCGCTGAAGAAGCTGGCTCGCAATTCATTGTGACCCCTGGTATTACCCGTGACTTGCTTGAAGCCAGTGTCGACAGCGATATTCCGCTGTTGCCGGGTATCAGCAATGCCTCAGGGATCATGGAAGGCTACGGCTTGGGTTACCGTCGATTCAAGCTGTTCCCGGCTGAAGTCAGCGGCGGTGTGGCAGCGATCAAGGCGTTGGGCGGACCGTTCGGCGAAGTGAAATTCTGTCCGACCGGTGGTGTTAGCCCTGCGAACATTCGCAACTACATGGCGTTGAAAAACGTCATGTGTGTGGGCGGCAGCTGGATGCTCGACAGCGAATGGATCAAGAACGGCGACTGGGCCCGAATCCAGGAATGCACCGCCGAAGCACTGGCGCTGCTGGACTGATGCAGTTGTAACGAATTTGTTGTGTGTTCTACGGTTTTCGGTGCGCTTGGTCGGCGCACCTTTTTTTTGCCTTTTTTTTGCTCGCGCCCTGTACATCTACAAGGTGCGAGCTTGCTCGCGATGGCCTCAGGTCACGCGCTGGTGTTGCAGGAAAGCTCACGCAACGCCTTGATCAGCTGATTGATGTCTTGCAGCGTAGTGGCAAAGCCCACGGTGATCCGGATACAGCTGCCGCAAGCCGAGCCACTGCGGGCAACCGTAAACAGGTTGTAGTCGTTGAGCAGGCGCTCGACCATTGGCTGCTGATCGTCCAGATGCGTAAAACGGAATGACGTGATGGCGCAGTGCAGTCGTGGGTCGTCCGGCGTCAGTACTTCGATACCCGGCAGCTGACGTGCTTCGCTAACCCATAAATTGCGCAGGTAGTTGAGGCGTGCGCCCTTGACTGCAGAACCACCCAGCTCAATATGCTCCTGGAGTACCTTGGGCAGCGTCAGCCAGGCCGGGATATTGACCGTGCCATAGGGCGCACGGTTGCGGACATCCGGCTCGGGAAGTCGCTGGTTGCCCATATCAGGGTCAATACTGCTCAGGCGCTTGGGGTCGATGTACATAAAGCCCAGTGTCAGCGGTGCGCCTATCCACTTGTGCAGGTTGTAGCCGGCAAAGGCCACGCCCATCGCTTGCAGGTCAAAATCGATTTGGCCCAAGGCGTGAGCACCATCAAGCACCACATCCACCCCATGTTCTTTTGCCAGTTGCACAATTGCTTGAACCGGCAACACTAACCCGGTGCGGTGTGTGACATGGGTCAGGGCCATCAGTTTGATCCGCGGATGACGTTCGAATGCCTCGCGATAACGGGCGATCAGGCTTTCATAGGTGGCGGGGTGCGAGTGGGTGATCTCGATGATTTCAAGTCCGCGTTGCCGGGCGACCCAACGCATGGCGTACTCGACGCTGGGGTATTCCAGATCGCAGATCAGTAATTGATCGCCGGGCTGCAGGCCGTTGTAATTGCCAATCAAGGATTGCAGAGCATCGGAGGCGCAGCGGGTGAGGGCGATACTGGCGTGATCGACCTCCAGCAGATCCGCCAGCCGGTTGCGGATTTCAGTGCTTTGGGTGTCATCGAATTGTTGGCGGACATGCACCGAGTTGATGCGGTTTATAAAGTCGATCTGGTGTTGATAGTCCTGGGCCACGCTGCGGGTCATTCGCCCGAAATAGCCGTTTTCCAGATTGATCGGCCCGTGCTCCAGGTCATAGCGCTGGGCAATGGCGTGCCAGAAGTTTTCGTCGCGTGCGTTCTCTTCAATCCTTGGCATGGGGCAACTCTATCAGTGTCGGGGTTTGGGTTTTCCGTGTTTGGCGCGCAACGGGTCGAGCAGATCCGACAACCCGTTGTGGTCAATCTCTTGCATCAGTGCCAGCAAGCCACCCAGCTCTCCGTTGGGAAAGCCTTCTCGGGCAAACCAGTTCAAGTACTGGCCAGGCAGGTCGGCGATGATCCGACCCTTGTATTTGCCAAAGGGCATTTCGCGTGTCACCAGCAGTTCGAGTTTTTCGGGGTTCATGGAAGCCTTCGAGAGCGTGAAGCATTGGAATGAAAAATACAGGCATTCTGCATGCAGGCCAATTGACAGATCATGCAAAAAAACCGGATACAGATTTTTAGGTAATTATTAAGCTATTGATTTATAAGCATTTTTTATTATTCGTGAAGCTGGCATGAGGCGTGCAATCTCTATGGCACGATCCTCAACTGTGGAAGGAATTGAACAATGACTGACCTTAATAAAGAAGCCATCTCTGTCCTGAACGATTTGATCGAAACCAGTAAAGATGGTCAGGAGGGTTTTAAAACCTGCGCTGAAGACATCAAGCACCCAGAACTCAAAACGTTTTTTGCCAAACGCTCTGCCGATTGCGCCACTGCGGCCTCCGAGTTGCAGGCCAAGGTCCGGGAGCTGGGCGGTGATCCAGAGACCAGTACCAGCGTGGCTGGCGATCTGCACCGTCGTTGGGTTGACTTGAAGTCACTGGTTACCGGCAAGAGCGATGAGGCAATTCTCAACGAAGCCGAGCGTGGGGAAGACCATGCGCTGAAGGCTTATAAAGAAGCCATCGAAAGCATCAACAAGCACGGCCTGGTGAATATTCGTGATCTGGTCGAGCGCCAGTATCATGGCGTGCAACGCAATCACGATCAGGTCAAAGCCCTGCGCAACCAGGCGCGCGCTCAATCCTGAGTGGCTTGTCACTGAATAAAAAAACGCCGGCGAGCCGGCGTTTTTTTATGCCTGGCGGTTAGCCAATGCTGATCGCTGGCAACGCGGTGAGGTTGACAGTCTGTTGTTTGCGCGGGGCAATGATCTCGGCCTCACCGTCGACAACCAGCTCATCACGCTGATTGAACACGCGGGTCGCAATACGGACGCGGAACTTCGGCAGCTTTTCCAGGATTTCCAGGCGTACGGTCAGGGTATCGCCAATTTTCACCGGCTTTTGAAAGCTCATCTGCTGGCCGACATAAATCGTGCCCGGGCCAGGCAGTTCGCAGGCCACGGCGGCGCTGATCAGCGCACCGCTGAACATACCGTGAGCGATACGCTCTTTGAACATGGTTGCAGCCGCAAACTCGGGATCGAGGTGCACCGGATTGTGGTCACCGGACATGGCCGCAAAAAGCTGGATATCGCGCTCTTCGACGGTTTTGCTGTAGCTGGCGGTCTGGCCGACTTCGAGGGCTTCATACGGGGTGTTGGTAACCTGGGTCATCTAGCGCATGTCCTGTGACGAGTGTTTGAATTTAAAACCATGATTTTAAAAGCTTTTTAGAGCCATTTGGGGCTAATCATTCATTGTGCGGGGCGCGAGGCTGTTGCAACGTCTTGTTGAGCCAGTCGATGAGATCGGCCACCACGGTGTCGCGGTTGGTTTCATTGAAGAGTTCATGCCGCGCTTGCGGATAGAGGTTCAACTGCAACTGACGATTCCCGGCGTCGCGTAATGCCTTTGCCAGATCATTGAGACGTTTACCCTCACTGACCGGATCACATGTGCCCCCCATCACCAACAGGGGCAGGCCCGGATCTATCTGAGCGAGATTGGACGCTTTGCTGATTTGCTGCAACCCGCCGAGCAGATCTATCCATAGCTGATTGGTGCATCGAAACCCGCACAAAGGGTCGCGGGCGTAAGCATCGACCTCGGCCGGATCGCGGCTGAGCCAGTCATAGCGCGTGCGGGCGGGCTTGAAGGCTTTGTTGAAGGAGCCGAAGGACAGCCACTCGATGAGCGCACTGCACCCTTTGGGGCCCTGACGCCAGCGTTCGAAACGTGCGATCAGGCTGGCGCTGCGGTAAAGCAACACGGGCTGGAAATTGGAGGCGCTGAGAATGGCGCCCTGCAGGCTGGCGCTGTGATGCAGTAAATACGCCTGGGCGATATAGCTGCCCATGCTATGGCCGAGCAAAAAGATCGGCACGCCCGGATGTGCCTGCCCGATATGCTGGTTCAGGCTGGCGACGTCACTGACCACCGCAGACCAGCCGTCGTTGTCGGCAAAATACCCCAGCGTCCCGCGTTCGGCCGTTTTGCCGTGACCCCGTTGATCGTGTGCATAAAGTCCGAACCCGGCGTTGCACAAGGCGTTCGCCAGGCGGGTATAGCGCCCGCTGTGTTCGGCCATGCCGTGAGCCAGCAACACTATGGCTTTGGGCATGCCTTCAGGCAGCCACTGGTTAACGAAAAGTCCACTGCGGTCATTTGCTTCCAGCCAAAAAGTCTCGTGGATCATGGCGATTCCTTTGTGCAGGGTTGTAGCAGTGTATAGCGCATTTGCCAGTGAGCCACCGACCGGATGAAGTCCGGGTAATAAGATTCAAGATGTTAATGGCGAAGTTCGCTGTATTTGCCTACAACTTGATTACTGTTAACGTCCGTACGTTCCGCTGTTCATCCTATGAAATACGCGGCCAGACATGCTCAGGTATGAGGATAAAAATAATGCAACCTGATTTCTGGAATGACAAACGCCCCGCCGGTGTCCCGCTGGACATCGATATGACGGCCTTCACCTCGGTCGTCGATGTGTTTGAACGCTCCTGCAAGAAGTTCGCTGACCGTCCTGCCTTCAGTAACCTTGGCGTGACCCTGACCTATGCCGAGCTTGAGCGTCACAGCGCCGCGTTTGCCGGATATCTGCAGCAGCACACTGACCTCAAGCCCGGTGATCGCATTGCCGTGCAAATGCCCAATATCCTTCAATACCCCATCGCCGTATTTGGCGCGCTGCGGGCAGGCCTGGTGGTGGTCAACACCAACCCGCTCTATACCTCGCGTGAAATGCGCCATCAGTTTCAAAGCGCTGATATCCGTGCCCTGGTGTATTTGAATATGTTTGGCAAGCGCGTGGAGGAGGTGCTACAGGACACCGAAATCGAGTATTTGATCGAAGCCCGCATGGGTGACCTGATGCCTGCTGCCAAAGGCTGGATCACCAACCTGGTGGTCGACAAGGTTAAAAAGCTGGTGCCTGCTTATCGAGTGCCCCGGGCAATACCGTTTAAAAGTGCCCTGCATCGAGGCTCGGGTCAGGTCATCCGTCCGCTGACAGTGACACTCGATGACATCGCCGTTCTGCAATATACCGGCGGCACCACCGGGTTGCCGAAAGGCGCGATGCTGACCCATGGCAACCTGGTTGCCAACATGCTGCAGGTGCGTGCGTGCCTGTCCCAGCATGATGCCGATGGCCTGCCGATCCTTAAAGATGGTCGCGAAATCATGGTGGCACCGTTGCCGCTGTATCACATCTATGCTTTCACGGCGAATTGCATGTGCATGATGGTGACAGGCAATCACAACGTATTGATCACCAACCCGCGTGACATCAAAGGCTTTATCAAAGAGCTGAGAAACTGGCGCTTTACTGCGCTGCTGGGGCTCAACACGTTATTTGTGGCGCTGATGGATCACCCCGACTTCAAGACCCTGGATTTTTCCGGGCTTAAAGTCACCAACTCGGGAGGCACGGCTCTGGTCAAGGCCACGGCTGAACGTTGGGAAAAAATCACAGGTTGCCGCATTGTCGAAGGTTACGGCCTGACCGAAACCTCACCGGTTGCCAGCGCCAATCCCTGCGGTTCTCTGGCCAGGCTGGGCACGGTCGGCATGCCGGTTCCTGGCACGGCGATGAAAGTCATCAGTGATGATGGCATCGATCTGGGGCTGGGCGAGCGTGGCGAACTCTGCGTAAAAGGGCCGCAGGTCATGAAAGGCTACTGGCGCAATCCGCAGGCCACGGCTGAGGTTCTGGACGCCGAAGGCTGGTTCAAGACCGGTGATATTGCGGTGATTGATCCCGATGGGTTTGTGCGCATCGTTGATCGCAAAAAAGACCTGATCATTGTCTCGGGTTTCAATGTGTACCCCAACGAGATTGAAGACATTGTCATGGCGCATCCCAAAGTGGCGAACTGCGCGGTGATCGGCGTCCCTGACGAACGTACGGGGGAGGCGGTCAAGTTGTTCGTGGTCGCACGCGAGGGCGGTGTGAGCATTGAAGAACTGAAGGCTTACTGCAAAGACAACTTCACGGGGTACAAGGTACCGAAACAGATTGAGTTGCGTAGTTCATTGCCCATGACACCTGTGGGCAAAATCTTACGCCGCGAGTTGCGTAACATTCCCTCATAGCTGTCATGGCGATCACTAAGCCCGCTCACGTTCAGTGAGCGGGCTTTTTTGTTGGATAAATCCCCCCGGTGACTAAACAAAAAGCGTTTGTGATGCGTTGTAACCCCCTGTTTAGAGGGGTTTTGTCGAGATTAGAGTTTTTGATCTAATTATGACTTCAGATTGTCCTACAGTCAGGTTCGTAACTGTTGCACCTTCTTTTGGCTCTAGGCGGCCTTTGGCAAAGCTGCTACTCTCGGCGCGCTTTGATACTTCTCGGTAGGTAAAGCCAGAACTATCCATTATAAAAATCAAACAAATAATAACCGCATCAAATGCGGTGAAGAATTCGCGACGCTGAGGAGTGGGCTTCCATGATTGAAGGCTTTTGGAAGGATAAGTACCCAGCTGGGATTGCTGCTGAAATCAATCCGGATGAATATCAAAACATTCAGACGGTACTGCGGGAATCTTGCCAGCGTTTCGCCGACAAACCGGCGTTCAGTAACCTCGGCAAAACCCTCACCTACGGTGAGCTTTACGAGTTGTCAGGTGCCTTTGCCGCCTACCTGCAGCAGCACACCGACCTGCAACCCGGTGATCGAATCGCTGTTCAGTTGCCCAACGTGCTGCAATACCCGATCGCTGTGTTCGGAGCCATCCGCGCCGGCTTGATCGTGGTCAACACCAACCCGCTGTACACCGCGCGGGAAATGGAACACCAGTTCAATGACTCGGGCGCCAAGGCATTGGTGTGCCTGGCGAACATGGCGCATCTGGCCGAAAAGGTTGTGCCTCAAACGTCAGTCAAGCATGTGATCGTCACCGAAGTGGCGGACATGCTGTCTCCGTTCAAGCGCGTACTGATCAACAGTGTCATCAAGTACGTGAAGAAGATGGTGCCTGCCTATCACTTGCCCCAAGCCATCAAGTTCAATGATGTGCTGAGCAAGGGGCAAGGGCAGGCTGTCAACGAAGCCAGCCCGCAAAGCAGCGACGTTGCTGTGCTGCAATACACCGGTGGTACCACCGGCGTGGCCAAGGGCGCGATGCTCACCCACCGCAACCTGATCGCCAACATGTTGCAGTGCAAGGCGCTGATGGGCTCCAACCTTAATGAAGGTTGCGAAATCCTGATCACGCCATTGCCGCTGTATCACATTTACGCGTTTACCTTTCATTGCATGGCGATGATGCTGATCGGCAATCACAACGTGTTGATCAGCAACCCGCGTGATCTGTCTGCCATGGTCAAGGAACTGTCGAAATGGAAGTTCAGCGGCTTTGTCGGTCTCAATACCCTGTTTGTGGCGCTGTGTAATAACGAAGCCTTCCGCAAGCTGGATTTCTCGTCCCTCAAGGTGACGTTGTCAGGCGGTATGGCGTTGCAGCTGTCGGTGGCCGAGCGCTGGAAGACCGTGACCGGTTGCCCGATCTGCGAAGGTTACGGCATGACCGAAACCAGCCCCGTGGCTACGGTCAACCCGATCCAGAATATCCAGGTCGGCACTATCGGCATTCCGGTTCCGTCGACCTTGTGCAAAGTGATCAATGACGCCGGTGAAGAGTTGCCGCTCGGTGAAATTGGAGAGCTGTGCATCAAAGGCCCACAGGTTATGAAGGGCTATTGGGAACGTCCGGATGCAACGGCTGAAATCATGGACAGTGAGGGCTGGTTGAAGTCGGGCGATATCGCAATCATCCAGCCCGATGGTTTCATGCGCATTGTTGACCGTAAAAAGGACATGATTCTGGTATCAGGTTTCAACGTATATCCAAACGAGCTGGAGGACGTACTGGCGTCGTTGCCCGGGGTGCTGCAATCAGCAGCGATTGGTATTCCGGATGAGAAAACCGGTGAGCTGATCAAAGTCTTTATTGTCGCCAAACCGGGCGTCAACCTGACCAAGGAAGAAGTCATGGCGCATATTCGCGCCAATGTGACAGCTTACAAGGTACCGAAGGTTGTAGAGTTCCGTGACAGTCTGCCGACCACCAACGTGGGCAAGATCCTGCGTCGTGAGTTGCGTGACGAGGAACTGAAAAAGCTGGGCCTCAAGAAGTAACCTGCCCTGAAATGACGAAGCCCTGCATATGCAGGGCTTTGTCGTTTCAGGGACCAGCGATTGAGGCGGTCGCTTACTTTTGCAGGAAAGACGCAAAATTAACGCCGGTACCTGTCGGACGAACGTCCTGCAGGAAGGAGTCTTTGTCTGCGCTCAGCTCAAGGCTCATGGTTGGCGTGCGTTTGTGGGTGGCACGCACGACCATACCTTCACGCTTTTCCCGCAGGAATGCTGTGGTCACCTTCACATGCAGCAGCTCATCAGTGCTTGGGGTGTGCAACAACAGATGCACCCATTCGTATTGACCAATGGCCAGACGGGCCAATGGAATATCGAACCACCAGATGTTCTTGTTGGTGTTCAGCGCTGCGAAATGGCAGTTGTTGACGCCGAGTACCGCACCGCCGAGTTCCTGGTTTCTGCGGGCAATGGCCAGCTTTTTATCGAGTTTCATAACCTTCCTACAATTCTGGATCTTCAGCGCCATAGCCTGAATACGTCGCGCATTCTCGGGGGTTCGCGGGCAAACATAAAGCCCAACCTGCGTTGATCGACGAAATGAATCACAGAAAAAAATGAAACTCTGCGCGGGAAGGGTGAGTCAACACGTTGGTCGATGTTATGACTTCCGAAATTTCATCAGGAGAAATCCCATGAGCAGCACTGGCGATAAGATCAAAGGAATGGCGAACGAAGCAGTAGGCAATGTCAAACAAGCTGTAGGCAAGGCGACAGATAACGATAAGTTGCGGGCAGAGGGCAAAGCCCAGGAGTTGAAAGGGGAAGGCCAGCAAGCGGTCGGTAAAGTTAAAGATGCAGTGAAAAAGACTGTAGACGAAGCCTGATAGCATCTGCCGCAACAGATCAAGACGGTCATCCCCGGGATGGCCGTTTTTGCAGATTCAGGCATTAAGTGTTTCCAGAGTCGCCAGCACGGGCACTTTTGAGGTAAAACCCCACCCTTGAATGTATTGAAGCGATTTACAGGCGGCGAAAGGAGACGCTATGTTTTTTCCGGTCTTGAACGGCCTGCCCTTGGGCAAAGTCTTGATCCGCACGGTCAAAGAGTTTATCGACGATGAAATGTCGACCTATGCCTCGGCATTGGCTTATCAAATGTTGTTCTCGTTGTTCCCGTTCATTCTGTTTCTGATTGCATTGATCGGTTTCCTGCATCTGCCTGATTTCTTTAGCTGGTTGCGCCTGCAATCTGAGCTGGTATTGCCACCTCAAGCGCTGGAGCAGGTCAACCCGGTCATCGATCAATTGCAGCAGTCCAAGGGTGGATTGTTGTCGGTGGGTATCGTGATTGCGCTGTGGACGGCTTCGGCCGGTGTACGGTTGATGATGAGCGCGATGAATGCGGCCTACGATGTGGTTGAGGGGCGGCCCATCTGGAAGCGCTTCCCGCTGTCGATCTTCTACACCGTCGGGATTGCCGGAATGCTGCTGGCCGCGGCGGCGCTTATGGTGCTCGGCCCGCAGGTGATGAGCTGGCTTGCCGGGCAGGTAGGGCTTGAGGAGTTCGTCGTTACCCTGTGGACGATTCTGCGGTGGCCGGTCATCGTTCTGTTGCTGATGGTGGCGGTGGCCGTGATTTATTACGTGATGCCCGATGTAGAGCAAAAATTCCGCTTTATCACGCCCGGGTCGGTACTGGCCGTGGTGGTGTGGATTGTGGCGTCGCTGGGTTTTGCCTTTTATGTCAAAACCTTCGCGGACTACAACGCCATGTATGGCAGCATCGGTGCAATTATTGTGTTGTTGCTGTATTTCTACATTTCGGCCGCCGTATTGCTGCTGGGCGCTGAAATGAACGCCGTGATCGAACACATGTCAGTTGAAGGCAAGGACCCGGGGCAGAAAACGTTTGATGAGTCCGAAGACTCTGACCCCAAACAGCATGTTTCCGGTCTTGGCCGTGACCATTCCCTTAAACCCACTTCTGATGAAGCCTGACTATGATTCGTGAAATCTTGAAAATGGGCGATGAGCGTCTGTTGCAGGTGGCCCGCCCGGTGCCGGCCGAAATGTTCGACACACCGGAGCTCTGGCAGTTGCTCGATGATATGTTGCAGACCATGGAACACGTGGGCGGCGTGGGCCTGGCAGCACCGCAAATTGGCGTTGACCTGCAGATGGTGATCTTCGGTTTCGAACACAGTGAGCGTTATCCGGACGCCGAAGCGGTGCCGCAAACCATTTTGATCAACCCGCTGATCACACCGCTGAGTCCTGCGCTGGAAGAGGGGTGGGAAGGTTGCCTGTCTGTGCCTGGATTACGTGGGGCGGTCGAGCGCTATCAGAAGATTCGCTATGAAGGCTTTACCCCGAAAGGTGAGCCGATCGTGCGAGTGGCAGAAGATTTTCACGCACGGGTGGTACAGCACGAATGCGATCACCTGATCGGTCGCCTGTACCCTTCGCGAATCAAGGATTTCAACAAGTTCGGCTTTATCGACGTGCTGTTCCCTGACCTGGAACCCGGTATCAAGGAGTAGGCGTTAGCTGCATCGCTATCATCGCCTTGTTGCGCTGATAGCGAACCAGCCGTTCGTGCAATGCGTACGGTAATTCGACATCCAGGCTAAACCCGAGGCCCTCATAGAACTTTTGCAGTTCAGGGTCGCAGAACAACCACACAGGCCCTTCACAGGCCGACACTGCGCAATTGACCAGTCTGGCGGCAATGCCTTGTCCCCGGGATGCCGGTGCGACGAACAGACCGGTCAACCAGTGTCCGTGGGCGGCCGGCCGCAAACACAACCCTGCAATGATTTGCTCCTGGCGAGCGACCCACAACTGTGCCTCTTTACTCGCTTTCATCGATGACTGATGGGACCGATAAAACTTGTTCATCAAAGGCCATAAGGGTGTTTCGAGCAGGGCGTAAGCAATGGCAGTCATAAGTCCACGGGCTTTGGTCTTGGGCGCGCAGTATATACAAACAGGGCGTGTTGATCGTGACGCCGGGTGAGGATCAGTGAGTATGAGAGGTTAATTTGCGGCTTTATCGCGCTTATATGAAATAAAGGCGTTTAAATAAAAGTTCCTGTGCAATCAGTGTTATACCTGACTCTACATCCCTGAACAGTGGAGCGTATAACATGGCAAAAGGCATGGATTCAAAAAAAGCCGCGAAGAAAAAACCGGCTAAAACCGCCGATGAAAAGCGCGCCGACAAAAAGAGCAAAAAAACCGAGACCGGCTTGTTTGGGCATTGAGTGATTGTCCGGGGGATTCAGTCCAGGATCCCCTCCTTTTGTACAAAAAATACATCCCCCATTTGTTAACTTTTCTGAACATGAGCGTTTCGTCACACACTGGTGGCAAATGGCTTGCATGTGTTATTTGACTGTCTATGCTCCCTCTTGAAGGGGCGAATGCTTTAATCCCCAGCGTGCTCATCGTGCTTTCGTTAGCGCGAATGATTAACCGTGCAGTAACTCCAGGGATTGAGCCATGTTTAATCGGCATCGCAAAACTGACCTGCTTGAGAATCAGCGGCTAAACACTTCATTAAATGACATGGCCGCCAAAGTGCGGGCTATCAGTCAATCCATGGCCATGATTGAGTTCTCACCCGATGGCACCATCCTGGAGGCCAACGATAATTTTTGCCGAGTGATGGGGTTCACCGCTGAAGAGGTTCGCGGTAAGCATCATCGGATTTTTTGCGAAGAGGCTTATGCCAGAGGGGATGAGTACGCCCGTTTCTGGCGTGCCCTGGCAAACGGCGAAGCCTTGAGTGGGACCTTTTTACGGCTCGACAAAAACGGCCGTGAGGTCTGGCTGGAAGCCAGTTACATGCCGATTATCGATGCTGATCGGCAGGTCACTCGCGTGATAAAAGTGGCCTCGGACATTACCCAACGGATCATCAAAGAGCACGAAAACCAGAGCATCGTGAATGCCTTGGGTCGCTCGATGGCGGTGATCGAATTCTCCCCCGACGGTCGCGTCCTAAACGCCAATCAGAACTTTCTCGACACCATGCACTATGGACTGAGCGAAATTGCAGGGCAGCATCACAGCCTGTTCTGCCGCCGCAGCGAGAGTGAATCCGCCGGTTATAAAGCCTTCTGGGCGTCTCTGAATCGCGGGGAGTATCATTCCCGTCGGTTTGAACGGGTCGACAAGTACGGGCAAACGGTTTACCTCGAAGCCTCATACAACCCGATTTTTGATACCAATGGCCGGTTGTATAAAGTGGTGAAGTTCGCCAGCAATATCACAGCTCAAGTGACCAGCTTGCAGACCGCCGCGGAATCGGCCCACACCACCTCGGTGCAAAACGACGCCTGTGCGCAGAAAGGTTCGCAGGTGGTTCAGCAGACCGTGCAAATCATTGAGGCCATCTCCAGGGATCTCAATGAAGCGGCGCAAAGTATCGATGCTGTGAACAAGCAGTCGGAAATTATTGGCAAAATTGTTCAGACCATTCGCGGGATTGCCGATCAGACCAACCTGTTGGCGCTCAATGCCGCGATTGAGGCGGCCAGGGCTGGCGAGCATGGGCGCGGGTTTGCCGTTGTGGCGGATGAGGTCAGGAGCCTGGCGGCTCGAACCAGTGCTGCCACCGTCGAGATTGTCGAAGTGGTGCGCAAAAACCATGATTTATCGATAAGTGCTGTCACCAGCATGCAGTCGAGCCTGAGCCGAACTGGATTGGGCGTCGAACTGGCCAACGAGGCGGGGGAGGCGATCCTGGAGATCCAGCAGGGCTCCAGGCACGTGGTCGATGCTATCAGTCAGTTCAACTCGACGTTACAGCTGCACTGATCGGCCCCCGCACATAGCCCTTCTGGCAGACCTCAAGCGTGCTTCGCTTGCCAGCGCTATAGCGGGTGGAGTTCAGGACAGGACTAGCTGCTTTCGCGGACCATCAGTTCAAAGCCCATGTCCTGTATGGGGTTTGCCACGCTGTTACCGGCCATGAGTGTGAGCATCTGTTCGGCAGCTCGGCGACCAATAGCTTCTCGTGGCGTACGAATACTGCTGAGGCGGGGCACCATGAACTCGGAGGAAGGCAGGTCGTTAAAGCCCAGTATGGCGATTCGCTCAGGAATCTTGATGCCGATACGTGCCGCTTCCAGAAGTGCTCCGTGGGCAAGGTCATCGTTGCCGAAAAAGATCGCATCGACCTGCGGATGAGTCGCCAGTAGCTGCAAAAACATTTCGCCACCGAGACCTACCGAGGAGGGGCGAGGGGTCAGTACTTCCAGCTCCGGGTTGTAAAGCCCGGCTCCCTGCAGGGCGCGACGGTAGCCCTCGCCACGCAAGAGCGTACGTTGATCGAGTTGCGCGCCAATGTAGGCCAGGTGTCGGCGCCCGCGCGAGATCAAGTGATGAGCTGCGGTCTCGCCCGCCTTTAACTGCGAAAAACCGACACAGTTCAGCCCGGCGCCACTGTCCAGCTCCATCATGTATACACAGGGCACATTGCTGGCTTCAATCATGAGTCGAGAGCTTTCGGAGCGGTCAAAGCCGGTCAGCAGCAGGCCTCGAGGTTGATAGGCCATGTAATTGCGCAGCAGGTTTTCTTCTTCGTCGCGCGAATAGTGAAAGTTGCCGATCAGCACTTCAAAACCCTTGGGCCGCAACACGGCATGAATGGCTTCAAGGGTGTCGATAAACAACAGGTTGGACAGTGACGGAACCAGAACCACAACAGAGTGGCTTTGCGCCGAAGCGAGTGCCCGGGCGGCAGGATTGACTACATAGTTCAGTTCGTCGGCGGCCTTGCGGACCTTTTCTGCCAGCTCGGTGGCAACGCTACTGATGCCGCGCAAAGCTCGCGATGCAGTAATTGGACTGACCCCGGCAAGTCGTGCGACTTCATTAAGGGTAGGGCGGCCCGTGGTTCGGGTATTTTTGTCGTTTTTAGAGGAGGTCATCGGGGCGGCTTGCCAAACAAAAAACAAGTCACTAAGGTAGCGCTGTCCAAGCGTACCCGCAATTGCCTGATTGTATGTATGTTTGCTCCCCCAGCTTTGTATGTCGAGAACGTCACCGCGTCTCCCCACAAAAATGAGAAATAGACGTCGGTAGCTCCGACTTTGTGCTTTGCTTTCAAGTATTGAACGCATGGACAAAGACAGCGCTGTCTACGGACTGAGGTGTTTCATGAGTCAACCTATCACTGCTCTGGTCATCATGGGTGTTGCCGGCTGTGGCAAATCCAGCGTGAGCCAGGCGCTGTGCCAGCTAAATGGCGCCACCCCGATTGAAGGCGATGCGTTTCATCCTGCGGCCAACATTGCAAAAATGAGTGCGGGTATCCCTCTGACCGACGAAGACCGTGCCGGCTGGCTTGACAGCCTGTGCGATGAGTTGCGTCGAGTCGTTGCCAGTGGCCAGCGTCCGGTTCTGACCTGCTCGGCACTTAAACTGCGTTATCGCGAGCGCCTGCGCGGTGCCGTGGGCGGGCTGGGCTTTGTGTTTCTGGAACTCACCCCTGAAGTAGCGGCTGAGCGAGTGGCTGACCGTCCGGGGCATTTCATGCCCAAGACCCTGATCGACAGCCAGTTCGCTACTCTTGAATCGCCGTCTGGCGAACCTCTCGTACTGACACTCAATGCAGCCGTCCAGGACATCGATCAACTGGCCAGTGCCGCCCGTGATTGGTGGCATGAGCACACCTTGCTGGCAACCTTATGATTTTGCTTCAAAAAGATAGCGCTATCCGCGCCAGCTACGGCTGCACATTCGAACTTTATAACAAAAACAAGGCAGGAGACGCCCCATGCTAGGCATGTCCCAAAACACCTTTCTACTGCTTGATGCAGTGGTGACCATTATCGGGCTGATCGTACTGATCACTCGCTTCAAGTTTCATCCGTTTATTGCCCTGATTATTGCTTCCGCCTTTTTGGGTCTGACAGCCGGCATGCCTGCTGACAAGATCATCAAATCGTTTCAGGACGGCTTCGGTGGGGTTCTGGGCTTTGTCGGGATCATCCTGGCGCTGGGCACCATGCTTGGCAAAATGATGGCCGACTCCGGTGGGGCCGACCAGATCGCTCGCACGCTGATTCGTGCCTTCGGCAAGGAACGGGTGCAATGGGCGATGATGTTCGCCGCCTTCCTGGTGGGCATTCCGCTGTTTTTCGAGATCGGCTTCGTACTGTTGATTCCGTTGGTCTTTATCGTCGCGCGTCGTACTGGCGTGTCCCTGATCAAGATCGGCATTCCGTTGCTTGCCGGCCTGTCGGCGGTACACGGCCTTGTGCCGCCGCACCCGGGCCCGCTGCTGGCCATTGGCGTGTTTGGTGCCGATATCGGTAAAACCATTTTGTATGGTCTGATCGTGGCGTTGCCGACGGCGATTATTGCGGGTCCGATCTACGGGACCTTTATTGCCAAGTACATTCCAGGCAACCCTTCCCAGGAACTGGTGGATCAACTGGCGAGCGAGCCTGAGTCCAGCAGTCTGCCGAGTTTTGGCATCACCCTGGCAACCGTACTGTTGCCGGTGTTCCTGATGTTGCTCAAGACGTTTGCCGACGTTGCCCTGCCGGATGGCAATTTCTTCCGTGTCTGGATGGACATGATCGGTCACCCGATCAGTGCCTTGTTGCTGGCGCTGTTGCTCTCGCTGTATACCTTTGGCGCCAAGCAAGGGATCGACTCCAAGCGCATCCTCAAGTTGCTCGATGCCAGTTTGGCACCGACCGCGGCCATCATTTTGATCATTGGTGCCGGTGGCGGCTTCAAGCAAATGCTGGTGGCCAGTGGTGTGGGTGATGTGATCGGCCATATGGCAGTGAACGCGCAAATCTCGCCAATCTTGCTGGCCTGGCTGGTGGCTGCGGTCATTCGTATCGCAACCGGTTCTGCAACCGTGGCGACCATTACCGGGGCGGGGATTGTGTTGCCGGTGGTGGATCTGATCCCGGGTGTCAATCGCGAGTTGCTGGTACTGGCGACCGGTGCGGGTTCGTTGATCCTGTCCCACGTGAACGATGCGGGTTTCTGGCTGGTGAAGCAGTACTTCAACATGACCGTGGCTGAAACCTTCAAAACCTGGACAGCGATGGAAACCATCCTGTCGATCGTCGGTTTGATCTTTATTCTGCTGCTGTCGCTGGTGGTTTAACGGATCGTTGTAATCGACTGCCGCTGAATGCGTCGCCAGACGTGGTCAGCGGTAGTCTCTACCGATCACCGCTGCCTTGCGACAGCGGTGATCAGCGTTTGTCAGCTGGCGCTCACGCCGTCCGCACGGAACATGCTGCGGATGCCGCGCAGGGCCTGACGGATGCGATCCTGGTTCTCGATCAGGGCAAAGCGCACATGATCGTCCCCGTATTCGCCAAATCCCACTCCCGGTGAAACGCACACCTTGGCGTCCGCCAGCAGCTTCTTGGCAAACTCCAGTGAGCCGAGATGGGCATAGGCTTCTGGAATCTTCGCCCAGACGTACATCGAGGCTTTCGGGTTTTCGACCATCCATCCCAGTTCGTGCAAACCCTTGACCAGAACGTTACGGCGTTGACGATATTGCTCGGCAATGTCCTTCACGCATTGCTGGTCGCCTTCCAGCGCGGCAATTGCCGCCACCTGCAGCGGGGTGAATGTTCCGTAGTCGTGGTAACTCTTGATCCGCGCCAAGGCGTTGACCAGTTCAGCGTTCCCCACCATAAAGCCAATACGCCAGCCTGCCATGTTGTAGCTTTTGGACAGCGTGAAGAACTCCACCGCAATATCCTTGGCGCCGGGCACTTGCATGATTGAAGGTGCTTTCCAGCCGTCGTAGACGATATCGGCGTAAGCCAGGTCATGCACGACAAGCACATCGTATTGCTTGGCCAGGGCCACCACACGCTCGAAAAAATCCAGTTCAACACATTGTGCCGTCGGGTTGGACGGGAAACCCAGAATCATCATTTTTGGCTTGGGGATTGAGCCGCGAATGGCTTTTTCCAGCTCGGCGAAAAAATCCACACCTGGAATCAGCGGGACCGATCGCACCTGGGCGCCGGCAATCACGGCCCCATAAATGTGAATCGGGTAGCTGGGGTTGGGCACCAGCACAGTGTCCCCTTGATCCAGGGTGGCCAGCATCAAGTGCGCAAGACCTTCCTTGGAGCCGATGGTCACGATGGCTTCATGCTCGGGGTCAATTTCAACGTCATACCGATCGGCGTACCAGCGAGAAATGGCCCTGCGCAGACGCGGGATCCCGCGGGATGTCGAGTAGCCGTGAGTATCTTCACGCTGTGCGACCGTGCAGAGTTTTTCGACAATATGCGGGGGGGGCGGGCCGTCGGGGTTGCCCATGCTGAAGTCGATGATGTCTTCGCCACGACGTCGCGCGGCCATCTTCAATTCGGCGGTGATGTTGAATACGTAGGGGGGGAGTCGATCTATGCGCGCAAAGCGTCGCGGCGAACCTTGGTCTGCCATGTGTGCCTCTGGTACGTAAGCGCCCGGAACCGTCCGAGCGACGTTGACCACTGTGGTGGTCTGGAGCAGACAATACGTCCGGTGATGGCCTTTTGTATAGGTGCCGTGAGGCAAAAAACTGGATAAAGCGTGATGTTTGTTTTTTCCTATACTCCATAGCCACATTGCCTACTTATTTACAGAGTATCCCCGTATGGACGATATGACGAAGTTCGCGCTGCCGGAACCACGGTTTACCCACGGGCCGTTTCAGCTGATTGCGGGATTGGGTGAGCGTTTCACTCAGGACACGCTGGGTGGCATTCCCGAATTATGGAAAAAGCTGCTTCCCCATATCGGCACTATCCCAGGACAAACAGGCTGCGAAACCTACGGAGTCTGCTGTCATCCGGATGGACAGGGCGGGTTTGAGTACATTGCAGGGGTGGCCATCAGTAAGCTCGATGACTTGCCTGAGCAGTACCGCTGGGTCGAGCTGCCTGCGCAGGAATATGCGGTGTTCGAGCATCAAGGGGCGCTGGCCGGCCTTCGGCAAACCATGCAAGCGATCTGGAAAGACTGGTTGCCACAATCAGGTTTCGAAGCGGTGGATGCACCGGAGTTTGAACGGTACAGCGCCGAGTTTGACCCTCATACAGGCGCGGGTGTGCTCGAGATATGGATACCGGTCAAAAAGCGCCTTTGAACCGACTTAGCCGGCTTGTCGGGGATCGGCAATGGCGTCTGCCAGTGGCAATACCAAGCGTCGCTCGCCGCTGTAGGCTTCGCCGTGCTCAATCCAGCCCATGCCTTGGTAAAAGGCCAGGGCTGTAACGTTGAAAGGGCTGACCGATAGCATCAATTGGCGAATCTCGGGCCAGAGCTTATTGACTGCCGCAGGAAGCTCACGCAAACAGGCTTTGCCGAACCCCTGGCCTTGAACGCGCCTGTCGACCTGCAAGGCATGCAACGTGGCGCTGTCTGGTTCGGCCCAATGGGCCAGAAGAGCGCGTCGCTTGAGGAGAAAAAAAGCCACGGGCAGCTCATCGTTCAGCAATACAAAACCTTTAATGGCGGGGTCAGGCTGAGCAGGCAATGAATACAGGGCGCAGACAATATCCCCTGAGAAGACGATCTGTTCGGGGTGAACCTCAAGCATGCGCAGTTGTTCGCGCTGGAGGGGCATCAGGTCTTCATAGAGGCAAAGGCGAGTGTTCATGCTGAGGTTCTGTCGGTGCGTGATGGGCTTTACTGGCACGGCTTGGTGCTGACCGTGGATCAATGCGCCAGTGTCTACCCATCCCGGGTCCGAATACAGATTTATCAGCGCTAGCGGCCTGGAAAGTGCAGCAATATGCGGACGGTTTCTGATAGTGCCGGTACTTGTCACCCACGAGGAGCTCAGCGTTTTCTCACAAACCAAGTCCTTGAATGACGGCTTGATACCAAACAACTCCAGGTGACTGATCATAAAGGTGGCGATTAATACCAGGCCCCAGCCCGCCAGGACCTACCAGTGAGCAGCGCAAAGGCTATAGTTGCTTCAACGTGCCAGAGCGCGGTGTCGATGGGGGCACCTGCAAGGATTATGGGATTAGCGTCGAGACAGAAGGCATAAAAAAACCGCGCCCCTTTATAGAAAGGGGCGCGGTGTTTAATAAAGTTCAGGTGAACTTAAGTATCTTGTTTGTCTTGCAGGACTTCAGCTGTTTTGGCGTCCAGATCGACATCCCACTTAACACCCTTGGTGTCACGCAGTTCAACTTCATAAACCAGCTTCCCGTAGGAGTGATCAAGCTCGGTGTCGAGGATAGTTGCACCTGGGTGCTTGGCAATGGCCGCTTGATTAAGCTTCTCGAACGAGGTGATTTCACCGGACTTGAGCAGCTCCGGGATCTGGTCAGGACGCACATCGGCCTGGGCCAGACCGGCAGTCAGTGTCAGGGCTACAGTGGCGAACATTACGTTAAGTGCTTTCATGTTTAATCCCTTTGGGGTGAACTGTTTAAGTGGGTTCAGATTACCCGGCGCAACTTAATTTATCCTTAATTTCAGCGGTGAGCCCTGGAACTCTGGATGAGACGGGTTAATAGCCATTCTGCTTCAGAAGTTCGTTAACGCTCCGGGGCAGCGGACGCTGGTAGAACGAGAGCAGTTCGCTGGCACGGTTGGTAAAGATGCCGTCCACACCTGCATTCATGGCAGCCTTGAAGTCCACGGCCTGGTCAAGGGTGTAGACGTGTACCAGCAGGCCTTTGTCATGGGTGGCCTTGTTCATCCAGGGTTTTATCAGATCGAAATAACTCTGATCGCCGCCGTGGGCCAACGCTGCGGATGGGCCGGTGCCTATGGCGCCGTTGCTCTTGGCAATATCGAGCCAGCGAATGAACTCGGCCTTGTCCTTGGGTTGCTGTCTGGCGTAGTACGCCGCTTTGTCCTTCTCGCCGGAGTTGGCGAAGCTGACGGTGTTGTCAGGCGCCATGCCCCCTTCACCGACCCACAGTAGAAGGATTTTGGGCGTGTCCGGCATTTCTTGTTGCAGCAACGCGAGGCTGTTCTTGTCAAAGGTTTGCAGTATGACCCGACCTTTGCCTTCGCCGGTTTGCGGTTGGGCATCGCCCGATGCTGAGGCCGCAGGCTTGAGCCAGCCGCGTGCGCTCAGCTGGTTTTTCAAGTCGTGCTCAAGACCTGGAAACTGCTGGGGCTCCTTGGTTTCAATGTACAGGCCCGGCTTGTGCTGCGGGTTGCCTTGGGCAATATCGATGATTTCATCAAGGGTCAGGATTTGCAGCCCGACATACGACGGTCGAGCGCGCTCCGGATAGGCCTGGTTGAACCAGCTGCCAGCATCCAGGGTTTTCAGTTCGGCCAGGGTGAACGCACTGGCCGGGCTGTTTTTACGCTCCGGAAATTTTTTGGCGACATCGGTGGTGCGCAACAGGCTGTTGTCATGCAGCGCAAAGAGCACGCCGTCTTTACTGCGCTGCAAATCCATTTCCAGGTAATCGGCACCCAGGTCGCGGGCGAGCATGTAGGCTGGCGCTGTGGATTCAGGTGCATCGAAAGACGCTCCACGATGAGCAATAACGGCAGGTAGCGGGATACCGTGGGCATTGGTCAGCGTGGCTGCAGAGGAGGCTGGCGCGCTGGCTGCGTGCGGGCCGGACATGACCAGCAGCAGACTTAGCAGAAGAGCGCTCTTGGCAAAGGGGAGAGGCATCGTTGAGGTCCTTGGTATTGAAAAAGACAGTGAGCGGGGCTGGCGGTCAACCGTACTCAGGGGCTGAGTGCTCGCAGGCAGGCTGCACTGTATTTTATTATTCAGCGCTATTGCGCCTGCTTGTGCAGTATTCTTGAACTCATCAGCATTCCCGGCAGAGGGATGCGTGCGAAGCCTTGTGTGTAAACCATCGTCATTTGAGCCTTCCAGGCTCGTCAGTGAGGTTTACCATGCGCATCACTTCGCAGTTGATCTGTCAGGCCGCTGATCTACTTAACGGTTTTGTTGGTTTCAATCGTAAGACAGGCCGCCACATTGTTCGTTTTAGTGAGGATTCCTTCGGGATGGACGTTGCGGATGACTCCATTACGCCCGCGCGCGAGTTTGTCTGGCAGCCCGGCATTGCCCACACCATGACTCTCAAGCGAGAGTTGATTCAGTTGTTGCTGGATCAGAATATCGACGACCGCCTGAACCTTACCGAACCCTTGCGGGTATACATGCAGCGTGAGGACGTCCCCGAAATATCGGCCGAGCGTCGTTGCATCAGCTGAATGTCGACATGGCATTGCATGCACTCGGTATCTGCCTGTACTCATTGTCGCGATATGGCTGAGAGAGGCCCCTGTTGCAGCTATACAGGGGCTATGCAGCGAGGATTACTCGATCAGGGCGAAGTCTTCACGGCCCATTGGGTCTGGTGTGGTGCCACGAATATTGCCGCCGCGCCCGGGAGCAAATCCTGGAAAGAACACCAGGCCTTCGGCTTCCAGGCTATAAGCCAGCGCCAGCCGGGTGACGTCGCGCACCGGCTCTCCGGCTTCGAAGCGTTGAATGGCCGGCACTGAGACTTTTGATTGCTCGCTCAGTTGCTCGAAGTTCCAGCCAAGCATTTCGCGAGCTTGCGCGCAGTGCAGTGGCGTAAATTGATTAATGATGATGCGTTCGAACGTGCTGCGCATGGCTGAATGAGGCATGGGGATTCTCCGGGGCTGAGTCGTCTTGAAAAAAACACTGTGTTTTTATACAGTTGTTTTTAGCGCGGATCAAACTCAATTTGTTGATGAGTGCTGGCCGGTGAAATCTGCTTTCATTCTGCTTTTTCGGGTGTTTCAGGAGGTGCCCCGCGTCGAAGATTTCGATCATGGCTGATAAAAGCCAGCCGAAAAAAAGGGCTGCCCGCAGGCAGCCCTCTTGTTCAGCGTATCGCCAGGCCGGAGATCAATCCCAGCTCAAAGCGCCGCCAGTCTGGTACTCGATGACCCGTGTCTCGAAGAAGTTTTTCTCTTTCTTCAAGTCCATGATTTCGCTCATCCATGGGAACGGGTTAGTGGTGCCCGGGTATTCTTCTTTCAGGCCGATTTGCGACAGGCGGCGGTTAGCGATGAATTTGAGGTAGTCCTCCATCATGGCCGCGTTCATGCCCAGCACGCCGCGCGGCATGGTGTCGCGCGCGTATTCGATTTCGAGCTGGGTGCCCTGCAGAATCATCTGCGAAGCTTCTTCCTTCATTTCGGCGTCCCACAGGTGCGGGTTTTCGATTTTGATCTGGTTGATCACGTCGATGCCGAAGTTCAGGTGCATGGATTCGTCGCGCAGGATGTACTGGAACTGCTCGGCGACGCCGGTCATCTTGTTGCGGCGACCCATCGACAGGATTTGGGTGAAGCCGCAGTAGAAGAAGATGCCTTCCAGAACGCAGTAGTAGGCGATCAGGTTGCGCAGCAGCTCTTTGTCGGTTTCGACGGTGCCGGTTTCGAACTTCGGATCGGAGATCGAGCGGGTGTATTTCAGGCCCCAGGTGGCTTTTTTGGCGACCGACGGGATCTCGTGGTACATGTTGAAGATCTCGCCTTCATCCATGGCCAGCGATTCGATGCAGTACTGATAGGCGTGGGTATGGATCGCTTCTTCGAACGCCTGGCGCAGGATGTACTGGCGGCACTCGGGGTTGGTGATCAGGCGGTACACGGCCAGCACCAGGTTGTTGGCAACCAGGGAGTCGGCGGTGGAGAAGAAGCCCAGGTTGCGCATCACGATGCGACGCTCGTCGTCGGTCAGGCCTTCCGGGTTTTTCCAGAGGGCAATGTCGGCGGTCATGTTGACTTCTTGCGGCATCCAGTGGTTTGCGCAACCGTCCAGATACTTCTGCCAGGCCCAGTCGTACTTGAACGGTACGAGCTGGTTAAGGTCGGCGCGGCAGTTGATCATCATCTTTTCGTCAACGGCAACGCGGGCGCTGGCGCCTTCGAGTTCGGCCAGGCCTTCAGCCACGTCGAGGTTATCCAGTGCGGCCTTGGCGCGAATGATCGCTGCCGAGTCGGTGGCCGTTACGGCACGGGCTTCCTGGGCTGCTACGCCGCCAGCGGCGTCGAGGCGGTCCATGTTGGCTTCAGTTGCGTGGCCTGCGTTGGCGCCTTTAACGGCGACTTCGCCTTCGTCTTCTTTGTCGAATTCGTCCCAGCTCAGCATGACGTGTCGTCTCCTGCGTGAGGGCCTGTGCCCGTGTGGTAACACTGATGATTGGTTGTCACACGGCCATAAGGCCACTTGGATCTAAGAAATGTTGCTTGCAGTAGCGGTGTGCTCACGCAAAAACATGAATGTGTTGATTGGCTTGCCCATTAGCGCTGCTGAGGGGATGCATCGGTCTGTGCATCTCAACCTTGCCCGAGAGGGCCGGGCAGCGTGGGGTTATAGCCCTTTAAAGGGATAAATCAAGCTCGTTTGAAGGCGCCAGTATACGGCTTTTGCACAGGGTATTTCAGCCAGTTTTTTTTCGAGGCGTGCGACGAAATGCCCTAAATCTTGCGAGGGGTGTGTATGGCTTAGGCTGGGCGCGGCTTTGGGCGAAAGCAAGTCTTTTCGCAGCAGATCAGGAATGTCGAATGACGGTGGTTTGATTGTGGCCGGTGCTGCGTGTTGAAGGGGGAGATGGGCGCTGCCCGGTCGAAACCGGGCATCAGGCTCACGGGGTTTATCAGCTCAGACGAGCACCGTTGGTACGGTCATAGCCATCTTCAGCAAAGCCGGCCGAGCGGGTGTTGTCGTAGCCGTCTTCAGCAAAGCCGGCCGAGCGAGTGTTGTCGTAGCCGTCTTCAGCAAAAGAAGCCGAGCGGGTGTTGTCGTAGCCATCTTCGGCAAAAGAAGCCGAGTGGGTGCGGTCATAACCGTCAGCGGCAAAGGCGGCGCTGGCGAGAACGGACAAACTTAAAGCCAAAAGATAAGAGCGTTTCATTTAATAGTTCCTGGCGATAAAGGCGCAGGCAGGCAACTGTTCAACGGCCATCAAGTTGCATTGAAAGTTGCAGTTAAGCGCCATGGGGGATCGCTTAATTACGTGAGTTGATTGTTATGTTCAGGTAATCAATCAACCGTTGGAGCAGCCGTTGCCCATCACGCGATATTCCAAGGTGTGCTGCTTGCCTTGAGAGTCTTCGTAGACCATCTGGGCCGGTACGACCTCGCACACACTCGGGATTTCGCTCATGGAAATCACTTTGGCGATATCCAGTTCCGAAGAGTAGGAATACTGTTCAACGGCAGGTTGCTGGCTGGAAACTTGAGTGTTCACTTCATCAGCCATGGCGGTAAAGCACACACTGCTGAGGGCCAGAACTAACAACGCTTTCATTTCTTGATTACCTGTTTTTGGGGCGAGTGGGGTCACGCAGCCCTTGTGAGGCTACGTGTGAAACTGAAGTAGTTAAGAGCGACTAAACATGCCTTCGTGGGGGCTGTAACTTGCGTTAATCGCAGTGCCTTGGTTGGCGAGATGAATTTTAGGCCTGTGCCGGGCAGGCATATAGAGGGGGTTTTGATAAAGACTGTTGACAGATTCCGTAACAATCGTTGAAAACGGGAGGGCGTAGTGAGGGTGTGTCGGTGTTGTGCTGAACGCTGAAACGCTGCAAGTGCTGTTCTTGAGCCTTCGCAAGAAAAACCACGGTTTTTCTACGTGTTTCTTACTACCAACGTCGAATGGTTCTCAGGCCTTGGCCCGGCTACAACAGGGTCATAAAACAACAACTACAAACATTGAGGTATGAAACATGAGTGCCGCTTCCCTGTATCCCGTACGCCCTGAAGTCGCAGCCAATACGCTGACTGATGAGGCGACCTACAAGGCGATGTACCAGCAATCCGTCGTCAACCCCGATGGTTTCTGGCGCGAGCAAGCCAAGCGTCTCGACTGGATCAAGCCTTTCACTACCGTCAAGCAAACCTCTTTCGATGACCATCATGTCGATATCAAATGGTTCGCTGACGGGACTCTCAACGTTTCCTACAACTGTCTGGACCGCCACCTTGCCGAGCGCGGTGACCAGATCGCGATCATCTGGGAAGGCGACGACCCTTCCGAGCAGCGCAACATTACCTACCGTGAGCTGCATGAAGAAGTCTGCAAGCTTGCCAACGCCTTGCGCGGCCAGGACGTTCACCGCGGTGACGTAGTGACGATCTATATGCCGATGGTTCCCGAAGCCGTGGTCGCCATGCTGGCGTGTACCCGCATCGGTGCCATCCATTCGGTGGTCTTCGGCGGCTTTTCTCCCGAAGCACTGGCAGGCCGGATCATCGACTGCAAATCCAAAGTGGTGATTACGGCTGACGAAGGCCTGCGTGGTGGCAAGCGCACGGCACTCAAAGCCAATGTCGACGTGGCACTGACCAACCCCGACACTTCCAGCGTGCAGAAGATCATTGTGTTCCAGCGCACAGGTGGTGATATCGCCTGGTACAAGCACCGTGACATCTGGTACCACGATCTGATGGCTGTGGCTTCGACCCATTGCGCCCCGAAAGAGATGGGTGCTGAAGAGGCCCTGTTCATCCTTTATACCTCCGGCTCCACAGGCAAGCCCAAGGGCGTGCAGCACACGACGGGCGGTTATCTCCTGTATGCGGCGCTGACCCATGAGCGCGTGTTCGATTACCGTCCGGGTGAGGTTTACTGGTGCACCGCCGACGTGGGCTGGGTCACGGGCCATACTTATATCGTGTACGGGCCGCTGGCCAATGGTGCGACCACCGTATTGTTTGAAGGGGTGCCGAACTATCCGGATATCACCCGTGTCTCGAAGATTGTCGACAAGCACAAGGTCAACATCCTCTACACCGCGCCTACCGCCATTCGCGCCATGATGGCTGAAGGCCAGGCAGCGGTGAAGGGCGCTGACGGCTCCAGTTTGCGTTTGCTGGGGTCGGTAGGCGAGCCGATCAATCCGGAGGCCTGGAACTGGTACTACACCACTGTCGGCAAAGAGCGTTGCCCGATCGTTGATACCTGGTGGCAGACCGAAACCGGCGCCTGCATGATGAGTCCGCTGCCGGGTGCGCACGCACTCAAGCCGGGTTCTGCGGCACGTCCGTTTTTCGGTGTGGTACCGGCGTTGGTGGATAACCTGGGCAACCTTATAGAAGGTGCGGCCGAGGGTAATCTGGTCATCCTGGATTCATGGCCGGGTCAGGCACGAACGCTGTATGGCGATCACGACCGTTTCGTCGATACCTATTTCAAGACTTTCCGTGGCATGTACTTCACCGGTGACGGCGCGCGTCGTGACGAAGACGGTTACTACTGGATTACCGGGCGCGTGGATGACGTGCTCAACGTTTCGGGTCACCGCATGGGGACCGCCGAAATCGAAAGCGCGATGGTGGCTCACCCCAAAGTGGCAGAGGCGGCGGTTGTCGGTGTGCCTCACGATATCAAGGGGCAGGGGATTTATGTCTATGTCACCCTCAATGGCGGGGAAGCGCCGAGCGAGGAGTTGCGTCTTGAGCTGAAAAACTGGGTGCGCAAGGAGATCGGTCCGATTGCTTCGCCGGATGTCATTCAGTGGGCGCCGGGGTTGCCGAAAACGCGCTCCGGCAAAATCATGCGTCGCATCCTGCGCAAGATTGCCACCGGTGAATATGAAGGGCTGGGCGATATTTCGACCCTGGCCGATCCGAGTGTGGTGCAGCATTTGATCGAGACGCACAAGTCGATGAACGCCGCGTAACACCAGCTGTACTTCATGGAGCCCCGTCCGGTCATGCCGGGCGGGGCTTTTTGCTGGGCGGAAGATGTGCTGCGTCTTACCTCTGCAGGCGCGAGGTGGAGGGTGGTGTTACCGACGGTGTAACCGTGCGCACGAAAACGGGGCCTTGCTACACCCAAAGCACTGTTTTAGAGCTGTTTTAAGTGCGTATGTGAATAAGATGAAACGCTACACTTGCCGGAATAGAAGGCTTTGCGAATAATAGGCCCGCTATTTGCAACTCACATAGGTTCTATGTCTTTTGCTCTTGCATAAATTTGAAGAGCTGTCAACGCTTGGGGTCGCCTTTCTCGGTGCATCTGTAATTTGTTGTCGCATTGAAGAAATAACGGCTTGAAGCCTGTCGTTAGAATGCCGATCACTCGCTCGTCGATGTTGTACTGTTCACAGTGCAACGCCAGTAGGACGTGGCGCCGCATTCCCGGTTTAACCTCCGCACATTGGGCTTTTGCTCACTCTGCATTTATTGCCCTTACCGATGGAGTCCTAAGATGAAGAAACTCGTGCTTCTTGGCGCCCTGGCACTGTCCGTGCTGTCCCTGCAGGCTTTCGCTGATCAAAAACCTCTGAAAATTGGTATTGAAGCCGCTTACCCTCCGTTCGCTTCCAAAGCGCCGGATGGCAGTATCGTGGGCTTTGACTACGACATCGGTAACGCGCTGTGCGAGCAGATGCAGGTCAAGTGCGTTTGGGTCGAGCAAGAATTCGATGGTCTGATCCCGGCACTGAAAGTGCGCAAGATCGACGCGATCCTGTCCTCGATGTCCATTACCGAAGACCGTAAAAAGTCTGTCGACTTCACTAACAAGTACTACCTCACACCGGCACGTCTGGTGATGAAGGAAGGCGTAGTGGTCGGTGACAGCCTTGATGAGCTCAAGGGCAAGAAAATCGGCGTGCAGCGTGGTTCGATCCATGACCGTTTCGCCAAGGAAGTGCTGGCGCCTAAAGGTGCCACCGTTGTTCCTTACGGTTCGCAGAACGAAATCTACCTTGACGTGCAGGCCGGTCGCCTTGATGGCACCGTGGCCGATGCCACCTTGCTGGAAGACGGTTTCCTGAAAACCGACGCCGGCAAAGGTTTTGCGTTCACAGGTCCAGCGTTCACCGACGTCAAATACTTTGGTGATGGCGTGGGTATCGCTGTGCGCAAGGGCGACGCCCTGAAAGACAAGATCAACGCTGCCATTGATGCCATTCGTGCGAACGGCAAATACAAGCAAGTCCAGGACAAATACTTCAACTTCGATATTTACGGTCAGTAATACATCGCAGCGGTACGTCCGAAATGGCGCAAGCAGCAGAGTTTCTGAAGTTTGCGCCATTTTTTCATCTTAATTTTCGAGGACCTGAATCATGTTGAAAGGCTACGGGGCTGTCATCCTCGATGGCGCTTGGCTGACGCTTCAGCTCGCCTTGTCGTCCATGGCCCTGGCCATAGTTCTAGGTCTGATTGGTGTTTCATTGCGCCTGTCGCCAGTGCGCTGGCTGGCCTGGCTGGGCGATTTGTACTCAACGGTAATCCGCGGGATTCCCGATCTGGTACTTATCCTGCTGATTTTCTACGGCGGCCAGGACTTGCTGAACCGCGTCGGGCCGATGCTGGGCTACGACGACTACATTGATTTGAATCCGTTGGCGGCCGGTATCGGCACCCTCGGCTTCATCTTCGGTGCCTACCTGTCCGAGACCTTTCGTGGGGCCTTCATGGCGATCCCCAAGGGTCAGGCCGAAGCCGGGATGGCGTATGGCATGAGTCGTTTTCAGGTGTTCTTCCGGGTGTTGGTGCCACAGATGATTCGCCTGGCGATTCCCGGGTTTACCAATAACTGGCTGGTGTTGACCAAGGCCACGGCCCTGATTTCGGTGGTCGGCCTGCAAGACATGATGTTCAAGGCCAAGCAGGCGGCAGATGCCACTCGCGAGCCGTTCACCTTCTTCCTGGCCGTTGCAGCGATGTACCTGGTACTGACCAGTGTTTCGCTGCTGGCATTGCGACAACTTGAGAAGCGCTACTCGGTAGGCGTAAGGGCGGCTGATCTATGATCTTCGACTACAACGTCATTTGGGACAGCATGCCGCTGTACCTGAACGGAATGCTGGAGACCCTGAAGCTGTTGGGTATCTCGCTGTTTTTCGGTTTGCTGGCAGCGCTCCCGCTGGGGCTGATGCGGGTATCCAAAAATGCCTGGGTCAACTTTCCGGCCTGGTTGTTCACTTACGTGATCCGTGGCACGCCGATGCTGGTGCAGCTGTTCTTGATCTACTACGGGCTGGCTCAGTTCGAAGCGGTACGCGAGAGCGTCCTGTGGCCGTTGCTGTCCAGTGCAACTTTTTGCGCGTGCCTGGCATTTTCTATCAATACCAGCGCCTACACCGCTGAAATCATTGCCGGCAGCCTCAAGGCCACACCCAATGGCGAGATCGAAGCGGCCAAGGCGATGGGCATGTCACGCGCCAAAATGTATCGCCGTATCCTGCTGCCATCGGCCATGCGCCGGGCGTTGCCGCAATACAGCAACGAAGTGATCATGATGCTGCAGACCACCAGTCTGGCGTCCATCGTGACCCTGATCGACATCACCGGGGCTGCTCGTACCGTTAATGCGCAGTATTACTTGCCGTTCGAGGCCTACATCACCGCGGGTGTCATCTACCTGTGCCTGACCTTCATTCTGGTGCGCCTGTTTAAACTGGCCGAGCGCCGCTGGCTGGGCTATATGGCCCCGCGCAAGGCCTGACCCATGGAACGGATCGATCATCTGTTGCCGTGGAGCAGCCTGGGCAGTGAGCGCCGGTTGTCGGTGTTTCGTTTCGGTGTCGGCGAGCGCAAGGCTTACATTCAGGCAAGTCTGCACGCGGACGAGCTGCCGGGCATGCGCTGCGCTTGGGAACTGAAAAAACGCCTGGCCGAGCTTGAGGCTCTGGGTGCCCTGAACGGTGTGATCGAATTGGTGCCCGTGGCCAATCCGCTGGGCCTTGGTCAGCTATTGCAGGGCAGTCATCAGGGGCGCTTCGAGTACTCCAGTGGCAAGAACTTCAACCGCGATTTCGTTGAGTTGAGTGAGCCGGTGGCGGACAGGCTGCAAGGGCGATTGGGCGATGACCCGCATGCCAATATCCGTTTGATTCGTCAGACGATGCTGGAGGTGCTGGCTGAACTGCCACCAGCGGCCAATCAGCTCCAGGGCATGCAGCGCGTCTTGCTGAGCCATGCCTGTAACGCCGATATCGTGCTCGACCTGCATTGCGACGCGGAAGCCGCATTGCACATGTATGCCTTGCCTCAGCATTGGCCGCAATGGCGTTCGCTGGCAGCGCATTTGAATATGCGGGTTGGCTTGCTCGCCGAGGATTCGGGCGGGAGTTCGTTCGATGAGGCTTGTTCTTTGCCGTGGCTGCGGTTGCAGCGCGAGTTCGGCGAGGCGCAGATTCCTTTGGCCTGCATGGCCACCACCCTTGAGCTGGGTGGGCAGGCAGACACCGGGCGAGCAGAAGCCGAAGCCTATGCTGAAGGTATTCTGGCGTTTCTGGCCGAGCAGGGCCTGATCTCCGGGGACTGGCCTGAGCCACAGTACGAAGCCTGTGAAGGTGTGCCTTTTGAAGGGACTGAGTTGTTGTTTGCACCGCACCCCGGTGTGGTGAGTTTTTTACGCCCGGCGGGCGCCTGGGTTGAAGCCGGCGAGCCGCTGTTTGAAGTGATTGATCCTTTATCTGACCGGGTCAGTACGGTATGCGCAGGCACGGCCGGCGTATTATTTGCCGTTGAGCGACTGCGTTATGCCCAACCCGGTTTCTGGCTGGCCAAAGTGGCGGGGCGCGAGCCTTTGCGTCACGGGCGCTTGCTCAACGACTGACTGTTTTTGTGAGAACCGACAGCATGTACAAACTTGAAGTCCAAGACCTGCATAAACGCTATGGCAGTCACGAAGTGCTCAAAGGTGTGTCTCTGGCCGCCAAAGCTGGCGATGTCATCAGCATCATCGGTTCCAGTGGTTCAGGCAAAAGCACCTTTTTGCGTTGCATAAACCTGCTCGAGCAGCCGCATGCCGGCAAAATCCTCCTCAATGGTGAAGAGCTCAGGCTGGTTGCCAACAAGGACGGCGCGCTCAAGGCTGTTGATCCCAAGCAGTTGCAGCGCATGCGTTCGCGGCTGTCGATGGTGTTTCAGCATTTCAATCTGTGGTCACACATGACGGCGCTGGAAAACATCATGGAAGCGCCGGTGCATGTACTGGGCATGTCCAGGTCCGAGGCGCGGGACAAGGCTGAGCATTACCTGAACAAGGTCGGTGTTGCTCATCGCAAGGACGCTTACCCGGGGCACATGTCCGGTGGTGAGCAGCAGCGCGTGGCCATTGCCCGTGCGCTGGCGATGGAGCCCGAAGTCATGTTGTTTGACGAGCCGACCTCAGCCCTCGACCCGGAGCTGGTCGGTGATGTATTGAAGGTGATGCAGGACCTGGCTCAGGAAGGCCGGACCATGGTGGTGGTAACTCACGAAATGGGCTTTGCCCGCGAAGTGTCGAACCAGTTGGTATTTCTGCATAAGGGCATCGTTGAAGAAAGTGGCAACCCGCGTGAGGTGCTGGTCAACCCGCAATGCGAGCGACTGCAGCAGTTCCTGTCTGGCAGCCTGAAATAACCGCACTCTTAAGACTGCCGTTGTGCACCAAAATAGGTCATGCTCCGCATCCTGCGCAGCTGGCCTAGGCTGGGTGTTTGGCGCATTTGGTTTTTATCCCCCCGTTTTCGTTCCGGATAGCACGCTATGACCGCCCATCGAATTGGTTTCCTCATTTGGCCCAGCACCAAAGCCTTGACTCTGGCGCTGGCAGAGGAAGCGTTGCGTGTTGCTCAGCGCGTGCATCCTGAAGTCGTATACGAACTGCTTTTCTTGCAGGCCGAACCACCTGCCGAGGGTGCCTGGCAGTTACCCGGTGAGCCGTGGGCCGGCAAGCTCGAAGGGTGTCAGAAACTGTTCCTGCTGGCTGATGAGCCGCCAGGCGGCATAGCGCCGGCCTTGAGCAGTGCGCTCAAACAGCTGGTGCGTGCTGGCTGTGTGATAGGCGGGCTTTCGGCCGGGGTTTACCCCTTGGCGCAACTGGGCCTGCTTGATGGTTATCGGGCTGCGGTGCATTGGCGCTGGCAGGATGACTTTGCCGAGCGCTTCCCCAAGGTGATCGCCACCAGCCATTTGTTTGACTGGGACCGTGATCGTTTGAGTGCCTGCGGCGGGTTGTCGGTGCTGGATCTGCTGCTCGCGGTGCTGGCTCGTGATCATGGGGCCGAGCTGGCGGGAGCGGTATCTGAAGAGTTGGTGGTGGAGCGTATTCGTGAGGGGGGAGAGCGTCAGCGCATTCCGTTGCAGAACCGTCTTGGCTCCAGTCATCCCAAGTTGACCCAAGCCGTGTTGTTGATGGAGGCCAATATCGAAGAGCCGCTGACCACCGATGAAATTGCCCAGCACGTCTGTGTCTCCCGTCGGCAACTGGAGCGGATCTTCAAGCAGTACCTCAATCGCGTGCCAAGCCAGTATTACCTTGAGCTGCGTCTGAACAAGGCGCGACAAATGCTGATGCAAACCAGCAAGTCGATCATTCAGATCGGTTTGTCGTGCGGTTTCTCTTCCGGGCCGCATTTCTCCAGTGCCTATCGCAACTTCTTTGGCGCTACGCCTCGCGAAGACCGCAACCAGCGCCGCAGCAGCAGCCCGTTTGAGCTGTCTTCGGCCCCGGCCGAACGCGGCTAGGCCCGCAAGGTTTGCACGTGGCTTGAGTCGCAGGCGGTTCGCTCCTCAGGATCGGCCCCGACTCAAGGAGTGAGCAGCGTGCGACGCGGGCTTTGCCCCGGAACATTCTCGAGACAAAAGTCTTTTCTCCGTACTCTCAGCGTTTAAACTGCGCCTTTGCGACGAAATATGTCGCATTGCCGTAAACCCGGTGAAACCGTGGTTTGGCGCTATAAGAAGTTGTCGCTTGGCGACAAGGCCGCAGCATCATCTGTCCTTACAATCCCCCCATCGCTCGCCATTTTAGGCAGGCGTTCCTCTTCAGGAGACTCCGATGTCCGTTGAGCAAGCCCCGGTGCAACGCGCCGATTTCGACCAGGTCATGGTTCCTAACTACGCACCTGCGGCCTTTATTCCTGTGCGCGGTGCCGGTTCCCGAGTATGGGACCAGGCGGGCCGAGAGCTGATCGATTTCGCGGGTGGCATTGCCGTTAACGTCTTGGGTCATGCACATCCTGCCCTGGTGGGAGCGCTGACCGAGCAGGCCAATAACCTGTGGCACGTGTCCAACGTCTTCACCAACGAGCCGGCACTGCGCCTGGCCAAGAAGCTGGTCGAGTCGACGTTCGCCGAGCGCGTGTTCTTCTGCAACTCCGGTGCCGAAGCCAACGAGGCCGCCTTCAAGCTGGCCCGTCGTGTTGCCCACGATCGTTTTGGTGCCGAGAAATACGAAATCATTGCCGCACTCAACAGCTTCCACGGTCGTACGCTGTTCACCGTGAACGTGGGCGGGCAGTCGAAGTATTCCGATGGTTTCGGTCCAAAAATTACCGGCATCACCCATGTACCGTTCAATGATCTCGCAGCGCTGAAAGCGGCGATCTCGGACAAGACCTGCGCCGTGGTGCTGGAGCCGATTCAGGGTGAGGGCGGCGTGCTGCCGGCCGAGCTGGCTTACCTGCAAGGTGCCCGCGATCTGTGTGATCAGCACGATGCGTTGCTGGTGTTCGACGAAGTGCAAACCGGCATGGGCCGTACCGGCGAGTTGTTCGCCTACATGCATTACGGCGTCACCCCGGACATCCTGACCAGCGCCAAGAGCCTGGGCGGTGGTTTCCCGATTGCCGCCATGCTGACCACAGAAGCGCTGGCCAAGCACCTGGTGGTCGGTACTCACGGTACCACTTACGGCGGCAACCCGTTGGCGTGTGCCGTGGGGAACGCGGTCATCGACGTGGTGAACACCCCTGAAGTGTTGGGCGGCGTGAGAGCCAAGCACCAGCAGTTCAAAACCCGCCTGGAACAGATTGGCCAGCAATACGGCCTGTTCACTGAAGTCCGCGGTTTGGGCCTGTTGATCGGTTGCGTATTGAGCGATGCCTGGAAAGGCCGCGCCAAAGACATTTTCAATGCCTGTGAAAAAGCAGACCTGATGATTTTGCAGGCCGGCCCCGACGTGGTGCGTTTCGCGCCAAGCCTGGTGGTCGAAGATGCGGATATCGAAGAAGGTCTGTCGCGTTTTGAGCGTGCTGCGAAAGCGCTGACTCAAGCCTGAGTGTGATCTCGACGCCCGGACTTCCGGGCGTCGAACCGAATTTTATGTGCCGAGCCTGATTCTCATTTCATTCAAATACCCCTGTAGGAGCGAGCTTGCTCGCGGTAGCGTCTCTGGTCGTTATCTCCATCGTGAGCAAGCTCGCGCCTACAGGGTTGGTTGAAATCCTGCTCGGTATTTTCCTATGTAGTGAAAGGATTAAGGAGTGACACCATGCTGGTGATGCGCCCCGCGCAAATGGCTGACCTGGACGAGGTACAGCGTCTGGCTGCGGACAGCCCGATTGGTGTCACTTCATTGCCGGACGATATCGAACGCCTGCGTGACAAGATCGCTGCGTCCGAAACATCTTTTGCGGCCGAAGTCAGCTTCAATGGCGAAGAGAGCTATTTCTTTGTGCTTGAAGACACCGCCAGCGGCAAGCTGGTGGGCTGTTCGGCCATCGTGGCCTCGGCCGGTTACTCGGAGCCGTTCTACAGCTTCCGTAACGAGACCTTCGTCCATGCTTCCCGTGAACTGAAAATCCACAACAAGATTCACGTTCTGTCGCAGTGCCATGACCTCACCGGGAATAGCCTGCTGACCAGTTTCTATGTGGTTCCGCAGCTGGTGGGTTCGGCCTGGTCCGAACTCAACTCCCGCGGCCGCCTGCTGTTCGTGGCCAATCACCCGGAGCGGTTTGCCGACTCGGTGGTGACTGAAATCGTCGGTTACAGCGATGAGAACGGTGATTCGCCATTCTGGGACGCCATTGGCCGCAACTTCTTCGACTTGAACTATGCCGCCGCCGAACGCTTGTGCGGGCTGAAAAGCCGCACCTTCCTCGCTGAGCTGATGCCGCATTACCCGATTTACGTGCCGTTGCTGCCTGATACCGCCCAAGAGGCGATGGGGCAAGTTCACCCGCGTGCGCAAATCACCTTCGACATCCTGATGCGCGAAGGCTTCGAGACCGATCACTACATTGATATTTTCGATGGCGGGCCGACGCTGCATGCCCGGGTTTCGGGCATTCGTTCGATCGCCCAAAGCCGTGTGGTCCCGGTCCGGATCGGTGAGCTGATCAAGGGCGGTGGGCGACAGTACCTGGTGGCCAATGCCCAGTTACAGGACTACCGCGCCGTGTTGCTGGAGCTGGACTGGGCGCCAGGCAAGCCGGTCACGCTGGACCTGGAAGCGGCCGAAGCACTCGGTGTTGGCGAAGGTGCCAGTGTACGAGTGGTTGCGGTTTAACGCCTTTGAGCGAGTTTCGCGGGGTTCGTCAGCGAGCCCTGTTTGAGGAGATAGCATGATCGTTCGTCCTGTACGCAATAGCGATTTATCGGCTCTGATCGAGCTGGCCCGCAGCACGGGCACCGGCCTGACCACGTTACCGGCCAATGAAGAGCGTCTGTCGCACCGTGTTGGCTGGGCTGAAAAAACCTTCCGTGGCGAAGCCGAACGCGGCGATGCGGATTACCTGTTCGTGCTCGAGGACGACGACGGCAAGGTGGTCGGTATTTCGGCAATCGCCGGCGCTGTCGGCCTGCGTGAGCCCTGGTACAACTTCCGGGTCGGACTGACCGTCAGCGCCTCTCAGGAGCTGAGTATTTATCGTGAGATTCCGACGCTGTTCCTGGCCAATGACCTGACCGGCAACTCGGAGCTGTGCTCGCTGTTCCTCAGTGCCGATTACCGCACCGGCCTGAACGGCCGCATGCTGGCCAAGGCGCGGATGCTGTTTATTGCCGAGTTCCCTGAGTTGTTCGGCAACAAGATCATTGCCGAAATGCGCGGCATGTCCGACGAGTCCGGTCGTTCACCGTTCTGGGAAAGCCTGGGCCGGCACTTCTTCAAAATGGAATTCAGCCAGGCTGACTACCTGACCGGCGTGGGCAACAAGGCCTTCATCGCCGAGTTGATGCCAAAATTCCCGGTATACACCTGCTTCCTGTCGCCGGATGCCCGCGCAGTGATTGGCAAAGTGCACACCGACACTGAGCCCGCCTTGAACATGCTCAAGAGCGAAGGCTTCAGCTATCAGGGTTATGTCGATATTTTCGACGCCGGCCCGGCCGTGGAGTGCGAGACCAGCAAGATCCGCGCCGTTCGCGACAGCGAAGCGCTGGTGTTGTCCATCGGCACGCCGGGTGATGATGCCCCGGCCTACCTGATCCACAACCGCAAGCGCGAAGAGTGCCGCATCACCGCAGCCCCTGCGCGGTTGGCTGCAGGCACGCTGGTGGTCGACAAACTGACCGCCAAGCGTTTGCAACTGAGCGCCGGCGATCAAGTGCGGGCAGTTGCGTTGTCTGCTCAACCAGTTGCCCCACGGGAGTCGAAATAATGAGCACGTTGTATATCGCAGGTACCTGGCAGGACGGGCAGGGCGAAGCCTTTGAATCGCTGAACCCGGTGACGCAACAGGTGCTGTGGACCGGTCGCGGCGCAGATGCCGGCCAGGTCGAAGCTGCCGTCAAGGCAGCCCGCGAGGCATTTCCGGCCTGGGCCCGGCGCTCTTTCGAAGAGCGTCTGAGCGTGCTCGAAGCTTTCGCTGCCAGCCTGAAAAATCATGCTGACGAGTTGGCCCGCTGCATCGGTGCCGAAACCGGCAAACCGTTGTGGGAATCGGCCACCGAAGTCACCAGCATGATCAACAAGGTCGCGATCTCGGTACAAAGCTACCGTGAGCGCACCGGTGAAAAAAGTGGCCCGCTGGGGGATGCAACGGCAGTGTTGCGGCACAAGCCCCACGGCGTTGTGGCGGTGTTTGGTCCGTACAACTTCCCGGGGCACTTGCCCAACGGGCATATCGTTCCGGCGTTGCTCGCGGGTAACAGCGTGGTGTTCAAGCCCAGCGAACTGACCCCGGCGGTGGCAGAACTGACGGTCAAATGCTGGATCGAGGCGGGCTTGCCGGCCGGCGTCTTGAACCTGCTGCAAGGCGCACGCGAAACCGGCATCGCGCTGGCGGCCCATGCGGGCATCGATGGCTTGTTTTTCACTGGCTCCAGCCGTACCGGCAATGCATTGCATCAGCAGTTTGCCGGTCGCCCGGACAAAATCCTGGCGCTGGAAATGGGCGGCAATAACCCGCTGGTGGTCGATCAGGTGGCCGATCTGGACGCCGCGGTCTACACCATCATTCAATCAGCGTTTATTTCGGCCGGGCAGCGTTGCACCTGTGCCCGTCGTTTGCTGGTACCGCAGGGCGCGTGGGGCGACAGCCTGCTGACGCGCCTGGTTGAGGTCAGCCAAAGCATTGAAGTCGGTGCATTTGACCAGCAACCTGCGCCTTTCATGGGCTCGGTGATTTCCCTCGGTGCCGCGCGCGCCTTGATGGAGGCCCAGGAAGTCTTGCTGGCGAATGGCGCGGTGTCCTTGCTGGAAATGACCCAGCCAGACGCTAATGCCGCGTTGCTGACGCCGGGTCTTATCGATGTGACCGAGGTGAGCGAGCGCTCGGACGAAGAACTGTTCGGGCCGTTGCTGCAAGTGATTCGCTACGCTGACTTTGATGCGGCGATTGCTGAGGCGAACAACACGGCCTTTGGTTTGGCGGCGGGTTTGCTGTCGGACTCCGAAGCGCGTTATCAGCAGTTCTGGCTCGAAAGCCGCGCCGGGATCGTCAACTGGAACAAGCAACTCACCGGTGCCGCCAGCAGCGCACCGTTTGGCGGCGTGGGAGCCTCGGGCAATCATCGCGCCAGCGCCTATTACGCGGCGGATTATTGCGCGTACCCGGTGGCATCCCTGGAAACCCCGACCCTGACCTTGCCTGCGGCCCTGACCCCGGGCGTGCGATTGTAAGCAGACCGGGTCGTCGCGGGAGCTAAGTCCGCACGATCCCGGGCCCTGTTTCAGGGCCCGGGTCACGCCCCGATGCATCGCCGCCTGCGCCAGTCGCTACACAATTTAACTGTTTGCTGGAGCCTCACCGATGAAATCATTTGAAGTCAATTTTGACGGTTTAGTGGGGCCGACCCATAACTATGGCGGTTTGTCGTTTGGCAACGTCGCTTCCCAGAGCAACAGCCAGCAGGCTTCCAACCCGAAGGAAGCGGCGCTGCAAGGCCTGGAAAAAATGAAAGCGCTGATGGACATGGGTTTTGTCCAGGGCGTGCTGGCCCCGCAAGAGCGTCCGGATGTCGGAGCCTTGCGTAGCCTGGGCTTCAGCGGCAGCGATGCACAGGTCATTGCCCAGGCGGCCAAACAGGCTATGCCGCTGCTGGTTGCCAGTTGCTCGGCCTCGAGCATGTGGGTGGCCAACGCCGCCACGGTCAGCCCGAGCGCAGATACGGCTGACGGTCGGGTGCACTTCACCGCAGCCAACCTCAATTGCAAATTCCACCGCAGCATCGAGCATCCGACCACTAGCCGGGTGCTGGGTGCCATGTTTGCCGATCAACAGCATTTTGCGCACCACGCGGCGTTGCCGGCAGTGGCTCAATTTGGTGATGAGGGTGCAGCCAACCACACGCGTTTTTGCCGGGATTACGGCGAAGCGGGCGTTGAGTTCTTTGTGTTCGGGCGCAGTGCGTTCGATAGCCGTTACCCGGCCCCGCAAAAATACCCGGCGCGCCAGACCCTCGAAGCCTCTCAGGCGGTGGCTCGACTGCACGGCCTGAGCGAGGAGGGCGTGGTATTCGCCCAGCAAAATCCGGACGTAATCGATCAGGGCGTGTTCCATAACGATGTGATCGCGGTCGGCAATGGCGAGCTGCTGTTCCATCACCAGGATGCATTCCTCAACACCGATCAGATGCTGGCCGAATTGCACGGCAAGCTGGCTGCCCGGGGCGGCAACTTCCAGTCCATTTGTGTGCCGCGCGATCAGGTGGCGGTGGAGGACGCGGTGCGTTCCTACCTGTTCAACAGTCAGCTGCTGAGTCGCCCTGACGGTTCAATGCTGCTGATCGTCCCCGAGGAGTGTCGCGCCAATCCGCGGGTCTGGCAGTATCTGCAAGGCTTGACGGCCGCGGGTGGTCCGATTCGCGAGGTCAAGGTGTTTGATCTCAAGCAGAGCATGCAGAACGGCGGTGGTCCGGCTTGCCTGCGGTTGCGCGTCGCACTCAATGAAACCGAGCTGGCAGCGGTTAACCCGGGGGTTATCATGACCCCTGCGCTGTACGACACGCTGACCGGGTGGGTGAACAGGCACTACCGCGATGCCCTGCGTGAAAGCGACCTGGCGGACCCGCAATTGTTGATTGAATGCCGTACGGCACTGGATGAACTGACGCAAATCCTTAAACTGGGCGCGGTTTACCCCTTCCAGATCAATTGAGCCTGTGCGTGCCTGTGCGTTTGGCGCACCTGGGCACGCCTTTTCACCGAACGAGAACGAAATCATGAGCGATACCCTGAAGCTGATCCTTGAAGACACCGACGGCACCCAGCTGGAAACTTCCTGCACCCGTGTCGCCGTCATGTGGCAGGGCAAAGAGTTGTGGATCCAGCAAGACGGCCGTGGCCAGCTGCTGATTGGCGTAGACGTTGAGGAAGGTGATGCTGAATACGCCAACCTGCTGCTGCGCCCATTAGCGACTAACCTTGTCAGCCTGCAACTGGAGATGGAACCGGCAGACCTGAGTGATGACGAAGACGGTCACGTGCACGGTCCAGACTGCAATCACTGATTAAGGAAGGACTATGCTCGCTCTCGGCAAACTGCTTGAACTGACCCTGGCCGGACGTGAACCGGCCGAGAAGACTCAACTGACTGTCGACGGCGTGCGGATGCGCTGGCTGGCCGAGGGGGCACTTGAAGTGCGCCCTCCCGAGGCCCGCGACAACGGCATGGATGTGCTGTTGTCGGCCGGCATCCACGGTAATGAAACAGCACCGATCGAGTTGCTCGATCGTCTGTTGCATGACATCGCACGGGGCGATGTAAAGCCCCGTGCACGAATTCTGTTTTTGTTTGGCAACCCTGCGGCCATGCGCACTGGCGCAAGGTTTGTCGAAGAAGACCTCAATCGGCTGTTCAACGGTCGCCACGAGAACAGCAGTGGCCCGGAGGCCTTGCGTGCGTGCGAGCTTGAGCATTTGGCCGAAACGTTTTTCAGCCAGCCGGACCGCACCCGACTTCACTACGACCTGCACACGGCGATTCGGGGTTCGAAAATCGAACAGTTTGCGCTCTACCCTTATAAAGAGGGGCGTGCGCACTCTCGCGAAGAACTGGCCCGCCTGCGCGCTGCCGGCATGGAAGCGGTGCTGTTGCAGAACAAGCCTTCAATTGTATTCAGTGCCTACACCTACGATCGGCTCGGCGTCGAGGCGTTCACCCTTGAGCTGGGCAAGGCACGACCGTTCGGGCAGAACGCGGGGGTCAACGTTACGCGACTCGAGCGACGTCTGGAGCAGATCATCGAAGGGACGGAGCCGCCTTTGGCGGATGAATCCCTGGAGGGCTTGCAGCTGTTCAGCGTGGCCCGTGAAGTGATCAAGCACAGTGATGCGTTTATTCTGCATTTGCCGGCGGATGTCGAGAATTTCAGTGAGCTGCCCAAAGGCTATCTCTTGGCGCAGGACACGCCTCAGACCCGCTGGGTCATTGAAGAAGAGGGCGCCCGGATTATCTTCCCCAACCCCAAGGTGAAGAATGGCCTGCGTGCCGGCATGATCATCGAACCCGTGAGTTCGATGGCTTTTGCCTAGTTCTTTCGGCCAATACCCGGCCGTGTCCACAAACAAAAACAGGCCCTGAAAGGGCCTGTTTTTGTTGGCAGGGAAATTACACTGCGCGTTTTTGCTGGGTATCCATGCGCTTGATGTTGCGGATTTTCTGCAGGGTATCGACGCAGGTTTTTGCGGCTTCCTGGCCTTTGTGCACGAAGTGCTCAAAGTAGAAATTCTGGTGTTCTTCACCGGCATGGAAGTGATGCGGTGTCAGGCTTACCGAGAATACCGGGACTTCGGTTTCCAGTTGAACCTGCATCAGCGCGCTGACGACAGACTGCGCAACGAAGTCATGACGGTAGATGCCGCCATCGACCACCAGTGCGGCCCCGACGATACCGGCATAGCGGCCGGTCTTGGCCAGCAGCTTGGCGTGCAGCGGGATTTCAAACGCGCCACCCACTTCATAGAAATCGATATCGCTTTCCTGATAGCCCTGCACCAGCATTTCGGCCAGGAAGCCTTTGCGGCTCTGGTCGACAATCTCTTTGTGCCAGCAGGCCTGGATAAACGCTACACGCTCGTTGTGGTGGTTTTTGCTTTTGCTGTCGATTGCGGTGGGTTGCATGTTCTGACTCCTGTTTGTGTGAAAAACAGGGCATATGAATCGAATGGGATTTAAGGGTGCGTTCAGGCGGGTCATACAGAGCGATTCTGCATCGGTACATCCCCACCTGATTGACGGCCCTTTGGCGCCAATCCCGTTCTCTCTTCATCCGGACTATGACCGTCGGCCCCGGGATCACACCGGGTCTGCTGACCTTGCCATGCCTCAGCCAAAGCTGTCGGCCTGTCAAGCGCTCGCGGGCTAGACGCATTGCGCGCCATTACCGCCGGTGGGGAGTTACACCCCGCCCTGAGAACGTTGCCACCAGCCTTTCTGGCGGCGGACATTTTGTATCACATATATTTCACGGATGCATCGATGCTTTTTGCTAATAGCCATCAAGATTTCAGATCGGTTTGTCCGCGCATGACCCGCAATGCCCGAAATGTGACGGTTATGGGCTGCCGTCCTCTTGTTAGACAGGGATTCGGGCGATTAGCATCAAGGCTCCTTTGACATGGCCGAGGCTTCCAAATGACTGACATCGATCTTCGCAGTGACACAGTGACCCAGCCTAGCGTCGGCATGCGCGAGGCTATGGCGCAGGCCCCGCTTGGGGATGATGTGTATGGCGAGGATCCGGCGGTGAACAGGCTGGAAAGCGAGCTGGCATTGCGCCTGGGGTTTGCCGAGGCGCTGTTCGTGCCGTCGGGAACCATGAGCAATTTGCTGGCCCTGATGGCCCATTGCGGACGTGGCGATGAGTACATCGTCGGTCAGCAGGCCCATACCTACAAATATGAAGGCGGCGGTGCGGCCGTTCTGGGTTCTATTCAGCCGCAGCCGCTGGAAGTCCAGGCGGATGGTTCGCTGGACCTGGGGCAGGTGGCCGCGGCCATCAAACCCGACGATTTCCACTTCGCCCGCACCCGCTTGCTGGCGCTGGAAAACACCATGCAAGGCAAAGTGCTGCCCGCCGAGTACTTGGCCGCCGCCAGTCGCCTGACCCGCGAACATGGCCTGGCGCTGCACCTTGATGGCGCGCGGCTGTACAACGCGGCGGTAGAAATGGGCGTGGAAGCGAAAGAAATTACCCGGCATTTCGACTCGGTGTCGGTGTGCCTGTCCAAGGGGCTGGGCGCGCCTGTGGGGTCGGTGCTGTGCGGCACGGCTGACTTGATCGCACGAGCCCGGCGTTTGCGCAAAATGGTCGGGGGTGGCATGCGCCAGGCCGGTCAATTGGCGGCTGCCGGGCTGTATGCGCTGGATCATCAGGTGGAGCGTCTGGCCGATGACCATGTCCATGCCCGGTTGCTGGCGGACGGCTTGCGCGCCTCGGGTTATGCGGTCGAGCCGGTACAGACCAATATGGTGTACGTTCAGGTGGGTGAGCGGTGTGACGCGCTCAAAGCCTTCGCTGCTGCACGCGGCATTCGCTTGAGTGCGGCTGCGCGACTGCGCATGGTGACGCACATGGATGTCAGTCGTGCGCAGATTGAGCAAGTGGTCGACGTTTTTGCTGATTTTTCCCGCCAATGAGCTTGCAATCCGTCCAATTGCTTGTCGCTATCGTATAAACACGCTGTACCCGGGGCGAAGGGCCGATATAATGCGGCCCTTTGCGAGTCGCACTGTCGATTGACGTGATTTACTTGCCTCTGGCCGCAGCCTCCGTGGAAGAACCTATGAAAAGCGCAGAAATCCGTGAAGCCTTCCTTCGCTTCTTCGAGGAGCAAGGTCACACCCGTGTCCCTTCCAGCTCCTTGGTCCCGAATAACGACCCGACCCTGCTGTTCACTAACGCGGGGATGAACCAGTTCAAGGACTGTTTCCTGGGTCAAGAAAAACGTGCCTACACCCGAGCGACCAGCAGCCAGAAGTGCGTGCGAGCCGGCGGCAAGAACAGCGACCTGGAAAACGTCGGTTACACCGCGCGTCACCACACCTTCTTTGAAATGCTCGGCAACTTCAGCTTTGGCGATTACTTCAAGAAGGACGCGATCAATTTCGCCTGGACCTTCCTGACCGGCGTATTGCAGCTGCCGAAAGACAAACTCTGGGTGACCGTCTACGCCAGCGATGACGAAGCCTACGATATCTGGACCCAGGGCGTCGGTGTGCCTGCCGAGCGCATGATCCGTATCGGCGACAACAAGGGCGCCCCGTACGCATCGGACAACTTCTGGACCATGGGCGATACCGGTCCGTGTGGCCCGTGCACCGAGATTTTCTATGATCACGGCCCTGAAATCTGGGGTGGCCCGCCGGGTTCGCCAGACGAAGACGGTGATCGCTACATCGAAATCTGGAACAACGTGTTCATGCAGTTCAACCGCACCGCCGATGGCGTGTTGCATCCGTTGCCAGCTCCATCGGTCGACACCGGCATGGGCCTGGAGCGGATCAGTGCGGTCATGCAGCACGTTAACTCCAACTACGACATCGACCTGTTCCAGAGCCTGCTGAAGGCGTCGGCTGAAGCGATCGGTTGTGCCAATGAAGGCCAGGCGTCGCTGAAGGTTGTGGCTGACCACATCCGTTCGTGCAGCTTCCTGATCGCTGATGGTGTACTGCCTTCCAACGAAGGTCGCGGCTACGTGCTGCGTCGCATCATTCGCCGCGCATGCCGTCATGGCAACAAGCTGGGCGCGACCGGTAACTTCTTCTACAAGATCGTCGCGGCCCTGGTGGCCGAGATGGGCGGCAGCTTCCCGGAGCTGGTGCGCGAACAGTCCAACATCGAACGCGTACTCAAAGCAGAAGAAGAGCAGTTCTCCAAGACGCTGGAGCAGGGCCTGAAAATCCTCGAGCTGGATCTGGCTGAGCTCAAGGGCACCGTGGTACCGGGCGATGTCGTGTTCAAACTCTACGACACCTACGGCTTCCCGATGGACCTGACGGCCGACATCGCCCGTGAGCGTAATCTGACCGTGGACGAAGAAGGCTTTGAGCGCGAGATGGAAGCCCAGCGTGTTCGCGCACGTTCGGCCAGCTCGTTCGGGCTGGACTACAACACACTGGTCAAGGTCGATGTGCCAACCGAGTTCATCGGTTACAGTGCGACCCAGGGCTCGGCCAAGGTCGTAGCACTCTATAAAGACGGCCAATCGGTTGCCAGCTTGAATGAAGGCGACGAGGGTGTGGTTGTTCTCGATCAAACCCCGTTCTACGCCGAGTCTGGCGGCCAGGTCGGTGACTGCGGTTATCTGCAAGCGGGTGCTGCCCGTTTTGACGTGCGCGACACGACAAAAGCCGGTGGCGCTTTCCTGCACCACGGTATGGTGGCTGCAGGCGGCCTGAAGGTCGGCGAAGTCGTAGAAACCCGTGTGGATGCCGATGTGCGTCACGCCACGGCGTTGAACCATTCGGCGACCCACTTGTTGCACGCCGCCTTGCGTCAGGTGCTGGGCGAGCACGTTCAGCAAAAGGGCTCGCTGGTCGACAGTCAGCGCATGCGTTTTGACTTCAGCCACTTTGAAGCCATCAAGCCAGAGCAGATCAAGGCCCTGGAAGATATCGTCAACGCCGAGATTCGCAAGAACACCCCGGTCGAGACCGAAGAGACCGACATCGAGACCGCCAAGCAAAAAGGCGCCATGGCGCTGTTTGGCGAGAAATACGGCGACAGCGTACGCGTGCTGAGCATGGGCGGCGCTTTCTCGGTCGAACTGTGCGGCGGTATCCACGCCAAGCGCACCGGTGACATCGGCCTGATGAAGATCATCAGCGAAAGCGGTGTCGCTTCGGGTATTCGCCGGATTGAGGCCGTTACCGGTGCTGCGGCACTGGCCTACCTCAATGCAGCCGAAGAGCAGCTCAAGGAAGCGGCAACCCTGATCAAGGGTTCCCGTGAAACCCTGCTCGACAAGTTGTCGTCCGTGCTGGAGCGCAATCGCCAGCTGGAGAAGCAACTCGAACAATTGCAGGCCAAGGCCGCAAGCGCTGCCGGCGACGATCTGTCATCCTCGGCAGTGGACGTAAAAGGCGTGAAAGTGCTGACCGCTCGCCTGGACGGTCAGGATGGCAAGGCGCTGCTGGCGCTGGTAGACCAGCTGAAGAACAAGCTCGGCCGTGCAGTGATCCTGCTCGGCAGTGTTCATGAGGACAAGGTTGTATTGGTTGCAGGCGTAACCAAGGACCTGACTGGCCAACTCAAAGCCGGTGATTTGATGAAGCAGGCTGCTGCGGCAGTGGGCGGGAAGGGCGGTGGTCGTCCGGATATGGCGCAGGGTGGCGGTGTTGACGCTGCGGCCCTGGACGCTGCGTTGGCCCTGACTGTGCCATTTGTCGAACAGGGTATCTGAGGTCCAGCACGCGTCGTCTGGTGGCGGCGCGTTGTTTGAATGATAAATGGGCGCCCTTTATGGGCTGAGGCTGCTTTGAAATGGCTTTGATCGTACAGAAATTTGGAGGCACCTCGGTAGGCTCTGTCGAGAGAATCGAGCAGGTCGCCGATAAGGTTAAGAAGTTTCGCGAAGCCGGCAATGACCTGGTTATTGTCCTGTCAGCGATGAGTGGCGAAACCAATCGCCTGATTGCGCTGGCCAAACAGATCAGCGATCAGCCGTTGCCGCGTGAACTGGATGTGATCGTATCCACCGGTGAGCAGGTAACGATCGGCTTGCTGGCCATGGCGCTGAACAAGCGTGGCGTACCTGCGGTGTCCTACACCGGTAGCCAGGTGCGCATTCTCACCGACAGCTCGCACACCAAGGCCCGGATCCTGCACATTGATGATCAGAAGATTCGCGCTGATCTCAAGGCCGGTCGTGTGGTGGTGGTGGCAGGCTTCCAGGGTGTTGATGAGCAGGGCAATATCACGACCCTCGGTCGCGGTGGCTCCGATACGACCGGTGTTGCACTGGCGGCAGCCTTGAAGGCTGATGAATGCCAGATCTACACCGATGTCGACGGCGTCTATACCACTGACCCGCGGGTTGTGGCACAGGCGCAGCGTCTGGAAAAGATCACCTTTGAAGAAATGCTGGAAATGGCCAGCCTGGGTTCCAAGGTGTTGCAGATCCGTGCTGTCGAGTTTGCAGGCAAGTACAACGTTCCGCTGCGCGTATTGCACAGCTTCAAAGAGGGTCCGGGCACCCTCATTACTATTGATGAAGAGGAATCCATGGAACAGCCGATCATTTCTGGCATCGCTTTCAACCGCGACGAAGCCAAGCTGACCATCCGTGGCGTGCCAGACACTCCGGGCGTGGCGTTCAAGATCCTGGGCCCGATCAGTGCGGCCAATATCGAAGTCGACATGATTGTGCAGAACGTTGCACACGACAACACCACCGACTTCACCTTCACGGTTCACCGCAATGACTACCAGGCAGCCATGCTGATCCTGGAAAACACCTCCCGTGAGATCGGTGCGCGCGAAGTGGTGGGTGATACCAACATTGCCAAGGTGTCGATTGTCGGTGTGGGCATGCGCTCTCACGCAGGCGTTGCCAGCCGCATGTTCGAGTCCCTGGCCAAAGAGGGCATCAACATCCTGATGATCTCGACCTCCGAGATCAAAGTCTCTGTGGTTATTGAAGAGAAGTACCTGGAGCTGGCCGTGCGTTCCCTGCACACCGCTTTTGAACTGGATGCACCTGCCCGACAGGGTGAGTAACGCGTTGCCCGAAGGGCGCGGTTGATCCGCGCCCTTTGTTTTTTTGATGAGCGTGTTCGGATACCTTTCGTTTCGTCACGCTGATCAATACGAAGGAGCGGAGGGCTTTAGCTGTTTAGCTAGTAGTCCGCCGCCCTTTTTTTTTGCAGACTGTTGTTCCTGAAATGAATTGCGTGAGGAGAAACGTATGCTGATTTTGACTCGCCGGTGCGCAGAAAGCCTGATCATAGGCGACGGCGAAATTACTGTGACCGTGCTGGGCGTCAAAGGAAACCAAGTGCGAATTGGTGTGAATGCTCCCAAGGAAGTGGCTGTACACCGTGAGGAAATCTACCTCCGGATCAAGAAAGAAAAGGATGAAGAACCAAGTCTCTAATTTTATTTAAGTTTTTGGTTGCATACGGGGAAAAGGCTGGTTATTATACGCCCCGTGTTGCGGAGAGGTGGCCGAGTGGCCGAAGGCGCTCCCCTGCTAAGGGAGTACATCTCAAAAGGGTGTCGGGGGTTCGAATCCCCCCTTCTCCGCCATTATTCATGTAGCACGTTCGAATCTAGCCATTTCAGTAAGTTGTTGAATTTATTGAAAAAAGTACTTGGCAGAGAGATTCAACGGTCTATAATACGCAGCTTCAAATGCACTCGTAGCTCAGCTGGATAGAGTACTCGGCTACGAACCGAGCGGTCACAGGTTCGAATCCTGTCGAGTGCACCATTTAAGAGTTAGTTGCCCAGGCAGTTAACTTTGCTTCAACCAGCGGTGGTCTGGTCTAACAAACACAACTTGCACTCGTAGCTCAGCTGGATAGAGTACTCGGCTACGAACCGAGCGGTCACAGGTTCGAATCCTGTCGAGTGCACCAAACACCAAAAAGCCCGCATCCAATGCGGGCTTTTTGCTGTCTGCGATTTGAGTGGATCGCCCATGCCTCTGCAGATCAGCGCGAACTTGTAACGTCACAGACTTGTCTGATGATTACTGTAGCGGCTGGCGCGGTATGAAGGCTGCGATAAAAGGCCTGAAGGGGTTTCGCTTTTAAAGCAGCAGGGTTGCCATGCCGCTCATCGCGGTCTGCCGCAGCGGCTACATATGTGGTTGAGGTGCAGCTTTTGTGCTCCGCTACGATGACTCGGCGTCGCATAGCCTGTCAGGCAGACAAAATCCCGTAACGTCCCTCCAAGCATTTGTTATCCCGAGATTTTTGCCTCATTAATTTTGAAGCCGTGTATGATTGCGCCCGTCAGCCCCGCCGGGGCTTGTGGAATACCTCCATGGACTTACCCAGTAGTAATTCAGCATCCCGTTTTTCCAATCACGAATTGACTGATTGATCCTTCCGGCGTGCCCTGCTGCTGGGAGTGGAGTTCGCCTATGACCGAAGTTGAAGTAAAGAAAACGCAAGACAGCCTGCAAAGCCGCCTCGCTCAAGTTATTGAGCTGCTTAATCGCCAGCGTGTGGTCGAAGACCTGACTCATCGTCAGGAAGGCCAGCACCATGATCGGGTTGAAAACCTGGTCCATCGGCAAAACCTTGTTGAGCTCCAGCGCAAACTGGAAGACCTGCACTCCGCGGACGTTGCCTACATCCTTGAAGCATTGCCACTGGACGACCGCCTGACGGTCTGGCAGTTGGTCAAGGCTGATCGCGATGGCGACATCCTGCTTGAAGTGTCTGACTCTGTGCGTGAAACCCTGATCGCCGACATGGACGATCATGAACTCCTGGCCGCAGCCAAGGAGATGGACGCCGACGAGCTTGCGGATCTGGCCCCTGAGCTGCCACGGGACGTCGTCCATGAGCTGATGGAAACCCTCGATGGCCAGCAGCGTGAGCGCGTTCGCTCCGCATTGTCCTATAACGAGGATCAGGTCGGCGCCCTGATGGACTTCGAGATGGTAACGATCCGTGAGGACGTCAGCCTAGAAGTGGTATTGCGTTACCTGCGTCGTCTCAAGGAGTTGCCGGGCCACACCGACAAACTGTTTGTGGTGGATTACGACGGTGCGCTGAAGGGTGTGCTGCCGATCAAGCGTCTGCTGGTCAACGACCCTGAAAAACAAGTGTCTGAAGTCATGGCCAATGATCCGGTGAGCTTTCATCCGGATGAAGACGCCTACGACGCAGCGCTGGCATTTGAACGTTACGATTTGATCTCGGCCCCGGTGGTCGACAAGAACGGCAAGTTGATTGGTCGTTTGACCATCGATGAAATGGTTGACCTGATCCGTGAGGAGAGCGAAAGCGAAGTTCTCAACATGGCCGGTCTGCGCGAAGAAGAAGACATCTTCGCTTCGGTCTGGAAATCCCTGCGTAACCGTTGGGCCTGGCTGGCAGTCAACCTGGTCACAGCCTTTATCGCTTCGCGGGTCATCGGCCTGTTTGAAGGCTCGATCGAAAAGCTGGTGGCGCTGGCTGCTCTGATGCCTATTGTGGCCGGGATTGGCGGCAACTCGGGCAACCAGACCATTACCATGATCGTGCGCGCGATGGCGCTGGATCAGGTCAACACCGGCAGTACCTCGCGCTTGATGCGCAAGGAGCTGGCCGTGGGGTTGATCAACGGCCTGGTGTGGGGCGGGGTGATCGGCGTCGTTGCGTATCTGCTTTACGGCAGTTGGTCACTGGGAGTGGTCATGACCGCGGCCATGACCCTCAACCTGCTGCTGGCCGCCTTGATGGGCGTGTTGATCCCCATGACCCTTGCCCGGTTGGGGCGTGACCCGGCCATGGGGGCGAGCGTGATGATCACCGCCATGACTGACAGTGGCGGCTTCTTTATCTTTCTGGGGCTGGCGACAATCTTCCTGCTCTGATGAGCAACGGCCTGAACGGATCACTATCGGTTCAGGCCGATCAGGTTGCGGAACACTATCGTATTTGTTGTGAAGTGGGCGCTGAATCGCGGCCATAAAAAAAGCCAGCGCAGTGCTGGCTTTTTAGTGTCTGGTTTATATCAGGATGCGCTGGATGTGGCTTCGGCATCATGAGCAATCAGCGAAACCAGGGCGTTTTGCTGGCGGTGGGACAGTTGGCGGAAGCGTTGCAGCAATTCGCGTTCATTCAGTGAGAGCTCGGGGCTGTCCATGCGCATGCTGAGTTCTTCACCCAGTGCGCCTTCCTGAATGAGGCTCTGCTCCAAGCGGGCAATGATTTCAGAGTTCATGCTGCGGTGGTGATTGCGGGCCACTTCAGCAATGCGCTCGCGCATTCCGTCTGGCAGGCGTACGACGAACTTGTCAGCCGTACGGCTAGAATAAATTGCCTGTTTCAATGGGCGCATATAATTAACCGGTTAGTTCAGGGGAGCGGTTCTGGGGGATTGGCCGCACGATGTGTTTTAAGACCATCTTTACGGCCAAATGTTCAACCTGAATTGCTAGGAGGCGAGCATCATGCCTCAAGCTCGACACTTCATTGGCGTCAATTCTGTGACAAATATTGAACCGGAGTAAGGCGTTATGCCAGTAGTGATGGGTACTAGAGAACGATTTTTTTGATTCGTTCACGGGCTTTTTGCTCATCTAAACACTGTGGGAGAGGCAAAAAGTGCCAGGTAAGTTGATCTATTTGATGGGACCTTCGGGCTCGGGCAAAGACAGCTTGATCGATGCAGCGCGCCCAGAACTGGCAACGCGCGGATGTGAAGTGGTGCGGCGGGTGATTACGCGCTCGGCAGAGGCCGTCGGCGAGGATGCACAGGGCGTCTCGCGTGAGGTGTTCCGTGCGCTCAAGGTGCAAGGGGCCTTTGCCCTGGACTGGCAGGCCAACGGCCTGGAGTATGGGATCCCTGTCCAGATTGACGACTGGCTGCAAGCTGGGCGCCACGTGCTGATCAACGGATCGAGGGCGCATCTTGAACACGCTCGCGCCCGTTACCCGGATTTGCTGGCAATCAGGGTAAGTGTGGATGCCGGGGTGCTGCAAAGGCGTTTACTGGCGCGTGGTCGCGAGACGCCGGATGAAATCAGCACCCGGCTCAAGCGAAATGAATTGTTTATTGACGGTGAGGGCGCTTCGAGTGGCGGCCCGGTGCAGCGTCTGGATAACTCGTCAACGTTGGAAGCAGGGGTTCAAACCTTGTTGGAGTTGATCGATGCCGCGCTAGCGCCCTCGGCGTAACAGCGCCCGGCGTCCGCTCAGTCAGGGTGCGAGCCGGGCTCTGATCAAAATACCCAATGTTCGCTTTGGGTGGTCTGGTTGACCACAGGTTGTGAGGTGGCCAAATGGGCCGCGGAGCCGTTGGCGCCCGTCATCACAGCCCATTGGGGCTGCGGTTTCAGTGGTTTTGTGTAAGTACCTGCAACCTCGACCTCCGTGGCCGCCGTGGAGGTGACGGGTTGATAGTGGGACACCAGCAGCACGGCCAGAGCGAGGGCATTCAAGACTAAAAGGGCGCTGTTCATGGTGGTCATCCCTGAAGGGGTGGGCGGAGTAAAGAGTTGCACTGATTAGAGCAGGCTTCGTGCCAACTGTTTTTTTTGTAAAAAATCCTTATAAATCAATATGTTATGTTTTATTTTGAGTGCTGTTGGGTTGCATCTTGCAATGATGGCTTTTTGGGGTAGTGCAATTTGCACGATGCTTGTGAGTCCGGGTGCAGGCAGGCCAGATTGAAGGGGGTGATTACTGCGACCATAACCCTGCAGGCAACACCTCCCTTAGAGCGGACAAAGCGTTCGGCCCAAGGGCTTTTATGGTGGCTAAGACGCAAGCGCCAAGGCCACCTGGTGGGTGCCGACAGCTAAAAAGCCCACGGACGACATGACAAACCAGGGCCCGGCCGTTACCATGCACGCCGTTGATTGCAGCGCACGTCTTGTGCGATGCAAAAAGTGTGTCTCAGTAGCTCAATTGGATAGAGCATCCCCCTCCTAAGGGGAAGGTTGCAGGTTCGAACCCCGCCTGGGACACCATATAATTGGGCCTTTCTGGCCATCCTCCTGACGACGGCGTTTCTCTGTGACAGCAGCGTACCGGCAGGAGGAATAAATAAAGCCCTTTCAGAATGATCTGGAGGGGCTTTTTCGTATTCACGGCTCAAGGAAGATGCTGTTGGAAAGACCTGCGCAATTCTTATTACGTGCTGCAACAGCTGTTGTTTCGCCTGCGGCATTCAGCAGCAGATGCGCGGCAATGCCAGCGAGCCAGTTGATCTCTTGCGCGTGCGAACGAATCGCTGTTCAAAATACCGACACTCTTGCGTGTTGCAGCAGTCCCTCCGGGTCTGCCTCTATTCGGCTCTGAATTAACGATAAGGCCATGTAATAAATGAAATTATTATGTATCGCTTTGCTAGGGCTTTTATCCCTCACTCAACTCTCGCTGTCCTTTGCGGATAATGTTAATGGGAAAAAGCTCTATTCGCAGAGGTGCATGATGTGCCACGGACTAAACCTCAAGGGAACAGGGCCGTTGGCCAATAAAAGCACGCCTGCGACGCCTGACCTTACCCGGTCAACTTTCAAGAAGCGTCTCAAGGACTATCCGGGCGTTATTGTGTCATCGATCATACTTCGTCCCAATGGAGACTTGATTCCAAGGACCTTGAAAGAGAATGGTGTGAAGCTACCGGCGCATGCCTGGAGTGTTAAGGATCTGCGTGATTTGAATGAATACATGAGCGGTGTGATTTCAAAAAGTCCATGATCTTGAGAGGCACCAGGCCTGCACTCAGTAAAGTCTTCAGGAACCCATTGGCGGACCTCGGGAGCTGCACAGGCAGCAACTCACCGCCTGGTTGCCTGCATGCGTTTATACCCTGAGCCTATAATTTTGCACGGGTGACAGGGTGCGTGTTCAGCAGGATGTGTCCAGTTCAAGCATGAGGCGTTTGCATGGTCAGTTCGGGTATCAATCAACGCAGTAGTGCATGGGCTGTGTTTCTGGTTTTTTTGCGCCTTGGGCTGACGTCTTTCGGTGGGCCAATTGCTCATCTGGGGTATTTTCGCGAGGAGTTTGTGACGCGGCGGCAGTGGCTGACGGATCGCAGTTATGCGGATCTGGTGGCGCTCTGCCAATTCTTGCCGGGACCGGCCAGCAGCCAGGTCGGTATCGCGCTGGGGTTGTCGCGGGCGGGGTACGGGGGGGCGTTGGCGGCGTGGGCGGGTTTTACCTTGCCGTCGGCGATTGTCCTGATCCTGTTTGCACTGGGTATTTCCCATTACGGCACTGCCATTTCATCCGGCGCCTTGCACGGGCTTAAAGTGGTGGCCGTGGCGGTGGTGGCTCAAGCGGTCTGGGGTATGGCGCGCACCCTGTGCACGGACGTGCGGCGAGTCACCCTGATGATGCTGGCCGCCTGCGTGGTGTTGGTCGAGCCCTCAGCGTGGGGGCAGGTCGGGGTGATTGTTGTGGCGGGGGTTGCCGGGCTGTTGCTGTTCAAACCGGAACGGCGCGACGTGCACGATCCGCTGCCGATGCCGGTCAGTCAACGGGCAGGAATCATCTGCCTGGCGCTGTTTGTGCTGTTGCTGGTCGGCCTGCCGCTTTTGGCAGAACGCTTGCCGAATCAGACCGTGGCCCTGGTGGATGCATTCTACCGGGCGGGGTCGCTGGTATTCGGTGGCGGCCATGTGGTGTTGCCCTTGTTGCAAGCAGAGGTGGTGCCTGCGGGCTGGGTCAGCAATGACGTGTTCCTGGCCGGTTATGGGGCTGCGCAAGCGGTGCCGGGACCGCTGTTTACCTTTGCCGCTTTTCTCGGGGCGTCCATGAACCTCGCGCCTTCAGGCTGGGCAGGAGGCATGGTGTGTTTGCTGGCGATCTTCGCGCCCTCCTTTTTGTTGATTATCGGCGCCTTGCCTTTTTGGGAGCAGTTGCGCCGTAGCTTGCGTACACAGGCGGCACTGGCCGGGGTGAATGCGGCGGTGGTCGGTCTGTTGCTGGCCGCGCTGTATCAGCCGGTCTGGACCAGTGCGATTCTGCGGCCTGAAGATTTTGCGTTGGCGCTCCTTGCCCTGGTCGCGCTGATGTTCTGGAAACTCCCGCCATGGCTGGTGGTGCTCGGCAGCGGGGTCGCAGGTTGGGGGCTGAGCGTTATGTGATGAACATGCCAGGTACCCGGCCAGAATAAAAAAGCCCCGCTGGAGGATGTCTCCGGCGGGGCTTTTTCGCATCAGCGCTCAGGGGTGAGCGCCCTCGCTCATGCCTGTCCGAGTACGCCGCGTTGCGCCAGGTTCTTCATCAGGGCTCCGACCCCGAATGCCCAGGGCGCCGCCTGGTCGCTGCCGGTGACACGGTTATGCAGCGCGCCGAGGGCAGGGGACGAGATGCTCACCACATCCCCTTCCTTATGGGTAAAGCCCTGACCCGGTTGATCGCGGTCGTCGGTGGGGGCGAACAGGGTGCCGAGGAACAGCACGAAGCCGTCCGGATACTGGTGGTTGGCGTTGAGTGTCTGCTGCGCCAGGTCCGCCGGGTCGCGGCTGATCTGGCTCATTGAACTGTTGCCGTTGAGCACGTAGCCGTCCTGGCCTTCGACCCGCAAGGTCACTTCGCAACGACGCACGTCATCCAGGCTGAAATGCTCATCGAACAGCCGAATGAACGGCCCCAATGCACAAGAAGCGTTGTTGTCCTTGGCTTTGCTCAGCAGCAGCGCACTGCGCCCTTCGAAGTCGCGCAGGTTGACGTCGTTGCCCAGGGTTGCGCCGTGGATCCGGCCCTGGCTGTCCACCGCCAGCACCACTTCCGGCTCAGGGTTGTTCCAGCTGGAACCGGGATGGACGCCGATCGCGTTGCCGCTGCCCACCGCCGCCAGAATCGGCGCTTTGGTGAAGATTTCGGCGTCTGGGCCGATGCCGACTTCCAGGTATTGCGACCACATGTTCTGCTCGATCAGCACCTGCTTGAGGCGCATGGCTTCCGGTGATCCGGGGCGCAGGTCGCGCAGGTTGTCGCCGATCACGTCCTGCACCAGGGCACGGATGTGTTCGGCACGCAGGGCATCGCCGCCGGCTTTTTCCTCGATCACCCGCTCGATCATGCTGGCGGCGAAGGTCACGCCGGCGGCCTTGATCACCTGCAGGTCGGCAGGGGCCAGCAGGTAAGGTTGTGCCGGATCACGCTGTTCGCCGCTGTTGGCCAGCAGGGCCTGAAGGGTGCCCAGCGAAGTACCGCGGGTTTCGCGCACGGTTTGCAGCGGTGACGGCGTTTCCAGCAACAGGCTCAGGGTGGAGAAGCGTGCGGTGCAGTCGATCACTTCACCGTCACGCACCACGACCACCGCGGGGCCGCCGGACGTGCCCGGCAGCCACACCCGACCGACCAGCGTTGCGCGTTGCCAGTCGTGGGGCAGAGAGTTTTCTACGGTTAATTGCAGAGATTTCATAAGGCTCGTCCTTGGGCTTAGTGAGAATGGCGAGGTGGGCCGTTTTCCGGGATGACGCGCCAGTACAGGGTTGCCGGTTCCAGGCAGCCGCCGGTGGACAGTTGGCCGACCAGTTGGCGGTAGAGTTCTTGCCACGGCGTTTGCGACGGGGCGAGGGGAGGCAGCGGTTCCTGACGGCGGGCGTCCAGTTCGGCCTCATCCACCAGTAGATTGACGCTGCGCGCATTCAGGTCGACGCGCAGACGATCACCGGTGCGCAGCAGCGACAGGCCTCCGCCCACGGCCGATTCCGGCGACATATTGAGGATCGACGGGCTCGCCGAGGTACCGCTCTGGCGACCATCGCCCATGCACGGCAACGAATCGATGCCGGCCTTGATCAGCGCCGACGGCGGGGTCATGTTCACCACCTCGCCGCTGCCCGGGAAGCCAACGGTGCCGCAGCCGCGAATCACCAGAATGCAGCGCTCGTCGATGTCCAGCGTCGGGTCGTTGATGCGCGCCTGGTAGTCTTCCGGCCCTTCGAACACGATGGCCCGGGCTTCAAAACTGTTGGGCTGCAACGGGTCGCTGAGGTACGTACTGCGGAAGGCTTCGCCCACCACCGACATCTTCATGATGGCGCTGTCGAAGAAGTTGCCGCTCAGGACGATAAACCCGGCGCGGTGCATCAGCGGATCTTCATAGGAGCGGATCACATCGCGGTCGCCGGTCATGGCGTCGGCCACGATCTCACCCATGTTCCGGCCACTCACCGAGCGGCAGTCACGGTGCAGGCGTCCAACCTTGTCCAGTTCATGCATCACGGCCGGTACGCCGCCAGCGCGGTGGAAGCCTTCGCCCAGGTACTCGCCGGCCGGCATGCAGTTGACCAGCAACGGCACGTCTTCGCCGACGCGCTGCCAGTCTTCCAGTGACAGGTCGATGCCGCTGTGGCGGGCAATCGCTATCAGGTGCGGTGGGCAGTTGGTGGAAGCGCCCAGCGCCGAGGCGACGGCAATGGCGTTTTCAAAGGCGGCGTGGGTCATGATCTGCGACGGGCGCACGTCTTCGCGCACCAGGTCGACGATACGCATGCCGGTGGCATAGGCCATCTGCCCGCGCTCGCGGTAAGGTGCCGGGATGCTGGCGCAGCCGGGCAGCGACATGCCCAGTGCTTCGGCCAGAGCGTTCATGGACAGCGCCGTGCCCATGGTGTTGCAGTGACCAATTGAAGGCGATGAAGCGGTGGTCAGGGTCATGAACCCTTCGTAGTCGATCTCGCCGGCGCTGAGCAAATTGCGCGCATGCCACAGCACGGTGCCGGAGCCGATGCGCTGGCCTTTGTGCCAGCCGTCGAGCATCGGCCCGCCGGAGAGCACGATGGAAGGCAAGTCGGTGGTCGCTGCGGCCATCAGGCAAGCCGGGGTGGTTTTATCGCAGCCGGTGGTCAGCACCACACCATCCAGCGGATAGCCGTGCAGCACTTCCACCAGGCCCAGATAGGCGAGGTTGCGGTCCAGGGCCGCCGTCGGGCGGCGCGATTGTTCGGCGATCGGGTGCACCGGAAATTCCATCGGGATGCCACCCGCGTCACGGATGCCGTCCTTGACCCGCTTGGCCAGCTCGATGTGATGGCGGTTGCAGGGCGTCAGGTCACTGCCGGTCTGGGCAATGCCGATGATCGGGCGACCCGATTGCAGCTCGGCGCGGGTCAGGCCCTGGTTCATGTAGCGTTCCACGTACAGCGCGGTGAGGTCGGCGTGGCTGGGGTCATCAAACCATTGCTGGCTGCGCAGGCGGCGTGGGGTTGAATCGGTCATGACAGGCTCCATCAAATTATTCGGGCAATGGGTTGTTGCGGCGCAGCTGGCGGATCAGCCCGGCATGGTCGAGTTCGCCGTCGCCAGCCTCGACCATGGCCTGGAACAGTCCGTCGACCAGGCTGCCTACCGGTAGATTCAGGCCCAGTTTTTGCGCCTGGGCGAGGGCGGTCCGGGTGTCCTTGAGTTGCCATTTGGCCGGACCGCCGGGTGTGAAGTCGTTGTTGATCATGCGTTGGCCATGCTGGCGCCAGATCGGTGAGTCGACGAACCCGCCCAGCAGCGCTTCATGCACTTTGGCCGGGTCGGCACCGCCGCGTTCGGCCAGCAGCAGGCCCTCGGCGACCGTGGCGATGGTGCTGGCAACGATCAACTGGTTGACCAGCTTGGACAGCTCGCCGGTACCGGCCGGGCCGACATGCACCGGCCGGCCCATGGCGGCGAGTACCTCGCGACCGAGGTGGAAGGCGGGTGTTTCGCCGCCGACCATGATCGCCAGGCTGCCCTCGCGGGCCCCACGCTCACCCCCGGACACCGGGGCGTCGAGGTAATGCAGACCGCGTTCGGCACAACGCCGGGCGTGCTCGACGGCGCTGTCGACCGGAATCGAACTCATCACGATCACCAGCGCCCCCGGGGCCAGAACCAGCGCCGCGCCCCCTTCGCCAAACAGCACCTGGTCACAGGTCGGGCCATCGCTGAGCATGCAGATCAACACCTGCGCGCCGTTTGCCGCTTGGGTCGGGGTCTGATAAATCTCGGCGCCGTGGCCGGCCAGTGCATCGGCCTTGGCGATCGAGCGGTTCCAGGCCCGCACCGGATAGCCGGCTTGCAGCAGGTTGCGGGCCATGGGCTGGCCCATGATCCCGGTGCCGATAAAGGCTACGGTTGGCAAACTCATGCTTTACCTCCTGCGGCCGGGGCCAGTTCTGCGCCAATCTGCGACACCTTGTTGCGCGGCATCATCACCATGCCCAGACCACCAAGGCCGACCAGCGCAGCAATCACCAGGAAGCCCGGGGTGTAGCTGCCGGTCACGGTGAACAGATAGCCAGTCAGGTAAGGGCCGATGAAGCCGCTGAGGTTACCGATGGAGTTGATCAGGCCAATGCCCACGGCAGCGCCCACGCCGGTCAGCACTTGCCCCGGTACGGCCCAGAACACGTTGATCGCGCTGTAGACGCCCATCGCCAGCAGGATGAAGCCGATGACGATGATCCACGGCTGGTTGAGCCACAGCGCTACGGCAATGGACAGCGCCGCAAGCATGGCGGCACCGCCCGCGTGCCAGTGGCGTTCTTGCAGACGGTCGGAGCGCCGGCTCCACCAGATCATGGCGACGGCGGCGACGGCGTAGGGGATGGCGGTGATCAGGCCGTTCTGCATCAGGCCGATCTCCAGGCCGAAGGTGCCGCGGAACGATGCCAGCACTGTTGGCATAAAGAAGTTCATCGCGTTGGAGCCCGAGGTGATGCCGAAATACACCAGCGCCAGCATCCATACCTGACGGTTGCACAGGGCCTTGCGGATCATCTGGCCCTTGGTCGGTTGAACGCCCACCACCAGCGGTTTGTTGCGCTCTTCCTGGGCCAGGGTGTTGATCAGCCAGGTGCGCTGTTTTTCGGTCAGCCAGTGAGCATCAGCCGGGTGGTCAGTGAGGTAGAAGAAACACACCACACCAAGGATCACCGCCGGTACGGCTTCGACGATGTACATCAGGCGCCAGCCGACGAAGCCCCAGGCATCGCCCATTTCCATCAGACCCACCGACAGCGGGGCGCCGATGATTTGTGCGATGGGTACGCCCAGGTAGAAGGAGGCGATCATGCGGGCGCGGTAACGGCTCGGGAACCACAGCGACAGCAGATAGATCACGCCCGGGAAGAACCCGGCTTCGGCAATGCCCAGCAGCACCCGCAGGGAGATGAAGTGCACCGGCGTCTGCAAAAAGCCCATGGCGCCGGCGATGATGCCCCAGGTCACCATGATCCGCGCGATCCAGACCCGGGCGCCGTAGCGGTGCAGCAAAATGTTGCTCGGCACTTCGAACATAAAGTAACCGAGGAAGAAAATACCCGCGCCCAGGCCATAAATGGTCTGGCTGATGCCGATATCCTCGTTCATGCGCAGCGCGGCGAAACCAACGTTGTTGCGGTCCAGAAAGGCAACGACAAACAGCAGGACCAGAAAGGGGATCATGCGTTTGGTTACGCGTTTGATCGTCTGTTGTTCGATGTCCGAGACATCGGGGAGCGATGGGGTGGTCATGTCGCACGGCCTCGATTTTTTATTGTTGTGAGTAACGCGAACGGGGTTTGCTTTCTGCAGGAGCGAGCTTGCTCACTCCTGCAGGTGGGTACTGCTGTCAGACAGCGGTGTCCTCGATGTGGGCCTGGACGATGGCGTCGAAATCAGGATCGGCGGTAAAGCCCAGGGCGCGGGCACGCGGCGCCTCAACCCGGCTTGGCCAGCTTTCGACAATGCGCTGGATGGTGGCGTCCGGCTCCCAGCGGATCAGCTTGGTCACATCGTCGCCGGCCACGCGTTGCAGGGCCGAGACCATGTCGGCGACCGTGGTGGTCACGCCCGGCAGGGGAATGATCCGTTGATTGCCCAGGGTCTGCGGGGACAGGGTCATGCCGAGCAGCATGGATTCAATGATGCGTCGTGGCGACGTCAGGTACACCTGCGTATCCGGACGCACCGGGCAGACGGCAGGCAGGCCTACCAGCGGTTCGCGAATGATCGAGCTGAAGAAAGTCGAGGCGGCCTTGTTCGGTTTACCCGGGCGCACGGCCACGGTTGGCAGGCGCAGCACGCGGCCATCGACAAAGCCCTTGCGCGCATAGTCGGCCACCAGCAGCTCGCCGACGGCTTTTTGCATGCCGTAGGACGATTGCGGGGTGAGGACGGTGTCGTCATTGACCACTTCCGGCAACGTGCCGCCAAACACGGCGAAGCCGCTGGCGTAAACCAGGCGGGTGGCGTTGCCCTGTTTGCGCAGGGTTTCCAGCAGCAGCATCAGGCCGTGCAGGTTGACCTGCATGCCCAGGTCGAAATCGGCCTCGGCTGCCGAACTGACCACCGCTGCCAGGTGCCACACCAGATCCACGCCATCGGTGACCCGGGCAATCACTGCCGGGTCGGCGACATCACCGGTGACCAGCTCGATGCGCGGGTCATTGGGCACGTCTTCACCGGCAAAGGCGTCGAACAGCACGATGCGTTCGATGGTGCGCGGTGCCTGGCCTTCGAGGCTCAGGCTGTTGAGGTCGAGCAGGCGCTGAGCCAGTTGTTTGCCGATAAAGCCGGTGCCGCCAGTGATGAGAATTCGCATGTGTTGCTCCTGTTTCTTATCGTTCTTATGTCGGTGGAGAGTGTTCGGCGGGTGAATCAGTCAGCCTGAACCGTGCGCTGGGATTGCTCTCCGAGGCCGGCGATGCCCAGGCGCATTTGCTGGCCGGCACGCAGGAACACCGGCTCAGGCTGGATGCCCAGGCCTACACCCGGTGGTGTGCCGGTGGAAATGATGTCGCCTGGCTGCAGGGACATGCAGCGGCTCAAATAGGCAATCAGCGCCGGAATCTGGAACACCATGGTGCGCGTGTTGCCGTTCTGGTAGCGGTGGCCGTCGACCTCCAGCCACAGGTCGAGCTGGTGCGGGTCGGTGATTTCATCACGGGTCACCAGCCACGGGCCGATCGGGCCGAAGGTGTCAAAACCCTTGCCCTTGTCCCAGGTGCCACCGCGTTCCAGCTGCCATTCACGTTCAGATACATCGTTGATCACGCAATAACCGGCCACGTGCTCCATGGCGTTACTTTCGTCGATGTAGCGACCGCCCTTGCCAATCACCACGCCGAGTTCGACTTCCCAGTCGGTCTTGGTCGACCCGCGAGGGATTTCGACATCATCGTTCGGTCCGCAAATGGCGCTGGTCCACTTGTTGAACAGCACCGGCTCGCTGGGCACGGCCATGCCCGACTCGGCTGCGTGGTCGGCATAGTTAAGGCCGATGCAGATGAACTTGCCCACCTGTCCGACGCAGGGGCCAATACGTGGCGAGCCCGGGACCAGGGGCAAGGTTGAAGGGTCGATGTTGCTAAGTGCCTGGAGGCTGGCCGGGTCCAGCGCCTTGCCGGCGACATCGGCGATATGCGCCGACACATCGCGAATGTTGCCCTGGGCGTCCAGCAGCCCGGGTTTTTCCTGACCTTTTTCGCCGTAGCGCAGCAGTTTCATAAAAGCTCCTTTATCCAAAACGTAGAAATCAATGCTCTTTGTGGGAGAGCGCTTGCTCGCGATTGCATCACCGCGGTGCTTCAGACAAACCGCGTCGTCTGCATCGCGAACAAGCTCGCTCCTACGGGATGCGTCTGCGTTTAATTACTCATCCCGCCATCGATGACATGCACGCCACCGGTGGTATAGCCGCTGGCATCGCTGGCCAGGTAGAGCGCGAGCCGGGCGATTTCTTCGGCGGTGCCGATGCGGCCCATGGGCTGGCGGTCGACAAATGCCTGGTACACCTCAGCCTCCGAGCGCCCTTGTTCGCGGGCCTGCTCGGCGATGCGCTGGCGCAGGGAAGGGGAGTCCACCGTGCCCGGGCAAATGGCATTGCAACGAATGCCCTGGCGCACGTAGTCGCTGGCGACCGACTTGGTCAGGCCGATGACGGCGGCCTTGCTGGCGGTGTAGGCGAAACGGTTGGGCACGCCTTTGACACTGGAGGCCACCGAGGCCATGTTGACGATACTGCCGCCGCCGGCGGCCAGCATGCCGGGCAGGCATGCGCGGATCATGCGGTACATGGCGGTGACATTGAGATCAAAGGAGAACTGCCAGGCCTGTTCGTCGCATTCGAGCAACGCACCGCTGTGCACGTAACCGGCACAATTGAACAGAACGTCCAGCGTGCCGACCTGCTGGCAGGTCGCAGCGATGGCTGTCGGGCTGGTCACGTCCAGTGGCAAGGCCTGGATGCCGGGGATGTCTTGCAGGGCTTCAATGTTCAGATCAGTGGCGATGACCTCGGCGCCCGCGTCACGAAAGGCCAGCACCGATGCCAGACCAATACCCTGTGCCGCAGCGGTGATCAGAACGCGTTTGTTGGCGAGGTTCATGGGGGATGTCCATTGTTATTATTTAGCGCAACGGCACCACCCTAATGTTGCTTTCCGATAATCGCCAATGAGATATTCTCAAGCCTTAATAACCGGAGGTTATCGGATGGCGGACGTAGGTTTTAATCAACTGTGCAACTGGCTGCGCTTTCGTCATCTGGTGTTGATCGACACCCTCGCACGCACGCAAAACATGCACGCCACAGCCCAGGAGATGAGCATCAGCCAGCCGGCGGTGAGCAAGATGCTGCGCGAGATCGAGCATCAACTGGGCTTCGATGTGTTCCAGCGTTTGCCGCGCAGCATGTCGCTCACCGACCTCGGTCGGCACGTGGCCCGGTTTGCCCAGATCGCCCTGAACGACACGCAGCAGTTCGTTGGCCAGATCAACCACTTGCGCCAGGGCGGGCATGGCCTGCTCAAGGTAGGCACTATTTATGCGGCCACGGCGGTGGCGGTGCCGGCGGCGATTGTCGACGTCAAACACAGCTGGCCATTGCTGACCCTGGAAATACTCGAAGGCACCAGCGCCAACTTGCTGAGCATGCTTGAGCACAAGGAACTGGACGTGGTGGTTGCCCGGTTTACGCTCGACCGGCACCGTGAACTGTTCGATTTCCAGCCGTTGGCGCCGGAGCCGCTGTGCCTGGTCACTGGCAGCCAGCATCCGTTGGCCGGTGCCAGCGAGGTGCCACTGGCCGAACTCGGCAGTTGGCCGTGGGTGGTCTATCCCACCGGCACCCCGATGCGTGCACGGCTGGAGCGGGCATTTGTCGAGGCGGGCATGCAGACGCCGGAGAACACCGTAGAAACGGTCTCTCTGCAAACCACCATGCAATTGCTGCAGACGGCCCCCGTGGTATCGATGCTGGCTGAGTCGATGGTGGAGCCGGAAATTCAGGCCGGTCGCCTGGCCCGCCTGGCGCTGCCGTTTCCTCTGGTGCTGGCGGATTACGGCATTATCACCCGCCGCAACGAACCGCCACGGTGGTCTGCACAGGCCTTTATCGACGCCTTGCTCAGCGGCCCCGACGCGCTGCGTGGTGCTCGTCAGAGCGCTTGATAACTCGTGGTTATCGTCTGATGGGAACTTGTGATTAGGCAGCCATTGAGCGGCCCTCTAGAGTGAGCCTCGCCCCACCTGACAGGTAGAGGCGCAATCGCTCACTAGAGGCGCTTATGAAAACAATAAAAAGCTACAAGACGCTGACGATTTTTTTCCTGTTCCTGATTGGCGTGGTCAACTACCTGGACCGCAGCGCACTGTCCATCGCTAACACCACCATCCAAAAAGACCTGGCCATCAGCCCGATGCAAATGGGCGTGATGCTCTCGGCCTTTTCAATTGCCTACGCATTTTCGCAACTCCCTCTGGGCGCCTTGATCGACAAACTGGGCAGCAAACTGGCGCTGGGCGGATCGCTGGTGGTCTGGTCAGTGGCGCAGGCGGCCTTTGGCCTGTTCAGCAGCTACGGTCATCTGGTCGGCCTGCGGGTGTTGCTGGGGATTGGCGAAGCGCCGGTGTTTCCCTCGGCGGCCAAGGCGTTATCAGAGTGGTTTGATACTCAGGAACGTGGCACGGCCACCGGCTGGGTCTGGTCCTCGACCTGCATCGGCCCGTGCCTGGCACCGCCTTTGCTGACCCTGTTCATGGTGCATCTGGGCTGGCGCGGCATGTTCATCCTCACCGGTGTCATGGGCTTGCTGCTGGCGGTGTGCTGGTTCAAATTCTACAAAAGCAAGGCGCAGTACATGGCTGAGACCGGCCGTGCCGAACCGGTGCCGGCGCAGCAAGCGGCAGCACCGAAAGTTCGCTGGACCTCGCTGTTCAAGGATCGCAATACCTGGGGCGCGTTCCTCGGGTTCATGGGCGTGATCTACATGATCTGGCTCAATCTCACCTGGTTGCCCGGCTACTTCGAGCGCGAGCACGGGCTGGATCTGTACCGCACCGCCTGGGTGGTGTCGCTGGCCTACCTGTTTGGCGCGCTGGGCACCATCGTCGCCGGCAAGTGCTGCGACCGGTTGGTCGCACGCGGCATGAAAGTACTGGCGAGCCGCAAACTGATGGTGATTCTGGGCCTGCTGGGCGGGGCACTGTTCACCCTGATCGTGGCCTTCACCACCAACGTCGTGGCCTGCGTCGTGTTGCTGTGCCTGACCATGTTCTTTATCAACATCTCCAGTGCCACGGCATGGATGATCGTCAACACCATCGTGCCCTCGGAGCGGGTGGCGTCATTCGGCTCAATCCAGAACTTCGGCGGCTACCTGGCAGGCTCCATCGCCCCGATCCTCACTGGTTTCAGCGTGCAGCAGAGCGGCTCGTTCTCCACCGCATTCGTGATCAGTGCAGTGGTCGCCGTCTGCTCGGCGTTCGCTTACTTCGCGTTGCTCAAAGAGCCGAAGACGGGGCTTGCGTCAGCGTCGACACTGGAAGGCGAGGCCGCAACGGCCTGAGTCAGAGCCCTAAAAAAACCGGTTCAATGAACCGGTTTTTTTAGGCGGTGGTGATGCATCGCAGCCTGTGTCAGAGACTAGGAAGACGCTTTGACGCTCAAGCCTGCTTCAACCCGCTTGCCCGGCTCACGCCCGGCCCTGGCTGAGCGAACCAGCATCAAGGCCCCCAGCAACGCTGTCCCGGCCAGGAAGTACATGCCTGCATGGGCGTTATTGAAGTAGCCCTCGGCCCAGGTCTTGACCGTAGGTGCGAGGAAGCCCCCCAGGTTGCCCAGCGCACCGATCACGGCAATCCCGCTGGCCGCCGCCGCTCCCCCCAAAAAGCGCGTAGGCAAGGTCCAGAACAACGGTTGCACAGTGATAAACCCGGCGGCCGCGATGCAGAACGCCAGAATCACCAGCGGCAAGCTGCCGCTCAAGGTCGAGCCGACCATGCCCACAGCAGCCAGTGCCAGCATGATGGCGGCGAAGCGGGTTTGCTGGCCTTTGCGGTCGGCGTAGCGGGTGACTGCATACAGCATGATCACGGTGGCAATCCACGGGATCGATGTCAGCAAGCCGACCTTCAAGCCAATGCCGGTGCCCAGCAGTTCGGCGATCCGGGTCGGCAGGTAGAACAGCACGCCATACACGCTGACCTGAATGGTGAAGTAGATCAGGGTGAAGTACAGCACCACAGGGTTGATCATTGCCGTACGCCACGAAGACGGTCCCTTGTTGGCTTTTTGCAGGTGCTCTTTTTCAAGCTCGTGCTCGATCGCGGCCTTTTCTTCGTTGTTCAGCCACTTGGCATCGCGGGGTTTGTCGGTCAGGTAAAAGAACGCAAACACGCCGATGATCGAAGCCGCGAGGCCTTCAGTCACAAACATCCATTGCCAGCCGGTGAGGCCGAATTGGGCTGTTTCCAGCAACCAGCCCGACACGGGCCCGCCGACCATCAGCGATACGGGCACGCCGAAGTAGTAGATGCCGTAGGCCGAGCCGCGCTGGTTCTGCGGGAACCAGTAGGTCAGGTACAACACCACGCCCGGCGACAGGCCGGCTTCGGCTACTCCGAGCAGAAAGCGCAGGATGTAGAAGCTGGTTTCGTCGTGGGCAAACATCATCGCCGCCGACACCAGGCCCCAGGTGACCATGATCCGGCTTAGCCAGATGCGGGCGCCAATCTTGTGCAGCATCAGGTTGCTCGGGACTTCAAACACGGCATAACCGATGAAGAAAATCCCTGCGCCCAAGGCAAATGCCGCATTGCTGAGGCCGGTGTCCGCCTGGAAGGCGTGTTTGGCAAAACCGATATTGGAGCGGTCGATGATCGCCATGGCGAACATCAGTGCGACAAAGGGCAGGATGCGCCAGCGGATCTTGCTTAGCGCCTGTTGCAGTACGGGATTTGACATGAGGTGCTCCGATTATTTTTTTTGTGGAGTACAGCAATCAGTTTTTCTTCAGGGCGCTACGGGCATAAACCGCAACGATCACAAAACAGCCCATCGGTAACAGGTAGGCCACGGCGGTGGAGGAGTGGTCTGCCACCAGGCCCATGACGTAGGGCAACAGCGCACCGCCGACAATGGCCATGATCATGAACGAGCTGCCGCGCTTGGTGTGCGGGCCGAGGTTTTTCACGCCCATGGCAAACAAGGTGGGGAACATGATCGACATGAAGAAGAACGTCGCCACCAGCGCAACCACCGACACGCCTTCCAGGCCGAGCGCCACCAGAGCGCAGAGCCCGACGTTGATCAGGGCATAAATCAGCAGCAGGCGCTGGGCATTGATGCGGCCCATCAGCCAGGTGCTGAAGAAGCGTCCGAACATGAAGCTGAGCATTGCAATCGACAGCAGATACGCCGCTTGCTGGCTGCTCATTTGCGCCCAGTGTTCAGTCACGTAGTTGATGAAAAACGCCCCCACGCCGACCTGCGCGCCGACATAGAAAAACTGGGTAATCACCCCGGTGACGAACTCGCGGTGTTGCCACAGGGTTTTAGGGGTGTGCTGCTGGACTTCGGCTTCCTGCTCCCGCAGGTCAGGCAATGGCGTTCGTGCAATCAGAATGGCCACCAGCAACACCAGCCCGGCAATCACCAGGTAGGTCATTTGCAGCGATTGCGTGGTGTCGGTGCTGTTGGCACCACTGAAAAACAGCGCGCCGCCAATCAGCGGTCCGAAAAACTGCCCCAGCCCGTTGAACGACTGCGCCAGGTTGAGGCGTCGTTCGGCCCCGGCCGGCTCACCCAGCACCGTGGCGTAAGGGTTGGCCGCAGTTTCCAGGCAGCCCAGGCCGCAGGCGATCACGAACAGGGCGAACAGAAAGAACTGAAAACTCTGCGCGGCAGCGGCTGGCATGAACAGTAATGCGCCAGTGGCATAGAGGCACAGACCGAGCAAAATCCCCGCCTTGTAGCCGTATTTATCCATCAGGAAACCGGCGGGCAGGGCAATCAAAAAATAGGCCCCGAAATAGGCGCTTTGCAGCAAGCCGGATTGCGCTTTGGTGACATGCAGGGTTTCCTGGAAATGCTTGTTCAGCACATCCAGCAGTCCATAGGACAACCCCCAGAGAAAGAACAGGCAGGTCACTAGAATCAGGGCCCAGCGATAGGAAGTAACCTCCCGCGCAAAGGGCGCTGCTGCGACGTTCGGGTGCTTGGTTGACATGACGCCTCTCCTTTTTATTGTTGTGAGTGCTCAACCGCTCCGTCGCCGCCGCCGAAGGCTGCATCCGGCGGCAGAGCCGTCGTAAAGTCAGGATTTTCGGTGTTACAGGTAAAACGTTTTTTCAGGTTTATGCTGGCTACGCACTCGGACGCAGCCCCCGGCAGCGGCTACGGGTCCGTCTGCTGCGACAGGCTGAAAATCTGGCTCATCGGCGCCCATTTTTCATCGGGCAAGGTCCACGGTGTGGGCTGCTGGAAGTGCCACATCAGCGCTTCCCATTCCTGCACCTGCGGGTCGCTGGCGCTGATCCGGGCAAAGGCCTTGGCGTTGAAGTCGGGGGCGGTGTCCATGACCATGAACAACCGCGTGCCCAGGCGCCAGATCTGCATGTCGAGCACGCCGTGCTGGCGCAGATGGGCGCTGATCTGCGGCCAGATGTGCTGGTGCAGGCGCTCGTACTCGTCGATCAGCGCCGGGTCGTCCTTCAAGTCCAGAGCCATGCATTGGCGGTTCATGTCAGCGCCCGGTCCAGATGGGTGTAGCCGCCATCTACCACCAGCCATTGCCCGGTGGTGTGGGATGCACGTGACGACAACAGGAACAGCACGCTGTCGGCAATTTCTTCAGCCGTGGTCATGCGTTGGCCGAAAGGGATTTTTTCGACGATGCTCGCCAGTTTGGCCTTGGGGTCGGCAAAGGTGTCGATCCATCGCTCGTACAACGGGGTCATGACTTCCGCCGGGATCACGGCATTGACCCGGATTCCGTCGCCCAGCAGTGAAGTGGCCCACTCCCGCGTCAGCGACAGTTGCGCGCCTTTGGCGGCGGTGTAGCCGCTGGTGCCGCCTTGACCGGTGAGCGCGGTTTTGGAGCTGATATTGACGATGGATCCACGGGTCACCTTGAGTGCGTCCACGCACAAATGGGTCATGAGGTAGTAGTGGATCAGGTTTTTTTCCAGAGACTCCACAAAAGCTGAACGCCCGGCCTCCAGCCCGACACCATCATTTGCGCCGGCGTTATTGACCAGTCCATCGATCCGTCCGAAACGTTGCAGCACGGTGGCGACCGCGGCACGACAAGCGTCTTCGTCGCGCAACTCGACCTGCACGAACAGGCTTTGGCCACCACGCTGATCCAGCTCCCGGGCCAGTTCTTCGGACAGCGGGCTATGGCCGAAAATCACCGGGATCGCGCCTTCGTCGGCCAGTCCCAAAGAGATGGCGGCGCCAATCCCCGAGCCGCCGCCGGTCACGATAAAAACCTTGTTTTGCAGATACAGATTCATCGAGTCGTTCCTTCTATGTTGTAGACGCGGCATGCCGTCTCCCCCCAAATGGCCCCGTGTTGTGACACGCTACCGACCAGGCTGCAGGTGGCCTGGTAGTCGCTGGCCAACAGGCACACCGGCCAGTCCGATCCAAACATCAGGCGTTCAGGACCGAACAGTTCCAGCGCGGTTTCCAGGTAGGGGGTCAATTGCGCGTTGTGCCAATGCCGCCAATGGGCTTCGGTGATCAGCCCTGACAGCTTGCAACTGACATGGGGCAGGGCGGCCAGCGGTGCGAGCTGTTTGGCCCAGGCGTTCAAATCGTTGGCTTGAACATCGGGCTTGCCCAGGTGATCGAGCACCAGATGGTGCCGGTCATGCTGGTGGCACAGCGCGGTGACCGCGCCCAGATCCTTTGCCTTGACCAGCACTTCATAGACCAGCTCCTGACGTTGCAGCGTGGCGAGGCCACGCTGGAATTCGGCCTTTTGCATAAACTCGGCGGGCGAGGTCTCGTCTTGCAGTTGATGACGAAAACCCCGCAATGCCGGGGCTTGCGCCCAGCGTTCCAGTGACTGTTCAAGGTCGTTGGCACACAGGTCGACCCAACCCACCACGGCGCGAATCCACGGGTAGCGTTCAGCCAGCAGCAGCAACTGATCGGTTTCGCTTTCGCAGGCCCGGGCTTGCACCGCAATACAGCCGTCAAACCCGGCTGCATCCAGCAGCGGCCGCAGATCGTCCGGCTGGAAATCCTGGCGCAAGCAGGGCATGTCCTGGCCAATCCAGGGATAGCTGGCGGTGTCATAGCGCCAGAAATGCTGGTGAGCATCCAGCCGAAGTGAGTGTCGGGACGACATTATTGTTGTACTCCGTCCGCTGAAACGTCTGGTTTAACCCCGGTAACGGTATTGTTCGCGGGACGCGGCTTTCATCTGGATCGAAAACCCCGGTGCTTGCGGTGGCATGTACGCGGCATTGCGAATCACGCAAGGGTCCTCGAAATGCTCGTGCAGATGGTCGACAAACTCGACCACGCGGCCTTCGTGAGTACCGGCGATGCACAGGTAGTCGATCATCGACAGGTGCTGCACGTACTCGCACAAACCAACGCCACCGGCATGCGGACACACCGGCAAATTGTATTTGGCGGCCATCAGCATCACCGCGAGCACTTCGTTGACCCCGCCCAGGCGACAGGCATCGATCTGCACGACATCGATGGCTTCACGCATGATCAGTTGCTTGAACACGATGCGGTTTTGGCACATCTCGCCCGTGGCGACCTTGACCGGAGCCACACCGAGACGGATTTTGCGATGGCCTTCCACATCGTCGGGGCTGGTGGGTTCTTCGATGAACCATGGGTTGGCGAATGACAGTTCGCGCACCCAATCGATGGCGGCGTTCACCTCCCACACCTGGTTGGCGTCGATCATCAACTGGCGATCCGGGCCCAGCACTTCGCGGGCGATCCGGACGCGGCGGATGTCATCCTGCAGGTCATGGCCAACCTTCAATTTGACGTGGGAGAAGCCCGCGTCCACGGCCTCCTGGCATAACCGGCGGAGTTTTTCATCGGCATAACCCAGCCATCCGGCGGAAGTGGTGTAGCACGGGTAACCTTCGGCTTCGAGCAAAGCCAGGCGTTCGGCCTTGCCCTTCGCACGCTCGCGCAGCAAGTGCAGGGCTTCATCCGGGGTGATGCAATCGGTGATGTAGCGGAAATCAATGCAGCGCACCAGTTGCTCGGGGCTCATGTCAGCCACCAGGCGCCACACCGGTTTGCCTTCGGCCTTGGCCCACAGATCCCATGCGGCGTTGACCACGGCGCCGGTCGCCAAATGGATCGCCCCTTTGTCCGGGCCGATCCAGCGCAGTTGGCTGTCGCTGGTCACATGGCGCCAGAAGCGCCCCATGTCCTCGGCAATCCACTCCAGCTTCAACCCGACCAGCAAGCCGGCCAGTGCGTTGATCGATGCGCAGCAGATCTCGTTGCCGCGGCCGATGGTGAACGTCAGGCCATGGCCTTGCAGGCCGGGGGTATCGGTTTCGAGGATGACATAGGCCGCAGAATAATCCGGGTCCGGGTTCATCGCGTCAGAACCGTCCAGGGATTGCGAGGTGGGGAAGCGAATGTCTTCAACCCGAACAGCAGTAATGGTGGTCATGGTGGCTCTCCCTGTCAGTCGGCATCTACGGTGCGTTGCTGTTGTTCGCCCAGCCCGCTGATACCCAGGCGGATGTGCTGGCCGGCGCGCAGGTAAACCGGCTCGGGCTTGATACCCAGGCCAACGCCGGGCGGTGTGCCGGTGGAGATCACGTCACCGGGTTGCAGGCTCATGAACTGGCTGAGGTAGCTGACGATTTTCGGGATCTGGAAAATCATGGTTCGCGTGTTGCCGTTCTGGTAACGCTTGCCATCCACTTCCAGCCACAGGTCGAGCTGGTGCGGGTCGGCGATTTCATCGCGGGTCACCAGCCATGGCCCGAGCGGGCCGAAGGTGTCGCAGCCTTTGCCCTTGTCCCAGGTGCCACCCAGCTCCAGCTGGAATTCGCGTTCGGACACGTCGTTGATCACGCAATAACCGGCCACGTGCTCAAGCGCATCGCTTTCACTGATGTAGCGGCCGCCTTTGCCGATCACCACGCCCAGCTCGACTTCCCAGTCGGTTTTGCGGGAGTTTCGCGGGATTTCGATGTCGTCGTTCGGGCCGACAATCGCGCTGGTCCATTTGTTGAACACCACCGGTTCGGCAGGAATGGCGGCGCCGGTTTCAGCGGCGTGATCGGCATAGTTGAGGCCGATGCAAATGAACTTGCCGACCTGGCCGACACAGGCGCCGATACGTGGCGAACCTTCAACCAGTGGCAAGGTGGAGGGGTCGATATCTTGCAGGCGGGCAATGTTTTGCGGACTTAACGTGTCGCCTGCGATATCAGTGACCACTGCGGACAAATCACGTAGTTGGCCGTTGTTATCGAGCAGGGCGGGACGTTCCTGGCCTTTTTCACCGTAGCGCAGCAGTTTCATATGTGTTCCTTGGTCAAATAATGAGAGTGCAGAAAAACCTGTAGCTGCTGGATCAATTGCTCCAGCCGCCATCGATGATTTGTGCCGTGCCGGTGGTGAAACCGCTGGCACTCGACCCCAGGTACAGCGCCAATTGCGCGATCTCCTCGGCGGTACCGATGCGGCCCATGGGCTGGCGTGCGGCAAAGGCGGCATACACCTCATCGACATGGCGACCTTCGCGCAATGCTTGCTCGCTGATGCGTTGACGCAGAGAAGGGGAGTCCACCGTGCCGGGGCATATGGCGTTGCAGCGGATGTTCTGGCTGACAAAATCAGCGGCCACCGAGCGAGTCAGGCCGATCACCGCACCTTTGCTGGCGCAGTAGGCAAAACGGTTGGGCACGCCTTTGACGCTGGAGGCGACCGAGGCCATGTTGATGATCGAGCCGCCGCCGTTGCTCAGCATCCCCGGTAGAAACGCACGAATCATGCGGTACATGGCGGTGACGTTAAGGTCCAGGGCAAAGGACCAGTCTGTTTCGCTGCATTCGAGAATGTTGCCGCTGTGTACGACACCCGCGCAGTTGAACAGCACATCCAGCGGGCCCAGTTGTGCGGCCAGGCGCTCGATGGCGGCTGCGTCGGTAACGTCCAGCCGATGTTTGTGCGCCCCTTCAAGGGCTTCGAGTGCGCTTGCATTGATGTCGGCGGCGAAGACTTCGGCGCCTGCGGCGAGGTAGGCCTGGACAGTGGCTTGACCTATGCCTTGAGCGGCTGCGGTGATCAGCACGCGTTTGCCGGAAAGATCCATGGGTGCTCCCTGACGGTGTTCATTATTGTTATTTGGCCTAATGGTCAGGCCATTAATGGCGTAGTGAATGGCAAAACCAGGCAATGAACGGGATAAGGTTTGCTATGATCGCATTACGTTAGACGTTCAATGGTCAGGCCATTGAACCTTTTGTAGCATGCACCTCACGTCTCAACAAGCGTCTTTTTTCTCAAGAACGGCTCGTAGACCGCTGTCAACACCAGGGCTAATTCCACAATGCCATTTCAAGTTATTGATAACCAAAGACTTTACCGGCAGATCGCTGATCAGCTGCGAGCACTGATCGACAGCGGCGAGTTCCCGCCGGGCAGCCGCTTGCCCGCAGAACGCGAGTTGGCCAAGTTGCTGGGAGTGAGTCGCGCCTCGGTACGAGAAGCCATGATTGCTCTGGAGGTGATCGGTCTGGTGGATGTGCGCGTCGGTAACGGGGTCTTGGTGTGTGAACCGCCCATGAGGGCAGTTTCCGATGAGCCTGTGATGGCCCAAGCCACCCGTGATCAGTGGAAAGAGCTGGACCCGGAGCTGGGCATTGAAGTCGACTTCAGTGCCGAGATTCCGCCCTTTGCGTTACTTCAAGCCCGTCGCCTGATCGAACCTGAAGCCGCGGCATTGGCGGCGGTGAATGCCAGTGACGAAGAACTGGCAGGCATTCGCGAGGCGTTCGAGCGTAATACCCGCGACAACCGCGAAGGCTCCCACACGCATCCCGGTGATCGGCTGTTCCATATCCGCATTGCGCAGGCATCGGACAACCCGGCGTACGCCCTGATGATTCAGCACCTGTTGGGGCATCGTTACGGCAGCATGTTCCAGCGTTTGCAAAGTCACTACACCTCGGGCGATATGCCCCATCGCTCCGAAGATGAGCACCGGCGTGTGCTGCAGGCCCTTGAGCAGCACGACCCCGAAGCGGCGCGACAGGCCATGGCCCAGCATCTGGATGAAGTGATCCGGATCTTCAGCCGTAACGCTCAATAAACCCTGCGGCGCGTCAGGCCGTTCACCGGAGCGGGCGCTGGCGTCACAGCCAGGACTCGGTCACGCGGCGGTCCAGCTCTTCCCAGTCGGCCATGCCCAGCACCCGGGTGGTGTTCAGGCCGCGCAAGTAGCCTCTGAGTTGATGGGCGATGGCATGCACGTGTTCAGGCTGTGCCGGCTCATCGTGCAGCGCGTCTTCGTAGAGGCTCAGGTAGTCATTAACGCGGTCGCGATACTCAGGCAGTACGGCTTCGCGAATCAGGTCGAACGTTCTCAGTTTTTGATTGGTATTCAAGAGGCACCCTTTGTGAGATGACGGGCTGTTGTTTTGATGACAAGCCGTTTCAATGTATCTCACGTCGCTGCAGGGTATCTACTGGTGTAAACGCCTGCCGGGTGCGGGCAGGGCGTTTATGGGGCACTGGCTTACTGAAAGGTGTAAGGCGTCAGCGCTGTCGGGTCGATATTTTTATCAACGGTTGAGATCGCGTCTTTGAGGGGGCAGAGCAGGCCGAGGCGCGTCGTGCGGCAGTCCTTGCTGCTTGCGAAGTCCGTACGGTAGGGTTTTGCGGTTTCGCTCAGCGTGGTCAGGTTGCGAATCTGATCCATCGACTGGGCCTCAAAGCCGATGCGCAAAAAGTATTCACCGGTTTTGACTTCCTTGTAACGTTCAAACTGCAGCGTCCCCACGGGCGGGATGTTGTTGTCGATGTAATCCCCTTGCTTCCAGTTGAACCCGAGCATGGTACGCAGGTACGAGATGTTGGTGTCGTGGGCGACCAGCAGCATCAGCGGTACATCGGGCGGGGTGTTTTCAGTGCGCGTGCTGGCCAGCGGGGTGCCTTGCTTGAGTTCCAGCGAGATCTGGTTCATCAGCTCGGACGCGCCGCGGCTGGCGATGTAGGGGATGTCGTTAACGAAATCATATTTGGCTTTGGTCAGCACCATCAGGCTAGAGACTTCGGCTGCGCTACGGGCATGGCCGAACGCGACTTTATCCAGCGGCAGGCCCTGGCTGTATTCCAGGCGGAACACTTCGCCCATGTTGGCACCGGCGCTCAGGCCCTTGATCGAAAAACGGCCCTTGGCGTTTTCTTCCAGTGTCCAGGCTTGCTTACCGTACGGACAATCGGCGTCGGGCAGGCAGGCCACGGCCCTCAGCTTGTCTTCGTAGGGCTTATAGCGGGCCTGGGCGGCTTCGACACTGCCACCCAGTGCTTTGAGGATGCCCGCCTTGGCTTTTTCCGGATCAAGGGCGGCAAATTTCATTTCATTGGCCTGAAACAAGGCGTCCTGGGAACCCCTGACATAGGTTGGCTGGAAGCCGCAGCCCGGGAACATTCCATCCAGCAAGGCCTGTGCAGTGGCTTTGGTGCGCTGCATGGGGCTGGAGTGCGCCAGTAGCTGTCCGGCGTCCGGGCAGCCTTGGGGGATGAGACCGGCATTGCGCAGCACGTCGCCACGGTAGCGGCCCATTTCAACCGCACCGGTGTAGCCATGACCCGTGAGGTTGCCAAAAGGCACCAGCCACGTTGGCCATTGTCGTTGTGTCACGGCTGTCAGCAGTTTTTCATTGGACTCAGTCGGCGGTCGCACCCCGTGGCGGCTGACCTGGACCACTTTATCCAGCACGTAAGCCTCGTTGCTGGCGGTTTGGGCAAACGTCATCGGGGTGAACATACCGGCCAGGATCAGGCTGGCGCAAAGACGGGGCACTAGGAACACTGATCGCTTCATGGTTTTTCCTTTTGGCAACACGGCGCAGGGTTGGCCTGCCGGGTCTTCCTGGACACACGCGTCGCTGAGTCTAGACGGCAAATTGTACCGCTCGAAGATTTCAGCTGTTCGCTCAATGGACGGCAGTGGAGCCAGCGATCAAGTGAGTGTCGTATGCAGACATGTCGGGCCCGGTGAGAGGAAATAACATGCTCATGAGGGTATTGATCGACACCGGTAAATCAGGGAAAGACGGATTTTGTGCGGGACTTGCTTGAAATCTCGAACAGGTGGTGCGTATTTTGTACGGGTCGCCGTTCGCGGCCTGTACAACAACAAGGAAAGTGTCATGACGACCGATGGCCAGGGCTCTCTCGCGCAGCGACTGACCGGCATTGATGAGATTGAATGCGTGACTCCCGATTTGAATGGCGTCCCGCGGGGCAAGGTGATGACTGCCGAGGGCTTCCTCGAGGGGCGACGCCTGCAGATGGCTCGTGGCGTATTGCTGCAATGCATCATGGGCGGCTATCCCGAATCACGTTTTTACGGCAGCGATGATGGCGACCTGGCTCTGGTGCCAGACCCGGCGCACATTCATGTCTTGCCCTGGAGCGAGCCGCCACGGGCATTGGCGATCTGTGATGCGGATGAACTGACTGGCGAGGGCTCGAGCCTGTCGACCCGCGCTCAATTGAAGGCCGTGATCGCGCGTTATGCGGCGCGCGGGCTGGCGCCGGTCGTGGCGACCGAGCTTGAGTTCTTTGTCTTTGCGCCCAACACCGACCCGACCCAGCCGTTCCGTCCGCCCCTGGGCCTGGACGGTCGTCGTGAGGACGGTTTCTCGGCCTTCAGCATCAGCTCCAATAACGGCCTGCGCCCATTTTTCAACGAAGTGTATGCCGGCATGGCGGCACTGGGTTTGCCGCGTGACACCTTCATGCACGAGATGGGCGTCAGCCAGTTCGAGATCAACCTGTTGCACGGCGATCCGCTGCTGATTGCCGACCAGACCTTTTTGTTCAAGCACCTGCTCAAGGAAGTTGCCCTCAAGCACGGCCTGACCGTGGTCTGCATGGCCAAGCCGCTGGCACACACGGCTGGCAGTTCGATGCACATTCACCAAAGCGTGGTAGAACTGGGCAGCGGACGCAATGTCTTCAGCGACGAGGCGGGGCAGCCGACGGCCACGTTCCGGCATTTTATCGGCGGGCAGCAGGCCGGCATGGCGGACTTCACCGCGTTGTTTGCACCGAACGTCAATTCTTACCAGCGCCTGTGCCACCCCTATGCATCACCGAACAATGCGTGCTGGTCCCACGATAATCGCGCAGCCGGTCTGCGCATACCTGCCAGCTCGCCAGTGGCGCGGCGGGTCGAAAACCGCTTGCCGGGCGCTGACGCCAATCCGTACCTGGCAATTGCGGCCAGTCTGGCGGCGGGTTTGCACGGTATCGAACATGAGTTGGAACCGACCGCTGCCATTCAGGGTCAGTTCGAAGTGCCCGAGGCGTTGTCCTTGCCATGTACGTTGCATGCCGCCCTTGAGCGTCTCAAACGCAGTGACTTGGCAAAGGCGTTGTTCGGCAAAGAGTTCATTGAAGGTTACGTCGCGACCAAAACCCTTGAACTCACAAGCTTCTATGATGAAATCACGCCCTGGGAGCGTCGCGTACTGGCGGCTCAGGCTTAATCGCTCAGACAGATAACGGCTCAGGCTTTACTGTTTGAACTCGTGGCAGTCAGCTATCGTTTGTTGGCTGACTGCTCGCACAAGGAGCCGCACGTAAAGCCATGCGCCAAATCTGGAAGTCTTTTCGAGCGTTATATTTTGCCTCGCTGATGATGTTGATCGGCTCGGGGCTTCTGAGCACCTATCTGGCACTGCGGCTGGCGGCAGACAATGTCGATGGCCTGTGGATCGGTGCCTTGATGGCGGCCAACTATTTTGGTCTGGTGCTGGGCGGCAAGATTGGCCATCGGCTGATTGCCCGGGTCGGACATATTCGCGCCTATGCCACGTGCGCCGGCATCGTCGGTGCCGCAGTGCTGTGTCACGGGTTGAGCGACTGGTTGCCTTTATGGCTGCTGCTGCGGGTGATCGTGGGGCTGGGGATGATGTGCCAGTACATGGTTATCGAAAGCTGGCTCAATGAGCAGGCTGATGCCAAGCAGCGTGGCGTGGTCTTCAGCCTGTACATGATTGCGTCCTACCTGGGCCTGGTGCTGGGGCAACTGATTCTGGTGGTTCACCCGGCCCTGGGGCTTGAGCTGCTGATGCTGGTGGCGCTGTGTTTTGCCCTGTGCCTGGTGCCTGTGGCGATGACCCGGCGCATTCACCCGGCGCCCTTGCACCCGGCGCCGATGGACCCGAAGTTCTTCATGAAGCGCGTACCGCAATCGCTGATTGCGGTGCTGGGTGCCGGCTTGCTGGTCGGTGCGTTCTACGGTCTGGCACCGCTGTATGCCGCTCAGCAAGGGCTCTCTACCGAGCTGGTCGGTTTGTACATGGGCTGCTGCATTTTCGCCGGGCTGGTGGCTCAATGGCCGCTGGGCTGGTTGTCGGACCGCTATGACCGGCCGCTGCTGATTCGTATCTTCGCCTTCCTGCTGGCGGTAGCCTCATTGCCGCTGGCGATCTTGCCGGCGGTACCGCTTGAAGTGCTGTTCGTGGCCGGTGGCCTGAGCGCACTGGTGCAGTTTTGCATCTATCCGCTGGCGGTGGCTTTCGCCAATGACCACATCGAACCGGAACGCCGCGTGTCGTTGACCGCGATGTTGCTGGTGACCTACGGCATCGGCGCAAGCATCGGGCCATTGGTCGCGGGCGTATTGATGAAGGTGTGGGGCAGCCAGATGCTGTACGCGTTTTTCAGCGTGGCCAGCCTGATTCTGGTGTGGCGCATTCGCCCGAATGCAGTCACCAACCTGCACCAGGTCGACGACGCTCCGCTGCATCACGTGGCCATGCCCGACAGCATGTCCAGCTCGCCGCTGGTTGCCGCGCTCGACCCGCGTGTGGATGAGCAAGTGGTGCAAGACCAGATGGTGGATAACATCGAGCCGGAACCAGAGCCGGAACCGGACAGTGAAACGGTCGGGCCTGAGTCCGATCCGGCCGCGTCAGAGCGCGTGTAGGCCGGGCTTCAAACCTGGCTGTAGGCGCGAGGTTTGCTAAGCATCGACGTCGAGCCCCGCGCGTCATACAGCGTCGGGGCTTCGCCGCCATGCAGGATGCGCAACTGATTGGCGGTGATTGCCTGCTGGGTCTGGATCGATTGCCCGTTCAGCACGTTGGCGGCCTGGCACTGAGCCAGCAGGTGATTCAGGGCATCGCTCTGGCTGAGCAACTGCTGACCCACGCTTGAGTGGCTGGCAAGGCTTTCGAGGCCGCTGCGGTTGGTGGTCAGGCCGAGGCCCGCCAGAATCTCGCTGCGTCTGCGGCCATGTTGCTCAAGCAAAATGATCAACGATTGTTTGCGTGCCAGAATCTTTTCCAGCACCTGCATGTCGCGGCCCTTGAGGGCGATGTGCTCGTCCTGCAGCAGGCCAAGCAGTTGCTCGGCCGGTGCCAGGTCGTCGTTGATCAATTGCAGTAATTGGGTGTCGTGCATGCTGGGCTCTGGGAGTTAAGCGTCCAAAAGCCTGCACTGGCCGTGGGGCTAGCGCTGGGCTTCCATTTCAAGCAATTTGCCGGCGACCCGTTGGCTGTCGACTTTATAGCTGCCATCGGCGATGGCTTGTTTCAGTTCGGCCACACGACTGCTGTCGACTGCCGGTTGTTCACGCAACGCGTCGCCGATTTTCTGCAACTGTTGAGCTTCGGGGCTCAGTCGAACCGATTCCCCGCTCGGAGCGCTGGCTTGCTCAGGGCTGGGTGCAGGGGCCGCTTGCGTGGCGCTGCCTGCTTCCTGATGGTTGCTGCTGCGCGTACTGCCGGTTAAGGGCGGTGCGCTGTTAAGACGACTGAAGTCGATGACCATGATGCAAAACCTCTGGGTATTTGGACGCTTGCCATGTTTTCGGCCATACCCGGGAAAACTTTAGGCTCGATTAATCATAGGTCGGCGCCGACGGGTACTGATCTGCGTCAAGTCACAGTGTAGGAAAGCAGGGAGACTGACGCCAACTTTCCTACAAGGCTACCTCAACTTGCCCCGGTGCGATGATTCGCGCCCGGATCACGCGTTTGGAGTTCAGGTTACGAACCCGGATTTGCTCGCTGAGGCCGCCATCGGACAGGGCTTCGCCGGGCATTTTGACACTTAACGTGCCGCTGCGGGCATTGATCACGACCTGATCGCCCTTGCGCACGGCCGCCGCCTGTTCCAGGTGGGTGAGGGTCAAGACCTGATCGGTCACCATGGGCCGCAACAGTTTTTGCCCCACCGCCAGTTCGACGGCAGTCAAATACCCCTGATTGATCTGGCTGATATCCCGCTCGCGCAGGGTGACATCGGCGTAGTCGATCAGCATGCCGCGCTTGAGCGGGTGGGCCACCGTGACCACCTCGCGGAACAGTTTGACCTGGGCCGGCACGAAGATGGTCCAGGGCGAGAGGCCGTCACAGCGGATGCGCACGGTCACGCGACCCATCGGTTGCGCCGGACTTTCGAGACTGGCTGTCAATTCCTTGTCGCAGTGGGCCAGGCGCAGGCGCGGGTCCAGTGTGTTGACCTGTATCTCGTAACGGCCTTCTGTCTGACGAGTGGCGAGATAGTCTTCGACGGCAAATTCAAGAAAGCCCTGGGTTACGCCGATAAGCTGATCAGGCGATGTAAAAGCGTCGGCGCGGGCCTGAGTGCCCGCACCCAACAGGCACGCAGCCGTCACGATGCCCAAGCCACGGTACACAGAGTGCGCGCGTGGCCAGTGGCAGGATTTTGTCGTTTTTGCGTTCATGCCGGATAAATAGCAAAGCCCGTGCCGTTTCGTGGGCCTTGCGCCGCAACTTAAAGTTTTAAGAGGATCTGAGTATGGCTGGGGTGATGGATGCGGTTAACCAGCGCACTCAACTGGTGGGTCAAAACCGCCTGGAGCTGTTGTTGTTTCGTCTGGATGGGCCGCAGCTTTACGGGATCAACGTATTCAAGGTGCGGGAGGTGCTGCAGTGCCCGAAATTGACGGTCATGCCCAAGTCCAATCCGGTGGTGTGTGGCGTGGCGAGTATTCGCGGAACGACCATTCCGATTCTTGATCTGGCCATGGCCACCGGGTTCGGTGCGTTGAAAGACCAGAGCAACCCGTTCGTTATCATCACGGAGTACAACACCCGGACCCAGGGGTTTCTGGTTCGATCAGTCGAACGGATCGTCAATATGAACTGGGAGGATATTCATCCGCCACCCAAGGGCACCGGGCGCGACCATTACCTGACGGCGGTGACCCGGATGGACGATCAACTGGTCGAGATCATCGATGTCGAAAAGGTTCTGGCCGAGGTTTCACCCACGTCTGAAACCATTTCCCAGGGGGTGGTGGATGTCGACATCCAAAGCAAGGCGGTCGCGTTGCGGGTACTGACGGTCGACGATTCGTCGGTGGCGCGCAAACAGGTGAGCCGTTGCCTGCAAACGGTGGGTGTTGAGGTGGTGTCGCTCAATGACGGCCGCCAGGCCTTGAACTACTTGCGCAAGCTGGTAGAAGAGGGCAAGGATCCGTCTGAAGAATTCTTGATGATGATCTCGGACATCGAAATGCCGGAAATGGACGGCTATACCTTGACTGCCGAGATCCGCAACGATCCGCGCATGCACAACCTGCACATCATTCTGCATACTTCGTTGTCCGGGGTCTTCAACCAGGCGATGGTCAAAAAAGTCGGTGCCGATGACTTTTTGGCCAAGTTTCGACCTGATGACCTGGCATCCCGGGTAGTTGACCGGATCAAAGCAGCAGACCTTAGCTAGGGGCGCAGCCCCTGGCGGTCAACACGATTTAAGAGGCGGGATCATTTGTCGACGGCTAATTTGGATTTTGAACAGTTCCGGGTTTTCCTGGAAAAAGCCTGTGGCATTTTGCTGGGTGAAAACAAGCAGTACCTGGTCTCCAGCCGTCTCAACAAGATGATGGAGCAGCAAGGTATCAAGTCGCTGGGTGAGCTGATTCAGCGGATCCAGAGCCAGCCGCGCAGCGGGCTGCGCGAGCAGGTGGTCGATGCCATGACCACCAACGAAACCCTGTGGTTTCGGGATACCTATCCCTTCGAAGTGCTGAAGAACAAAGTCCTGCCCGAGCTGATCAAGGCTAGCCCGGGTCAACGCTTGCGTATCTGGTCGGCGGCGTGTTCGTCTGGTCAGGAACCGTTTTCACTGTCGATGACCATCGACGAGTTCGAGCGCAGCAATCTGGGGCAGTTGCGGGCGGGGGTGCAAATCATGGCCACTGACCTCTCGGCCTCGATGCTCTCGACGTGCAAAACCGGTGAGTACGACAACCTGGCGATTGGTCGCGGTTTGTCTCAGGAGCGTTTGCAGCGGTATTTCGATCCCAAGGAACCGGGGCGCTGGGTGCTCAAGGCACCGATCAAAAACCGTGTCGAGTTTCGCTCGTTCAACTTGCTGGACAGCTACGCCGGCTTTGGCAAATTTGACGTGGTGTTCTGCCGCAACGTCCTGATCTACTTCTCGGCCGAGGTCAAAAAAGACATCCTGCTGCGTATTCACAGCACCCTGAAACCGGGGGGATATCTGTTTTTGGGTGCCTCAGAAGCGCTTAACGGCTTGCCCGATCATTACCAGATGATCCAGTGCAGTCCGGGGATTATTTACCAGGCCAAGTAATGAACGCCATCCTTTGCAGGCGCGGGCAAGCTCGCTCCTGCACAGAGAAGGCTGATTAAAAGCGGCAGAAAAGCGGCAGTCAGCGGACAGCCATTGCCGCTTTTCTGGCATTGCCGCCTTCAATTCCCCCGGCCAGGCCTTGAAATACGGCGATGTAGAAACTGGCACGGCACTTGCTCTGATCAACCTATGTAAAACCTGAACCTATCTCTCAGGTCAGCCCACAAAGGTTTTTCGACATGAGCATCAGCTTCGATAAAGCGCTCGGTATCCATGAGCAAGCCCTGGGTTTTCGCGCCCAGCGCGCCGAAGTGCTGGCGAACAATATCGCCAACGCCGACACCCCGAACTACAAAGCCCGGGATCTGGATTTTGCTTCCGTGCTTGCCGCGCAGAACGATAAAAACCAGAACGGCAGTTTTGCCCTGAACAAGACCAATACCCGCCATATCGAAGCCCAAGGCCTGAGCGGCAGCGATGAGTCGTTGCTGTATCGCACGCCGATGCAACCGTCGATTGACCAAAACACCGTGGACGCCCAGCTGGAACAATCCAGTTACGCAGAGAATGCGGTCAACTTCCAGGCCAGCTTCACCCTGCTCAACAGCAAATTCAAAGGGCTTATGTCAGCCCTGCGCGGGGAGTAATTCATGTCTCTAGCCAGTGTGTTCAATATTGCCGGTAGCGCCATGAGTGCTCAGACCACGCGTCTGAACACCGTTGCCAGCAACATCGCTAACGCCGAAACCGTATCGTCGAGCATTGACCAGACGTACCGTGCGCGTCACCCGGTGTTTGCCACGATGTTCCAGGGGGCGCAAAGCGCAACCGGAGAGTCGCTGTTCCAGAACCAGGACGCTGCCGGCCAAGGCGTGCAGGTTCTGGGGGTGGTCGAAGACCAGAGCACCCTTGAAGCCCGTTACGAGCCTAACCATCCTTCTGCTGACGCCAAGGGCTATGTGTATTACCCCAACGTCAATGTGGTGGAAGAAATGGCCGACATGATTTCCGCCAGCCGTTCGTTCCAGACCAACGCTGAAATGATGAACACCGCCAAAACCATGATGCAGAAGGTCCTGACCCTCGGTCAGTGATAAGGGGCGACGCAAATGAGTGTGACCGATTCCATCAGCGGCCCGACCTTGAACCAGGTGCTCGCCAACTCTGCCCAGGCCAAGACCACCGACAACAGTCTGGCCGCTGCTTCCAAAGCAGTTTCCGGCAGCAGTTCGGCGCTGGGCAAGGACGCGTTCCTGCAATTGCTGGTCACCCAGCTGAAAAACCAGAACCCGCTGGATCCGCAGGACAACACCGCATTCGTGGCACAGCTGGCACAGTTCAGCAGCCTGGAAGGGATCACGACGCTGAACGATTCGGTCAACGCCATTTCCGGCAACTTCCAGTCTTCGCAGGCCTTGCAGGCCTCGTCGTTGGTGGGCCGCTCGGTGATCGTTCAAACCGGCGAAGCCTACGTCGACCCCTCGAGCGACAAGCCTTTCAATGGCACGGTCGTGGTAGCGGACGCGGACTCCAGGCCGGTCATCAGCATTACCAACGCTGACGGCGAAGTGGTCAGGACCCTTGAGCTGGGCACGCAAAAAGCCGGCAGTGTGGACTTCACCTGGGATGGCAAGGACGACGATGGCCTGTTGCTGGACAAGGGCAACTACAGCTTTACCGCCTCGAGCAAAACCGACACCGGCACCACGGCGCTGACGACTTACCTGCCAGCCACGGTAAACAGTGTGACCCTGAGCAAGACCGGTGGCGAGATCATGCTCAACCTCGCGGGTCTGGGCAGCATTGGGATTTCCAAAGTCCAGACCATTGGCCTCTAAGCCGACTCATACGCCTCAAGGAGAGAAACATGTCATTCAATATCGGCCTTAGCGGCCTCTATGCGGCGAACAAACAACTCGACGTTACCGGCAACAACATCGCCAACGTCGCGACCACCGGCTTCAAGGCATCCCGCGCAGAGTTCGCCGATGTCTACTCGGCCAGCAAGCTGGGCGTGGGCAGCAAGACCATTGGCAGTGGCGTCAACCTGGCCAACGTGTCGCAAAATTTTGGTCAGGGTGCGATCAACAACACCGGCAACCTGCTGGACATGGGCATTCAAGGCAGCGGGTTCTTCGTCCTGAGCGACAACGGATCCCTCAGCTACACCCGCGCCGGTACGTTCAAGCCTGACAAAGACGGCTATGTGACCAGCACCGACGGCACTTCGCGCTTACAGGGCTACGGCGTGGACGCGGACGGCAAGATCGTCACCGGCAAACTGACGGACTTGCGTATCGACACCTCCAACCTCGCTCCCAAGGCGAGCAGTTCGGTGGACTCGACGATCAACCTCAATTCCAACGCTGAAGTGATCGATCAGACGCTCAACCCTTTTAATCCTTCCGAGCTCTCCAGCTACAGCAAAAAATTCAACACCATCGTCTATGACACCCAGGGCAATCCGCACCCGATGGATCAGTACATGGTGAAAACCGATTCCAACACCTGGAAAACCTACACCCTGATCGACGGCCGCAACCCGGATGGCTCCCCGGTGACCGGTGAAAACGCCAAGGCTCCGATCGCTTCGATCCTGAAGTTTGATTCGGCCGGTGCGCTGTCGAGCGTTTCGACGCCCAGTCCGGTTGCCGGCGAAGACCCCATTGTCAGCAGCACCCTGACCGTGGCGGACTGGATGCCGGGCGCAACGGTCAACGGCCAGTGGGTCGCCAACGGGGCGGCGGCCAACGGGACCGGGATTGGCATCAATATGGCCAAAACCACCCAGTACAACACCGACACTTCGCGTAACCCGCCGACCCAGGACGGCTACGCCACGGGCCAGATCAACAACCTGACCATCGATGGTTCAGGGGTGATGTTCGCCAACTTCAGCAACAACCAGAGCCGCGCCATTGGCCAGATATCGCTGGCCAGTTTCACCAACGAACAAGGGCTGCAGCCGGCGGGTGGCACCGCCTGGAAAGAAACCTACGCCTCGGGCCAGGCGGGTTACGACGAACCCAAGATCGGCTCGCTGGGTGCCATCGCCTCCAACTCGCTGGAAGACTCCAACGTCAACCTGACCAACGAACTGGTTGACCTGATCAAGGCGCAGAGCAACTACCAGGCCAACGCCAAAACCATTTCGACCCAAAGCACCATCATGCAGACCATCATTCAGATGACCTGATAGCGGTGCTGCAGCACAAAGCCCCGGCGTTCACACGTCGGGGCTTTGTGGTTTTTGAGGCAGTACCGAGGGCGATCATGTGCCCGGTCTCCGGGTGAGCCGGAGCCCCTCACAGGGCCGTGCGTTGCGCCAGCAATGCTTTGAACTCGGGTTGACGGGCCGTCGGGACGCAGACATTGATCACCTGCTCGATGGCCGGTGGTGTGGCGTTTTTTTGCTGCATCAATTCGATCGCTCTGTTCCACAGGGCATGGCGGCAATACGCTTCGAGGTAATCGGGGGTCGAGATGGCCTGGCCATAGATGATCATCTTGGCTGCCTGACGCAGGGGTTTGGCGACTGACAAAAGGCGGACTTTGGCCAGTGTTCGTGTCACCAGTCCCGGCCCGGGGAAAAATACCGGCACTGTTGCCGACAGTTGCGGCAGGTCGGTGCGGTACTGCTCGCCATACGTCTCGAAAAAGCCTTTGTTCATCGCATGGTGATAGCGTTTTTTGGCGTAGTAGTGATTCACGCAGTCACGAGCGGTGACGACCTTCGAGTCTCCCATCATGAACGAGACTGCGATCTGTTCGATGGTATGCAGGGTACTGCCATGGTCCGCCCATTCATCGATCAAGGCGATCACGGCGTCCATCATTCCGGCGTTGGCGCGGGTGATCCCGCAGATACCGCTGTTGTAGAGTTTCAGGGTGTCTGCGGGGGCTTTGCCCCGGGCCACGAGATCAGCGGCAAAACGCTGATAAACGGGACGTTTGGCCGCTTCACGCCAGGTCCACTCAAATTGATCCATCAAATACTGCTGATCGTTGATGCGCTCAAAGAGAGTGGCCGGGTCTTTAAAAAAGACCGTATCGGTGTCGACGAAAATGGTTTTGTCCGCGAGCTTGACCCCGGCAGCGATGGCGCAGGCCTTGCGTCTGTGGGTGTAGCCGTTGACGCCTTTCCAGTCGGCCAGCATGGCGGCGGTCAGGGGGATGACATTGACGGGCCAGCCATCAAACGCCTGAGGTTCGTCAGTCATTACGCTGATCGTGAAACTACCCGGTATGCGCTGCTCTCGAAGCGCAGTCAGTATGCTGAACCTGGCTTCCTGGCGGTACACTTCATTCCCGCCGTAGAGCAGATACAACAATTGATGGCTATCCATACGTGCATGCTTATCCATAGAGTGCGAGGGGCGCCCCGAGTCGGGTTTTTGGCAGGTGGGCATTATGCCGTATCACTTGGCCGTCAACCACAATGGCCTTCCCGGTGACCGTCATGAGCCGGTGAGGGAGGCGGGGCGTCGTCTCGCAGCAATTCAATCAGCCATTGAATTCGACCTGTTCCGGTATGCGCGTCATCAACACTTTGCCCCCGCGGATCGACACCCGTGCCTTGGCCTGGCGGCGTACCGCTTCGTAGTCGCTCTCGGCGTCGAGCACCAGCAGATTCGCCGGGCGGCCCACGGCAATGCCGTAGCGTTCACCGAGGTTGAGGGTTCGCGCGCTGTTGTCCGTGACCAGGTCCAGGCTGCGCGCCAGGTCGTCAAACCCCATCATGTGGCAGATGTGCAATCCGGCATCCAGCACCCGCAGAATGTTGCCGTTGCCCAGTGGATACCACGGATCCTTGATCGAGTCCTGGCCAAAGCAGACGTTCATCCCGGCACGATCCAGTTCGGCAACGCGGGTGACGCCCCGACGTTTGGGATAACTGTCGAAACGGCCTTGCAAGTGAATGCTTTCGGTCGGGCATGACACGAAGTTGATCCCCGATGCCTTGAGCAGGCGGAACAGTTTGAAACAGTAGGCGTTGTCGTAAGAGCCCATGGCCGTGGTATGGCTGGCAGTTACCCGACTGCCCATGCCACGCACCCGTGCTTCTTCGGCCAGTACTTCAAGAAAGCGTGAGTTCGGGTCATCGGTTTCGTCGCAGTGCACGTCTACTAGGCAGCCGGTACGCTCGGCAAGGTCCATCAGGAACTTGATGGAGCTGACCCCCTGTTCGCGGGTGTTTTCAAAGTGAGGAATACCGCCGACCACATCGGCCCCCAGTTCCACCGCACGGGTCATCAACTCGCGCCCACCGGCATACGACTCAATACCTTCCTGGGGAAAGGCAACAATTTGCAGGTCGATGAGGTGGCGTGTTTCTTCGCGGACTTCAAGCAAAGCCTTGAGCGCCCCCAGCGTCGGATCGGTCACGTCGACATGGGTGCGTACGTGCTGGATGCCGTGCTCGGCCAGCATCCGGAGAGTGGTGTGGGCACGTTGCTTGGTGTCTTCGTGGGTGATGGTTTCCTTGCGCTGGGCCCAGCGCTCGATACCTTCGAACAACGTGCCGCTCAAATTCCACTCGGGCTGACCTGCGGTCAGGGCCGCATCCAGGTGGATATGCGGCTCAACCAGGGGGGCGATCAGCAGTTGCCCGCGGGCATCGATATCACCCGCCCGGGCGAGCACCGTACCCGATTGCAAGGTGATCGCACTGATGCGCTCACCTTCGCAGGTGACGGTGTGCAGGCCTGGGGTTTTACGCAAGGTGGCATTGATGATGTTCATGTTCGGTCCTGTCGTTGGGCTTCGGTCATGCGCCACATGAGGAGGGCGACCGAAGCGTTCATGCGAAAAAGGGGATCGTCGAGCGATTGCCCGCTGTGGTGCTCGATGCGTTGTATCCGTTGCTTGAGGGTATTGCCGTTTTCCTGCAGCAGCGCGTCAAGGGTTTCGCCATCGGCTACCAGACGCAGCAGGTTACGGGCGCCGGCGCACAATGACATGCCTAGCAAGCCGGGCAGGGCGAGCATGTCTTCGATAGTCAGGGTCAATGCTCCTCCTGAGCTCGGGGTAACTGAAAGCGACGGCTGATTTCCAGCAGCACGATGTAGCTCACGGCGGAGGCGACGATCCCGACCAGCGGCGCGACCCATGCCGAGCAATACGCCAGCAGCGCACCCAGCGCATAAGCGGTCAAACCCAGCAGGTTGTAGCGCGGCAGCGTAACACTGGCCAGCGCCGGGTACTGACCGCGATGGCGATACCAGAAGTCAGCCATGATGACACCGCCAATCGGTGGAATGATGGAGCCGAGCAATACCAGGAACGGGATCAGCAGTTCGTACATGCCGCCCATCGCCAGCACCACTCCGATGGCGGCGGCGATCAAGGTCATCGTGCGACGGCGTTCGCTGCGCACCAGGTGGCAAGCCGCTGCCGCGACGTTGTAGATCGTCGGGCCCTGGATCGTCCACAGGTTGAGGCACAGCATGACCACAGCGGCGAAGGACAAGCCTTGCAGCATCATCACTTCAACGATGTCGGCTTGTTGATACACCATGGCGCACCAGGCACCGGCAACGATCATCAAGCCATTTCCGAGCAAGAAGCTGACCACGCTGGCGATGACCGCAATGCGCCCGGTGCGCGACAGTCGCGTCCAGTTGGTGGCCTGGGTCGCGCCGCTGGCGAAGGTGCCGAAGACCATGGTGATAGCGGCAGAGACACTCATGGTTTCATTCGGGATCACCGCCGCGAGCCCTTTGAAGCCGCCGACATGTTGAGTGGCGATGTACATGGAGATGACCAGCAGAGCACACATCAACGGCACTGACACCCGCGACAAAACATCCAGCCCCTTGTAGCCGATGATCGCGGTGATACTGAAGCCCAGGCCGAACAGGACCATCAACGGCAAGGTAAAGCCCTCGGCCAGTCCCAGTATTTTCACCAGCACGATCGCAACCGTCGCAGTGCCCCAGGCATACCAGCCCAGTTCGGCGAAACCGAGCAAAAAGTCCGAAAGCCGACTCCCGGCCTCGCCAAAGCAGAAGCGGCCCATCAGTACCGTGTTCAGGCCGCTGCGGGCGGCGATCAACGCCAGGGCCGCGGCATAGAGCGCCAACAGGCTATTACCGATGGCGGCGATCCATAGCATGTCGATGAAATTGAACGCCATGCCCAGCTTGCCGCCGGCGAACATGGTTCCGGTAAAGAAGGTGAAGCTGAACAACACCATCGAAATTGACAGCAGCCCTTTGCGTGCTGAACGCGGGGCTTCGCTCAAAGGAAAGTCGCCGGGTGAACTCATGGTGTATTTCTCCGCCTCGAATGGATGACGCCGTAATCAATGGCACCCATGGGCTAGAGCAATAAGCGGGCCTGTTCAGCGTAGTGCCTAAAACAGGAAAAAGCGGGCACAGGCCATAGAAGTACCTGTGCAGAGTGAACATCTTCAGCGTGATGGCATGATTCGGGGTAGGCAGCGTGATTCATTTTGAGGCGTGGCTGCACTGTTGATGCACGCCATGTCGCCGCCGTCGCAGTGTCCGGTGCACATCTTATGGACGTATTGCCCCCCAAAAAACAAAACCCCCGCCAGACCCGATTGTTGCCCGGGTCGTGCGGGGGGTTTGGTCAGGCGGTTAAACCGCCCGGGGAGCTCAGCTTATTGGCAAGCTTCGCAATCCGGCTCGTCAATCGCACAAGCCTTTGGCACCGGAGCCGGGCCAGCAGGTGCGGCGGCGACGTCTTCACTCTTGTTGCCGCTCGATACGGCGTTGAGCTTGCCGGTGTTGACGGTGGACTTCTCGGTGCTGGTTGCAGCCAGGGCACGGAGGTAGTAAGTGGTTTTCAGACCACGGTACCAGGCCATGCGGTAAGTCACGTCCAGCTTCTTGCCCGAAGCGCCAGCGATGTACAGGTTCAGCGACTGAGCCTGGTCGATCCACTTCTGACGACGGCTTGCAGCGTCAACGATCCACTTGGTGTCGACTTCGAACGCGGTGGCGTAAAGCTCTTTGAGCTCTTGCGGGATGCGTTCGATCTGCTGCACGGAACCGTCGTAGTACTTCAGGTCGTTGATCATGACCGAGTCCCACAGGTCGCGAGCCTTGAGGTCGCGAACCAGGTACGGGTTGATCACGGTGAATTCGCCCGAGAGGTTCGATTTCACGTACAGGTTCTGGTACGTCGGTTCGATCGACTGCGATACGCCGGTGATGTTGGCGATGGTCGCGGTCGGTGCGATGGCCATGATGTTGGAGTTACGAATGCCTTTTTGTACACGGGCGCGAACCGGTGCCCAGTCCAGGGATTCGTTCAGGTCAACATCGATGTATTTCTGGCCGCGCTGTTCGATCAGGATCTGTTGCGAATCCAGCGGCAGGATGCCTTTGGACCACAGCGAACCCTGGAACGTCTCGTAAGCGCCGCGCTCGTCGGCCAGGTCACAGGAGGCCTGGATCGCGTAGTAGCTGACGGCTTCCATCGACTTGTCGGCAAATTCCACGGCTGCTTGCGAAGCGTATGGAATGTGCTGCAGGTACAGCGCGTCCTGGAAACCCATGATCCCCAGGCCCACTGGACGGTGCTTGAAGTTCGAGTTGCGAGCTTGTGGCACCGAGTAGTAGTTGATGTCGATCACGTTGTCGAGCATGCGCACGGCAACGTCGATGGTGCGCTTGAGCTTGTCGGTGTCCAGCTTGCCGTTGACGATGTGGTTCGGCAGGTTGATCGAGCCCAGGTTGCAGACCGCGATCTCATCCTTGTTGGTGTTCAGGGTGATCTCGGTGCACAGGTTCGAGCTGTGAACCACGCCCACGTGCTGCTGCGGGCTGCGCAGGTTGCACGGGTCTTTGAAAGTCAGCCACGGGTGGCCGGTTTCAAACAGCATGGACAGCATTTTGCGCCACAGGTCTTTGGCCTGGATGGTCTTGAACAGCTTGATCTTGCCCGGGTACTGGGACAGGGCTTCGTAGTACTCGTAACGCTCTTCGAAAGCCTTGCCGGTCAGGTCGTGCAGATCCGGTACTTCGGATGGCGAGAACAGGGTCCACGGGCCGTCATCGAAGACGCGCTTCATGAACAGGTCAGGGATCCAGTTGGCAGTGTTCATGTCGTGGGTACGACGACGATCATCACCGGTGTTCTTGCGCAGCTCGATGAACTCTTCGATGTCCATGTGCCAGGTTTCCAGGTAGGCACAGACAGCGCCTTTGCGCTTGCCACCCTGGTTAACGGCCACGGCGGTGTCGTTCACGACTTTAAGGAACGGAACCACGCCCTGGGATTTGCCGTTGGTGCCCTTGATCCACGAACCCAGTGCACGTACCGGCGTCCAGTCGTTGCCCAGGCCACCGGCGAATTTGGACAACATGGCGTTGTCGTGGATCGCGTGGTAGATGCCCGAGAGATCGTCCGGCACGGTGGTCAGGTAGCAGCTGGACAGCTGCGGACGCTGAGTACCGGCGTTGAACAGGGTAGGGGTCGATGACATGTAGTCGAAGGACGACAACAGGTTGTAGAACTCGATGGCACGGTCTTCTTTTTGCTTCTCTTCGATCGCCAGGCCCATGGCCACGCGCATAAAGAAGATCTGCGGCAGTTCGAAACGCACGCCATCCTTGTGGATGAAGTAACGGTCGTACAGGGTTTGCAGGCCCAGGTAGGTGAACTGCTGGTCACGCTCGTGGTTGATCGCCTGGCCGAGTTTTTCCAGGTCAAACGTGGCCAGAACCGGGTTCAGCAGGTCGAACTCGATACCCTTGGCGATGTAGGCAGGCAGGGCCTTGGCGTACAGGCTGGCCATCTCGTGGTGAGTGGCGCTGTCGGCCACTTCGAGGAAGCTCAGGCCTTCGGCACGCAGGGTGTCCATCAGCAGGCGAGCGGTCACGAACGAGTAGTTCGGCTCACGCTCTACCAGGGTACGGGCGGTCATCACCAGCGCGGTGTTGACGTCGGTCAGGGCGACGCCGTCGTAGAGGTTCTTCAGAGTTTCGCGCTGGATCAGGTCGCCGTCGACTTCAGCCAGACCTTCGCAGGCCTCGGTGACGATCGTGTTCAGGCGGCCCATGTCGAGCGGCGCGAAAGTGCCGTCGGCAAGGGTGATGCGGATTGACGGGTGAGCCTGGACTGCGTCTTCGGCCGGCGCGCGGATGGCGCGTTCCTTGGCACGCGAATCGCGGTAGATCACGTAGTCGCGAGCCACTTTTTGTTCGCCGGCGCGCATCAGGGCCAACTCAACCTGGTCCTGGATTTCTTCGATGTGGATCGTGCCGCCCGAGGGCATGCGACGCTTGAAGGTCGCGGTTACTTGTTCGGTCAGGCGCGCTACGGTGTCATGAATACGCGACGAGGCAGCAGCGTTGCCGCCTTCAACTGCGAGAAACGCTTTGGTGATGGCGACGGTGATCTTGTCATCAGTGTAAGGAACAACCGTTCCGTTACGCTTGATCACGCGCAATTGGCCTGGTGCAGTTGCAGACAGATCCAGATTGGAATCATCGGCCTGCGACGCAGTGCCCTGCGAGTTCTCGCGAGTTGTGTCGGTTTGCATGGGGTGTCTCCACATTCTCTATGTTTGTTTGGGCACCTTATGGGTGCCCACCGTTCCGTCCGAAGCGCTACAACCGGGTTTGAGTCGGTGTAAAGACCTCGAAGGTACAGAAAGGGGTTTGGGCCGCTTCCTTGCGAAGTCCTGAGTCTCAACGTACTGCCAGAAACTTTAATCCAGCTGGATGACAGTCTGCCTTCGGCTCTGCAACATCCAGGCCGCTTTCCGGCTTTTTTGGCTGGAAAACGGAATCCATCCGCATGGGCGGTTGGTGTGTTTCAAAATGGTTTTGTCAACCAAACTGGCGCGAGAAAAGGACTTGAAATTCTCAGCTGAGCTGTGTTTGGTTTTTTTGCTGAAACCCTATATGTGGTGTATTTCAGCAGGATTTATACAAGATATGCGTTTTTCAACGCATGTGCAACGTAGTATCCGGGCTTGAAACGTGGTGCGCTTTGTGTATGAAAGCCACAAAAACTGCGTAGGCCGCGTACCTGCTAGGGCGAACCGTTTGTCACCAATTTTTACCGGATTCAACTGCCCGTACTGAATTTTGAGGGCGCGAACCCTACCACAAAAAACAGCGCTGTCCGAACGCATTTTGGGGCGGCGGCAAAGATAGAAAAGGTCAAGCGGAGATTGGGGGGGAAAGTACCCGGAAGGCCTCTTGGGACCTTCCGGGCAATTGCGCGAAGTTAGAGCAACTGGAAGCTGTTTTGCTGGACGTTTTGTGAATCCAGGCCAATTTGCACCTTGAATTCACCGGGTTCGGCGGCGTACTTCAGTTGCGCGTTATAAAACTTCAGGGCGTCCTCATCGATCTTGAACTGCACAACTTTCTCTTCGCCGGGCTGCAGCATCAGCTTCTGGAAGTTTTTCAACTCCTTGACCGGACGGCTTAGGGATGCGGTGACGTCCTGGATATACAGCTGGACGACCGTTTCACCGGCGCGCTTGCCGGTGTTTTTTACCGTCACGCTGGCAGTCAGGGTTGCGCCCGGTTTCAACGTACCGGCTGAGAGGCTGACATCCGACAGGCTGAAATCGGTGTAGCTCAGGCCATAGCCAAACGGGTACAGCGGGGTGTTCGGCTCATCAAAGTATTGCGAAGTGTAATTGCCCGGTTTGCCCGGGGTGAAAGGACGACCAATGCTTAGATGGTTGTAGTAGGTAGGAATCTGACCTACAGAGCGTGGGAAGGTGATTGGCAGCTTGCCTGACGGGTTGTAATCACCGAACAGGACATCAGCAATGGCATTGCCGCCCTCGGTGCCGCTGAACCAGGTTTCCAGCACGGCATCGGCCTGTTGCTGTTGCACGTCAATCGACAGCGGACGCCCGTTCATCAACACCAGCACCAAGGGTTTGCCGGTGGCTTTGAGGGCGCTGATCAGCGCGCGTTGGCTGGCAGGAATGTCGAGGTTGGTACGGCTCGACGATTCGTGGGACATGCCCCGTGATTCGCCCACCACCGCCACCACCACATCGGCTTGCCGGGCAGCCTTGACCGCTTCATCGATCATCACCTGTGCCGGGCGCGGGTCATTGGTCACTTCCGGCGCATCGAAGTTGAGGAAGTTGAGGTAGTCGACAATGGCCGGGTCGTCGGTGATGTTGGCGCCGCGGGCATAGATCAAGGTGCCCTGCCGGGCGAGCGCATTGCGCATGCCGTCATACACGGTGACCGACTGAGCCGGCTGCCCATTGGCTGCCCAGCTGCCCATCATGTCGATCGGCGCTTTGGCCAGGGGGCCGACCAGCGCAATTTTTGCTTGCTTGTTCAGGGGCAGGGTGTCGGCCCGGTTCTTCAACAGCACCAGGCTCTTGCGTGCCACTTCACGGGCCTCGGCACGGTGCAGGCGGCTTTCGGCATTGGTTTCGGCCGGGTCATCCTCGGCCTTGCCGATCCGCAGATAGGGGTCGGCAAACAGGCCCATGTCGTATTTGGCGCCAAGTACTTCGCGCACCGCGTTGTCCAGATCGCTTTGCGGGACCTCGCCGGACTTGAGCAGGCCAGGCAGTTCTTCCCCGTACAGCGAGTCGTTCATGCTCATGTCGATACCGGCCTTGATCGCCAGCCTGGCTGCTTCGCGACCGTCTTTGGCGACGCCGTGTTTAATCAGTTCGAAAATTGCACCGTGGTCGCTGATTGCCACGCCTTTGAAGCCCCAGTCCTTGCGCAGCAAGTCCTGCATCAGCCACATATTGGAGGTCGCCGGGACGCCGTTGATGGAGTTCAACGCCACCATGACCCCGCCTGAGCCTGCATCAATGGCGGCACGGTAAGGCGGCAGATAATCCTGGTACATGCGGACCGGGCTCATGTCGACGGTGTTGTAGTCCCGCCCGCCTTCTACCGCACCATACAGGGCGAAGTGTTTGACGCTGGCCATGATGTTGCCCGGCAGCGCGGGGGAGGCCCCTTGATACGCCTGCACCATCACCTTGGCGATTCGCGACACTAAATAGGTGTCTTCGCCAAAGCCTTCGGAGGTACGACCCCAGCGCGGGTCACGGGCGATATCAACCATGGGGGCGAAGGTCATGTCGATGCTGTCGGCGCTGGCTTCTCTGGCGGCGATGCGGCCGCTGAGGCCAATGGCATCCATGTCCCAGCTGGAAGCCAGCGCCAGGCTGATCGGGAAAATGGTGCGGTGACCGTGGATCACGTCATAGGCAAAGAACATCGGGATTTTAAGCCGGCTGCGTTGAGCCGCATCTTGCATTGGACGGTTTTCGGCGCGACTGATGGAGTTGAAGGTGCCTCCGATACGGCCTGCGGCGATTTCCTTGCGGATCAGCTCACGGGGCATTTCCGGGCCGATACTGATCAAGCGCAGCTGGCCGATTTTTTCATCGACAGTCATTTGCTTCAGCAGGTCGGCGACAAACACCTCTTTGGCCGGAAGCGGCGCCGACGGGGTCTGACCCCATGCAGCGTGACTGGCAAGGCTGATGGCAATGCCCAGCAAACACATGTTTTTCATTAGGACTCTTCTGCGCGTCGCTTGCTTAAAGCGTGGGACAAAGCCGCGCTTTCGAAACGATATTGTTCTGTGTGGAATGTATGTGCGGCTTAACTCGGAAAATTACCCTATCGTTAAAGCCAGTATTCATACATGGAAGGCAAGTCTTTTAGCTGATTCACTACGAGCAATCCAGTGCCATCTTGCGATATTGCGGGCGGCACGCGGCGATGAACTTAATCGGGTTATGCGGAGTACAAAGCGTATGCACAGCAAGAATGCAGGGATCATGGGCTGGAAAGCCATCGTACTGTTAACCCTCGGCAGTATGCTGGCCGGGTGCGGGATCAACACCATTCCCACCCTCGACGAGCAGGTCAAGGCCGCCTGGTCGCAAGTACAGAACCAGTACCAACGTCGCGCGGACCTGATTCCCAATCTGGTCGAGACAGTCAAGGGGGCGGCCAAGCAGGAACAGGCGACCTTGACCGCGGTGATTGAGGCGCGGGCCAAGGCGACTTCGATTCAGGTCGATGCCAGTACCTTGGACAACCCGGAAAAACTCAAGCAGTTCCAGGACGCGCAAAACCAGCTGACGGGGGCCTTGAGTCGCTTGATGGTGGTGTCTGAGCGTTATCCGGAACTCAAGTCGAACCAGAATTTCCTTTCGCTGCAGTCTCAGCTCGAAGGCACGGAAAACCGCATCAGTGTCGCCCGTCGCGATTTCATTCTCGCCGTGGAACGCTACAACACCGAGATCCGCACCTTTCCGGGGCGTCTGTGGCACACCGTGATGTACAGCGATTTGCCGGTACGCCCTACCTTCGAAGCCACCACGCCGGATGCCGACAAAGCACCTGAAGTGAAGTTTTAAACCGCAACGCACGACTCTGTAGCCGCTGGTGCAGCCTGCGGCAGCGGCTACAGACTCCCTCACGCTGATTGACCGAGGTGCTGATGCGCGTATCAAAACTGGGGTTTGGCTTGCTGCTCTGGCTATTTATAGCCACCGCGCAAGCGCTGACCTTTCCCGCCTTGAGCGGGCGGGTGGTGGACGAGGGGCAGATGCTTGACCCGGCCACGCGCCAGCAACTGGCGCAAAACCTGGAGGCCCATGAAAAGGCCACCGGTGAGCAAGTGGTGGTGGTCACCGTGCCGGATTTACAGGGCACGCCGATTGATGAGTTCGGCTACCAACTGGGACGAGCCTGGGGTATCGGGCAAAAGGACAAAAACAACGGCGCCTTGCTGATCGTTGCCCGAGATGACCGCAAGCTGCGGATCGAGGTCGGCTACGGTCTGGAAGGCCGTCTTACAGATGCGCAGTCCTCAGTCATTATCAACCAGGTCATTACTCCGGCCTTCAAGGCCGGCAATTTCAGTCAAGGCATCAGTGACGGCGTTGCCGCGATACTGCAAGTGCTGGGCGGTGATCCCTTGGCCGAACCGCTCCATGCCAGCGGGCAGGGTGATGGCAGCGATTTTGTCGCTGAACACCCGGGCCTCGTCTTGCTGCTGTTTGTGCTGTTCATACTGGTGGTCGGCGCGTGCCAGTTCTATGGCATTTGCAACTCGGGCGGCGGCGGTTCGCGCTCCGGCGGATTTGGCGGAATGGGGGGTGGTTTCGGCGGGGGAGGCGGTGGCGGTTTTGGCGGAGGTGGCGGCAGCTTTGGCGGCGGCGGAGCCTCTGGCGGTTGGTAAATCAACTCACATAGCGAGTATCGAGACCCATGTTATTGACACAGCAACAACAGCAACAGGTCGCAGACGCCGTCACCCGGGCGGAACAGCGCACCGATGCCGAAATTGTCACCGTGCTGGCTCCGCGTGCCGACGATTACACTTATATCCCCTTGCTGTGGGCCAGCTTGATTGCCTTGCTGGTGCCCGGCCTGGTGCATTTCTTTATCGGCGGCCTGGAGATCTACCCGCTGCTGATGGTGCAGTGGGCCAGTTTCATCTTCCTCAGCCTGATCTTCCGCCTGCCGGCCATTACCACGCGATTGATACCGGCCCGTATTCGACACTGGCGCGCCGGCAACCTTGCCCGCCGCCAGTTTCTCGAACAAAACCTGCACCACACCCAAGGCGGCACCGGTGTGCTGATCTTTGTCAGCGAAGCCGAGCGCTACGTGGAAATCCTGGTAGATGAAGGCATTTCGCGTCACCTGGACAACGGCGCCTGGGACACCATCGTCGGTGACTTCATCCGCCGCATCAGTCTGGGCCAGACCGCCGAAGGCTTTATTGCCTGCATCGAAGCCTGTGCTGAATTGCTGGCACACCCCGTGCCCAAAACCCTGCCGCGCAATCAATTGCCCAATCGGTTGGTGATGTTGTAATTACGTGCTGTTTGGTTTGGATGTTTCCGACACTTTGCTAAGAAGTGTCGGGTTATAAGGTGTGTTGTTAGTGCTCTTTTGTTTGTAAGTAAGTTCTTAATCGAATGTAATATATATTCTTGCTTGTTGTGACTTTTCGGTTTATGAAAATTATTGTTGTCATTTATTTAAATGGTGGCTAGGTTAGATTGTGTCTTGGTGTTTTAGTTTGCGTAGGGAATATGTTGGTTGGTTGTTGTCTGGATGGAGTTAGGTGGTTTTGAATGAATGGATTGAAGCTGACTCGCAGGGAAATGGATGTGCTTGATTGGCTCATGCAAGGCTACGCAAACAAGGAAATAGCGCAGCGTCTGAACATCAGTTGTTTCACGGTGCGTGATCATGTTTCATCCTTGTTGTTTAAGCATGGAGTAAAAAGCAGGCTGGCACTCATGGTGGTGTGTGGTCGACTGGACAATGGTCGTTAGGGGGTACAACGGTAGGGTTGCGAGTATGAAGGCGGAGGTTTAGTTTGAAGTCGTCAGGTCGAACGAGTGAAGTGAGAAAGCGATCGATATATATTCCGCCGCGAGGCTATGTGGCTGGGATCGGTGAGTTGATAGTTTTGTTTGCTTGTATTTTAGTCATGGCGGGGCTTGGTTCTATGATGTGGGACTCCTTGGTTGATATCCCGTCAGTTCCGAAAAGATTAGTGTTGAGGAATGCCTATGTCACTCATTCACTTGGTGTGTCTAAGTCAACGTCACAGATGCATATAAAAGTGGCACGACAGGGAGGGGGGTACGATCACTCATTTGACATTCCCAATGGAGAAGCTCGGCTGTTGGGTGTTCATAAATTCAAGAAGTTGTGGGTGGCAATAGATGCGGACAGCGATAATAAATTTGTGTGGGCTGTCTATGATGATCGGTTTCAATTGATGATGAGTCGTCAGCAAATAGTTGACTGGGCGGAACAGGGCAATGATGTGGCTTTTCTTATGGTTTTTTGTTCGTGTCTAATTGTCGTATATGGCATTTTTAATATGGGTTTGTGTGGGGTCTGGAACAGGTTTTACTATAAAAAGGACGGCGAATGAAAATAGAGATGATTGATGAGTCAATTTATGTGATTGATGATTTTCTGACGGAAGCGGAAGAGCGTGAAATTAATGTGCTACTTAAAGGTTCTGTCTGGCGATATAACTGGCCGAACTACGAGGTCTTACCGTTTATCAGGCCCTGTTGGCACGTTTTTATTGCAGGTAAGGGGCGCCCACAGGGTCAGTCAAGCCTGGAGGAACTGAATGAAAATAAACCGTGGCAATTTTTGAGTGGTGTATGGGCACGTTTTTTACAATTGCATAGCTTTAAAATCACCTTGTTGGGCGTGTATGCAAACGGGCAGACATTCGGTCAGGACACGATTATTCATCGGGATAATAAAGTACATCCTGGTTTAACGGTCGTTGTGTTTTGTAATGAGTATTGGCCCACCTCCTGGGGAGGTGAACTGGTTTTTTACGATGACTCAAAAGAAAATATTATAAAGGCGGTGCTCCCTAAATCAAGGCGTGTGGTGGTATTCGATGGGCGAATACCACATGCCGCGCGATCACCGTCAGTCAAATGTGATCAGGTTCGAATGACCCTGGCGTTTAAAACAATCATTGAGGCGTAGAGATGGCAGGGAAGGTGGAATTAATAGTAGGTATCATAAATGAGGGGGCGACCGTAGCTTCGGGGGCGACGGCAATATCAGACCAGTTTATAACTAATAATCAGGGGATGGTATTGTTGAGTCAGACGGCCCAGACGGGAGCTGTTATAGCCAGTATTACATCGATCACCAAGTTGGCAGGTCCGTATGTGCCAATAATAAGCATGCCGGGCAATGCAGTGGCGGGAACCATTACTTTTCTAAAAATAGGCATGGACCTTAAGGAGGGGCGTGAGATAAAGGCTGGCGATATTTATAGCCTTGTAGGTAATGTGGCTGGAATTATTGCTACGTTCGCTGTTCTGACGGGGGGAGGGGCTTTAGTCGTTGGTTTTTTAGCAGGTGCTAGCGTGGCGGCGAGTTTGTTGTCAATTAGAGAGACGGAAACCTTTAAAAAAATCATGGTGGCCGCCAAGGACTTCTTCAGTAATACCCCCTCCGACAATTACCTCGACTATATGTGTGCGCCTGATATGAGGATTGTTGATCGAAATACCATCAGGCAGGCGTATGCCAACATGATGTTGTCCTGTAACTGGATATCGGAGACAGGTGAGTTGCAGTCATCCTCAGTGGTTGTGCCGAATGAGACTGGCAGCATGGGTGTCAGTAGCGCTGGCGGTTCAGTGTCCGGTGGTACTTACAATCTGCCTGGCCCGACAATTCCAACGCCACCGCCAACGCCAACGCCAACGCCAACGCCAACGCCTCATAATGTCGGCAATGTGGGTCTCAGTATTATCGTTGGAGGTCATACATATGATGCCGGTGATCAATATGGATGCTGCACAGGCACCAGTGACGGTTATATGTAGTTGTTTCACCTGGGCGAGCAATCAGCTCAATTACTGACCTTTCATCGTTAAGTTTTCGTCCCGCGAGTGGGGCAGTCTGGATTGTTGCCGGCCGGCATATCGTTCGTTTTTGCTTTTTCGGGAAGGCATACATTGAGCCTGTACCGAGCGCTCCGATAGCGTGTCCCCAAAATAACCCCGTGCCCTCAACGGCGAACACGCCTAAAATAGCCGTCATTCCTTTCTGATTTTCCCTCCTGTACCCCCGAGGCGCCTTTTTCAATGTCAGTGACTGCTATCACCGCCCCGTCTGTGCCGGATCACCGTGCGCAATTTTTGAGCCTGCTGGAAACCGGTCTGGCCCAGAACTCTTTTATCAAGCTGGTGCTGGCCAAGTACGTTGGCGCTGAAGCCGAGTTGCAACGGGTCATCATCAAGCAGGTCACGGTCAAGGATCAGCCTTGCCTGTCATTTGTGTATCGCTACAAAACCCGCGACATCACCAAGAACTTCCCGCTGGACGAAGGTGTGGCGATCATTGCAAGCCTGCTGCCGGAAGCATTCAAGAATGCACATTTGCTGACGCTGACCGACGAAGTGCAGTTGGAGTACAGCAAAAAGGGCAAAAGCTCGCTGTTCAAAGGTAAGAGCCAGCAAGAACGGGAGGTGCCGTCGGCTGAGCACAACCGTGAGAAGAACCGCTTTCTGGACCTGTCACGGCCGTTTCTGGTCGATCTGGGCGTGACCAACAAGCAGCAAGAGCTGATTCCGGCGATGTCGCGCAAGTGGAAGCAGATCAACAAATTTATCGAGGTGTTTTCCCACGCCTTGAGCAACTCACCGCTCAAGCTCGACCAGCCCGTCAAGGTGGCGGATTTTGGTTCCGGCAAGGGCTACCTGACGTTCGCCATTCACGACTATCTGCGTCACAGCCTGCAAGCCGAAGGCGTGGTGACCGGCGTCGAGTTGCGCGAAGACATGGTCACCCTGTGCAACAACGCAGCCCAGCGTCTGGAGCATCCGGGGCTGAGTTTCCAGCATGGCGATGTCCGCAGTTTTGCCCCGACGCCGATCGACGTCATGATTGCGCTGCATGCCTGTGACATCGCGACCGATTACGCGATTCATATGGGGATTCGTTCAGGGGCGGCGATCATCATGTGCTCGCCGTGCTGCCACAAGCAGATTCGCCTGCAAATCCAGAGCCCGGCGTTGCTCAAGCCGATGCTGCAATACGGTCTGCACTTGGGGCAGCAGGCAGAAATGGTCACTGACAGCCTGCGCGCGCTGTTTCTTGAAGCCTGCGGTTACGAAACCAAGGTGTTTGAGTTCATTTCACTGGAACACACCAACAAAAACAAAATGATCCTTGCGGTCAAACGCGCTGAACCAGTAGATCCGGCTCAATTACTGGAGAAGATTGAGGCCCTCAAGGCGTTCTATCACATTCAGGAACACTGCCTCGAAACGCTGCTGCGAGCCGATGGTTTGTTGAAGTAAGCATGTAAGACGCCCGTGCTGGGTACGTAGTATTTGGCTATTACCCATGCGGGCGCTCAGCAGTTACCTTGGCTACTCTTATTGGCCCAAGGTCTTACCTGAGGAGCATTTACCATGGCAGCGAAAAAAATTCTGATGCTGGTTGGCGATTACGTCGAAGACTACGAAGTGATGGTGCCGTTTCAGGCGCTGTTGATGGTGGGGCATCAGGTTCACGCGGTATGCCCTGGCAAAACTTCGGGTCAGACGGTGCGCACGGCAATTCATGACTTCGAAGGCGACCAGACCTACAGCGAAAAGCCTGGCCATCTGTTTGCACTGAACTTCGATTTCGACAAGGTCAAGGCCAGCGATTATGACGCGCTGCTGGTGCCAGGCGGTCGTGCGCCGGAATACCTGCGATTGAACGAAAAGGTGTTGGAGCTGGTGCGTGACTTCGACAAAGCAGGCAAGCCGATTGCTGCCGTGTGCCACGGTGCGCAATTGCTGGCCGCGGCCGGTACGCTCGAAGGTCGTGAGTGCAGTGCTTATCCGGCGTGCGCCCCGGAAGTTCGTCTGGCGGGCGGCACGTATATCGATATCGACGTGACCAAGGCCCATGTACAGGGCAATCTGGCCACGGCACCGGCCTGGCCTGCGCACCCTGCGTGGCTGGCGGCGTTTCTGGGTCTGCTGGGCACGACCATCACGCTGTAAGAGAGGGGAGCGACCATGTGTGAGCTGTATGTCAAAGCCGATCCGATTCTTTACGAGTCGCGCTCGCGTTCATTGCGTATTTGCGGCGTGGTCACCACCTTGCGCCTGGAAAACCAGTTTTGGGACATCCTCAGCGACATTGCTGAAACCGATGGCATGACCACCAATCAGTTGGTGGCCAAGCTTTACGAGGAAGTGATGGATTATCGCGGCGAAGTGGTCAACTTCGCTTCGTTTTTACGGGTGAGTTGCACCCGCTACTTGAGCCAGCGCCGGGTGCAACCGGCGCCGTTGAAGGACGCTGCCACCCTGACCAGCCTGCAAGCCCGACGCTGACTCCAGAGCCGACCCGGGCCGTCTCCTCGACCCCCGGGCACGGGCTGGATACCCCGCTTAGAAGAACCGTGTCACGCTGATCTTGGCGTTACGGCCCTGGCTGTAGGCGTTCAGGCCACTGAGCGCTGGGCGATAACTTTTGTTGAACAGGTTGTCCACCGTCAGGTTGACCTCAGTACCCTTGAGGTAAGCCTGTCGCGGTTTCCAGTTGGCGAACAGGCCCTGCACGTTGTACCCGTCATTGTCGTAATGGTTATAGAACGTGTCACCGAAGTTGCTGTTGTAGCCTTGCGCGTATTTGTCGCTCGGCAAGCGATCGGTTTTACGGACGAACTCACCTTGCCATCCCAGGCGAGCATCCCAGTCGGGAATTTTTACACCCAGCACGGCAATCCATTTTGGGGGCGGGATGTCCCGTGCCCACACGTCAGGCCCCCAAGGATTGGTATAGGCCCCTTGGTGTTTTCCGGTCATCCATGAATAAGACAACGACCCGAAGGTATACGTCGAGTCGTAGAAGCTCTCGACCTCAAAGCCTTTGATGGTGAGGCTGCCGATATTGCGATACACCGACATCGGCATCATGTCGCCACAATCTTCAGTCATGCTGGAGGCGTCTTGCTGGGCTGCGCAACCTACGCCGGTGGCTTTGAAAATCTCATTGTCGATCTTGTTACGAAACAGCGTTGTACGGATCAGCGCGGTGTCATTTTCGCCGAACAGACCATTGAAGGTGGTGATGTTCCCGGCGCGCCAGCCGGTGATGCGTTCCGGATCAAGATTGAGGCTGGTCGCGCTGCGGCTGCCCAGACCTTGCACCTCGTATTGTTCGTCAATCACCGGGGCACGCCAGGTTTTGCTGTAGTCGGCAAACAGGGCGGTGTGCGGCGTTATCTTCCAGAATGCCGACAGGCGCGGGGACCAGCCGGTGTAGGTTTTATTGCTGTAGTCGTGGCCCATTTCCGGATGGTTGTAAAGCGATGCATCGTTGGCCTGGCCCCGGTTGCGCACGTGGTCGTAACGCATGGACGGCGTCAGGGTGAAGTTGCCCAGGGTCATGGCATCCTGAACATAGAAACTGTTGGTATCGACCTTGCCCTGGGGCATGAAACCCGGCTGGTAGTGGCCGTAGTTGTATTTCTCAACCTCGTAGGTTTTGCCCGGCATCCACATTTGCACATCACGTTCATGCTTGCGAACTTGCAGGCCGGTGGTCACCACATGATCCAGCGGGCCGGTGGCAAACAGGCTGATGTTAGTGAGCTGCAACATGTTATCGGTGTAGCCGGTGTCCATCTTGCGCCCGCCGCTGGTGGGCTGCACAAAGGCTTTTTCACCACGTTCGTCGGTCTGCTCGGTGTTGGAGTAAGAATACTTCACCTCCAGATCGATCCATGGATTGTCGATGGGCTGGTACTGGTACCGGGTGACCCACGTGGTATCGCGGGTCACGCGGTCAGAGAGATACAGCTGGGTGGCAGCGTCATAGCCGACCTTGTCGATGTTGTGCTGGCTGGGCGGCGCGGGATAGCTGGTGGCCGAGAAGGGCACCCACAACTGGTTGTTGGAGCGCGAATACGAGAAACCGACACGGTGCTCGTCATTGAGTTGCAGGTTCAGTTTGAACAGCTGTGCGTCGAGGTCCTGAGCGGTGTTGGGCAGGCGTCTGGGGTTGATCGGGTAGCTATTGTCGGGGTCAGGCATGTTATCGGCCAGCTTCATGTCATCGCCGTCGCGCTTGGTCAAAAACAGCAGGGCATCTGCGCGCCCGTCGTCGGTGCGACCATACACGGCGCCGCTGTACACCTGTTGGTGGTCATTGCTGCTGTAGCCGTACTTGAGCATGCCCCCGGTATTCTTGCCGTCTTCGAGCAGGTCCGGTGCGTCTTTGGTTTCCATGTGTACCACCCCGGCAAAACCACCATTGCCGGTGCGTACATCGTGCGGGCCTTTCTCGACTTCAAGGCTTTTGATCAATTCCGGCTCGATGAAAATCGTGCCCTGCTTGTAGCGTTCAAAGCCGCTTTTGGTTGCGCCGTCCATGGTGATCTGAACGTCTTCGGCCTCGCCCAGGCCCCAGATATTGATGGTCTGGCCACCTGGTTTCAGTGAGCCACCGAGGTTAATGCCCGGTAACCTGGACAGCAGCGACGGAATGTTATTGGCCTGATAACGATTGATTTCGGCCTGGTCCATGGTCGACTTTCCGACATTACTTGAGTCGACCTCGTTACCGTTGCCGACCACGCTGACGGCCCCGAGCTCCAGGCGGGAGCTGGTGGTGGTGCCGTGTTCCGTGGGGCGAACCACATAGGTGCGATCGACCTGAATCAGGCTGAAACCGGTATCCCGGAGCAGGTAGCTGATCGCCTCCTGCGGCGTATAAGTGCCTGTGAGGGCGGGAGCTTTTACGTTGCGCAACACGTCTTCGTCGAACAACAGCTGGATTTTTCCCTGCTGCGCCACCTCGCTCAACGAACTGGCCAGCGGTTGCGCCGGCAGTTGCAGCTGGATCGATTCGGCGTGGGCGTTAATGCTGATTGCCATGCACGCCGCGAGCAGCGTCGGGCGCATGCAGGCGTGCGAGAAGTGATGTGGTGCGCGAAACATGAAATCCCCCAGTGCGGCAACAAAGGCCAAAAAGACATGCGTTAGCAACGCAGACCGAAGGAAGACGCAGGGCGCTGAAAAAACCACATATGCGAATGAAAAATATTCGCATATGTTTTTTTAGCGGGGTTCAATCCGGATTTTTCCGCTGCTCAACAGCACGGTTTTTACCGGAAGAAGCGCGGGCAAAGCGTTGACCAGCGCCATTGGATCACTGACATCCAGATTGCCAGAGACCTTGTAACGGCCGAGCGGGCCGCCAGCCAGTTCAATGATGCCGGGGCGATACACGTCCAGCTCGTCTACCAGGCTGGCCAGTTCGCGATTGCGAAACGCCAGGTGGCCGCTGCGCCAATCGGCGACTTCGCCTGCGCCAAGGGTTTGCGCCTGCAGTGAAGCGTTGGCATAGCTGTAGGTAGCGCGCTGTCGGGCCGTCAGCAATGTGGATGTTTTGGGGTCGGGCATGAATGCAACCTGGCCGTGGGCGACACTGACAACCAGTTGCCGCTGGCTGCGGCGCACATCAAACCCGGTGCCGACAACACGGATGCGTGCCGCACCGGCCTGCACCACCAATGGCTGTTCTTTATTGGCTGCCACCTCGATATAGAGTTGGCCCTGATCCAGATAAAGCGTGCGCTGATGGGCGCTGAAGTCGACACGAACCCGGGTATTGGCATTAACGGTCAAGCGGCTGCCGTCGTCCAGTAACACGGTGCGTGCGCCTTGCTCCCGGGTGACGATTTGCTGTTGCTGCAGCGTGACGGGCGCGCCGATATTCATGGCAAACACGGCGCAAAGTACGGCGGCGGCAGTGGCGAGTGCCAAGCCTGTGCGCCGACGCTTGCGCACGGGCAGGGCGAGCGGAGCATTGAGCGCTTCAAGCTCGCCGAGTTCTGCCCACAGAGCTTCGAATTCGGCGTATGCCTGTGCATGGGCAGGGTCGGCCAGCCATGTATTGAACAGGTCGCGACTCGCGTGACTGCGATCGTTACGGTTGCGCGAAAACCAGTTGGCCGCTTGTGTGTCGATACTGTCGTTATCGGCCGTTTGAAAAGGGCTCATTGCTGCGATTCCTTGCCCGTGTCCCGTTGGAGGTGCTGCTTGCAGTGCAACAAGGCAAAGGCAATATGCTTTTCCACCATGCTTACGGAGATTCCCATTCGTTCAGCGATCTGTACCTGGCTCAGGCCTTCAAAGCGATGCAGCATAAGGGCTTCGCGTCGGCGAGGGGAGAGTTCGTCGAGCACGGCCTTGAGCTGCGCAAGGCGCTGCAAGCGCTGGACGGCGGCCATCGGATCATCCTTCTCATCGCTTAAGGGCTCGGGTGCATGCTCGACAGTGTGCGGATGCACGGCCTGTCGTACCTGCTGACGGCGCCAGTGATCACGCAACAGATTGCGCGCCACCTGGAACAAAAAGGCTCGTGGTTGTTCGACCTTGCTCCGATCCTGATAACCCAGCCATTGGGTGAAGACATCCTGGGTCATGTCAGCGGCATCGCTGGCGTTATCCGTGCGTTTACGCAGGAACTGCAAAATCTGCGCATAACACTCACGGAAATATTCGGCCGCCAGCGGGTCGGGTTTGAAGCGAGACATGAAGATCCTTGTGGATGCTGCAATGCAATTTATTCTCGAATGGTATCGATAACTATTGCTATTTGTCTGCCTTTAAACACTATCTTCCGTTATTTCCTACAGATAAATGGCTAAAAGTCTGATGAGCGCTTTACTGGATAAGGCATATGCGTGTGCAACCTTCAGGAGAAGACTATGTCGGGTTGGTACGAACTGAGCAAAACCAGCAGCGGGCAATTTCGATTTGTGTTGAAAGCGGCGAATGCCGAAACCATTTTGACCAGTGAGCAGTACACCACCCTCGCGGCGGCAAAAAGCGGGATTGCGTCGGTGCAAGTCAACAGCCCGCTGGATGAGCGCTATGACAAGAAAGTGGCCAAAGATGGCAAACCGTACTTCAACCTCAAGGCGGCCAATCACCAGATCATTGGTAGCAGCGAGCAATATTCCAGCGAAGCGGCCCGGGACAAAGGCATTGCCAGCGTCAAAAACAACGGGCCAACCACGGTGATCAAAGAAAAGCTCTGACCGCCGACCCTGTAGGTGCGAAGCAATCTCGCCTCTACAGGGGCTGCCGGTGTTAGACCTCTACGGGCACGGAGTGTCGGGTGTAACCCAGTGGATGCGTTTTCGAGTTGAAGAAACGCAGTGCCAGTTTTTGCTCGGCAAACAACCGGCTGTAGTGGTTCTTCTGAAAGCGGATGAACGCCTCGTTGCGCGGGTATATCGAGATGCACAGGGTTTTCAGCGGGGCCTGACGCAGCGCATCAATCAGGTGCTGGTCCTGCTCGCCGAGGCTATGGCCGAAAATACACAGGGCGTCTTTGTGCCCCATCAATTGCGCATGGCAAAAGGACAGGTAATCCGAGTGACGTATGGATTTACGCTTGTCCTCACTGCTGCCTTCGCTGACAAAAAGTGGCACATCATCCAGCGCGCTGATGGAGTGGTTGATCGCAAAATTGCTCAATAGCGTGGGTGCGGTATTGATGATTTTGCGCGCCTTGCCGTCCTGATTTTTCACCAGATGCAAGCCTCCGTGCAGGTACAGCACGCGGGTGGCTTTGCTTTTGGTCAGCGCTGCGCCCGTTTCAAAGGTCGCTCCCGGGGTGTTGAACATGTCATTGAAGCCTTTGGGCGCCTGCATCACCGCCCAAGGCGTGAGCAGGTCGTAGTTGCTGCAGTACACCGTGGCGTAACGTGCCAGTTCCTGGTTCCAGCAAGCCAGCGTTTCGGCCTGCATCAGGCGCCAGGGAATGTGCACGTCCTGGGTGCAGTTGATCAGTGCTTCCTTGATTGCGTAGTAGCGTTTGCGGGGCGAGGCCGAACTGATGGCCAACGCCTTGTTGACCTTGCTCGCGGTTTTAAGGGCACTTAATACGTGCTCGAAGTTACGCGTGTTCAGGGCCTCGAATACGCTGAGTTCGGTCTGGCTAAGGGGCTTTTCGGCGACGCTTTTGGCTTTTTCAAACAGTGATTCGTAATAAAAGTCATGCCAGACGGCCATGCTTGCACCGTTGCCCACCAGTAGCCCGCTGCATGGCGCGCTGGTGCTTAGCGCATTCCAGTCTTCTAGTTCGGCATCAAATTCCTGGAAGGGGGTCATCGCAAATATCGTCTCAAGGCGTGGGCGGTGCAGGACTTTATCACGCTCAAGTGTTGAGCCAGATCAACATCGAAAACGTCCGATTGGGTGAAGCTGAGTTTATTGACCCAACTCACGTCGCGGGGTGTGCCCCGGACACCTGAAAGAGGACTTGCCATGACCAGTACCTTCTTTATTCCTGCCGTGAACATCATGGGCAACGGGTGCCTGGATGAAGCCATGACTGCGATTCGCAATTATGGTTTTCGCAAGGCTTTGATCGTAACGGATGCAGGCCTGGCCAAAGCCGGTGTGGCGGCTCGAATCGCAGAGAAACTGGCGTTGCAGGACATCGAGTCGGTGATATTCGATGGTGCCAAACCCAACCCGAGCATCGCCAACGTCGAGGCCGGCCTGGAGGTTTTGAAGCAACATCAATGTGATTTCGTCGTGTCGCTGGGCGGCGGCTCGCCTCACGACTGTGCCAAGGGCATTGCGCTGTGCGCCACCAATGGCGGGCACATCCGTGATTATGAGGGGCTCGATCAGTCCAGCAAGCCGCAGCTGCCTCTGGTGGCGATCAATACCACGGCGGGTACGGCCAGTGAAATGACCCGTTTCTGCATCATTACCGATGAAGATCGGCATGTGAAAATGGCCATCGTGGACCGCAACGTGACGCCGTTACTCTCGGTCAACGATCCGGAGTTGATGGTGGCAATGCCTAAAGGACTGACCGCAGCTACCGGCATGGATGCGCTGACCCATGCCATTGAGGCCTATGTGTCGACGGCGGCCAACCCGATTACTGATGCCTGTGCCATCAAAGCGATGGAACTGATCAGCCAGAACTTGCGTAAGGCGGTACAGGACGGCAAGGATCTGACGGCAAGGGAGAACATGGCCTACGCACAGTTTCTCGCCGGCATGGCGTTTAACAACGCGTCGCTGGGCTTTGTGCACGCGATGGCGCACCAGCTGGGTGGCTTCTATGACTTGCCCCACGGGGTGTGCAACGCGGTGCTGTTGCCCCATGTACAAACCTTTAACGCCAGCGTTTGTGCGGCGCGCCTGACCGATGTGGCCCGTGCGCTTGGGGTCGATGTGAGTGGCCTGAGCCCGGAAGAGGGTGCGCAAGCAGCCGTCGCGGCGATTCGCACCCTGGCACGGGACGTCGAGATTCCGGCCGGTTTGCGCGATCTGGGGGCTAAGCTGGATGACATCCCGATTCTGGCGACCAATGCGCTGAAGGACGCGTGTGGTCTGACCAACCCGCGGCGGGCGGATCAGGGTCAGATTGAAGAGATCTTCCGCAACGCGTTCTAACGAAACAGCTGGTGCGGATGCAAAAAAAAACGGCCGGGTTAACCCGGCCGTTTTTATGTCTGGCTCAGAAGTGTTTATTGCACTTCAACGGCCAGGCTGTCGCTGATTTTCTTCTGCCAGATCGCCGGGCCGGTGATGTGTACCGACTCGCCGTTGCTGTCGACAGCCACTGTGACAGGCATGTCTTTGACGTCGAACTCGTAGATCGCTTCCATGCCCAGTTCGGCAAAGGCCACGACGCGCGACTTCTTGATTGCCTGGGCAACCAGATACGCCGCGCCGCCCACGGCCATCAGGTACACGGCTTTGTGTTCCTTGATGGCTTCGATGGCGGTAGGGCCGCGCTCGGATTTACCGATCATGCCCAGCAGGCCGGTCTGATCGAGGATCTGACGGGTGAACTTGTCCATCCGCGTAGCTGTGGTCGGGCCTGCAGGGCCAACCACTTCGTCGCGCACCGGATCAACCGGGCCTACGTAGTAGATGAAGCGGCCTTTCAGGTCGACCGGCAAGGTTTCACCCTTGTTCAGCATCTCAACCATGCGCTTGTGTGCAGCATCGCGGCCGGTCAGCATCTTGCCGTTCAGCAGCACGGTTTCGCCTGGTTTCCAGCTTTGCACGTCTTCCGGCGTCAGGGTGTCGAGGTCGACACGGCGGGCAGACGGGCCTGCTTCCCAGACGATTTGCGGGTAGGCGTCCAGCGGTGGCGCTTCGAGTTCTGCAGGGCCGGAGCCATCCAGAACAAAGTGAGCGTGGCGGGTGGCTGCGCAGTTCGGGATCATGCACACCGGCAGCGAGGCTGCGTGGGTCGGGTAATCCATGATTTTAACGTCAAGTACGGTGGTCAGACCGCCCAGGCCCTGGGCACCGATGCCCAGCTGATTGACCTTCTCGAACAGCTCCAGACGCATTTCTTCGATACGGTTGGACGGGCCGCGCTTGATCAGCTCGTGAATGTCGATGGACTCCATCAACACTTCCTTGGCCATCACTGCCGCTTTTTCAGCCGTGCCGCCAATGCCAATGCCGAGCATGCCCGGTGGGCACCAGCCAGCGCCCATGGTCGGAACGGTCTTGAGCACCCAGTCAACGATCGAGTCGGACGGGTTGAGCATGGCCATTTTCGACTTGTTCTCGGAACCGCCACCCTTGGCGGCTACATCCACTTCAACGGTATTGCCCGGAACGATGGAGTAGTGGATGACTGCCGGGGTGTTGTCCTTGGTGTTGCGACGAGCGCCGGCCGGGTCGGCCAGGATCGAAGCACGCAGGACGTTTTCCGGGAGGTTGTAAGCGCGACGCACGCCTTCGTTGATCATGTCGTCCAGGCTCATGGTGGCGCCGGTCCAGCGCACATCCATGCCCACGCGTACGAATACGGTGACGATGCCGGTGTCCTGGCAAATCGGGCGGTGGCCAGTGGCACACATGCGCGAATTGATCAGGATTTGTGCCATCGAGTCACGGGCTGCTGGCGATTCTTCGCGCAGGTAAGCTTCGTGCATGGCCTGGATGAAATCCACGGGATGGTAGTAAGAAATGAATTGCAGGGCGTCAGCAACGCTCTGAATCAGGTCGTCTTGCTTGATCACGGTCATGGGTCGCGCTCCTCTATAAGACGGGAACATTCAAAAAGGTGTTTGCGACCTTGGTCTATCGGTCTGTCGAAAACAACTTTGCTAGGCATACCGGGCACGCATGACCGGTACAAAAAAGGCGCGGCAGTATAACCCGGAGCACTCTGTGATACACCCGCTGTGGTGCAAACGAAAGTAGGATGTGATTGTTGGCGCCATTAGACTGTCTGTTACCAGGGCCAGTCGTAGCCGCGCCCGGCGGCGCAGCCGTCGTAAAGCCCGGTGTACCTCTGCCTTGGATGTGCCGCGCTAAGGGGCAAGACACTCTCTACGCAATTGACTGCTATCAGGAGGCATGAAGTGCCCGAGTTACATGTTGCTGATCGCCGCTGGTCAGTTGCCCGAGACAGCAACTTGCTCGACAGCCTGAATCAGGCGGGTGTGGCCGTGCCCTACAGTTGCCGAGCGGGCAGTTGCCATGCTTGCCTGGTGCGCTGTGTGCGGGGCGAACCTGCAGACCTCAAGCCAGAGGCCCTGGCGCCGGCCCAGCGTGAGCAAGGGTGGCGTCTGGCCTGCCAATGTCAGGTGACCGAGGACTTGCAACTCGAGACGTTCGATCCGGTGCGCGATGGATTGGCGGCAGAGGTGTCGGGGCTCGAGTGGCTGAGCCCGAATGTGCTGCGCTTGCGGCTGTCGACGCAGCGTCCCTTGCGGTATCGCGCCGGGCAGCATGCCGTGTTGTGGACGGCCAACGGGGTCGCCCGCCCGTATTCGCTGGCCAGTCTGCCCGAAGAAGACCGTTTTCTGGAGTTTCACCTGGACTGCGCCCATCCCGGGGAATTCGTCAACGCGGCGCGACAGTTCAGTGTCGGTGATCCGGTGCGTCTGGGCGAATTGCGCGGCGGAGCCTTGCATTACGATCCCGACTGGCAAGAGCACCCGCTCTGGCTGCTGGCGTCGGGTACGGGGCTGGGGCCGTTGTACGGGGTGCTGCGCGAAGCCCTGCGCCAGGATCATCAGGGCCCGATCCAGCTGGTTCATGTGGCTCGAAATCACGCCGAGCATTATCTTGAACATGAAATTATGGCCTTGGCCGCAGCGCACCCGAATCTGCAGGTCGAATGGTTGGTGCGTGAGCAATTAGCTGATTTTCTAGTCCGGATGCGTCTTGTTTCCCGGCAAACCCGGGCCTTAGTCTGTGGTCACCCCGACAGCGTCGAGGCGTTTTCCAAACGCTTGTATCTGGCAGGGCTGGCGCGCAATCAACTGTTGGCGGATACCTTTTTGACCCGCAGTTAAGCGCCGTTTCCCGACTTATCGAGAGTGAGCATGACTCAAGCCATAGTGGTTGAACGCGACGGCGCGGTGCTGATCTTGCGCCTTAATCGCCCGGACAAGAAAAACGCCCTGACCCGCGAGATGTACGGTCAATTGGCGCAGGCCCTGGAGCAGGCCGATGCCGATGCCAGCGTGCATGCGCTGCTGATCTGCGGTACGGCTGAATGCTTCACCAGCGGCAACGATATTGCTGACTTCCTGCAGCAGCCACCACAGGACATGAGCAGCCCGGTGTTTCGTTTTATGCGCAGCCTGCTGGAATGCCGCAAGCCGGTGGTGGCGGCAGTGGCAGGCGCGGCGGTGGGGATTGGTACCACGTTGCTGCTGCATTGCGATCTGGTTTATGTGAGCCGCGACGCACGATTGCGCATGCCGTTTGTCAATCTGGGGTTAAGCCCGGAATTTGGCTCCAGCCTGTTATTGCCGCAGTTGCTCGGGCCGGTGAGGGCAGCGCAACTGTTGCTGTTGGGCGAGGGGTTCAGTGGTGAGCAGGCTGCGGCCTGGGGGCTGGCCAATGCCGCGTTGCCTGAAGGCGTGGCCACACTGGAAGCCGCTCGGGACGCCGCACAGCGGTTGGCGGCATTGGCCCCGGCGGCGGTACAGGACAGCAAGCGGCTAATGAAGACGCCAGGGCGTGAGCAATTGCGCCAGGTGATCGAGGATGAGGGTTGGCTGTTCATTCAGCGCCTGAACTCCCCGGAAGCGGTGGCCGCGTTATCCGGATTTATGGATAAACCCCGTAGCCCATAGCCGCTGCCGTGATCCTTGGACGCGGTGACTGCTACGGATTTGGGCTTGCTTCTGTAGTCGCTGCCGAAGGCTGCGATGGGCGGCGCGATAGGCCCGGCCAGCAAAACTTCGAAAAAAAAGCCCCGCCTGATCACTCAGGCGGGGCTTTTTGGCTGTGGCCTTGTCAGGCTCAGACCATTTTGTCGCCGACATGCAGAATCTTCATGCCGTTGGTGCCACCGATGGTGTGGTAGCTGTCGCCCTTGGTCAGGATGACCCAGTCGCCTTTCTCAACGACGCCACGCTTGAGCAGCTCGTCGATAGCCGCTTGGCTGACTTGCTCTGGCGGCAGCGAAGCCGGGTCGAACGGTACGGTGTACACGCCACGGAACATGGCCGCGCGAGCTTGGGTTTCACGGTGCGGGGAGAACGCGTAGATCGGCACCGAGGAACGGATACGCGACATGATCAACGGCGTGTAACCGCTTTCGGTCAGGGCGATGATCGCTTTGACACCCGGGAAGTGGTTGGCGGTGTACATGGCCGCCAGCGCAATGCTCTGGTCGCAGCTTTCGAAGGTCTTGCCGATACGGTGGCTGGAGGTTTTGCTGGTCGGGTGCTTTTCAGCGCCGACGCAGATACGGGCCATGGCCTGTACCGCTTCCAGTGGATAGGCACCGGCAGCACTTTCAGCCGAAAGCATCACGGCGTCGGTGTAGTCGAGAACGGCGTTGGCAACGTCGGACACTTCGGCACGAGTGGGCATCGGGTTCTGGATCATCGACTCCATCATCTGGGTCGCAACGATCACCGCTTTGTTGTGGCGACGTGCATGCAGAATGATTTTCTTCTGAATGCCTACCAGCTCGGCATCACCGATTTCAACGCCCAGGTCGCCACGGGCAACCATGACGGCGTCGCTGGCTTTGATCAAACCGTCGAGGGTTTCATCGTCGGCCACGGCTTCGGCGCGTTCAATCTTGGCAACCAGCCAGGCAGTACCGCCCGCTTCGTCACGCAGTTGACGTGCGTATTCCATGTCAGCGGCATCGCGGGGGAACGACACGGCCAGGTAGTCGACTTCCATTTCGGCAGCCAGCTTGATATCGGCCTTGTCTTTTTCAGTCAGGGCTGGCGCGGTCAGGCCACCACCACGACGGTTGATGCCTTTATGGTCGGACAGCGGGCCGCCGATCAGGACCGAGCAATGCAGAGCGTCGGCGGTGGCGGTATCAACACGCATGACAACACGGCCGTCATCGAGCAGCAGCTCGTCGCCCACGCCGCAATCCTTGACCAGGTCGGGGTAGTCGATACCGACGATTTCCTGGGTACCTTCAGTCAGCGGGTGGCTGGTGGAGAAGGTAAAACGATCACCGATTTTCAGTTCGATGCGTTTGTTGGCAAATTTGGCGATGCGAATTTTCGGGCCTTGCAGGTCACCCAGGAGGGCAACGAAGCGACCATGCTTGGCGGCGATTTCGCGCACCAGCTTGGCACGAGCCTTGTGCTCATCCGGAGTACCGTGGGAAAAGTTCAGACGGGCGACGTCCAGGCCAGCGAGGATCAGCTGTTCCAGCATCTCCGGTGAATTGCTGGCAGGGCCAAGTGTGGCAACGATTTTAGTTCGACGAACGGACATGCAAAGACTCCTGAGTTCAAGCGCTGCCAAAGGCTACTATGGTCTTTCGCTGTAGTCATTGTTCCTCTGCACTACTTTCGACTTAAGTTGTGGTGCATCGGTGCGATGAACGTTTAATTGCTGTTAAACCGGGCTTGAAGAATTTGGCGGTGGGGTCGATACACTGTTAAGAACAGGAGAGACCCATGCGATTCATGCTCGTTTTAATAATGGTCTGCACGATGGCGGGCTGCACGCGCTGGTCGATGAACCATCATTTGAATAATGCTTACCGGGCTTATGATCGCGGCAACTGCGAAACGGTGATGCTGGAATTGTCCAAGGTTGACCGTGACAGCCGCAGCCGGCCCTATATCTGGCCGCAAACGGCCATGTTGCGTGGCTTGTGCCTTGAACGTACCCGGTTTTATCTGGATGCCGCGCAGACGTATCAGTACATCATCAACGAATTCCCGAAGAGCGAATATGCCTACCGGGCCAAGGCGCGGATTGAGACGTTGCGCATCCTGAAGTTTATTCCGGGGCCGGGGACGGCTCAGTCACTGCCTGCGAAAATTTGACTGGGAATGACCTCTGACTGGTCGTTTGATCTCTTTTTACTATGGTATGTGCTCATTTGAGTTATTTTTCAGGGTGAAAAGCTCAAAGGTTTCAGCGCTGGGTAGCGGGTGTGTGGCTGTGCTTCCAAGGCTGTTGTCCTGAGTTTCGGGCGAATGCGGCGCGTGATGGCGGGGGTGAAAAGCCCGGTCCGAATGACGCGCAGGGCATTTCTAACGTCGGGCGCAGTTAGGCAGGATGGCTTTTTATCGTGATATTCAACAGGATGTCTGACCGCCGTATCGAGCGCCATCAACTGGTGTGTTTTTTGAAAGTGTTCAATCGGTTCACGGATAAACCCTTGGGTTTTCTGGGTAATGTGACCGAAGACCGAATCATGTTGATCAGCCAGCTGCCGTTGCTGGTGGGAGGCAATTTTGAATTTCGCCTCAAACTGCCCGCCCATGAAGGTGACCAGCAGTTTATTGATCTGTCGGCGCGCTGCCTGTGGAGCCATGAGGATGCCTCGCCACATTATTACGACTCCGGTTTTATCCTGTTCAAACCGCCTGCCGAATACGCCTCGCTGATCAGTGCCTTGCATCGGTACTTCAGTTTTCATCCCTTGCAAGCCTCTGCATAAGGCGAGCTTCTGGCTCGGGCGTCAGGTGCAGGGCTGGCCGTGCCCGGGCCGGAACGCCTAGACTGATGGGGTCTACTGTTCAGGAACACCCCGTGACCTCTATTTTCTGGTACGACTATGAAACCACCGGCATCAACCCGCGCTGCGATCGAGCCGTGCAGGTCGCCGGTATCCGCACCGATGCTGAACTCAATGAGATTGATCAGCCCCTCAACCTTTATTGCCAGCCCAGCGACGACATCCTGCCTCACCCCATGGCTTGCCTGATTACCGGCATCACCCCCGGGCGCCTGGAAGACAAAGGCCTCGGTGAAGCCGAGTTCATGACCCGGACACATGCCCAGCTGGCGCTGCCCGGTACCTGCGGTGCGGGCTACAACACATTGCGTTTCGATGATGAGGTCACGCGCTACAGCCTGTATCGAAACTTTTTCGACCCTTACGCACGTGAGTGGCAGGGCGGCAACAGCCGTTGGGATTTGATTGATGTGGTGCGCACGGCATATGCCTTGCGCCCCGAAGGGATTGTCTGGCCTCAGGAAGACGGCCGAGTAACACTCAAGCTGGAGCGATTGACGGCGGCCAATGGCATTGACCATGGTCAGGCTCACGATGCGTTATCCGATGTGCGGGCCACTATCGCGCTGGCGCGGCTGATCAGGTCCAGGCAGCCCAAGTTATATGACTGGTTATTTCAATTAAGGACCAAACAGCGAGTGCAGGATCAGGTTCGCTTGTTACAGCCGATGGTGCATGTCTCCGGGCGCTTTTCTGCGGCCAGGCATTATGTGGGCGTGGTATTGCCTCTTGCGTGGCACCCTAAAAATCGCAATGCGCTGATTGTGTGTGACCTGCACTTTGATCCTCAGCCTTTATTGGACATGGATGCCGAATCATTGCGTGCGCTGCTTTATACGCGTCGGGAAGACTTGCCCGAAGGGCAACTGCCAATACCGCTCAAGCTGATACACGTTAATCGTTGTCCGGTGGTCGCGCCCTTGAATGTAGTGCGTGCGCAGGATCAACAGCGTTTGCAATGGGACATGGCGCATTATGAGGCCCGTGCCCGCCAGCTGACGGAGACGCAGGAAGTTTGGCAGGATAAGTTATCCGCCCTTTATGCCCGTGAAGACTTTACCCCCAGTGAAGACCCCGAGCAGCAGTTGTATGACGGCTTTCTCGGCGACCGTGATCGTCGACTGTGTGAACAGGTCAGGCTGAGCGACCCCGAGCAATTAGCGAATGACGCCTGGCCTTTTGATGACGAGCGTTTGCCCGAGTTATTGTTTCGTTATCGGGCCCGAAACTTTCCTCATACCTTAAATGCACAAGAACTCGAACGTTGGCAGTTATTCTGCCAACAACGTTTGACTGATCCGGCCATGGGAGCCCCCCTGACCCTGGAAGCGTTTACGCAGCAGGCTGACGAGCTGTCCCGTGCGGCCACGCCCGCGCAGTTGACACTGCTGGATGAGTGGAAGCGATACGCGCGCAGCTTGAGTCGTCGTGTCGGCCTGGACACACAAACCGAGCACTCAAGTTAAAATCAGCCCATAAAAAAACGCCAGCAAGCTGGCGTTTTTTATGGGTGACGCAACAACGTTGCGCACACGGTGTCACTTAGTCCAGCAAAGTAGCCCAGCCTTCAACCACGTCGCCGCCCCACTTGGCTTTCCACTCTTTCAGCGTCTTGTGATTGCCGCCTTTGGTTTCAATCACTTCGCCGTTGTGCGGGTTTTTGTACTGTTTAACCTTGCGGGCACGTTTGGTGCCGGTAGTTTTCACTACGCCGCGGGGTGCTTTGCTTACTTTGGATTCTGGATCCAGCAGCGCGATGATATCGCGCAGCGATTTTTGATATTCGCCCATCAGGGTGCGCAGTTTGCCTTCAAATTCCAGCTCGGTTTGAAGTTTGTCATCTTCCGACAGGTTCTTCAGGCGCGCTTGCAATTCTTTGATGGCTTCTTCTGTTGCGCGGTATTCGTTGATCAAGGACATGAGGAAAACCTTATGTTGAAAAGGGTTTACAGGGAGACAGTGGCGCAATAATAGTCAGGCAGTTACGGCAAGTAAATATCCACGGGCTGAATAATTTAAAAAAATGAATCATTAACTTTTCATTCTTCACATATACACGCTATTAAACAGTGGGCGTTTATCCGGATAATAAGGCGCCCTAATAATTGATTCTAAGCGTGGTGAAAAAGCCTGCAGGCCTCTACCGCGTTGGCGTGGGCTCACGTGCTGTGTGACCACATGACGCGAGCAATAAGGCACAAGGAATACTGTCGTTTTGCTGCGCACTCGCTAGAATGGCGGCCTTAGTAAAGTTTTGGAGTTTTTCCCTCATGCGCACTTTTCGATTGGTGATTGCGTGCCCCGACGGCGTCGGCATTGTTGCCAAGGTCAGTAATTTCCTGGCCTCCCACAATGGCTGGATCACTGAAGCGAGCCACCACTCGGACGATCAAAGCGGTTGGTTCTTCATGCGTCACGAGATTCGTGCTGATTCTCTGCCTTTCGGGCTGGAAGCGTTTCGCGAGGCATTTGCCCCGATTGCCGAAGAGTTTTCGATGGTGTGGCGGATTACCGACACGGCGCAAAAAAAGCGTGTGGTATTGATGGCCAGTCGCGAATCCCACTGCCTGGCTGACTTGCTGCACCGCTGGCACAGCGATGAGCTGGACTGCGAGATTTCGTGCGTGATTTCCAACCACGATGACTTGCGCAGCATGGTCGAGTGGCACGGCATTCCTTACTACCATGTGCCGGTTGATCCCAAGAACAAAGAACCCGCCTTCGCTGAAGTCTCGCGCCTGGTCAAGCAGCATGACGCCGAGGTTGTGGTGCTGGCGCGTTATATGCAAATCCTGCCGCCAGACCTGTGCCGCGAATATGCGCATCAGGTGATCAACATTCACCACAGCTTCCTGCCGTCATTTGTGGGCGCCAAGCCCTATCACCAGGCCTCGCTGCGTGGCGTGAAGCTGATCGGCGCAACGTGCCACTACGTGACCGAAGAGCTGGATGCCGGCCCGATCATCGAACAGGACGTGGTGCGCGTCAGCCACAGCGACAGCATCGAAGACATGGTGCGTTTCGGACGGGATGTCGAGAAGATGGTGCTGGCCCGTGGCCTGCGTTATCACCTGGAAGACCGCGTTCTGGTGCACGGCAACAAGACCGTGGTGTTCTGAGAACTCACAGCGCTGTTGCGTGACTGATTTTGTCGTCGCAGCCCACAGGGCGCGACGACAGGATATTGATATGACAGACCCTCTCGAAAAAGCCGTTTCACGGGCACCGGCAACGTTGGGCGAAGGCTGCTTGAGCCGATACGACCCTGATGCACTGGGCCCTGAAGACGGTACAGAATTTCCGGATGCAGCCGCCTTATGGCGTGCACTGCATCCGCTCCCGCTTCCCGAATCCGCTCCGGATGAGAGCACGCCCTCAGACACGTGAGACGGTTTGTATCGGCCGCGTGTCAGAGGATGGCGCAGTTGAAGCCAGCCACTGAGTTTTGGTCACCGGCTCGCGGCCCTCGGCAATCAACCTTTGTACGGTCCGGAACCAGTAATCTCGGGAAAAGCGGTGACGCATATCCACCGGGTGCAGCCCCAGTCGGATCAATGGCGCATTGTGCCAGCGCTGTTCGCGCACATCGCTGATCACTTTCGACACGCCTCGGCGCCAGGCGCTGCCGGCACTCCAGACCAGGCCCGGCGCCTCGATGGCGGTGAATTCAGGCAGGCGATAAAGATGCTGTGGGTCGCTGGTGTAGCGAAAGGGTAACTGGCGCAAGGCCTGGCGCGTTCCCTCACTCATCAGCCAAGCAGGTGCGACGAACCCCTGAACGGGCCATTGATAACGCTCGAACACCTCCAGGCCTTGCTGCAGCCGGTTCAGCGCCTGTGCTTCGGACAACGTGTAAAACTCTCCCTCCCAGGTATACACCCTGCGCATGAACCAATCCCGCGGCGTACGTGGCGCTGGCTGGTCATCGGCATGAAAGTAGCCATGCAGCACCAACTCATCGCCCTTCATGACGCGGCTGTCCAGCTGTTGCCTGAACGCACCGGCTTCGGCCAGGGGACTGGCATGATGAAAGTCCGGCACCACCAGCCAGGTGATCGGGATGGCGCCAAGGGCATCGATGCGCTCGACGAATGGCTGGTAGTCCGGCCATGTTTGCGGGGCCACATCATGCAGCACCAGCGCGACACTGAGATCAGACATGGGCAGCCAGCGCCTGATGGCTACCGAGCACGGCTTGATAATGCGTCAGTAGCGCCTGTACCACCTTGTCCCAGGAGTAATGCAGCTCGGCATGCAGACGCGCTTGGCGGCCGAGGCGCTGGGGATCGCCGGCGAACAGCTCGCGCACGGCATCGGCCATGGCCTGTGGCTGATTGGGCTGGCAGAGAATGCCGACCTGATCGTGGACCAGTTCGTTGAATGCCCCGGCAGCCACGGCGACCACTGGAATGCCGCTGGCCATGGCTTCGAGGATGACCAGGCCGAAGGTTTCCTGATCGCCGGCATGGATCAATGCATCGGCACTGGCCATAAGGCGCGCCAATTGAGCGGCGGGACAAAAGTCATCAATCACCGTGACGTTATCCGGGACATGGGAGGGCATCTGTGAACCTACCAACAGCAGGTGATAACGATCCCCCAGGTGGCGCATGCACTCGAGCAGGACCGGCAGGTTTTTTTCTTTGGAGCCGCGACCGGCAAAAATCAACAAGTGAGCATTTTCGTTGATCTGCAATTCGGCGCGCAGTTCGGGATCGCGGTGCTGAGGGTTGAACGTTTGCAAGTCGACGCCCAGTGTCTGCACGAACACATTGTCGACCCCCAGGTTTATCAACTTGTCAGCCATGACCTGGCTGGGTGCCAGCACTCGGTCGAAGTGGCTGTACAGGCGGCTGATATAGGCTTCGGCGTTCGGTGTGAGCCAGCTACCCATGCGGTTGCGCACCAGCAGCGGCAGGTCCGAGTGATAAAAACCGATCACCGGTATATCCAGCTGGCGTCGAGCGTCGAGTGCGGCCCAGGCAGTGAGGTAAGGATCGCCGACTTCGATCAGGTCAGGTTGCAGTTCGTGCAACATGTTGCACCAGGGCGCGAGGCGGATAGGGAAGCGAAAACCATTGCCGAAGGGCAGGGCAGGCGAGGGGACCTGATAAATACCGTCGTGTTGAGTCAGGTTGCTGCCCGGTATCAACAGGCTGTGACGAATCCCCGGCAAGTGGCTCAAACGTCGGTGTTTGGCATCCAGATAGGTGCGCACTCCGCCGCTGGCGGGCGCATAGAACATGGTGATGTCAGCAATATGCACGGCCTTGAGTCCTCTGATTCACGATCATCCATGGTATTGACCTCATTGGATGATAGATGCTCATCAGGATTGAGCCGCTGCAATGCAGCGCGTAACTGCCGGCCAGCAGTTACGCGGTCCCGGGATTAGATGCGGAAGCTGCCTACCAGTTGTTTCAGGCGAGCCGCTTGTTGCTCCAGATCGGAGCAAGCGCGCAGCGTTGACTGAAGATTTTCGACGCCTTCCTGATTGAGCGTGTTGATCTCGGTGATGTCCATGTTGATCGATTCGACCACCGAGGTCTGCTCCTCGGTCGCGGTAGCGACGGATTGATTCATGCCGTCGATTTCGCCAATACGCGCCGTCACGCCGATCAGTCGCTCGCCCGCCCGATTGGCGATCTCCACACTGTCCTGGCTATGGCGCTGACTCTCTTCCATCGTGCTGACAGAGTTGCGGGCACTGACCTGCAACTCTTCGATCATGGTCTGCACTTGCTGCGCCGACTCTTGTGTGCGGTGTGCCAGGTTGCGCACCTCGTCGGCCACGACAGCAAAACCGCGCCCGGCTTCACCGGCCCGGGCGGCTTCAATGGCAGCGTTCAGTGCCAGCAGGTTGGTTTGTCGGGAGATGCTGGTGATCACTTCCAGAATCTGCCCGATGTTGACGGTCTTGTCGTTCAACGCTTCGATGTGGCTGCTGGACGTACTGAGCATGTGTGACAGCTGCTGCATCGAGTGGATGCTGTGTTCAACCACTTGCTGGCCGTCTTCGGCAAGCCCGCGGGCATCGCTGGCCTGATGCGATGCCTGTGCCGCGTTGCGGGCTATTTCCTGGGCGGCGGCGCCCAGTTCATTGATGGCCGCCGCGACACTGTTGGTGCGGCTGGCTTGTTCGTCCGAATTGAGCATCGACGAGTTGGAAGCACTGACGACACGCAAGGCGACTTCGTTGACCTGCTCGGTGGCGGAGGCCACTTCGCCGATTGACGTGTGAATGCGTTCGACAAACTGGTTAAAGGCGCTCCCCAGGATGCCGAACTCATCCCGGGATTCAACGCTCAGGCGGCGAGTCAAATCACCTTCACCTTCGGCGATGTTCTGCATGGCGCGGGTCATGACATGCAACGGTTGCATGAGCAGGCGAATCAACAGGCCGAGCAGGGCAATGATCAAGACCACGGCAATCGCGGTGGCAATGATCGCGGAGGTGCGGAATGTCGTGAGCATGGCAAACGCTTGCTCTTTATCAATGGACAGGCCGATGAACCAATTGACCGAGCCCAACCCTTTGACTGGCGCAAAGGTCACGATCCGGGTCTGGCCATTGACCTGGATTTCGCTGATATCGGTACTGATGGGCGGCGTGTCCTGAGGGTAAATGTCCTTCAGGTTTTTCATCACCAGAGCGTTGTCAGGGTGTACCAGGATTTTGCCGTCTTGCCGAACCAGGAAGGCATAGCCCATGCCGTCGAAGTTCAAAGCGTTGATGGTGTCGGTAATGGTTTTGAGCGACAGGTCTGCACCCACGACGCCCAGGGTTTGTCCGGCTTTCTTTACCGCCGTGCCGATGGAGATGATCATCTGACCGGTCACTGCATCGATGTACGGCTCGGTCAGGCTGGCAGTGTCGTTGTTCAGCGCATCCTTGTACCAAGGACGGGTACGCGGGTCGAAACCTTCAGGCATTTGAATGTCGGGGCGCATGGTAAAACGGCCCTGACTGTCACCCAGATAAACCCCCATGAACGTGCTGCTCAATGCTTTTTGTTCCAGCAGGCTTGCCACCTGGGCCGGTTCTGGAACGATGGCGATTGATTGCGCCAGGTTTTCGACCAGCAATATCCGGCCACCGAGCCAGGTCTGGATGTTGTTGGCGGTGACGCTGCCCATCTCGTGCAAGTAGCTCTCCAGATCATCGCGGATGGCGTTACGTTGCAGGTAATCGTTGTACAGCGTAAATAGCGAGAAGGCGGCTATTACGATCAGGGACGCGGCAAGCAGTATTTTGTGGCTGAAACGCAGGTTTTTATTCATGGCTTGAAGGGTCCGCTAAGGTCTAAAAGTTTGAGGCCTACACTCTGAAAAAACGCGCACACTAGAAATTGCTGCCCAAACTGGCGAAATTTCTATATTTAATGGGGCGCTTTCCTACGCTAAATTCGGAATTTCCTGGTCTAGCATTAAGGGTGTATCGACGCCGGACCGTGAAAGATTAATTAAAGGTGGCAAAATGCCTGACTCTTCTGCTCTTGTTCTCGGTGCTGACCTCTCGGGTCAGGCCATCGCTCAGTCATTGCGCCTGGCAAACCGCCACGGTTTGGTGGCAGGGGCCACGGGGACAGGTAAAACCGTCACCCTGCAACGCTTGGCCGAGCAGTTCAGCGATGCCGGCGTGGCCGTGTTCGCCGCCGACATCAAAGGTGACTTGTGTGGCCTTGGGGCGGCAGGCAATCCCCAGGGCAAAGTTGCGGAGCGGATTGCCGGGATGCCGTGGCTTAACTATCAGCCTAAGGCGTATCCGGTAACGCTGTGGGACATACAGGGAAAAACAGGTCATCCATTACGTACGACGTTGAGCGAAATGGGGCCATTGCTGCTTGGCAGCTTGCTGGAGCTCACCGACAGCCAGCAAGCCGCTTTGTATGCTGCATTCAAGGTGGCGGATCGTGAAGGTCTGTTGCTGCTCGATCTGAAAGACCTCAAGGCGCTGCTCAATCATTTGCGTGATAACCCTGAGGTGTTGGGAGATGACGCGGCCTTGATGACCACGGGGTCGAGCCAGGCCCTGTTGCGACGTTTGTCCACCCTTGAGCAGCAGGGTGCCGAAGCGTTGTTTGGTGAGCCGGCACTGCAGCTGGAAGACATTTTGCAACCTGCCAGCGATGGGCGCGGGCAGATTCACCTGCTTGATGCCAGCCGTCTCGTGCATGAAGCGCCAAAGGTCTATGCGACTTTTCTGCTGTGGTTGCTGGCGGAGCTTTTCGAGCAGTTGCCGGAGCGCGGTGATGCAGACAAGCCATTGCTGGCTTTGTTTTTTGATGAGGCACACTTGCTGTTCGCCGACACGCCAAAAGCGCTCCAAGATCGTCTGGAGCAAGTCGTTCGGTTGATTCGCTCCAAAGGGGTGGGGGTGTATTTCGTCACCCAGTCACCGGCTGACCTGCCGGACGCAGTGCTCGCGCAACTGGGTTTGCGTATCCAGCACGGGCTACGGGCGTTTACAGCCAAAGAGCAAAAGTCCTTGAGGGCGGTCGCAGACGGCTTTCGGCCGAACCCGCAGTTCGATGCCCTGGCGGTGTTGACAGAATTGGGGACAGGGGAGGCTCTGGTCGGCATGCTGGAGGAAAAAGGTACGCCAGCCATGGTCCAGCGCGTACTGATCGCGCCGCCGCAATCGCGCATCGGGCCGTTGACCGAAGCCGAGCGCTCAGCGTTGATTAGCGGTTCTGCCTTGCAAGGGCGTTATGACAAGCCGGTCGACCGGGAATCTGCGTACGAAATCCTGCTGGCCCGCAAAGGGGTTGCTCCTGAGGTGCCAGCGCAATCCGCCCCTGGCAAGGCGGCCGCCCCGGAACCGGGTTTTCTTGACCAGGCCGGGGACTTTCTGGGCTCGACAGCGGGCAAGGCGCTGCAATCCATGGCCCGACAGGCCGCAGGCCAACTGGGGCGTCAACTGGTCCGTGGGCTGATGGGGTCATTGCTGGGGGGCAGCAAGCGCAAGTAAGCAGGTGATGCATGTACACCGCTGACTCGCTCCTGCAGATCAGCGGTGTCTAGTCTTTAGGCCTGGCGTGACTGGCCAGGCGCTCAAGCGCGGCACGCAGCGCCGGGTCGGTGATGCCGTCGGCGGTGGCCTGGATGGTTTGTGCGGCATCGACCGAAAGATCAAGCGTGTGTCCGGCCACTTTGGCCAGTACGGTTGGCGGCTGCACTTTAAACAGGATCCGGGTCAGGCTGGCGAATTCGTCGAACGCTTGCAGCTGGCGTTGCAGGCGCTTTTGCTGATAGCGCAGGCGGGTGGCCCAGTGACCGTCAGTGACGATCAACAACAGGCTGCCTTCGCGCCATGAGGCGACGTGGCAATGTTCACGTGCAGCGGGCTGGAGCTGGCTTTCGAGCAGGCGCTGCAGATGCGCCAGCCGTTTGGCATGGCCAAAAATGGCTTTTAGGGGCTTGGCCTCGCGGAGCAGAACGGAAGGGGCCCGTGCTGGATGTGGGCGAAATGCCATGTTCAAACACCTGAGAAAACAGAGCTGCAATCTTAGCAGAAACCGCCTGCTCCACTCGAAGGCATCCTGATTTCACGGACTTTATTTGTGAAATCAATGAGTAACTTCTGCACATCGTGGGTTGAAGTTCAGCAAAAAGGCCTTATTTTAGTGAGGCCCCGTCACAACGCTGCACCAGTATCGTGGAATAACGCCACTTTCCTCACCGACGTTTCCGGGTAGAATGCTCGTTCGCATGCGGCCATCAGGGCTGCTCGGGCGACTCACGGGGCCGCCCTCCATCCCTATGTGTGGAAGATCCTGCCGATATGTTTGCGCCTTTGTTAAAGAAACTTTTTGGAAGCAAGAACGAGCGCGAAGTTAAACGCATGCTCAAGACGGTACAGGTCGTCAATGCCTTTGAAGAGCAAATGGTTGCTCTGACTGATGAGCAGTTGCGCGCCAAGACCGAAGAGTTCAAGGCCCGCATAGCTAAAGGTGAGACCCTCGATCAACTGCTGCCGGAAGCATTTGCGGTATGCCGCGAAGCCGGTAAGCGTGTCATGGGCATGCGCCACTTCGACGTACAGCTGATCGGTGGCATGACCTTGCATGAAGGCATGATCGCAGAAATGCGCACCGGTGAAGGCAAGACCTTGGTAGCAACCCTGGGGGTTTACCTCAACGCGTTGTCCGGCAAGGGCGTGCACGTTGTTACCGTGAACGATTACCTCGCACGTCGGGATGCCAACTGGATGCGTCCGCTTTACGAATTCCTGGGCCTTACGGTGGGTATCGTCACGCCGTTCCAGCCGCCTCAGGAAAAACGTGAGGCCTACGCTGCCGACATCACGTATGGCACCAACAACGAGTTTGGCTTCGATTACCTGCGCGACAACATGGCTTTCAGCATGGAAGAAAAATTCCAGCGCGAGCTAAATTTCGCCGTGATCGACGAAGTCGACTCGATTCTGATCGACGAAGCCCGTACCCCGCTGATCATCTCCGGTCAGGCCGAAGACAGTTCCAAGCTCTACACCGAGATCAACAAACTGATCCCGCGCCTTGAGCAGCACATCGAGGAAGTGGAAGGCGAGGTCACCAAGGCCGGCCATTTCACGATCGATGAGAAGACCCGCCAGGTCGAGCTGAACGAAGCCGGTCACCAGTTCGTTGAAGACATGCTGACCCAGATCGGCTTGCTCGCCGAGGGCGAAAGCCTGTACTCGGCGCATAACCTGGGCCTGCTGACCCATGTGTATGCGGCGCTGCGTGCCCACAAACTGTTCAACCGCAACGTTGAATACATCGTGGAAGACGGTCAGGTACTGCTGGTCGACGAGCACACGGGCCGTACGATGCCCGGTCGTCGTCTGTCCGAAGGCCTGCACCAGGCCATCGAAGCGAAGGAAGGCCTGAACATCCAGGCCGAGAGCCAGACACTGGCCTCCACAACCTTCCAGAACTACTTCCGTCTGTACAACAAGCTGTCCGGCATGACCGGTACGGCTGACACCGAAGCGTTCGAGTTCCACCAGATCTACGGTCTGTCGGTGATGGTCATCCCGCCGAACAAGCCGCTGGCCCGTAAGGATTTCAACGACCTGGTATTCCTCACCGCGGACGAAAAGTACGCGGCGATCGTAGCCGACATCAAGGACTGCATGGCCAAGGGCCGTCCGGTACTGGTGGGTACGGCCACCATCGAAACCTCCGAGCACATGTCCAGGCTGTTGAACAAGGAAGGCATCGAGCACAAGGTTCTGAACGCCAAGTTCCACGAAAAAGAAGCCGAGATCATTGCCCAGGCCGGTCGTCCGGGTGCACTGACCATCGCCACCAACATGGCCGGTCGTGGTACCGACATCCTGTTGGGCGGTAACTGGGAGGTGGAAGTCGCTTCTCTTGAGAATCCGACCCCGGAACAGATCGCCCAGATCAAGGCCGACTGGCAAAAACGTCACCAGCAAGTGCTGGAGTCCGGTGGCCTGCACGTGATCGCTTCCGAGCGTCACGAGTCGCGCCGTATCGATAACCAGCTGCGTGGTCGTGCCGGCCGTCAGGGTGACTCGGGTTCCAGCCGTTTCTACCTGTCGCTTGAAGACAGCCTGATGCGTATCTTCGCCTCTGACCGGGTGAAGAATTTCATGAAGGCCCTGGGCATGCAGTCTGGCGAAGCGATCGAGCACCGCATGGTGACCAACGCCATCGAAAAGGCTCAGCGCAAGGTTGAAGGTCGCAACTTCGACATTCGTAAGCAATTGCTGGAGTTCGATGACGTCAACAACGAACAGCGTAAAGTGATTTATCACATGCGTAACACGTTGCTGGCTGCCGACAACATCGGTGAAACCATCGCTGACTTCCGCAAGGACGTGCTCGACAGCACGATCAACGCGCATATCCCGCCTCAATCGTTGCCGGAGCAGTGGGACGTGACAGGGCTCGAAGCCGCACTAGAAAGCGGTTTCGGTGTGAAGCTGCCGATCCAGCAATGGCTCGACGAAGATGATCACCTGTACGAAGAAACCCTGCGTGAGAAGCTGCTGGCTGAACTGATCGCCGCTTACAACGAGAAAGAAGAGCAGGCCGGTGCTGATGCGCTGCGCACGTTCGAGAAACAGATCGTCCTGCGTGTACTGGACGACCTGTGGAAAGACCACCTGTCGACCATGGACCACCTGCGTCACGGTATCCACCTGCGTGGTTATGCGCAGAAGAACCCGAAGCAGGAGTACAAGCGCGAGTCGTTCAACCTGTTCTCCGAGCTGCTTGACTCGATCAAACGCGACTCGATCCGTGTGCTGTCGCATGTGCAGGTTCGCCGTGAAGATCCGGTCGAAGAAGAAGCCCGTCTGCGTCAGGAAGCTGAAGAGCTGGCTTCCCGCATGCAGTTCCAGCATGCGGAGGCGCCAGGCCTTGATCAGCCCGACGCCCTGAGCGAAGTGCTGGAAGGCGCCGAGGTCTCTGAGGTTGCAACACCGACCGAGCCTGTCCGGAGCGAGCCGAAACTGGGTCGCAACGAGCTGTGCTACTGCGGCTCGGGCAAAAAATTCAAGCACTGCCACGGGCAAATCAATTAAAGCCCGCTTCAACTGCTGAAACACCTGCGCCGCGACCGGCATTAGCCGTCGCGGCGTTTTACCATTGAATTCACCGTCCCCTTGCGACGGCGCATATTTTATTTAGGAGCGCATCATGGCTGTTGGTCTTGGTCCTTTGCCCACTTTGCACCCGGTGGCCGGTTTTGAACTTGGCATTGCATCAGCAGGCATCAAACGTCCAGGGCGCAAGGATGTGGTGGTGATGCGCTGTGCCGAAGGCTCCAGCGTTGCCGGCGTGTTCACGTTGAACGCATTTTGTGCAGCACCGGTCATTTTGGCCAAGCAACGGGTACAGGGGCCAGTTCGTTACCTGCTGACCAATACCGGCAATGCCAACGCCGGCACCGGTGAGCCCGGGCTGGTTGCGGCCACGCGCACCTGCGCCAGACTGGCCGAGTTGACCGGTGTCGATGCCAGCGCCGTGTTGCCATACTCCACAGGCGTTATCGGTGAGCCATTGCCGGTCGAGAAAATCGAAGGCGCATTGCAGGCGGCGCTGGATGACCTCTCGGAAAACAACTGGGCCCAGGCCGCTACAGGGATCATGACCACCGACACCCTGCCCAAAGGGGCCAGCCGTCAGTTTGAGCACGACGGCATCACCGTCACCGTGACGGGCATCAGCAAGGGCGCCGGGATGATTCGTCCGAACATGGCAACCATGCTCGGCTATATCGCCACGGATGCCCGGGTTTCCCGCGATGTGCTGCAAAACCTGTTGCTCGATGGTGCGAACAAGTCGTTCAACCGCATTACGATCGATGGTGATACGTCGACCAATGACTGCTGCATGTTGATCGCCACCGGCAAGACCAGCCTGCCTGAAATCACCGAGGCCAGCGGCCCGTTGTTCGCTGCCCTGAAAAAGGCCGTACTGGAAGTCTGCATGGAAGTGGCCCAGGCCATCGTGCGTGACGGCGAGGGCGCGACCAAGTTCGTGACCGTTGAAGTGAATGGCGGTGGCAACCATCAGGAATGCCTGGACGTGGGTTACACCGTGGCACACTCGCCACTGATCAAAACGGCGCTGTTCGCCTCTGACCCCAACTGGGGTCGTATTCTCGCCGCTGTCGGGCGTGCCGGTGTCCCTGACCTGGATGTGAGCAAGATCGATGTATTCCTCGGCGAAGTGTGCATTGCCAGCGGTGGTGCCCGTTCGGCCACCTACACCGAGGAGCAGGGTTCTGCGGTGATGGCCCGTGAGGAAATCACGATCCGGATCGAACTGGGTCGTGGCGACTGCAGCGAAACGATCTGGACCACGGACTTGTCCCATGAATACGTGAAAATCAACGCCGAATACCGTACCTGAGTTGTCTCGACAATCACGGGCCGGCCAGTCGATGCTGTCGCGACCGGCGGGTGATTGTCGCCTCATTCTGTTCTCCCTCGTTGACTGAAGGTGCCTTCCCGTGAACTTCCACCTGATCATTGGCGACAAGTTGCATTCATCCTGGTCCTTGCGTGGCGCGCTGGCGCTGGATTTGGCGGGGGTGACGTATACCGAACAGATGATCAGGCTGGGGCAGGCCGATACCCGGGCGTTGCTGCTACAGCATTCGGCAACGGGCAAAGTACCGCTGCTGAAGACTGAGCACGGCACCATTGCCGACTCCCTGGCCATTGCGGAATACCTGAATGAGCGATTCCCGGCGGCGCAATTATGGCCGTCCGATATCGCGGCGCGGGCTCAGGCCCGATCGGCCTGTGCGCAAATGCACAGTGGTTTTTTCGGCCTGCGCAGCCATCTGCCCTTTGACTTGCAGCGTGACGAAGCGCTGGAGCCCATGCCGGTGGAGGCTCGGGCCGACATTGAGCGGATGGCTGCCTTGTGGGCGGAATGCCGTGCGGCGGCCACCGAGAGCGGTCCCTGGCTGTTCGGCCGGCGGAGCTTGGTGGATGCCTTTTTTGCACCGGTTGCTGTGCGACTTCGGACTTACAAAGTCGCGCTGTCGGCTGAAGATGAAGCTTATGTCGAGGCCATTTATCAATGGCCTGCGTTTAAAGCCTGGCAACAGGCCGGATTAGAGGAAGTGCAAGGGTGAAACGAGTTCATGTGGCTGCGGCCGTTATCCGCGGCGTCGATGGCAGGATCCTGATTGCCCGTCGCGCCGACACCCAGCACCAGGGCGGCCTGTGGGAGTTTCCCGGTGGCAAAGTGGAGGCAGGCGAGTCGGTCGAGGCGGCATTGGGTCGTGAGCTGAAAGAGGAGCTGGGTATCGTCGTCGAGGCGGCTCGACCCTTGATCCAGGTCCAGCATGATTATCCCGACAAACAGGTGCTTCTGGATGTGTGGGAGGTTTCGGCCTTCACGGGCGAACCCCACGGTGCAGAAGGCCAGCCATTGGCCTGGGTTGCTCAGCGCGAGCTGGCGGATTACGCGTTCCCGGCCGCTAACCAGCCGATAGTGGCGGCCGCCCGTTTACCTGATCAGTACCTGATTACCCCGGATGGCCTGGAAGCACCGGAGCTTCTTCGCGGGCTGCAGAAGGCCGTAGCAGGCGGGATCAAGCTGGTATCGCTGCGTGCCCCCAATGGTTATGACCCCAAGTACCGTGATTTGGCGGTAGATGCGACGGGCTTGTGTGCCGGCAAGGCGCAACTGATGCTCAAGGGGCCACTTGAATGGCTGGGGGATTTCCCGTCCGCCGGCTGGCATTTGACCGCCAAGCAACTGCGCAAGCTGGCTCCCAACGGCCGGCCTTTTCCCAAGACACGCTGGCTGGCAGCATCGTGCCATAACGCAGAAGAGTTGTTGTTGGCCGAACAGATGGACGTGGATTTCGTCACCCTGTCCCCGGTTTTGCCAACCGAGACCCATCCCGATGCAGAGCCTTTGGGTTGGGAGCATGTGCAACACCTGATCGCTGATTTCAGCAAACCGGTATTTCTGCTCGGTGGACTGGGTCCGGATGATCGTCAGCACGCATGGGCGATGGGCGCGCAGGGTATTGCAGGCATACGGGCGTTCTGGCCACAGGCCTGACTCTACAGGGCTCTGTAGCTGCTGCCGTGGGCTGCGATGGGTTTGAAAACCCTTCGGCCCTGTGCGCAGCTGCGGCAGCGGCTACACACACTGTTCGTCGCCGCCGTCAGCTTTGAGGCTTTGCTGCTGCTTGCCACAGTATCTCGGCAATTCCCTGGCGTCTGGCGATCAGGCGTGCGGCGACGAATAGCAGGTCAGACAAGCGATTGATATAAGCCAGCCCTACGCCAGCCAGCGGCTCCTGAGCGTTGAGCTGTTGGCAGCGTCGTTCGGCGCTGCGTGCCAGGCAGCGGCAGACATGGGCTTGGGCAATCAGGCTTGAGCCGCCGGGCAGGATGAAGTTTTCCAGCGGCCCCAATTCTTCGTTCCAGCGATCGATCGCAGTTTCCAGGCGTTCGATCTCTGTGGTGTCGAGCGCTTGGTACGCCGGCATGGCCAGTTCGCCGCCCAGGTCAAACAAGCGGTGCTGGCAAGGTTCGAGCACTTCAATCAGTTCGTTGAGCCCGGGGTGCTGCTGGCTGTGCTCGGCCAGTCCGGCCAGCAACACGCCAACCTGGCTGTTGAGCGTATCGACTTCACCGATGGCTTCAATCCGCGGATGATCCTTCGGCACGCGTCGACCATCACCCAGTCCGGTTTCGCCTTTGTCGCCCGTACGGGTGTAAATCTTCGATAAACGAAAGCCCATGTTTACAACTCCACCGTGGTTGATTCGTGTAGAGGCAGCAGATTACCGGCCAATGGCAGGCGCAGGGTAAAACAGGTGCCTTGTTCCAGGGTGGACTGTACTTCCATTTGGCCTTTATGGTTGTTGGTAATGATGAAGTAAGACACGGACAAGCCCAGCCCTGTGCCCTGGCCAACTTCCTTGGTGGTAAAAAAGGGTTCGAAAATCCGCTTGCGCACGTATTCCGGCATACCGGCGCCATTGTCCTCGACCTGTATTTCCGCCCAGGGTGGATTGAGCCTTGTGCGCAGGATGATCCGCCCAGGCTCGTGCGGGTCGCGGCGCTGGTGAATCGCCTGGGCGGCGTTTTTCAGCAGGTTGAGCAGGACTTGTTCCAGCTCGTTGGGAATGCCGGGGACGGGGCCGAGCTGGGGGTCGAACTGGCGGGTAATGGCATGTCCCTTGAAGTCAAAACCGATGGCCAGGTCAAAGTCATTGCTGGCGATGTCCACGGCCTGATCGATCAGGGCCGATAAGTCGCAGGGGCTCATTTGCCGGTTGCTGCGTCGGCTGAAACTGAGCATGTGGGTGACGATTTTAGCGGCCCTGGCGCCAGCCTGTTGAATGCCGTCGAGCAGCTCCGGCACTTCCCGCGCCTGCAGATACTGGCTGATGGCATTCAGGTCTATTCCGGCCTGTGCCGCCTGCTCGATATTCTTGGGCAGATCGCTCGACAGGCGTCGGCGAATGTTCTGCACGTTGTGCAGGATGGCGCCCAACGGATTATTGATTTCATGTGCCATTCCGGCTGCCAGGCCGCCGACAGATAGCATCTTTTCTGATTGCACCATCATGTCTTCCATCGACAGGCGCTGGCTAATGTCGTCGATTCGAATCACCACCCCGCGTCCGCTTCCCCCCATCAGCGGGTAGAACGTCAGGGCGTAGTGCCGTGCTTCGTCACCGTGGCCCCAGGTCACGCGCTCGATCTTGGTGACCTGGTGGTGGGCGATGGTGTCCTTGAGCTGTGGCACGAAGGGTTGCAACGGCTCAAAGGCGAGGTAAATCAGCTGATTCATGGCTTCATTCAACGGCGTTCCCGAAAGCGCGCTGGCCTCCTGATTCCATTGCGTGACATAAAGCTGCTCGTCCAGTGCAATCAAGGCCGAGGGCATGGAGTCGATGATGCAGTTCAGATAGTTCTGGAAGCCGGTGAGGGTTTTTTCGATTTTGCTTCGAACCTGAACCTCTTTCTCCAGCTTGCGATTGGTATGGCGGGTTTCTTCGGCCAGTGTCTGGGCTTGATCGTAAGCCCCTCGGGCTTCGTCTCTTGCGCGCTTGAGTTCCTGTTCGCGCGCTTCAATGCGCGACAGCATGGTATTGAACGCTTCTGCCAGGTTGCCGATTTCATCGTTATTGCCGGGAACGGCGCGCAAGGCGTAGTTCTCTTCCCGGGTGACCTGGCGAGACAATTCCTCAAGTCGATGGATAGGCTGGGTAATCAGGCGCTTGATCTGCCGGGCCACGGCAAACCACAGTAAAACGCTGAAGACCAGTATCCCCAGGCTTGCAGCGAATGTGCCGGTATAAAACGCGGTGGGCAGTTCACTGCTGGCTATCAACAGCAAGTGTCCGGGGGGCTGGTCGCCGTTGGGCAGGGGGGTGAGGTGATTGCTGCGCAACTCCGTCAGGCGCCAGGCTTCAATCTGGTGATAGTGATTGGGGAGGTGCAGGTGCTCACCCTGTTGCAGCTGCGCCAGTCGATTGCCGGTACTGTCATATATGGCCGCGGCTCGCAGAGGGGCATAGCTGCCGATTTCTGTAAGCAATGCGTGGGCGTCTTCGGGGCTGTTCAGCGCTCTGGCGATAAGGGCCGGGTTTGAGGTCAGCCTGCCCAGGGTCTGCAAGGCTTGCGGGGCGGTACTTTCATGGGAAATCCAGTAAGCCACGCTGATAAACGTCAAGTTGGCCACCAGCAGGACCGTTGTCAGCAGCACAAGGAGGGCGGCCAGCAACTTCTGGCCGACCGGCAGGTTTTCAAGGCGCTGGCGCAAGGGCATAGGATGGCCGCATAAAGAGGAACACGCCTTCAGGGTAGCGCGGGCCTCAGTTAGAGGGCAATCCGCGCCGTTGCAGGTGCTCGGTCAGCCGCTGGTACAGGTGCTCCAGGTGGGGCAGCGCGAGCTGTTGACGGCGGGCGGCTGCGCAGGCGTAACCCAGCAGGTAACTGATTTCGGTGCGCCGACCCTGGGCCACGTCCTGGTGCATCGAAGAGTAGTTGTTGGCGGTGGCCTCGATAACCCGGTTCACTTCATCGCTGAGGTCGATGGCTGCTTCGGGTTGTCCGCAACCCTCAAGCAAGGTGGCCAGTTCGGCGCATAAGATTTCGACCTCGGTGCGGTGGGCTTTCAAGCCGCCATTCCGGCAATCATGGAGCACCGTCAGGGGATTGATTGCACAGTTAAGGGCAAGTTTTCGCCACAGGCGGCCGACAATGTTCGAGCTCCACTCATGGCGGATACCACTGCGTTGAAGTTCGTCGAGCCACAGCGGTGCGGGGCCCTGATGGGCGTCACCGAGCCAGGTATTGCCGTGCCCGGCAAACACTGTGCGCCAGTCGCCATCACGAAAGGCGCCTTCGGTGCTGGAGGCAAAGATGCAGCGCGCGTGCGGAACGCGTTCGGCAACGGCTTGCTGGCTGCCCAGGCCGTTTTGCAGCAGGATCAGCTCGGCATCAGGGCTAAGCCGTACGGCGATCTGCGCAACGGCACGTTCGGCGTCATAGGCTTTGCAAGTGACCAGCAAGCGCCGGATCGGTTCGTCGTCTTCAGGGAGCTGGGCGCCGATGGGCAGTCGTTGCGCCTGGTCGCCCTCAACCAGCGTCAACCCTTGAGCCGCTTGGTAGGCTTTCAGTCGCGCCGGGTTGCGTACAATCAGCCGGACCGGAAAACCCGCTCGTGCCAGCCGTGTGGCCCACAACGTCCCCATGCTTCCGGCACCCAGAATGTGCCAGAGTCCGGATGCTCGGGGTGACGAATCGGCAGCAGTTTGTGGGGTGGATGCGTTTGGCATGTGTGCTCGCAAGTGATTGAGGTCGAAGAACCGCTATAATGCCCGCGCATTTTAACTGTCAGGCCAGGCGCGCTCCATCTGTGTTGAGCGTGCCCTTTTACTATTGGAGAAAATCACATGCCGTCGTTCGACGTGGTATCCGAACTGGACAAGCACGAAGTCACCAACGCCGTCGAAAACGCCGTCAAGGAACTGGATCGCCGTTATGACCTCAAGGGCAAGGGCTCTTTTGAGTTTAAAGAGAAGGACCTGACGGTGAACCTGACCGCTGAAGCTGACTTCCAGCTGGAAGCAATGATCGAGATCCTCAAGCTGGCATTGGTCAAGCGCAAGATCGACGTTCAGTGCCTTGAGGTCAAGGATGCTTATGCGTCAGGCAAGCTGATGAAGCAGGAAGCCGTGCTTAAAGAAGGCATTGATAAAGAGATGGCGAAGAAGATCGTCGCTCATGTCAAAGATGCCAAGCTCAAGGTCCAGGCTGCCATTCAGGGTGAGCAGGTACGTATCACCGGCAAGAAGCGTGATGACCTGCAAGAGGCAATCGCTGCCTTGCGCGCCAAGACCTTCGACCTGCCGCTGCAATTCAACAACTTCCGCGACTGATCACGGGGGCTAAAGCAGTCCTTTCGCACCGTAATGGCGCGACCAAGGGGGCTGCGGGAACCTATGGCCAGCATCGGCGTCCGTATTTCCCGGGTAATGCAGAAACGATTGAGCGTTATCCGCTCAATCGTCTCGCTGAATAAATGATATGCCGGGTTTCGGTAGAAGGAGAGATAAATGGATTTGAACACTGAAGTCGACCAATTGATCAAGGCCTCAGAGGCCTGGATTCCGATGATCATGGAATACGGCAGCCGTGTTTTATTGGCGTTGGTCACGCTGGCAATAGGCTGGTGGTTGATCAATCGGGTAACCTCCAAGCTGGCGCATTTGCTGGCGCTGAGAAAGGCTGACCAGGCGCTGCAAGGCTTTATCAGTAACCTGGCCAATATCATTCTCAAGATATTGCTGGTGGTCAGCGTCGCTTCAATGATCGGCATCCAGACGACGTCGTTCGTGGCAGCCATCGGTGCGGCAGGCCTGGCCATTGGCCTGGCGTTGCAGGGTAGCCTGGCAAACTTTGCAGGCGGGGTACTGATTCTGTTGTTCCGCCCGTTCAAGATCGGTGACTGGATCGAAGCCCAAGGCGTGAGCGGAACCGTTGACAGCATTCAGATTTTTCACACGGTGCTGCGTACCGGTGACAATAAAACCGTCATCGTGCCGAACGGCAATCTGTCCAACGGCATCATCACTAACTACAACCGTCAGCCGACGCGCAAGGTGGTGTTCGATGTGGGTGTGGATTACGACGCGGACCTGCAAAAGGTACGTGAAGTGCTGCTGACGTTGGCCGATGATCCGCGCGTGCTGAAGGATCCTGAGCCTGTCGCAGTCGTGACGGCTTTGGGCGACAGTGCAATCACCGTGTCGCTGCGTGTTTGGGTGAACACCCCGGATTACTGGGATGTGCTGTTCATGTTCAACGAACGCTCTCGTGATCGCTTGAAGGCGGCAGGTGTTGATATTCCTTTTCCGCAGCGTGTGATTCGCGTGGTTCAGGAAGCTGGCGCGCAATAAACCGTGAGGTAGCGTTACGAGCAACCTCTGATTAACGCAAATTAGAGGGTGTGCATATTAAAGGGGCCATGGCCCCTTTAATTGTTTTTGTCGTCAGTGAAATACACCGGTAGCAGAGCAATAATCCATACTGATAATTACTTGCATTAAACTTAGTTGGTTAGCTTGCTATATATCGGTATCGACAGCCCGGGCATAAAAAAGCCACGCACCTTATACAAGGGCGTGGCTTTTTATTGAACCGGACTTGTGATTATGCCCGAAGGCGGTAATTACAAGATATTCAATGGGTACTCAACGATGACGCGAACGTCGTTGGTGTCTGTACCGTAGTTGCTGGTAGTCCGATAAATCGCGCTACGCAGACGGAAAGACAGGTCTTTGGCCGGGCCTTCCTGCAACACGTATTTGCTTTCGAAGTTGAACTCGTGCTCTTTGCCTTCGCCTTCGCTTGTGGAGATGTTGTCACCCTTCACGTAGCGAGCCATGAAGCTCAGGCCTGGAACGCCGTAGCTGGCCATGTTCAGGTCGTAGCGACCTTGCCATGAACGCTCGTCCTTGCCGTTAAAGTCGGAGTACTGCACGGAGTTGGCGAGGAAGATGGTGCCGCCGCCGTCAACGCCGTAGTAGTAACCGCTGTCACCGCTGGAGCGCTGGTGAGCGATGGTGAACTTGTGAGCGCCAAGGCTATAGGCAGCTGCCAGGCTCCAGATTTTGTTGTCAACGTCGCCTGCCAGTTCCTTGCCTTCGCTCGAAGTCAGGTAGCCGTTGAAGTCGAAGTTCAGGGCTTGGGAATCGTTGATAGGCAGGGTGTAGTTCAGGTTGGCGTACTGCTTCTTGAAGTAGTCTTCAACATCGGATGCAGCCACGCCACCGACCAGGTTGTCAGTGAACTGGTAGGTCGCACCGGCAATGTTTGCCGATGTCATATGCAGGCTGTCGCGGTACATGCCGGTCTGCGAGCTCATGCCGGTGAAACGGCCAGCGCTCAGTTCCAGGCCTTCGATTTCCTTGCTGGTGAGCAAGGTGCCGGTAGCGACTTCTGGCAGCAGGCGGCTGTCGTCAGTAGAGAGAACCGGGCTGGCAACGAACTGGTTACCGTACTTCAGAACGGTGTCGGACAAGCGCATCTTCACCGCGCCGCCAATCTTGGACTGAGTGTCTTCCGGGGAGCCGTCGCTGTCGGTGGCGAACAGACCGTTACCTGCGCGGCCACCGCCGCCGTCCAGGCGTACTGTACCCATGGCGAACGCATCAACACCCACGCCAACGGTGCCTTGAGTGAAGCCGGACTCGTAGTTGAGCAGCTCGCTCAGGCCCCAGGATTCACGGTAGCCGCTTTTAAAGCCGCCGCCCGGTTTTGCAATATTGCCCCCACCGTTGCGGAAGTCGCGATTCATGTACAGCATGCGGGTTTTGGAAGTCAGCGAGCTGTCTTCAATGAAACCTTTGGATTCGTCCTGGGACGAAGCCATTGCGAACTGAGTTGTGCCGGCTGAAACAGCCAGGGCGATCATGCTCCACTTCATCACGCGCATCGTGATTTGCTCCTTTGGTTTTTAGGAAGAGTACTGCCGTCCCACCTGAATTTATTATCTGGGGCGGCTCTTTCTTTTTGTGTCGGCGCAAACTTATATCACGCCGGCCATGTTGGCGATACTTGCCCTCAAAAGCTTTCGGCTTCTTTACGGCATGTCGCAAATTGCACCCTACATGTCGCAAGCGCGTAGCGTTGTGCAGTGTTCCAGTATGTTTTCAGTGAGGGATGCGCGTGTAAAAAAACACGTGCACAGTCATTGAAATCGCCTTGTCCTTAAGGTCCGGCTATTATTGTTTGTCGCCAGGCTTACAGCACTCCGGCTGAGGCCCTGAGGACGATGGCGATACCTCATGCAACAAGCATGCTCAAGTTGCCCTGAGGGTTGAAAAATAATGCATTCCGGCTTTTTTTGGCGAATCTGCTCGGGAGGCGCTCGAATAAAACGTTGAAAATGTAAAACGGGTCACGGGTTTTTTCGTTGCAAGGTCAAATGCCGGTGCTGATCGAATCTGCAAAGCGTTACCGGTTACCTCTTGTTGGGGTGCTTGGTGACATTTAAGTGCACTCATAGCGCCCTGGATGTGCAGTTTTGGTGCATGCCTGTTTCTGTGCCGCAAGGGCTGCACGGGTCTGCATCCGCTGGCGTGCAGGTGCCGGTTGAGGTGATGTGGGCGCCAATCAGGCGTATCCTGCTGCTCTGTCGCTTGGCGGTTGATGCAGATGATCGGGCATCGTGTTGAGCTTAAATTACCGGTCAAACAGGAGAGTCTCCCGTGTTCGTTATGGATACACGCCTTCAAGAGGATACGTGGCTGATAGGGGACTTCCCCTTGTGCCGTTTGCTGCTTTCCAATGATTCGAATTACCCCTGGTTCATTCTGGTGCCGCGACGCGAGGGTATAAGCGAGTTGTTTCAATTGAATGACCACGATCAACAGCTGATGTGGAATGAAACGACGGCTTTGGCGCAGGTGCTGAAAGAAGTGTTTGGTGCGGATAAAATGAACGTCGCCACGCTGGGTAATGTGGTCAGTCAATTGCACATGCATGTGATTGTCCGTTACCAGGCAGACGTGGCATGGCCCGGACCGGTCTGGGGCAAGCATCCCGCGAAGCCGTATACGCGTGATCAGGTGTGTGCAATCCGCGACAGGCTCAAGCCGGTTCTTGACGCAGGCTTCACATTTTCGGAGGGTGAGTCATGACGCTCGAAGCTCGGGTGATGGATCTTGAAAGTCGACTGGCTTTTCAGGATGACACCATTCAGGCCTTGAATGATGTGCTGGTAGCGCAACAGAACGCTGTTGACCGTTTGCAAATGCAGATGACTGCCTTGCTCAAGCGTCAGGAAGAAATGGGTGGGCAGTTCGAGTCGTTCGAGGAAGAAGCGCCGCCCCCGCATTACTAGATCATCAGGCAATAAAAAACCGCGAAGCAGCCTGGCTGATCGCGGTTTTTTTTCAGGCTGGAATCAGCGGCGTGGCAAAGCTGCAATCACATCTTCAGCTTGCAGGCCTTTGTCGCGGTTCATTACGGAGAACTCAACGCGCTGTCCTTCTACCAATACGCGATGACCTTCGCCTCGAATGGCGCGAAAGTGGACAAAAATGTCATCGCCGGAATCTCGGGAAATAAAACCGAAACCCTTGGACGTATTGAACCACTTTACAGTGCCTGTATCGCGGTTGGTCATGTCATAGCTCTGCGAGGCTGCAGAGGGAGAAGACTTGTAGAAGCTGACTGCCAGATGAAGCAGAACGGCAATGACTGCGGGTACGAGACCCAGCAGGACTGCAGGTTGCTCGCCGATCGGCAGCAGAAGGCCGAAGAGCGTCAGCGTTTGCAGGACCACGGAAAGAACCATCAGGGCACTGACCAGGTTTTGCAGTTGATGACGCGGGCCTTTGTTCCAGAAGGGAATCACTGGCGCCAGTGTCAGGTTAAGCAGGCCAAGGAAAGCCAGGTACAGCGCATCGGCATGTTGGAGGTAAGGTACAGCGTCGGATTGCAGGCTGGGAATGAAGGACAGCAGCAAGGCAGCTGCGCCCGTTAGCAGGTGGACGATTTTCAACATTTCAATTAACTCACATTAAGACGGATCAGCAAGGAAGAGCTGATGGCGCACGGTTCGCTTCTGAAAAAAATGGAGGCGCCGGACACGTACGGGGCATCAGCCTATGCGCCCTCCCCAGAGACTTGGTGAAGGCGACACGCTGCCTATTTAACAGCAAAGCTTGGGCCTTCTCAAATTAAGCGTAAGGCAGCGTCTGTGAGAAGCATTACGCAGGGCGGTCCGAATTATCTGTACTTATCATGAAAGCATTGTCCTAGACATTCGTAGCCTTTTTCTGGGGTCCAGACTGATCGGAATGGGAAGAGTTGGAGTGCCTCAGCTCAAACGCTGGGGCGACCGCTGGTCGTTTTCTTTGGTTTAAGTAAGTTGGCTAGTTTGAGGTTGCTCTGCAAAGTATGGGCGACAGTCGGTCGTGTTCGTCCGGTAATGAAACTTCGAAGTCGTGCTGCGCCCCGTTAAGTTGTCGTGCGTGCTCTATGGCGCCCGCACTATTGTTTGGAGAGTAAATGAAAGGTTAGGTGTTTTATGTGCGGGTATATGACGTGGATCGTCAGGGTTCAGGTTCGGTCGTTTGCTGCCCGGGAGTTATCAGCAGGCGGTGAGTACCGAAAGACGGTGGTGCTGTACGGAGGGGGGGAGGCTCATGCGGCGGCAGTCGGGGTGGCGGGGTGCGCAGTGTCTGATGCGGTGTCGGGCTGTGTCTGAGGCTGCCGGCAGGATCACATTCTTCAGTTGCACCAAGAGCCCTCCTACGTATTTGAGGGGAGGATCCGCTGGAAGGGAATTCTTGCATGATGTTTTTATGAGGTGCGTCTTTAAATAAAAGTTTATGGGTTAACAACAGTTGCAAGGGAGTGCTTTGAATATGGGACGGTTAGTTCGGCAGGAGAGTGCCGGTGGCAGGATGCTGCAAAGAGTTCGGGTCGACCCTGTAGTTCTTGATTTTGGCATGGCGTTGGCCCAGCCACTTTCACGGTCGGTCAGGCTGAACGGTTTTGCCACGTGTTTACGGCTGGAAGAAGTGTATTGGGAAGTATTGTCTGATATTTCCCGTATTAACGATTGCTCCATCAATGCACTGCTGTCTTACATCGACAGATAAGTTCACTTGCGCCATGGCGGTGTAAAAAATTTCAGCGGGCTCATTCGGGTTGTCTGCGTCATGCATCTCCTCAAGGCTGGGCGTGTTGCACGGGGAGGGGGGCATGCACAGGTGTTTGTGAGCTGAAGGAGGGGGTGAGAACGCGAGGTCGTGTTCGGTGGCTTGTAATCTTTCGGTATTCGTGATGCATTTAGGGCGCAATGGCTCTCATGCGGCTGCAATGGCTCGATTTACCAGATATAATCACGCGCTTTGCTGCGTGGCCCTCTATAAGGGTTGCCGCTAACGGATTGTCGAGACACGCCAATGCCCATGTACGATTACCAATGCGCTTCCTGTGGTCATCAGCTGGAAGCCATTCAAAAGATCAGTGACTCACCGCTGGTTGATTGTCCTGCCTGCCAGGCCCCTGAGTTGAAGAAGATGCTGTCCATGCCTGGCTTCCGCCTCAGCGGTACAGGCTGGTATGAAACAGACTTCAAGACAGGCTCGAAAAAGAATCTGGCAGGCGGCGACAAGTCCGACTGAGGTTGAACGAACGCAGTCAGAACACAAGCGGGCTCTTGCAATGCTCACGGCACCGACGGTGCGCAAGACCTCCACCGAATTTCGAATTACGAGAAGTGAAACCACTATCATGATGCGCAGCCATTATTGCGGCCAACTGAACGAAAGCCTGGAAGGCCAGGAAATTACCCTTTGCGGATGGGTCCACCGTCGCCGCGACCACGGTGGGGTGATTTTCCTCGATATCCGTGATCGTGATGGTCTGGCTCAAGTGGTATTCGACCCGGATCGCGCTGAAACCTTCGCTGCGGCAGACCGTGTGCGCAGTGAGTATGTCGTCAAGGTCACCGGCAAGGTGCGCCTGCGTCCCGCCGGTGCCGGCAACGCCAACATGGCGTCGGGCATGATCGAAGTTCTGGGCTACGAACTCGAAGTCCTGAACGAAGCCGAGACCCCGCCATTCCCGCTCAACGAATTCTCTGACGTTGGCGAAGAAACCCGCCTGCGTTATCGCTTCATTGACCTGCGTCGTCCAGAAATGCTCGAAAAGCTGCGTCTGCGTTCGCGCATGACCACCAGCATTCGTCGCTACCTGGACGAAAACGGCTTCCTGGACGTTGAAACACCTATCCTGACCCGTGCCACCCCTGAAGGTGCGCGTGACTACCTGGTGCCGAGCCGTACCCACGCCGGGTCTTTCTTTGCCCTGCCGCAATCGCCACAGCTGTTCAAGCAATTGCTGATGGTGGCCGGTTTTGACCGTTACTACCAGATCGCCAAGTGCTTCCGCGACGAAGACCTGCGTGCCGACCGTCAGCCTGAGTTCACTCAGATCGACATCGAAACCAGCTTCCTCGATGAAAAAGACATCATGGGCCTGACCGAAGGCATGATCCGCAACCTGTTCAAGGAAGTGCTGGATCTGGAGTTCGGTGAATTCCCGCACATGACTTTTGAAGAAGCCATGCGCCGTTACGGCTCCGACAAACCCGACCTGCGTAACCCGCTGGAACTGGTTGACGTTGCCGACCAGCTTAAAGATGTGGACTTCAAGGTGTTCAGCGGCCCGGCCAACGATCCCAAGTGCCGCATCGCCGCCCTGCGAGTACCGGGCGCCGGCAGCATGCCGCGCAAACAGATCGACGACTACACCAAGTTCGTCAGCATCTACGGTGCCAAAGGCCTGGCGTACATCAAGGTCAACGAGCGCGCCAAAGGTGTTGAAGGTCTGCAGTCGCCTATCGTTAAAAACATCCCTGAAGCCAACCTGAACGTGATCCTCGATCGTGTGGGTGCGGTTGATGGCGACATCGTGTTCTTCGGTGCCGACAAGGCCAAGATCGTTAGCGAAGCCCTGGGCGCCCTGCGCATCAAGGTCGGTAATGACCTGAACCTGCTGACGTGCGAGTGGGCACCGATGTGGGTTGTCGACTTCCCGATGTTCGAAGAAAACGATGACGGCAGCTTCAGCGCGTTGCACCACCCGTTCACCGCGCCTAAATGCTCGCCTGAAGAGCTTGAAGCCAACCCTGCCACTGCGCTGTCCCGTGCCTATGACATGGTGCTGAACGGTACTGAGCTGGGTGGCGGTTCGATCCGTATCCACCGCAAGGAAATGCAGCAAGCTGTTTTCCGCCTGCTGGGTATCGAAGAGTCGGAACAGGAAGAGAAATTCGGCTTCCTGCTGGATGCCCTGAAGTACGGCGCACCGCCGCACGGTGGTCTGGCCTTCGGTCTGGATCGTCTGGTGATGCTGATGACTGGCGCTCAATCGATTCGTGAAGTGATTGCCTTCCCGAAAACCCAGAGCGCCGCCTGCGTCATGACCCAGGCCCCGGGCCTGGTTGATGCCAAGGCACTGCGCGAGTTGCACATTCGTTTGCGCGAACAGCCTAAGGCAGAGTAAGTCTGACCTTCAAAGGCGCATCTCCGGATGCGCCTTTGTCATTGGGTCGAGAATTTTTATTGCCGGCCCCGGTCTCACCCGGGGTTCGACAACGTGGCATAAAAGGATTCGGAGTAGGTTATGGCAGGTCATTCTAAGTGGGCGAATATCAAGCACCGCAAAGAGCGTCAGGATGCCAAAAAAGGCAAGATTTTCACCAAGTGGATTCGTGAACTGACCGTTGCAGCCCGTCAGGGCGGCGCTGATCCGGGTTCCAACCCGCGTTTGCGCCTGGCCCTGGACAAGGCCTTGGGCGCAAACATGAGTCGCGACATCATTGATCGTGCGGTTGCTCGAGGTGCTGGGGCGGCTGACACTGACGACATGGTCGAGCTGAGCTACGAGGGATATGGCCCGGGTGGTGTAGCGGTCATGGTTGAATGCATGACAGATAACCGTAACCGTACAGCCGCCGCAGTGCGTCATGCGTTCAGCAAGTGCGGTGGCAATCTGGGAACAGACGGCTCTGTGGCGTATCTGTTCGAGCGCAAGGGGCAGATCTCCTATGCGGCGGGTGTTGATGAAGACGCTTTGATGGAAGCGGCGATGGAGGCGGATGCCGACGATGTCGTGACCAATGAAGATGGCTCCATTGACGTATTCACGTCGTTCTCGGGTTTCTATGCCGTGCGCAATGCCCTTGAGGCCGCTGGCTTTACGCCCGCTGACGCCGAAATCGTGATGTTGCCGACCACCAGCGCCGAGCTGGACCTGGAGGGCGCGGAAAAGGTACTCAAGCTGATCGACATGCTTGAAGACCTGGACGACGTGCAAAACGTGTACTCCAATGCTGAAATTCCTGATGCAGTCCTGGAACAGCTAGCCTGATACCTTGCTGTAATCCTTGAGGCCGGAGGTGCAACGCCGCGAAAATCGTGTGCTGTGCACCTCCGGCTTCTGCCTTTAAGCTGTCCGGGTTTGTGCCCGTGGGCATCACTTCATAAGCTGCAGGCGTTATGACTCTTATTCTTGGTATCGATCCTGGTTCGCGAATCACTGGCTACGGCGTGGTACGGGACACCGGGCGTGGCTGTGTGTATGTGGCTTCGGGTTGTATTCGTACAGGCAGTGGCGAGTTGCATGAGCGGTTGCAGATCGTCTATCGCGGAGTACGCGAGGTCATCCAGACCTACGGGCCGGTCACGATGGGCATCGAAAAAGTGTTTATGGCCCGCAATGCCGACTCGGCGTTGAAGCTGGGGCAGGCACGGGGTGCTGCCATTGTGGCGGGTGCCGAAGAGAACCTTGAGATTGCCGAATACTCGGCCACTCAGGTCAAGCAGGCGGTGGCAGGGACGGGGGGCGCCAACAAAGAGCAGGTGATGATGATGGTCATGCACTTGCTCAAGCTCACCACCAAGCCGCAAATCGATGCCTCGGATGCCCTGGCGATTGCTCTATGCCATGCGCATACCCGCTCCAGCCTGTTGCCCCATGGTTTGGGTGCTGCGCGTAGCCGGGGTGGGCGCTTGAGGTTGTGAGACGCTTTTTATAATGAATTCGAGCTTGCTGGCAGCGTTTCATCTGCAATGATGAAACGCTGCCGCTCTACTTGTCAGCCATTGATCTGGCCAGAGAAAAGGATCTGAAACGTGATTGGACGCTTGCGCGGGACTCTGGCTGAAAAACAGCCGCCGCACCTGATTCTTGATGTAAACGGCCTGGGGTATGAGCTCGAAGTGCCAATGACCACGCTTTATCGGCTGCCTTCCCTGGGAGAGCCGCTAACCTTGCATACGCATCTGGTGGTTCGCGAAGACGCCCAATTGCTCTATGGTTTCATTGGCAAGCGTGAGCGTGATTTTTTTCGTGAGCTGATACGCCTTAACGGTGTTGGCCCCAAACTGGCCCTGGCATTGATGTCCAGTCTGGAGGTTGATGAGCTGGTCCGGTGCGTGCAGGCTCAGGACACGTCGGCGCTGACCAAGGTGCCGGGTGTCGGCAAGAAGACAGCTGAGCGGTTATTGGTTGAACTCAAGGATCGTTTCAAGGCATGGGAACAAGTGCCAAGCATGTTTGCGCTGGTCCCCAACCAGCCCGACGCACCGGCACCCGTGGCCAGTGCCGAAAGCGATGCGGTCAGCGCCTTGATTTCCCTTGGCTACAAGCCACAGGAGGCGAGCAAGGCCGTCTCGGCGATCAAGGACAAGACATTGAGCAGTGAAGACATGATTCGCCGTGCCCTTAAGGGAATGATTTAAGTGATTGAAGCCGATCGTTTGATAACCGCCTCCAGCGGGCGAGACCGGGAAGAGGTTCAGGATCGGGCAATCCGCCCTTTGAGCCTGGCTGACTACATTGGCCAGCCAACGGTGCGCGAGCAGATGGAGCTGTTTATCCAGGCCGCTCGCGGACGTTCCGAGTCGTTGGATCACACGCTGATTTTCGGCCCTCCGGGGCTGGGTAAAACCACGCTCGCCAATATCATTGCCCAGGAAATGGGGGTGTCGATCAAGAGCACCTCGGGTCCGGTACTGGAGCGTCCGGGTGATCTGGCGGCGTTGCTGACCAATCTGGAGCCGCACGACGTTCTGTTCATCGATGAAATCCATCGTTTGTCACCCATCGTCGAGGAGGTTCTTTACCCGGCGATGGAGGACTTTCAGCTCGACATCATGATTGGCGAGGGGCCGGCGGCCCGTTCGATCAAGCTTGATCTGCCGCCGTTTACTCTGGTGGGGGCGACCACGCGGGCCGGGATGCTGACCAACCCGTTACGCGACCGTTTTGGCATTGTTCAGCGGCTTGAGTTTTACAGCACGGATGACCTGGCGACGATCGTCTCGCGTTCGGCCACTATTTTCGGCTTGCCGCTGGATCCCGAGGGCGCCTACGAGATTGCCCGCCGCGCGCGCGGAACGCCGCGAATTGCCAATCGCCTCTTGCGGCGTGTCCGGGATTTCGCTGAAGTACGCGCCAAGGGGCATATCACCAAGTCGGTGGCAGACCTGGCGCTGAACCTGCTGGACGTTGATGAACATGGTTTTGATCATCAGGACCGGCGCTTGCTGTTGACCATGATTGAAAAATTCGATGGCGGGCCCGTCGGTATCGACAGTCTCGCAGCGGCAATCAGTGAAGAGCGCCATACGATTGAAGATGTGCTGGAGCCTTATCTGATTCAACAGGGCTACATTATGCGTACGCCTCGCGGTCGTGTTGTGACCCGTCATGCGTATTTGCACTTCGGCTTGAACATTCCGTCCCGTATGGGCGAGATGCCGACCTCGGATGAGTTTTTGAACGCGTTGGGTGATTAATAAGCCCTTCGAGGTCGATTTTTTGAGGGTTTTTGATGTCACAGGGACGGGTGTTAAAAATCCCGGGTCTTAAAGGCCGGGAAAGAGTGAAAAAACAGTCGTTTGGCGGATTGGCAACCTGAGGAGTAAGCACTAGAGTATGCGCGCGCAAAACAGGCTTGAGCCGTTCGCACACCGCTGTCGCGTTTATTACGAAGACACCGATGCGGGTGGCGTCGTGTATTACGTAAATTATCTAAAGTTTATGGAACGGGCTCGAACCGAAAGGCTCCGGGAACTGGGTTTTTCCCAGTCCGCGCTGGTGGGCGAGAACCTGTTATTTGTCGTGCATTCCAGCGAGGCGCGTTACCACGCACCGGCGCGACTGGACGACGAACTGTTGGTAAGTGCGCAAGTAATAGAACTCAACCGTGCCAGCCTGCGTTTCAAGCAGCAGGTCTGGCGGGCTGCGGATACAACACTGCTCTGCGAAGGGCAGTTTTTGGTGGCCTGTGTGCGCGCCGATAGTTTCAAACCCCGGGCCATTCCCGAAGCCTTGCGTACGGCCTTTGCCGACGTGAGCGGCGCGGGTAAACATTTAGAGCAGGAGATAAAGCGTGGAAGCTAACGTCGTCGACCATTCCTCCATGTGGAGCTTGGTCAGCAATGCCAGCATCGTTGTTCAGTTGGTAATGTTGATCCTGGTAGCTGCATCGGTTACCTCGTGGGTCATGATTTTTCAGCGCAGCACCATGCTGCGCGCCGGTCGACGTGCCCTTGAAAGCTTTGAAGAGCGCTTCTGGTCGGGCATCGATTTGTCGAAGCTGTACCGTCAGGCAGGCAGCAATCCTGATCCGGACTCAGGCGTTGAACAGATTTTTCGTGCGGGTTTCAAAGAGTTCTCCCGTCTGCGTCAGCAGCCGGGTGTAGACCCTGAAGCGGTGATGGAGGGCGTGGCGCGTGCCATGCGCGTGGCGATTTCCCGTGAAGAAGAGAAGCTGGAACAAAGCTTGCCGTTCCTCGCCACGGTGGGCTCTGTCAGCCCGTATATCGGCCTGTTTGGTACGGTGTGGGGGATCATGAACTCCTTCCGCGGGCTGGCAACTGCCCAGCAAGCAACCCTTGCCACGGTAGCCCCAGGTATTGCCGAAGCCCTGATCGCGACTGCGATCGGTCTTTTCGCTGCGATTCCGGCGGTGATTGCCTACAACCGTTTTGCTGCACGCAGCGAAACGCTGATCAGCCGTTACTACACCTTCGCCGACGAATTCCAGGCGATCCTGCACCGCAAAGTGCACACCAGCGAAGAATAAGCAGGTAATTTCCAATGGCTTTAATCGCCCGAGCTCGACGCAAGCGCAAGCCGGTTGCCGAGATGAACGTAGTGCCTTACATCGACGTGATGCTGGTACTGCTGGTCATCTTCATGGTGACCGCACCGATGCTCAATCAGGGTGTGAAGGTTGATTTGCCCAAGGTCTCCAGCGAGGCCTTGCCGCAAGACAACAACACTCAGGTTTTGACTATTTCGATCAAGGCTGACAAGACCTATTTCTGGAACCTTGGCAGTGAAGTCGACACCGAAAAGCAGATGGACAGGGCCATGACTCTGCCTCAGATGACTGACGCCGTGACTAAAATCATTCGCGCAGGCAACGAAGGCGGCAAGCAGACCCAGGTCTTTATTCGCGGTGACAAAACCGTGGATTACGGCGCTGTAATGGGTGCCATGGGCGGCCTGCAAAAAGCCGGGGTCGGTAACGTTGGCTTGATAACCGAGGCTCCCTGATGCGCGAACAGCGGGAGCCGTCCGCCTCTGAGAATTACTTTTGGCCTGCAGTCTGGGCGATAGGGCTGCACATCCTGATTTTTGGCATGCTGTTCGTCAGTTTTGCCATGACGCCGGAGCTGCCGCCTTCCAAGCCTATTGTTCAAGCGACGCTGTACCAGCTCAAGTCCAAAAGTCAGGCGACCACCCAAACCAATCAAAAGATTGCAGGGGAAGCGAAGAAATCCGCCGCGCGCCAGACTGAAGTCGAACAGATGGAGCAAAAAAAGGTTGAGCAGGAAGCTGTAAAGGCCGCTGAACAAAAGGCTGAACAAAAGAAAGAAGAGTCTGCAGAAAAGGCGGCAGAGGCGAAGAAAGCCGAAGAAGCCAAGGCCAGTGAAGCCAAGAAAGCTGACGAGGCCAAAAAAGCCGACGAAGCGAAAAAGGCGGATGCTGCCAAGAAGTCTGCTGACGCCAAAAAGGCTGAAGAGAAAAAACTGGCTGACATAGCCAAGAAGAAGTCTGAGGCAGAAGCCAAAAAAGCCGCTGAAGAAGAGGCGAAGAAGAAGGCTGCCGAAGACGCCAAGAAAAAGGTTGTCGAAGATGCGAAGAAAAAAGCAGCTGAAGACGCCAAGAAAGTTGAAGACGCCAAGAAAAAAGCCGTAGCAGACGCAGCGAAGAAAAAGACCGCTGATGATGCGAAGAAAAAAGCGGCTGCCGATGCTGCCAAGAAAAAGGCCGTGGAAGCAGCGCGCAAATCAACCGAAGACAAAAAGGCCCAGGCCCTGGCGGATTTGCTGTCTGATACGCCGCAACGCCAACAAGCCCTGGCGGATGAGCAGGGTGATGAAGTCGCCGGAAGCTTCGACGACTTGATTCGTGCCCGGGCAGCAGAAGGGTGGGCTCGTCCTCCTTCAGCGCGCAAGAATATGACAGTAGTGCTGCAAATCGGCATGTTGCCTGATGGCACGGTAACCTCAGTGACGGTTGCCAAGTCCAGTGGTGATGGCCCGTTCGATAGCTCGGCTGTGGCAGCGGTCAAGAATATTGGCCGTCTAACCGAAATGCAGGGCATGAAGCCCAGCGATTTCAATCCTTATCGATCATTCAAGATGACATTCACCCCTGAGGATCTAGCCTTGTGATTAACTTTTTTCGAGGACTGCTGGTCGTCGTCTGCTGCTTGGCAGGGATGGCTGTAGCAGATGAAAAGAACATTCTGGTCACCAGCGGTAGCGACCGGGCCACGCCAATTGCGGTTGTACCATTCGGTTGGCAGGGCGGTAACGTGCTGCCGGATGACATGGCTGAAATCATCGGCAATGACCTGCGCAACTCGGGTTACTACGCGCCGATTCCAAAGCAGAACATGATTGGCTTGCCGACCCAGGCCAGTGAAGTCATTTTCCGTGACTGGAAAGCCTTGGGTGCCCAATACGTCATGGTGGGTAACATCGTGCCGGCAGGCGGGCGTCTTCAGGTGCAATATGCCTTGTTCAACGTCGCAACCGAGCAGCCAGTATTGACTGGCAGCGTGTCGGGTACGACCGAGCAACTGCGCGACATGGCGCATTACATCTCCGACCAGTCGTTCGAAAAGCTGACCGGTATCAAAGGTGCTTTCTCGACGCGCCTGCTTTACGTGACGGCTGAACGTGCCAGCGCGACAAACACGCGCTACACGCTGCAGCGTTCCGACTATGACGGTGCTCGTGCCGTCACCCTGCTGCAGTCGCGTGAGCCGATCCTGTCGCCACGTTTTGCACCCGATGGCAAGCGCATTGCTTATGTGTCGTTCGAGCAGAAGCGTCCGCGTATCTTCATGCAGAACATCGACACGGGTCGTCGTGAGCAAATCACTAACTTTGAAGGCTTGAACGGCGCCCCTGCGTGGTCTCCGGATGGTTCGAAGCTGGCATTTGTCCTGTCCAAAGATGGCAATGCTGAAATTTACGTGATGAGCCTGGCGTCGCGCCAAGTGACTCGCGTGACGAATAGCCCGGCTATTGATACCGAACCGTTTTGGGGTAAAGATGGCTCGACTATCTATTTCACCTCCGACCGTGGCGGCAAACCACAGATTTACAAAACCACAGTTGGCAGCGGTAATGCAGAGCGCGTAACGTTTATCGGGAACTACAACGCCAGTCCGAAGCTTTCGGCTGACGAAAAGACCCTGGTAATGATCCATCGTCAGGATGGTTTCACCAATTTCCGGGTTGCAGCGCAGGATTTGCAGCGTGGAAGCGTGAAAATTCTCACAGATACCAACCTTGATGAGTCAGCTACTGTTGCACCCAACGGCACCATGGTAATCTACGCCACCCGCCAGCAGGGCCGGGGAGTCTTGATGCTCGTGTCTATCAATGGACGCGTAAGGCTCCCTCTTCCTACCGCTCAAGGCGAAGTCAGAGAACCTTCCTGGTCCCCTTACCTGAACTGACGTGGTGATAGTTGTACGTTGCATATAACACTTGGGGTTCATTAGGAGTTTTACGATGGAAATGCTGAAGTTTGGTAAATTCGCTGCGCTGGCACTGGCCATGGCTGTAGCTGTAGGTTGCTCGTCCAAAGGCGGCGACAATGCCGGTGAAGGCGCTGCTGTTGATCCAAACGCTGGTTACGGCGCAAACACTGGCGCTGTTGATGGTTCCCTGAGCGAAGAAGCTGCTCTGCGTGCCATCACAGTTTTCTACTTCGAATACGACAGTTCGGACCTGAAGCCAGAAGCAATGCGCGCTCTGGACGTTCACGCTAAAGACCTGAAAGCAAACGGCGCTCGCGTTGTTCTGGAAGGTAACACTGACGCCCGTGGTACTCGTGAGTACAACATGGCACTGGGCGAGCGTCGTGCGAAAGCCGTTCAACGCTACCTGGTACTGCAAGGTGTTTCTCCAGCACAGCTGGAGCTGGTGTCCTACGGTAAAGAGCGTCCAATCGCTACTGGCAACGACGAACAGTCGTGGGCTCAAAACCGTCGCGTCGAACTGCGTAAGTAATTCGTCATGCGAACGTGCCGCCGTGCTGTAACTATTCTGACTCTCAGCCTCATGCCTCTAGCGGCATGGGCTGCGGTTCCTGTGGTCGAGGATAACTCTGGCTATAACAATAGCGGGGGGAGTTCTCCGTCAACGGGTTACGGTGCGAGCGGCGCCTATGCCGGGGGAGGGGTTTCGACCCCTGTCTCGGCACAGGGCGAACTGTTCAACCAGTTGCAACAAATGCAGGAGCAGATTGCACGCCAACAGGGTGTGATCGAAGTTCTGCAAAATGATGTCTCGCGCATGAAACAAGAAAGCCTGGAGCGATACCAGGAACTTGATCGGCGCATTGGTGCTGGCATGGCTCCTGCCGCCGCGCCTGATAATTCTTCTGCTGGTGGCGCTAATGCCGCCGGTAATGCCGGTAATACTGCAGCACCTGCTTCTCAGGCGGCTGCCAGTAATGAACCTGCTGATCCTGCGAAAGAAAAGCTCTATTACGATGCGGCTTTCGACTTGATCAAAGCCAAGGATTTCGACAGGGCGAGCCAGGCATTCACCGCCTTTTTGCGCAAATACCCGAATAGCCAATACGCGGGCAATGCCCAGTACTGGTTGGGTGAAGTCAATCTGGCCAAAGGTGATCTGCAAGCCGCTGGTCAGGCATTTGCGAAGGTTAGCCAGTTGTATCCCAAGCACGGAAAAGTGCCGGATTCACTCTACAAGCTTGCTGATGTAGAGCGTCGTCTGGGTCATACCGACAAGGTCAAAGGCATTTTGCAACAGGTTGTGGCCCAGTATCCGGGTACTTCGGCTGCTCAGTTGGCTCAGCGTGATTTGCAACGCATGTAAGCGACAAACGGCTTATATCGAGAAACCCGCGCTTGTCGCGGGTTTTTTCGTTAGAATCCACGCCCTTTTATGAAATACGCTCCTCTGAACCCTGCTCGGCAGGTTTTTTGGAGTGCCTGACGGAGGCGGACAGCCTGTTTAGCTGTTACGCCCGTGGCGGATATGCAAGACACATTGAGAATTACCGAAGTTTTTTACTCGTTACAGGGTGAAACGCGAACGGCTGGCCTGCCCACCGTTTTTGTTCGCCTGACTGGCTGCCCTTTACGTTGTGGTTATTGCGACAGCGCTTACGCCTTCAGCGGTGGCACCCTACGTACGCTCGACAGTATTCTGGAGCAGGTCGCCGATTTTCGTCCGCGCTACGTCTGTGTGACGGGCGGTGAGCCATTGGCCCAGCCCAATGCCATTCCTCTGCTCAAACAGCTGTGTGATGCGGGCTACGAGGTCTCGATCGAGACCAGTGGTGCGCTGGATATTTCGGCGGTCGATCCGCGCGTAAGCCGCGTGCTCGACCTCAAAACGCCGGGTTCCAAAGAATCCCATCGCAACCTCTATGAAAATATCGCTTTGCTAACCCCCAATGACCAGGTCAAGTTTGTGATCTGCTCACGGGAAGACTACGACTGGGCGGTTTCCAAGCTGATTGAGTACGGACTGGATCGGCGGGCCGGTGAAGTGCTGTTTTCGCCGAGCCACCATGACTTGCCAGCCCGTGATCTGGCTGACTGGATCGTGGCGGATAATCTGCCAGTGCGCCTGCAAATGCAGCTGCATAAATACCTGTGGAACGACGAGCCGGGGCGCTGATATGACTGAACAGACTGTTGTTACCGAAAAACGGGCCGTGATCCTGCTCTCTGGCGGGCTAGACTCCGCCACGGTTGTGGCCATGGCGCGTGCTGAAGGTTATAGCTGCTACACCATGAGCTTTGACTATGGTCAGCGCAGCCGTGCCGAACTCGATGCCGCAGCACGGGTTGCACGCGATCTGGGGGCGGTTGAGCATAAGGTTATTGGCCTGAATCTGAACGGTATCGGCGGCTCGGCGCTGACCGACGACTCCATCGATGTACCGGAGTCTGCGAGTGAAGGTATCCCGGTGACCTACGTGCCTGCGCGTAACACGGTGTTCCTGTCTCTGGCGCTGGGGTGGGCAGAGGTCCTGCAAGCACGAGATATCTTCATCGGCGTCAATGCTGTGGATTATTCGGGCTACCCGGATTGCCGTCCTGAGTTTGTCGAGGCGTTTGAGGTCATGGCAAATTTGGCGACCAAAGCCGGGGTAGAAGGGCAGGGGTTCCGGATCCAGGCGCCATTGCAAAACATGAGCAAGGCTCAGATCGTGCAAGCGGGCGTGAAGCTGGGGGTGGACTACTCACTGACGGTTTCTTGCTATCAGGCGGACGCTCAGGGGCAAGCCTGCGGCAAGTGCGATAGCTGCCGCCTGCGTGCCGAAGGCTTTGCAGCCGCCGGAATTACTGACCCAACCCGCTATTTTTGAATTATTTCGCATTTATTTTTAACAGGGTGTTGAATTCTCGTTAAAAATCAGTATTATACGTCCCACAACGAAGCGGGTCGTTAGCTCAGTTGGTAGAGCAGTTGGCTTTTAACCAATTGGTCGTAGGTTCGAATCCCACACGACCCACCATATAGCTACACCAAAACAGCCGGTCAGCCCTTAGGGTTAACCGGCTTTTTTGCGTCTGTGATTTGGTCGGGTGCGAATCTAAGCGGTCGTACACAACGCCGGGGCCGTTGGCGAAACTGGCGACTGCCGTATGGCGTCAGCACGGCGCGGACTCGGCCATCTCAAGCGAGCAGCAGACCTCGATATGGCGACAGCCTTGATCGAACGCAAGCGGACAGGACACTTATGCATCTCACCTTGTGTCTATGCTCTAGGTCTGCCGTGTTCCCGGGCAGCAAGGGTTGCGTCCATTAAGGAGGTTCATGATGAGCAAGAAAATACTGGTGGTACTGACCAGCGTCGAAAAATACCCCGACCTGCCGCGGGCCACCGGCTTGTGGCTGGGCGAGGCTGTGCATTTTGTGGCCAAGGTCCAGGCTGCCGGTTATGCCGTCGATTATGTGAGTCCGCAGGGAGGGTACACGCCGATTGATCCCCACAGTCTTGCCGCAGAAATGGCCACCGAGATTGACTGGCAGTGGTATCACGACAAGGCCTTCATGAATCGGCTGGGGGCGACGCTCAAGCCCGCTGAGGTTAATCCGGATGACTACATCGCCATTTATTATGCCGGCGGTCATGGGGTGATCTGGGACTTCCCTGATAATACGGAGTTGCAAGCCTTGAGCCGGAGCATCTATGAGCGTGGCGGTGTAGTCGCTTCGGTGTGTCATGGTGCCGTTGGGCTGTTGAATATCAGGCTGTCGGATGGCGAGCTGCTGATTAAAGGGAAGAACCTCACCGGTTTCTCCAATGAAGAAGAACACCTGGTCGGTCTGGCAGACTGCGTGCCGTATCTGACGGAGACCGAACTGGTGAAGTGCGGTGCCCGTTATGAGAAAGCCGATCAGCCCTGGGCGCCCTATGTCGTTGCGGACGGGCGCCTCATCACGGGTCAAAACCCGGCGTCAGGCGGGGCGGTGGCTGAAGCGCTGTTAAGCACGCTTCGATAATCGCTCTCGGCGTGAAAGCCGGTACCTGATGCAAGACAGGTATCGGCTTTTCGTCACGCCAGTGGTCTGAATCCCCTCATCACAGGCTCCCCGCAACATTAAACTTTTGAATTCCAAGGTTATTCTGTAGCCTTGTCGCCCTTGATAGCTGGTCCGTGCCTGATAACACACATTCTCCCAGCGGGACTCGAACAGTCCAGAGCTGGTGGTACACTCGACTTTCGCGCAGCAGCGCTTGCAGGTCTTGCGAACATGACGCAAATTTCTGAACGACTTCTGGTTCAAGCCCACCTCGATGCCAAGCAACCCAAACCGTTGACTGAGGCACAATCCCTTATCCTGCGCGAGCAGATTGCAGCTGAGCTCAAGGCCCGCGACGCGGTGCTGGTGGCACACTTTTATTGTGATCCGGTGATTCAGGCCCTGGCTGAAGAAACCGGTGGCTGTGTATCCGACTCCCTTGAGATGGCCCGCTTTGGCGCGGCCCACCCGGCCAAGACCATTCTGGTCGCGGGTGTGCGCTTTATGGGGGAAACGGCAAAAATCCTCACCCCTGAAAAGCGCGTGCTGATGCCGACGCTAGAGGCGACCTGTTCGCTGGACCTGGGGTGCCCGGTTGAAGAGTTCTCGGCGTTTTGCGACAAGCATCCCGAGCGTACCGTGGTGGTGTATGCCAACACGTCGGCAGCGGTGAAGGCCCGGGCTGACTGGGTGGTGACCTCAAGTTGCGCCCTGGAAATCGTCGAAAGCCTGATGGACAACGGCGAAACCATCATCTGGGGCCCGGACAAACACTTGGGGCGCTACATTCAGCGTCAGACCGGTGCCGACATGCTGCTCTGGGACGGCGCTTGCATCGTCCACGAAGAGTTCAAGTCCAAGCAGCTTGAAGACATGAAGGCGCTGTACCCGGATGCGGCCATTCTGGTTCACCCGGAATCGCCGGAGTCGGTGATCGACCTGGCCGATGCCGTCGGCTCCACCAGTCAGCTGATTGCCGCTGCGCAAAACCTGCCCAACAAGACTTTTATCGTGGCCACTGACCGCGGCATTTTTTACAAAATGCAGCAGCTGTGCCCGGACAAGGTCTTTATCGAGGCGCCAACAGCCGGTAATGGCGCCGCCTGCCGCAGTTGCGCCCATTGCCCGTGGATGGCCATGAACACGCTTGAGCGCACGCTGGAGTGTCTGAAAACCGGCAGTAACGAGATTTTCGTTGATCCGGCATTGGTGCCTCACGCCGTTCGCCCCCTCAAGCGCATGCTGGACTTTACCCAGGCCGCACGCTTGAAACTGGCGGGCAATGCCTGACGGCCCACCCCGGCGGCGGCGCGATCAGCGGCGCCAGCCGGGGAGCCGGGATCAGTTCATCATCTCTTTGATGGACCGCTCCTGATCCATCAGTTCGCGCTGACGGGCATCCAGGCGGGATGAGAGCTGGAAGTTGCTGGTGAGTTTTTTCGCAAAGTCCAGATGCTTGATGGCCTGAGAATAATCACCCACCAGAGCGAAGTATTCGGCCCGGGCCTGATGCAGGCCGATGATATTGCCTGACAGACCACGTGTTTCGGCAACCATGTACCAGACATCCGGGTCATCGGGGCGGCTTTTGAGCAGGGCATCGAGCGCCTTCTCGGCGTCCTTCGGGCGGTCCTGCTTGAGCAGCAGGTCGACCCGGGCCTGATTGAGCGGGTAGTTGCCCGGGTACAGGGTGCGCATTCTGTCGATCCGCTGCTGAGCTTCAGCCAGACGGTTGTTGGCCATGTCCAGTTCAATCTGCGCCAGGTTATAGGTGATGTCGTTAGGCGCCTTGTCCAGCAATGTCTTGAGATTTTCGCGGGCCTCCTTGAATTGACTGCCTTTGATTTGGGCAATCGCCAGGCCATAGCGCGCTACATCGTTTTTCGGGTTCTCATCGAGCTGCACGCGGAAGCGCTTGGCGGCCAGCCCCGGGGTATCCTCGTAGTTGAGTTGCACCCTGGCACGGATCAATTGATAGCGCAGGCTGTCTTCGGTGCCGCCGGAGCGTGCCTGTTCGGCGCGGTTACGGGTGTCGGCGATCCGCGACTCTGTAACCGGGTGAGTCAGCAGAAACTCCGGCGGCCGGCCGTCGAAGCGGTACTGGCGCATCAGGCGCTCGAACATGGTGGGCATGGAGCGTGGGTCGTAGCCGGCTTTTTCCAGATTGAGAATGCCGATCCGGTCAGCCTCTTGCTCATTTTGGCGTGAGAAACGCCGTTGTTCTTGCATGGCTGCTGCCTGTGTCCCGGCAATGGCGGCGATCCCGGCGTCACCTGCGCCCGAGGCCGCCACGATAATGCCTGCGAGCAGGGCCGCCATCATTGGCAACTGCATGCGTTGCTGGGCTTCTACGCCCCGTGCAAAGTGCCGTTGTGACAAGTGAGCCAGTTCGTGAGCCATGACCGAGGCGTATTCACCTTCGGTCTGGGCATTGAGAAACAAACCGCCATTGACCCCGATGATCCCCCCTGGCGCCGCAAACGCGTTAAGTTGCGGGCTGTTGATCAGGATGAACTCCAGGCGGCGATCCTGAACCTGGCTGGTTTCAACCAGCTTGTAAACGCTGGCTTCGACGTAGTCCTTGAGCTGCGGGTCATTGAGTTGCGATACCTGGCCACGCAGCATGCTTAGCCAGGCTCGGCCCAATTGGTACTCTTGTTGGGGCGAGACAATGGACGAGCTGGCGTCACCCAGAGACGGCAAGTTGTCGGCGAAGCTCGGTGATGCGAGCAGGCAGGCGAGCGTCAACAGGGTAGGGCGCAGAAAAGTCATGCACAAAGCTCTTGTCGGTAAAGCGCTCACTGTAGCTGGACACTCGCCCGACGACCAGTAGCGGGTCGGCTTGGGGTATTCTAGCGAGCATAAAAAATGCCAATCCTGGCACGTCTGAGGAGTCAACAATGATCGATGCATTGGCGCACGATGCGCTAGTGGATGCCAGCGGCCTGAGCTGCCCGCTGCCACTGCTCAAGGCCAAAATGGAGCTGAATCGGCTGAGCGCTGGTCAGGTGCTTAAAGTGATTGCCACCGATGCGGGGTCACAGCGTGATTTTCGATCCTTTGCGCGTCTGGCAGGTCATGAACTGCTGCGCGAAGAGTCTGATGCCGGTACCTACCGCTACTGGCTTCGCAAGGCCTGAATCCTCGCCGCACTGTCTTTTAAGGAATGTCGATGTTCAAAGTGTTGCGGGATTGGGTACAGCGCTACTTCTCGGATGAAGAGGCTGTGGTCCTGGCGGTATTACTGGTACTGGCCTTTACGGCGGTGCTGACCTTGGGCGGCATGCTCGCACCGGTGTTGGCGGGCATGGTACTGGCGTACCTGATGCAGGGGCTGGTGGTGGCGCTGGAGCGGCTACGGGTGCCAGCCGCTGCAGCCGTAGGCCTGGTGTTTGCACTCTTCATGGGGCTGTTGCTGGTGTTTATGGTGGTGGTCTTGCCGTTGCTCTGGCACCAGTTGATTACGTTGTTCAATGAGCTACCGGGCATGCTTGCCAAGTGGCAATCGCTGCTGTTGCTGTTACCGGAGCGTTACCCGCATCTGGTATCGGATGAGCAGGTGTTGCAAGCCATTGAGGCGGCGCGCGGAGAAATCGGAAAATTCGGTCAATGGGCGCTGACCTTTTCGCTGTCCAGCTTGCCGTTGTTGATCAATATCATGATCTATCTGGTGCTGGTGCCGATTCTGGTGTTCTTCTTCCTGAAGGACCGGGCGATGATCAGCCGCTGGGTCCGCGGGTACTTGCCCCGTGAGCGCGCCCTGATTACCCGTGTTGCGCAGGAAATGAACCGGCAGATTGCCAATTACATCCGCGGCAAGGTTATCGAGATTTTCATCTGCGGCGGCGTGACCTACATCGCTTTCGTGACCATGGGTCTCAATTACTCGGCGTTGCTCGCTTTGTTGGTCGGCGTGTCGGTGGTGGTGCCGTATGTTGGGGCGGTGGTGGTGACTGTGCCGGTGCTGCTGATTGCACTGTTCCAGTGGGGCTGGAGTGATCAGTTCATTTACCTGATGGCGGTCTACGGGATCATTCAGACGCTGGATGGCAACGTGCTGGTGCCGCTGCTGTTCTCGGAAGCCGTCAACCTGCACCCGGTGGCAATCATTTGTGCGGTGCTGTTGTTTGGCGGGTTGTGGGGGTTCTGGGGCGTGTTCTTTGCGATCCCCCTGGCAACCTTGTTCAAGGCCGTGCTCGATGCCTGGCCGCGAAGCGAGCAAACGGTCGCGCCCTTGCTGTAAATCACCTTCAGGCAGGCATGAAAAAGCCCCGCCGCTCGAGAGGATCGAACGGCGGGGCTTTTTCGTTACCGCTTCAGCTTACGCTTGAATAACCGGGATATTGGCATTTGCAGCCGCTTCACGGAATTCGGCGATCTGATCAAAGCTCAGGTAGCGGTACACGTCCGCTGCCATGGTGTTGATCTCGGCCGCGTACGCCATGTATTCCTCAACGGAAGGCAGGCGACCCAGGATCGAGGCAACCGACGCCAGCTCGGCCGAAGCCAGGTAGACGTTAGCGCCGTCACCCAGACGGTTCGGGAAGTTACGGGTCGAAGTCGACACCACGGTAGAGTTAGGCTCAACGCGTGCCTGGTTACCCATGCACAGCGAGCAGCCTGGCATTTCCATGCGTGCGCCAGCTTTGCCGTAGATGCCGTAGTAGCCTTCTTCGGTCAGTTGGTGAGCGTCCATCTTGGTCGGTGGCGACAGCCACAGACGCGTTGGCAGCTGACCTTTGACCTTGTCCAGCAACTTGCCCGCAGCGCGGAAGTGGCCGATGTTGGTCATGCACGAACCGATGAACACTTCGTCGATCTTCTCACCGGCAACAGTGGACAGCAGGCGAGCGTCATCCGGGTCGTTTGGCGCGCAGAGCACAGGCTCTTTGATGTCGGCCAGATCGATTTCGATGATTTCAGCGTATTCGGCGTCAGCATCGGCTTCCATCAGTTCCGGGTTGGCTATCCAGGCTTCCATCGCTTGAGCACGACGCTCAAGGGTGCGAGCGTCGCCGTAACCTTCACCGATCATCCAGCGCAGCAGGGTGATGTTGGAGTTCAGGTATTCGGTGATCGATTCTTTGGACAGCTTGATGGTGCAGCCTGCCGCCGAACGCTCTGCCGAGGCATCGGACAGTTCGAATGCCTGCTCGATGCTCAGGTTGTCCAGACCTTCGATTTCCAGGATGCGACCCGAGAATTCGTTGATCTTGCCTTTCTTCTCTACGGTCAGCAGGCCTTTCTGGATAGCGACGTAAGGAATGGCGTGAACCAGGTCACGCAGGGTGATACCAGGCTGCATTTCGCCTTTGAAACGAACCAGAATCGATTCCGGCATGTCCAGTGGCATGACGCCAGTGGCTGCGGCGAACGCTACCAGGCCGGAACCGGCCGGGAACGAAATGCCCATCGGGAAGCGAGTGTGGGAGTCGCCGCCAGTGCCGACGGTATCCGGCAGCAGCATACGGTTCAACCAGCTGTGGATGATGCCGTCGCCCGGACGCAGGGAAACGCCGCCGCGGGTCTTGATGAAGTCTGGCAGGGTGTGGTGCGTGGTCACGTCGATCGGCTTTGGATAGGCCGCGGTGTGGCAGAAAGACTGCATCACCAGATCAGCGGAGAAGCCCAGGCACGCCAGGTCTTTCAGTTCGTCACGGGTCATTGGACCGGTGGTGTCCTGAGAACCGACGGTGGTCATTTTAGGTTCGCAGTAAGTGCCTGGACGAACGCCAGTCACGCCGCATGCCTTGCCGACCATTTTTTGCGCCAGGGTGAAGCCCTTGGTGCTTTCGATAGGTGCTTCCGGCTTCTTGAACAGGTCGGATGGACCCAGGCCCAGTTCTGCGCGAGCCTTCTCGGTCAGGCCACGGCCAATGATCAGAGGGATACGGCCGCCAGCGCGGACTTCGTCCAACAGCACCGGGGTCTTCATTTCGAAGGTGGTGATGACTTCGTCAGTACCGTGTTTGCAGACTTTGCCTGCATGCGGGTACAGGTCGATCACGTCGCCCATGTGCATGTTGGAAACGTCGAACTCGATCGGCAGTGCGCCCGCATCTTCCATGGTGTTGTAGAAGATCGGAGCGATTTTGTTGCCGAAGCAGAAACCGCCGGCACGCTTGTTCGGTACATAAGGAACGTCGTCGCCGAAGAACCACAGTACGGAGTTGGTGGCCGATTTACGCGAAGAGCCGGTACCGACAACGTCACCGACGTAGGCGATAGGGAAGCCCTGGCCGCGCATTTCTTCGATCTGCTTCATCGGGCCGATAGCGCCTTGAACGTCCGGCACGATACCGTCACGTGCCATTTTCAGCATGGCCAGGGCGTGCAGCGGGATGTCAGGACGGGACCAGGCGTCCGGTGCAGGCGACAGGTCGTCGGTGTTGGTTTCGCCGGTTACCTTGAATACGCGCAGGCTGATTTTGTCAGCCAGGGTAGGACGGTTCTTGAACCACTCGCCGTCAGCCCAGGACTGCACCACTGCTTTAGCGTGGGCATTGCCGTTTTTGGCTTTTTCAGCGACGTCGTGGAAGGCGTCAAACATCAGCAGGGTGTGCTTGAGTTGCTCTGCGGCAACCGGTGCCAGCTCTGCGTCGTCCAGCAGGTCAACCAGAGTCACGATGTTGTAGCCGCCTTGCATGGTGCCAAGCAGTTCAACAGCGCGCTTTTTGCTGATCAGAGGGGAAGTGGCTTCACCTTTGGCAACGGCGGCCAAAAAGCCTGCTTTCACGTAAGCAGCTTCGTCCACACCAGGTGGAATGCGATTGGTGATCAGGTCAACAAGGAAATCTTCTTCGCCAGCCGGTGGGTTTTTCAGCAGCTCAACCAGGGAAGCGGTTTGTTCGGCGTTAAGCGGCTGGGGAACGATACCCAGGGCTGCGCGCTCTTCGATATGTTTGCGGTAGGCTTCAAGCACAGTTATTACCCTCATCATTGGTCCCAAATGGGTGTCCGGGACGCTCATCCAGGAATGCCGGGCACTCATGCGCTGCGGGGCTTTTTGGGCCGCTTAGCCAGAGTTGCAAGGATTCCCAACAGAAGCTGTTTTCAAAGTTTTACGCCTTCCGAACGGGGAGGATGATGAATGTTGGTGCGGGTATTTGCAGAGCAAACACCCCTCACCAACACCGTTCTTCGGGATCAACTGTGCTCGTGACGCTTTGAAAACAGCTTCTAACGGACATTGGCGCCTTAAAAGGCAGGCCGATTCTACGGCAAAAATGCGTGGAAGGTAAGTTAGCCCCTGAAGGTTGAGGGGTGATCTGCGTTAGACAAAGGGCTAACATGGGCGCCTGTTTCGCTCTCCAGTGCTCTATTTCGCCATGTCCAATCAAACCATCAAGACTCCCTGCATAGGCCTTTGCTCAACGGTTTATGGTGACCTCGTGTGCCGCGGCTGCAAGCGTTTCCATCACGAAGTGATCCATTGGAACGGTTACAACGAGGAGCAGAAGCGTGCCGTCTGGTGTCGGCTGGAGCAGCTTCTGGTGCAGGTGATGTCGGGCAAGGTAGAGGTTTTCGACCCGGCGGCGCTGCGTGCCCAACTGGTGGGGCGCAAGATTCGCTTTGTGCCGACGCAGTCTGAATATTGCTGGGCCTACCAACTGATTGCGCGGGGTGCGCGGGTGATCAATCAGCTGGAGTTGTATGGCATGGTGCTGCTCCCGGAGTTTCGCAACTGGGGCCTGCCGGAATTGCGCGATGCCATTGATCGGGAGTTTTTCCTGCTTTCGGAAGCCCACTATGAGCGGTACATCGCTCCAGGCTTCCTGAAAGAGGCCTTCAACGAATAGACCGCTGGCCAGTCAGCGTTTGGCCGCCAGTTCTTCAAGGTGCTCGATCATGTCATCGGGCTTGAGCACCAGAATGTCGCTGTCCAGTTTGTCGATGACGACTTCAGCCGTGTTGCCGATCAGCGCCCCGGAAAGTCCGGTGCGGGCCACGGTGCCCATCACGGTGACGACCGCGCCGAGTGACTTGGCGACCCGTGGAATGACCATGTCCGCCGGGCCTTCCTCAATATGCAGGCGATCGTCTTCAACCTCGCAGCGTTGCTGGAACACCTGGCATTCAGCGCGGTAGCTGGCTTGCAACTGGGTGTCCATGGGGTAGACCTCGTCGACCATGGCCAGTGTCGGCGCCGGGTGTGCGCTGATGACGTGCAATTGTGCATGGGCCAGGCTGGCGATGCGAAACCCGTGGTCAACAATGCTTGAATGCAGCGCCATATGCTCGGGATCGTTGTTGCCCACGTCGACGGCCGCCAGCACCACACCGTGCTCCCAGTCGCGGTCGGTCTTTACCAGCAGTACCGGGCAGGGGCAGTAGCGCAGCAGTTTCCAGTCTTCGGGTGTCAGCAGGACTTTTTTCAGGGGGTTATCAGGGACGTGCTGTTTGATCACGAGCCCGCAGCCTTTGGCTTGTTGCACCTGGAGGATGGTGGCATGCCGGCTTTCATGCCAGGCCTGTTCGCTGGTCACGTTAAAGGCTTCGTCTGCCAGTTTGGCTTCAAGCACGCTGAGCAGGTCGGCGTGTTCGTGTTTTTTATCGCAAATCAGCAGGTGCAAATGGGCTTTGGTGGTCCTTGCGATGTATTTGGCGCGTTCGAGTGCGAGGCTTTCCATGAGCTCGGGTTCAATGACGACCAGCAGGCTGCGAATGGTTTGCATGACCGAAGACTCCACAAGTAATAAAGGCGACTGTATTGACTATAGTTGCTCGGCAGGAGTGCCTGCGTTGATGCATATCAAGTTGTGCGGTTGGTGCTACGCGTTACGGCCCGTATAATCAGCCGTTTTGCCTTGGGGCTTGATCAATGCAGGGCCCGTTAGGGGCAATCCATTGAAAACGCCTTCAATCCAGTCTTTGTGAGCCTCATGTCAGCGATTCTTCAAAACACCGCCTGTCTGCTGTGCAATTCCCCTTGGTCGGGAGTGTGCGCGTGATTCTTCCTGAAATTCACGAGTTTCTGGGCTGCCGAACCCCTGATGGCTGGATTACGGCAGCCCTGGCGGATCAGGAAACGCTGCTGATCGATCACAAGAACTGCGAGTTCAAGGCCGCCAGCACTGCCTTGAGCCTGATCGCGAAGTACCACTCCCATGTTGACCTGATCACTATGATGTCGCGTCTGGCGCGTGAAGAGCTGGTTCATCACGAGCAGGTCATGCGCCTGATGAAAAAGCGCAAGATCGAACTGCGCCAGCTTTCGGCCGGCCGCTACGCTTCCGGGCTGCGCAAGGTTGTGCGCAATCACGAGCCGGTCAAGCTCGTCGATACACTGGTGGTGGGTGCATTTATCGAGGCCCGTAGTTGCGAGCGTTTCGAAGCATTGGTGCCTCATCTGGACGATGAGCTCGGCAAGTTCTACTTCGGATTGCTCAAGAGCGAGGCGCGGCACTTTCAGGGATACCTGAAGCTGGCTTATCAATATGGCGATGCCAAGGACATTGCTCAGGTGATCGAGCGTGTCAGAGCGGCCGAACAGGAATTGATCGAAACCCCTGATGTTGAGTTCCGCTTCCACAGTGGTGTGCCCGCCCCGGTATAAGCCCGCTTTATTTGTGATACAGACGCTGCGGTGCACTGGGTAAATCGCAGCGGTTGTGCCGTGCGCACGGGCATTTGCAGGAATATGACACGCTCAACTAGATAGCGTCCTATCTACCGCCTTGACATTAGCTGCCTAGGCAGTAACATCTGGAAACATTATTGCCTGTGTGGCGTTCTGGTGCCCAGATGAAGCATTTCCATCCCGATACGTTTCAAAACTGCACCCTGGGTTTGCTCCTGGGGCGTACTGCGTTGCTCAAAGACCGCATTATTGATAGCCACATGGAGCCGTACGGCATCACGGCGGCTCAGTTCAAAGTGCTGATCATCATGGCGCAATTCGCTGTTGATACGCCGGCGGACCTGTGTCGCCACCTGTCATTGGACAGTGGTTCGATGACCCGCATGCTCGATCGCCTTGAGCAGAAAAACCTGTTGCTTCGCCAGCGCTCCGAGGCCGACAGGCGCCAGGTGCAACTGGTGCTCACCGCTGATGGCCAGGCACTGGCTGACTTGCTGCCGCAGATTGGTGCCGATGCGATGAACGAGTTGGCGGCCGCGATCACCCCTCAAGAGCTGCAAAGCCTTGAACAGATTCTCAAAAAAATACTGCTGGCGGCGGGTGACCCGATCACCGTTCAGCGCTTGGGTGAAAAATGAGCATTAGAACATTGCGAGCTGACCTGAGCCTGATGGGCATCGCCATGGCCCTGGCCGGTTGCGCCAGCTACAGCGGGTTGAATCCCGAAGGCGTCAATCTGCAGGCCAATACCCTCAAGGCTGCACACTCCCTGGAGGGCGTTACCGTGACCCCGGCGGCCTGGCCTGAAAAGGACTGGTGGAAGCGGCTGGGGGATGAACAGCTCGACGGCTTGATTAAAGAAGCGCTGCGCGACAGCCCTGATATGCAAGTGGCCAGTGCCCGTGCGCATCAGGCAACGGCAGCGGCCAGTGCGGCCAATGCACAGCGCATGCCGACCCTGGATGCCGGCGCGGATGTCACACGCTCCCGTTTGTCCCGTGTACAAGATCCCACGGGGCAGGGTGGGCGTTACGGCACTGAGCGAGATCTGAATCTGACATTCAATTACACCTTCGACCTGTGGGGCGGCCAGCGCGATGCATGGCAAGCCGCAGTGGGTGAAGCGCGTGCCGCAGAGGTCGACAATCAGGCGGCACGCCTGACCCTCGCGGCTGATGTGGCGCGCGCCTACAGTGCGCTCGGGCATGCCTATAGCGTTCGCGATCTGGCCGGGGAAGACCTCGAACGCACCCGCAAAATGCTGAGCCTGAGCCAGCGTCGTCTGGTTTCGGGGATCGACAGTCACTATCAGTATCAACAAACCGAGAGCCTTGAGGCCAGTGCGCAAGCACAACTGATAGACGCTGAAAAACAGCTCGGCAGCGCACGGATTGCCTTGGCCGTATTGTTGGGCAAAGGGCCTGATCGAGGTGCTGATATCGCGCGTCCCGACCCCCTTTCCCCGGGGGCTGTCGCGCTGCCGGGCACGTTGCCGGCCGAGTTGCTTGGTCGACGTCCGGATCTGGTGGCCGCGCGCTGGCGGGTTGAAGCCGCCAGCAAAAACATTGCCGCCGCTAAAACCCGCTTTTACCCCAATCTCAACTTGAGCGCAGCTGCTGGCACCCAGTCGTTGCTGGGGGATGCGCTGTTTGGCTCCGCCAGTCGTTTCTTCAACATCGCTCCGGCTGTCTCGTTGCCGATCTTTGACGGCGGGCGACTGCGTGCCGGGCTGGATGCAGAAGACGCCAATTACGATGTGGCCGTTGCGCAGTACAACAAGATGCTGGTCGGTGCGCTGGGTGATGTCAGCGACACCCTTGGACAGCTAAGCGCGGTGGGCCGGCAAATCAACGCCCAACAGCGCGCCACCGCGATCGCCCAGGACTCGTATGACACGGTCCTGCAGCGGTACGGCTCGGGCGTCGGCAACTATCTGGACGTGCTCAGCATTGAGCAGCAACTGCTTCAGGCCCAGCGCTTGCTGGCGGATCTGAATGCAAACCGGATCGACCTCTCGATTCAATTGATGCAGGCCCTCGGCGGCGGCTTTGAACCTGCCCACACGGCATTGGCTGCTCCCACTCAAGCCTCGCTGGCAAAATAATTTCAGGTACTGATCCATGGCTACTGTGCAAACACCAAACGAAACGCAACACCAAGAGGACGCTGCCAATCAGCGTAACCGCAAGCGCTGGCTGGGCGGGCTGGCCGTAGTGGTCATTCTGCTCGGGCTGGGTGTCTGGGCCTGGCACGAACTGTATGGTCGCTGGAATGAGAGCACCGACGATGCCTATGTAAACGGCAACGTGGTTGAAATCACGCCGTTGGCAACGGGGACTGTGGTGAGTATCGGGGCCGATGATGGCGATCTGGTACATGAGGGCCAGACGCTGGTCAGCTTCGACCCGAGTGATGCCCTGGTGGGCTTGCAAAGTGCCGAGGCCAACCTGGCCCGTACGGTGCGTCAGGTTCGTGGCCTGTTCAGCAATGTTGATGGCATGAAGGCACAGGTGGCTGCGCAAAAGTCCGAAGTGCAAAAAGCTCAGGACAACTACAGCCGGCGTAAAAGTCTGGCGGCAGGCGGGGCAATCTCTCAGGAAGAGCTTTCTCATGCCCGGGATGACCTGTCTTCTGCGCGTAGCGCCTTGCGCAATGCCGAGCAGCAACTGGATACCTCGCGGGCGCTGGTGGATAACACCGCGGTGGTCAATCACCCGGATGTGATGGCGGCTGCGGCACAGTTGCGCCAAGCCTACCTGGCGCATGCCCGTACCACGCTGATCGCACCGGTCACGGGCTACGTAGCCAAGCGTACGGTTCAGTTGGGCCAACGGGTTCAGCCAGGCACAGCGTTGATGGCGGTCATTCCGCTGAATCAGCTGTGGATCGATGCCAACTTCAAGGAAACCCAATTGCACAACATGCGCATTGGCCAGCCGGTGGACATTGAGGCGGACATCTACGGCAGTAGCGTGAAGTACAGCGGTTCTGTCGACAGCATCGGGGCCGGTACGGGTAGCGCGTTTGCGTTGTTGCCAGCACAAAACGCTACGGGTAACTGGATCAAGATCGTCCAGCGTGTGCCTGTGCGCATTCATATCAACCCTGAGCAACTGACCGAGCACCCGCTGCGAGTCGGGCTGTCAACGATGGTCGAGGTGAACCTGCGCGACCAGAGCGGTCCGGTGCTTGCGCAGTTGCCGCCGCAGAAAGCGGCATTCACCACCAATGTTTACCAGCAGCAACTGGCCGATGCCGAAGCGCTCATTACGCGCTTGATTGACAGCAATAGCTCGGTCTCCGGTAACACTGCCGCTCAACGTTGATTCGCCAATCCATAAGCCCCTGCCCACTGGCGGGGCTGTACACCCGGTTTTAAAGGATTTGCGATGAGTACGAACGCATCATTTACCCCCCCCAGCTTGCTGATGGCCACCATCGGGCTTTCGCTGGCGACCTTCATGCAGGTGCTCGACACCACTATTGCCAACGTCGCTCTGCCTACTATCTCCGGCAACCTGGGGGTGAGTTCAGAGCAGGGCACGTGGGTCATCACCTCATTCGCTGTAAGTAACGCGATTGCATTGCCGCTGACCGGCTGGCTGAGCCGTCGTTTTGGCGAGGTAAAGTTGTTCTTGTGGGCGACCATTCTGTTCGTGCTGGCCTCCTTTTTGTGCGGTATCTCGACCTCAATGCCTGAGCTGGTGGGGTTCCGGGTGCTGCAGGGGCTGGTCGCGGGGCCTCTGTATCCCATGACCCAAACCTTGTTGATTGCGGTGTATCCCCCTGCGAAACGGGGGATGGCATTGGCATTGCTGGCCATGGTCACGGTGGTTGCGCCCATTGCCGGGCCGATTTTGGGGGGCTGGATTACGGACAGCTACAGTTGGCCGTGGATCTTCTTTATCAATATCCCGATTGGCGCTTTCGCAGTGATGGTGGTTCGCCAGCAGCTCAAGGCCCGGCCGGTTGTGATTACCCGTCAACCGATGGATTACGTGGGCTTGATTACCCTGATCATCGGTGTGGGAGCCCTGCAGATCGTGCTCGACAAGGGCAATGATCTGGACTGGTTCGAATCCAGTTTCATTCTCTTGGGTACAGCATTGTCCGTGGTGGCGCTGGCCGCTTTTGTCATTTGGGAAATGACCGACAAGCATCCGATTGTCAATTTGCGCCTGTTTTCACACCGCAACTTCCGCATCGGTACCATCGTCCTGGTGCTGGGCTATGCCGGCTTTTTCGGGATCAATCTGATCTTGCCGCAGTGGCTGCAAACCCAGATGGGGTATACCGCGACCTGGGCAGGGTTGGCGGTGGCACCTATCGGGATTTTGCCTGTGGTGTTGTCACCGTTCGTGGGTAAGTACGCGCACAAATTTGACTTGCGCCTGCTCGCCGGACTGGCATTCCTGGCCATTGGCCTGAGTTGCTTTATGCGCGCCGACTTCACCCATGAGGTGGATTTCCAGCGTATTGCCATGGTGCAACTGTTTATGGGGATTGGCGTCGCGTTGTTCTTTATGCCGACCTTGAGCATTTTGATGTCGGATTTACCGCCTCATCAAATTGCCGATGGAGCAGGGCTGGCGACGTTCCTGAGGACGTTGGGCGGTAGTTTTGCGGCGTCACTGACAACCTGGATCTGGATTCGTCGGGCTGATCAGCATCATGCCTACATGAGCGAAAGCATCAGTGCCTACGATCCGGTGACGCGAAGCACGCTGGAAAGCTTGGGGGGCGCGAGTCAGCGGGCATATGCGCAGATGGAGCAGATCCTCAACAGCCAGGCCTATATGTTCTCCACCGTGGACTATTTCACGCTGATGGGCTGGTTGTTCATGGGCTTGATTTTGCTGGTGTGGCTGGCCAAACCGCCATTTACCGCCAAGCCGGGTCCGGCGGCGAGCGGGCATTGATCGGCGGGCTTGTGCGCTTGCCCCACCCTCTGTCGAGGGTCAGGGGCTGTTGATTCTAGGCTGGCGCAAACTCAAACGGCGCCAGTTGCATGCCTTGCTCGTCCACTTGCAAGGCCCAGCCTTGGCGGTCCCAGTCGCCGAGCACAATGCGCTTGGCGGCGTGATCGCCGATTTGCAGCTTGTGAATGGCCGGGCGATGGGTGTGACCATGAATCAAGGTGTGGACGCCATGGTGCGCCATGATCCGCGGGATTTCCTCGGGGGTCACATCGACAATGTCGTTGGCTTTCATGCGGGTCTGGGCGCGGCTTTCGCTGCGCAGCTTGCGCGCCAGTTTATGGCGGGTGCTCAGTGGCAGGTGGCGTAATACCCACAAGGTCACTGGGTTGCGCAGGTAGCGTCGCAGACGCATGTAGGCTTCATCGCGGGTGCACAGGCTGTCGCCGTGCATCAGCAGAACCGGTTCGCCGTAAAAATCTACAACGCTCGGGTCTTTAAGTAAGGTGCAGCCAGCCGCCTTGCAGAAGGCCTGGCCCAGCAGGAAGTCGCGGTTGCCGTGCATCAGGAAGACCTGGGTGCCGGTATCGCTCAGTGTTCGCAGCGCTTGGCAAATGGAGCGCTGATAGGGCGTCATTGCATCGTCGCCAATCCAGGCTTCAAAAAAGTCGCCGAGAATGTACAGCGCCTGTGCCGAACGAGCGCGTCCGGCCAGGAAATCCAGAAACGCCCGGGTTATATCCGGGCGCTCCTCTTCCAGATGCAAATCTGAAATCAGTAATATCACTCAATGATCTCGGCTTTCTCGATGATCACGTCTTCAGCTGGCACGTCCTGGTGGCCGGCTTTGGAAGTGGTCTGAACGCCTTTGATCTTGTCGACCACGTCCTTGCCTTCAATCACTTCGCCAAACACTGCATAACCCCAGCCCTGAACGGTTTTGCCGCTGTGGTTGAGGAAATCGTTGTCAGCCACGTTGATGAAGAACTGGGCGGAGGCCGAATGCGGTTCCATGGTGCGAGCCATGGCAACGGTGTACTTCTTGTTCGGCAGGCCGTTGTCAGCTTCGTTCTGGATGCTTGGGCGCTTGTCTTTCTTTTCTTTCATGCCAGGCTCAAAACCGCCGCCCTGGACCATGAAGTTGCCGATTACACGGTGAAAAACAGTGTTTTCGTAGTGGCCGGCGTTTACGTATTCGATGAAGTTGGCAGCGGTAATCGGCGCCTTTTCAGCGTTCAGCTGGATCACGATGTCGCCGTGGTTGGTGCTCAGTTTTACTTTTGACATGGTCTTTATCGCTCTATCAAAGAATTCGTCGGGCTCGGGAGTGGCAGGAATCGCCTCAACCCCTGAGCTGGCTGGGTAGATACAGCCGCGTGGCGGAGTTTAGCGTGCTCGCCGGACATTTCGATGGGGTTTTGCGATATGGGCATTAAATGCAGCGGTTTTAGCCATTCGGATTGAGACTCTGCTCTGTCAGGGACTTGACAGCATCGGCTATGATAGGCGCTTTGATTTAGTCGGCCGACCCAGGCCGCGCACCTGTTATGTCCAAGGATCCTATGAGCAAGCCCACTGTCGACCCCACTCTGAATCCAAAGGCTGGCCCAGCTGTCCCGGCCAATTTCCTGCGTCCTATCGTTCAGGCGGACCTTGACTCGGGTAAATGCAAGCAGATCGTGACCCGTTTTCCGCCAGAGCCCAACGGCTACCTGCACATCGGTCATGCCAAATCCATTTGCGTGAACTTTGGGCTGGCTCAGGAATTTGGCGGCGTGACGCATTTGCGTTTTGACGACACCAACCCGGCCAAGGAAGACCAGGAATACATCGACGCAATTGAAAGCGACGTGAAATGGCTGGGCTTTGAGTGGTCTGGTGAAGTGCGCTATGCCTCGCAGTATTTCGACCAGTTACACGAATGGGCAAATTACCTGATCAAAGAGGGTAAGGCCTACGTCTGCGACCTGACCCCTGAGCAGGCCAAGGAATACCGCGGCAGCCTGACCGAGCCGGGCAAGAACAGCCCGTTCCGCGATCGCAGCGTCGAAGAGAACCTGGACCTGTTCGCCCGTATGACCGCCGGTGAGTTCGAAGACGGCAAATGCGTGCTGCGGGCCAAGATCGACATGGCTTCGCCGAACATGAACCTGCGTGATCCGATCATGTACCGCATCCGCCATGCCCATCACCACCAGACCGGTGACAAATGGTGCATTTATCCGAACTATGACTTCACTCATGGTCAGTCGGATGCAATCGAGGGTATTACCCATTCGATCTGCACCCTGGAGTTCGAAAGCCATCGCCCCCTGTACGAATGGTTTCTTGACAGCCTGCCTGTTCCGGCGCAACCGCGTCAGTACGAATTCAGCCGCCTGAACCTGAACTACACCATCACCAGCAAGCGCAAGCTCAAGCAGCTGGTCGATGAAAAGCACGTCAATGGCTGGGATGACCCGCGCATGTCGACTCTGTCGGGTTTCCGTCGTCGCGGTTACACGCCTAAATCGATCCGCAACTTCTGCGACATGGTCGGTACCAACCGTTCCGATGGCGTGGTCGACTTCGGCATGCTCGAATTCAGCATTCGTGACGACCTGGACCACAGCGCCCCGCGTGCCATGTGCGTGCTGCGTCCGTTGAAAGTCGTGATCACCAACTACGACGAAGGCAAGGTCGAGAACCTTGAGCTGCCTTGCCATCCGAAAGCAGACATGGGTGTGCGGGTTTTGCCATTCGCCCGTGAAATCTACATCGATCGTGACGACTTCATGGAAGAGCCGCCAAAAGGCTACAAGCGTCTTGAGCCAGGTGGCGAAGTGCGCCTGCGCGGCAGCTATGTGATTCGTGCCGACGAAGCGATCAAGGATGCTGACGGCAATATCGTTGAGCTGCGTTGCTCGTACGACCCTGAGACCCTGGGCAAGAATCCGGAAGGTCGCAAGGTCAAAGGTGTTGTGCACTGGGTGCCGGCGGCCGCCAGTGTCGAGTGCGAAGTGCGTTTGTACGATCGTCTGTTCCGTTCGCCGAACCCTGAAAAGGCTGAGGATGGCGCGGGCTTCCTGGAAAACATCAACCCTGATTCGCTGCAGGTACTGACTGGTTGTCGTGCTGAGCCTTCGTTGGGCAATGCACAGCCGGAAGACCGTTTCCAGTTCGAGCGCGAAGGTTACTTCTGCGCGGATATCAAGGACTCGAAACCCGGTCACCCGGTATTCAACCGTACTGTGACCCTGCGCGATTCGTGGGGCCAGTGATCAAGTTTTGAAGGAACAAGCCGTGCTTACGATCTACAACACGCTCACCAAGAGCAAAGAAGTTTTCAAGCCGCTGGACGGTAACAATGTGCGCATGTACGTGTGCGGCATGACCGTGTACGACTACTGCCACATTGGCCATGGCCGCAGCATGATCGCTTTCGATCTGGTGACCCGCTGGTTGCGTTTCAGCGGTTACAACCTGACCTATGTGCGAAACATCACGGATATTGAAGACAAGATCATCAATCGTGCCCGTGAAAACGGCGAGCCTTTTGAGGTGCTGACCGAGCGCATGATCGCGGCGATGCATGAAGATGAAGCGCGGCTCAATATCCTCAAGCCGGATATGGAGCCTCGTGCCACGGATCATATCCCGGGCATGCACGCGATGATCCAGACCTTGATCGACAAGGGTTACGCCTACGCTCCGGGCAATGGTGACGTGTATTACCGCGTTGCCAAGTTCATGGGTTACGGCAAGCTGTCACGCAAAAAGATCGAAGACCTGCGCATCGGTGCACGCATCGAGGTCGACGAGGCCAAGGATGATCCGCTGGACTTCGTGCTGTGGAAGGGCGTCAAGCCCGGCGAACCGAGCTGGGAGTCGCCATGGGGAGCAGGGCGTCCGGGCTGGCACATTGAGTGCTCGGTGATGTCGACCTGCTGCCTGGGTGAGACGTTCGATATTCATGGGGGGGGCAGTGATCTTGAGTTCCCGCACCATGAAAACGAAATCGCCCAAAGCGAGGCGGCGACCGGTAAAACCTACGCCAACGCCTGGATGCACTGCGGGATGATTCGCATCAATGGCGAGAAGATGTCCAAATCCTTGAACAACTTCTTCACCATTCGCGATGTTCTGGCGAAATATCACCCGGAAGTGGTGCGTTATCTGTTGGTGTCGAGCCACTACCGTAGCTCGATCAACTACTCAGAAGACAACCTCAAGGATGCGAAAGCAGCCCTTGATCGTTTCTACAACGCACTTAAAGGCTTGCCGAAGGTGGCTGCAGCCGGTGGCGAAGCATTTGTCGAGCGCTTTACCCAGGTAATGAACGACGACTTTGGTACGCCGGAAGCCTGTGCAGTGCTGTTCGAGATGGTTCGCGAGATCAACCGGTTGCGCGAAACCGATCTGCAGGCTGCGGCCGGTCTGGCTGCGCGCCTCAAGCAACTGGCGGATGTGCTGGGTGTTCTGCAGTTGGAGGCCGATGACTTCCTGCAGGCGGGTGCCGAAGGCAAAGTCGATGCCGCTCAGGTTCAGGTCTTGATTGATGCGCGTTTGGCCGCCCGTGCCGGTAAGGACTGGGCGGAGTCTGATCGGATTCGCGATCAGCTCACGGCAATGGGTGTTGTGCTGGAAGACGGTAAAGGCGGTACTACCTGGCGTCTGGCTGACTAGGTTGCCCGTTGTATGAACAAAAGCCCGCCCAGTGCGGGCTTTTGTTTGCCTGTCTTTTACCGTCGCTACTAAAAACGGCACCCGAAGGTGCCGTTATCTGCAGCGGTTTGCACAATAATCAGCCGTGCAATGTTTCAGCTGCGTACAAGGTGTTTTCCAGCAGGCAGGCACGAGTCATCGGGCCTACGCCGCCCGGCACCGGGGTGATCCAGCCGGCGCGGGGCAGGGCGGTCTCGTAAACCACGTCGCCCACCAGCTTGCCGTCAGCCTGACGGTTGATGCCAACGTCGATCACGATGGCGCCTTCCTTGATCCATTCGCCCTTGACCAGGCCCGGCTTGCCGGCGGCTACAACCACCAGGTCGGCTCGGCCGACGTGGCCCGCCAGATCCTTGGTGAAGCGGTGGGTGACGGTCACGGTGCAGCCAGCCAGCAACAGCTCCATGGCCATTGGGCGACCCACGATGTTGGAGGCACCCACAATCACTGCGTCCATTCCGTACAGGTCCTGACCGGTGCTTTCCAGCAAGGTCATGATGCCTTTAGGCGTGCACGGGCGCAGCAGGGGGATGCGCTGTGCCAGGCGGCCGACGTTATAAGGGTGAAAACCGTCAACGTCTTTGTCCGGGCGAATGCGCTCCAGCAGTCTGGACGCATCCAGGTGTTCCGGAAGGGGCAGTTGCAGCAGGATGCCGTCGATGTTCGCGTCTTCATTAAGGCGGTCGATCAGATCGGTCAGGGCTTGCTGGGTCGTATCGGAAGGCAGGTCATAGGCTTGAGAAAGGAAGCCTACCTCTTCGCAGTCTTTACGCTTGTGCGAAACATAAACCTGGGAGGCAGGATCGCTGCCTACCAGAATCACTGCCAGGCCAGGGGTGCGCAGGCCTTGCTCGTGGCGCTCGGCGACACGTTTGGCAATCTGCTGGCGCAGGCTGGCGGCGATCGCTTTGCCGTCGATTAGTTGTGCAGTCATTACGCGTGATTAACCATCGTAAAGGGTGGAAAAAGGACGTGCATTCTCGCATGCCGTGGCGTAAGGGCAAAGGCGCTTGGTCTGCTTATTCCCCTAACCCCTTTATATTTCTAAACTTTTTTCAAAAAAGTGTTGACGACTTCCCGACTCACCTATAACATTCGTCGCACTTGTCGGGCACAGCCTAGCACTGGTTAAGAAGGTAGAGCGAAGTTGATGTCTAGCTTGGTGATACTGAAAGCACTTAGTTTGTAGTCGTCACAGAGTACAGATTAACAAGGCGCCCGTAGCTCAGCTGGATAGAGCATCCGCCTTCTAAGCGGATGGTCGCAGGTTCGAGTCCTGCCGGGTGCGCCATTAGGCAGCTTTGGCACAAGTAAGGCAACACAGGCAATATGGTGGGCGTAGCTCAGTTGGTAGAGCACGGGATTGTGACTCCCGTTGTCGAGGGTTCGATCCCCTTCGTCCACCCCATATTTAGAAAGACGCCAGATTAATCATCTGGCGTCTTTGCTTCAAAAGTTTGAAATGCGGATGTGGTGGAATTGGTAGACACACTGGATTTAGGTTCCAGCGCCGCAAGGTGTGAGAGTTCGAGTCTCTCCGTCCGCACCAAATTTAGTGGTTCATCCACTGTTTGACAAAAAGGCGCAGCACCTGAAAAGGGCTGCGCCTTTTTCGTTCTGGCGGTTTTTGGTTCTGATAGGGGTGTCGGGCGATTTTCCGGCGTTGAGGTGAGCTGCATTGTGTTGCTGCATTATGCGGTTTTTTGATCTTCATGCGCCGTAGAGAGCTTGCCGGGCGCCTGTCTGATGCTTGCTTCTATATAGAAGGCTCTGAATTAGGGTCTGTGTGTAAAGGTTTGTGTGTTCTGAGGTGGTTAAGCAAATGATTGCTTCCGCTTAATAATGTACCTGCTGTTTCTTTGCTCGATTCCGGTAGGGTGACTTCTTGAGTTTGACCCTCTAGAATGCATGCCCTTGATTATGGGGTCGGAAACGGCCGGCTAACGTCTGTGCAACGAGGAATATCCATGCAAGTTTCTGTTGAAAATACTTCCGCTCTTGAGCGTCGCATGACCATTGGCGTGCCAGCTGAGCGTATTGAGGCTGAAGTCAACAAGCGTCTGCAACAGACTGCCCAAAAGGCCAAGATCCCGGGCTTCCGTCCAGGCAAGGTGCCAATGAGCGTGATTCGTCAGCGTTACGAAGCTGATGCACGTCAAGAAGCTCTGGGCAATGTGATCCAGGCATCCTTCTATGAAGCAGTGGTTGAGCAAAAGCTGAACCCTGCCGGCCAGCCTTCGGTCGAGCCTAAGGTCTTTGAAAAAGGCAAGGATCTGGAATACGTTGCCACGTTCGAAGTTTTCCCTGAATTCGAAGTGACCGGTCTGGACACCATCGCCATCGAGCGCCTGAGCGCCGAAGTGGCTGATGCCGACCTGGATAAAATGCTGGACGTGCTGCGCAAGCAGAACACCCGCTTTGAAGTGACTGAGCGTGCTGCTCAGAACGAAGACCAGCTGAACATCGATTTCGTTGGCAAGGTTGATGGCGAAGTATTCGCTGGCGGTTCCGCCAAGGCTACCCAGCTGGTTCTGGGTTCGGGCCGCATGATCCCTGGCTTCGAAGAAGGTCTGGTGGGTGCCAAGGCTGGCGAAGAGCGCGTTCTGAACCTGACTTTCCCGGCTGACTACCAGAACCTGGACCTGGCTGGCAAAGCCGCTGAGTTCACTGTAACGGTCAACACTGTATCCGAGCCCAAGCTGCCGGAACTGAACGAAGAGTTCTTCGCCCAGTTCGGTATCAAGGAAACGGGTCTGGAAGGTTTCCGTGCTGAAGTTCGCAAGAACATGGAGCGCGAGCTGCGTCAGGCGATCAAATCCAAGGTCAAGAATCAGGTAATGGACGGTCTGCTGGCTGCCAACCCGATCGAAGTGCCTAAGGCATTGCTGTCCAGCGAAGTTGATCGTCTGCGCGTTCAGGCTGTTCAGCAGTTCGGTGGCAACATCAAGCCGGACCAACTGCCGGTTGAGCTGTTCGAAGAGCAAGCCAAGCGCCGTGTAGTGCTGGGTCTGATCGTGGCTGAAGTGGTCAAGCAGTTCGACCTCAAGCCTGACGAAGATCGCGTTCGCGAAATGATTCAGGAAATGGCTTCCGCTTACCAGGAGCCGGAGCAGGTTGTAGCTTGGTACTACAAAAATGACCAGCAATTGAACGAAGTGCGTTCGGTTGTGCTGGAAGAGCAAGTTGTGGATACTGTTCTGCAGAAGGCTAAGGTGACCGATAAAGCGGTCTCTTACGAAGAAGCTGTTAAGCCGGTGGAAGCTCCACAAGCCGACTGATTTCTGAATCGTTAGAAAACACAACCATAAGCCAGCCTCGAGCTGGCTTATGCGTATTCCAGACATGACTATTTGGGAGTGACTGCCGGACATGTCCCGCAATTCTTATATTCAGCAGAACTCTGACATCCAGGCCGCAGGCGGCCTGGTCCCGATGGTTGTTGAGCAGTCTGCCCGTGGCGAACGTGCCTATGACATCTATTCGCGCCTGTTGAAGGAGCGAATCATCTTCCTGGTAGGCCCTGTAGAAGACTACATGGCCAACCTGGTGGCGGCGCAGCTGTTGTTCCTTGAGGCCGAAAATCCGGACAAGGACATCCATCTTTACATCAACTCACCGGGTGGCTCGGTAACTGCTGGCATGTCGATCTACGACACCATGCAGTTCATCAAGCCGGACGTGTCGACCATCTGTATCGGTCAAGCGTGCAGCATGGGTGCATTCCTGTTGGCTGGCGGCGCGCCAGGCAAGCGTCACTGCCTGCCTAACTCGCGCATGATGATTCACCAGCCGTTGGGCGGTTTCCAGGGGCAGGCTTCGGATATCGACATCCATGCCAAGGAAATCCTCAACATTCGTCATCGTTTGAACTCGCTGTTGGCTCACCACACCGGTCAAACGCTCGAAACCATCGAGCGCGATACCGAACGTGACAACTTCATGAGCGCCGAGCGTGCAGCCGAATATGGTCTGATCGACTCTGTGTTCAGCAAGCGTCAAATGCCCGCTTAAGCAGTACAAGTGTGGCCGGTCGGGTTAACTGACCACCTGTGGGCTTGAAAAAGCCCGCAGTTGCCTTCATCTTGTGTTGCAAGCCTATCGGATTTGGATCGATCGAATGACTGACACCCGCAACGGCGAGGACAACGGCAAATTGCTCTATTGCTCCTTCTGTGGCAAAAGCCAGCATGAAGTGCGCAAATTGATTGCCGGCCCCTCGGTCTTTATCTGCGACGAATGCGTCGACCTGTGCAATGACATCATCCGTGAGGAGGTGCAGGAAGCCCAGGCCGAAAGCAGCGCGCATAAATTACCTTCGCCAAAAGAAATCAGCGGCATTCTTGATCAATACGTCATTGGTCAGGAACGTGCCAAAAAGGTTTTGGCTGTAGCGGTGTATAACCACTACAAGCGCCTTAACCAACGTGACAAAAAGAATGACGACGTCGAACTCGGCAAGAGCAACATCCTGCTGATCGGCCCGACCGGCTCGGGTAAAACCCTGCTGGCTGAAACACTGGCCCGTCTGCTGAATGTACCGTTTACCATTGCTGACGCAACCACGCTGACTGAAGCCGGTTACGTGGGCGAAGATGTGGAAAACATCATTCAGAAGCTGCTTCAGAAATGCGATTACGATGTAGAGAAGGCCCAGATGGGTATTGTCTATATCGATGAAATCGACAAGATTTCGCGCAAATCCGACAACCCTTCGATTACCCGCGATGTTTCCGGCGAAGGTGTCCAGCAGGCCTTGCTCAAGCTGATTGAAGGCACCGTGGCTTCCGTGCCGCCTCAGGGCGGTCGCAAGCATCCACAGCAGGAATTCTTGCAGGTTGATACCCGCAACATCCTGTTTATCTGTGGTGGCGCGTTCTCGGGTCTGGAAAAGGTTGTACAGGCTCGTTCGACACGTGGCGGCATCGGCTTCAGTGCTGAAGTTCGCAGTAAAGAAGAGGGCAAGAAGGTTGGCGAATCCCTGCGTGAAGTCGAGCCTGACGATCTGGTCAAGTTCGGTCTGATCCCGGAATTCGTGGGTCGTCTGCCTGTTTTGGCGACGCTGGATGAGCTTGATGAAGCTGCATTGATGCAGATTCTTACCGAGCCGAAAAACGCGTTGACCAAGCAGTACGGCAAGTTGTTCGAGATGGAAGGCGTTGATCTTGAGTTCCGTGCCGATGCCTTGAAAGCCGTCGCCAAGCGTGCGCTTGAGCGCAAGACTGGCGCACGTGGCCTGCGTTCGATTCTTGAAGGCGTGCTGCTCGACACCATGTATGAAATCCCCTCGCAGTCCGAGGTGAGTAAAGTGGTGATCGACGAAAGCGTTATTGAAGGCAAGTCCAAGCCGTTGTTGATTTATGAAAACAACGAAGCGACTGCCAAGGCTGCACCTGACGCGTAAGTGTATTGCTTTGTATTACACGCTGCGTGTTAAAGAAGGGGCCTTCGGGCCCCTTTTTTTTTCCTGTCGTTCAACGCTTGTTTTTTTTCGACACTGCCCCCATCTTGGCTCCAAGCTTACATCCATCTGATTACGGCCTTATGGCCGCCGTAGAGGCGAAATCATGAAGACAACCATCGAATTGCCTCTCCTGCCATTGCGCGATGTTGTGGTGTATCCGCACATGGTGATCCCACTGTTCGTGGGACGCGAGAAATCAATCGAGGCCCTTGAGGCTGCGATGACGGGCGACAAGCAGATTCTGCTGTTGGCTCAGAAAAATCCTGCGGACGATGATCCGGGTGAAGATGCCCTTTATCGCGTAGGTACTATCGCCACGGTCCTGCAGTTGCTCAAACTCCCGGATGGCACCGTTAAAGTACTGGTCGAAGGCGAGCAGCGTGGTGCTGTCGAGCATTTTGGCCAGGCGGATGGTTACCTGAGTGCCGAAGTCTCTTTGATCGATGAAGAGGCAGCACCGGAACGAGAGTCCGAAGTATTCGTACGCAGCCTGCTCTCGCAGTTCGAGCAGTATGTGCAGCTGGGGAAAAAAGTCCCGGCCGAAGTTCTGTCTTCGCTTAACAGCATTGATGAGCCAAGTCGTCTGGTCGATACGATGGCTGCCCACATGGCGCTCAAGATCGAACAGAAGCAGGAAATTCTCGAAATCATTGACCTGCAAACCCGGGTCGAGCACGTCCTGGCGTTGCTGGATGCCGAAATTGACCTGTTGCAGGTCGAAAAACGCATCCGTGGCCGTGTCAAAAAGCAAATGGAGCGCAGCCAGCGCGAGTACTACCTGAATGAGCAGATGAAGGCCATTCAGAAAGAGCTGGGCGATGGTGACGAAGGTCACAACGAAATCGAAGAGCTGAAAAAGCGTATCGATGCTGCGGGCTTGCCAAAGGATGCAATGGCCAAGGCCCAGGCCGAGTTGAACAAACTCAAGCAAATGTCGCCGATGTCTGCAGAAGCCACCGTGGTGCGCTCCTACATCGACTGGCTGGTTCAGGTGCCGTGGAAGGCCCAGAGCAAGGTACGCCTTGACCTGAAGCGTGCTGAGGACATTCTTGACGCGGATCACTACGGTCTGGACGAAGTCAAAGAGCGGATTCTCGAATACCTCGCCGTGCAGAAGCGCGTGAAGAAAATTCGTGGTCCGGTTCTGTGTCTGGTCGGACCTCCTGGTGTGGGTAAAACCTCGCTGGCAGAATCCATTGCTCATGCAACGAACCGCAAGTTCGTACGCATGGCTTTGGGTGGCGTTCGTGATGAGGCGGAAATCCGTGGTCATCGCCGCACCTACATCGGTTCGATGCCAGGTCGATTGATTCAAAAAATGACAAAGGTGGGTGTTCGCAACCCGTTGTTCCTGCTCGATGAAATCGACAAGATGGGCAGCGACATGCGTGGCGATCCGGCCTCTGCATTGCTCGAAGTGCTGGATCCCGAGCAAAACCACAACTTCAATGACCATTACCTGGAGGTCGACTACGACCTGTCCGATGTAATGTTCCTGTGCACCTCCAACTCGATGAACATCCCGCCGGCCTTGCTGGACCGGATGGAAGTCATTCGTCTGCCGGGCTACACCGAAGACGAAAAAATCAATATCGCGGTCAAATACCTCGCGCCCAAGCAAATTGAGGCCAATGGCCTGAAGAAGGGTGAGCTGGCATTCGACAACGAAGCGATTCGGGACATCATTCGTTATTACACGCGTGAAGCCGGTGTGCGGGGCCTTGAGCGCCAGATCGCGAAGATTTGCCGCAAGGCGGTCAAAGAACATGCGATGGAAAAACGCTTCACGGTGACCGTGACTCCGGAGCTCCTGGAGCACTTCCTGGGTGTAAGAAAATTCAGCTACGGCCTCGCCGAGCAGCAGGACCAGATCGGTCAAGTGACCGGGTTGGCCTGGACTCAGGTGGGGGGTGAATTGCTGACGATTGAAGCCGCTGTTGTGCCGGGTAAAGGACAGTTGATCAAGACCGGCTCGCTCGGTGACGTGATGCTTGAGTCGATTACCGCGGCTTTGACGGTGGTACGAAGCCGCGCCAAGAGCCTCGGTATCCCATTGGATTTCCACGAGAAACGAGACATTCACATTCACATGCCGGAAGGCGCTACGCCCAAGGATGGCCCAAGTGCGGGTGTCGGCATGTGCACGGCGCTGGTCTCGGCATTGACACTTATTCCTGTGCGTGCAGATGTTGCAATGACCGGTGAAATTACTCTGCGTGGTCAGGTATTGGCGATCGGAGGCTTGAAGGAAAAGTTATTGGCGGCTCACCGTGGTGGGATCAAGACGGTAATTATTCCTGAAGAGAATGTTCGCGATCTGAAGGAAATTCCTGACAACATCAAACAGGATCTTCAAATCAAACCGGTTAAATGGATTGACGAGGTCCTGCAAATTGCGCTGCAATACGCGCCGGAGCCCTTGCCGGATGTGGCTCCCGAGATTGTTGCCAAGGACGACAAGCGAGAGTCTGACTCTAAGGAAAGAATTAGCACGCATTAATACGGATTTGCCTGATGTGCTTTCTTGACGCTTTTTAGAGCCCTTGTTATAAAGCGGCTCTATAAGTGTCAATAAGTGCTTCAGCAATCGTTTTTGCTTTCACCAAAAAACTTTAGAAACATACTCAAACAGATATAAGGGGACTTAGAGTGAACAAGTCGGAACTGATTGATGCTATCGCTGCATCTGCTGATATCCCGAAAGCTGCAGCTGGTCGTGCACTGGACGCAGTAATCGAATCCGTCACTGGTGCTCTTAAGGCTGGCGACTCTGTGGTACTGGTTGGCTTTGGTACTTTCTCTGTAACCGATCGTCCTGCTCGCACTGGTCGTAACCCACAGACCGGTAAAACGCTGGAAATTCCTGCTGCTAAAAAGCCTGGTTTCAAAGCCGGCAAAGCACTGAAAGAAGCGGTTAACTAAGTTTCTGTAACACCTTTTACCCAACCGGGTCAGGCGCACGCCAGGCTTGGCAGCGGAGCGGTAGTGCCGTCGATGATGACATCGTCGTGTTACGCCGGGGGTCGCGGGTTCGAGCCCGGTCCGCTCCGCCAGTTACGAGAAGGCGCATCCTCGGATGCGCCTTTCTTCTATCCGGACTCTACCCACGCTCCACGGTTGTTCATTACGTAAGACCGTTTCTGGGGGAAGCATGCTGCAAAATATCAGGGACAATTCACAAGGTTGGATTGCCAAGACCATCATCGGAGTCATCGTCGCGTTAATGGCGTTGACAGGTTTCGATGCCATTTTCCAAGCCACCTCTACCAGCCAGGATGCCGCCAAGGTAAACGGTGAAGAAATCACTCAGACCGAACTGAGCCAGGCCGTCGACATGCAACGTCGTCAGCTGATGCAGCAGTTGGGCAAGGATTTCGACGCTTCTCTGCTGGATGAGAAGATGCTGCGCGAAGCGGCCCTCAAGGGGTTGATCGATCGCAAGCTGTTGCTGCAAGGCGCCAATGAAGCGAAGTTCTCCTTCTCCGAGGCGGCACTGGATCAAGTGATTCTGCTGACTCCCGAGTTTCAGGAAGATGGCAAGTTCAGCCCTGAGCGTTTCGATCAGGTGATTCGTCAGCTGGGCTACGGCCGTCTGCAGTTCCGCGACATGCTGGGTCAGGAAATGCTGATCGGTCAGCTCCGTGCCGGTTTGGCTGGCAGCGGCTTTGTGACCGACGAACAGGTGAATGCGTTTGCCCGTCTTGAAAAGCAAACCCGTGATTTCGCTTCTCTGAACATCAAGGCCGACCCGGCCGCGGTGAAACTCAGTGACGAAGAGATCAAGGCCTACTACGACGAGCATGCCAAAGAGTTCATGACGCCGGATCAGGTCGTGATCGACTACATCGAATTGAAGAAGTCGGCTTTCTTTGATCAGGTGACTGTTAAAGATGATGAGCTGCAAGCGCTTTATCAGAAAGAAATTGCCAACCTGGCAGAACAGCGTCGTGCTGCACACATTCTGATCGAAGTCAGCGACAAGGTCAGCGACGAGCAAGCCAAAGCGAAAATCGTCGAGATTCAGCAGCGATTGGCCAAGGGCGAAAGCTTCGAGGCATTGGCCAAGGAGTTCTCCCAGGATCCGGGTTCTGCTGCCAATGGCGGCGATCTGGGCTTCGCGGGTCAGGGTGTCTATGATCCAGTGTTCGAAACAGCGCTCTATGCTCTGAACAAGGATCAGGTTTCCGAGCCGGTGCGTACCAGCTTCGGTTATCACCTGATCAAGCTGCTGGGTGTTGAAGCACCTGAAGTGCCGAGCTTCGCCAGTTTGAAAGACAAGCTGACGCGTGATCTGAAAACGCAACAGGTTGAGCGCAGCTTCGTTGACGCGACCAAGCAGCTTGAGGATTCGGCTTTTGAAGCATCGGATCTGGCCCAGCCTGCCCAGGAGTTGAAGCTGACTGTGCATACCTCTGAGCCATTTGGGCGTGAAGGGGGTGATGGCATTACGGCCAATCGTGCTGTGATCCAGGCTGCATTCAGCACTGAGGTGATGGATGAGGGTGCGAACAGCACTGCGATCGAACTCGATCCCGAGACCGTGGTTGTATTGCGCGTCAAGGAGCACCGCAAGCCTGAGCAGTTGCCTCTGGAAGCCGTTGCCTCGAGCATTAGTGCGCAACTGGTCAAGGAGCATGCAAGTGCTGCGGCCAAGACCAGGGCTGAAGACATCATCAAAGGGCTGCGCGATGGCAAGCTGCCGTTGAATCAGCCGGTTGATGGTCAGTCGTGGAAGGCGCAAGAAGCGGTTGCCCGGAGCCAGGAAGGTATTGATCCTGCGGTCCTGCAAGCCGTGTTCCGCATGGCCAGACCTGAGTCCAAGGACAAGCCGACGTTTGGCAGTGTCACCCTGGCCGATGGCAGTGTGGTTGTTCTGCGTTTGAACGGCGTTAACGATGCTGCGCAACCCACCGAAGAAGAGAAAGCGTCCTATCGCCGCTTCCTCGCTTCGCGTGCTGGCCAGCAAGACTTTGCAGCCTACCGCAAGCAGTTGGAAAACGAGGCCAAGGTCGAGCGCTACTAAGCGTTCTTCGTAGCCTCACTAAAAATGGCCGCTCATTGAGCGGCCATTTTTTATGGGCGGTAAAGTAGCCCCGGCGGTTAGTCCCTGGACATCAGAACGAAAAACGCCCGGTGCAATTAATGCCCCGGGCGTTTTTTGTGGCGATGGCGAAGGGTTTATTCTTCGATGTTGCCCATTGCGGTGGTGTTGAAGCCACCGTCTACGTACATGATTTCGCCGCTGATGCCCGACGCGAGGTCCGAGCACAGGAAGGCGCCGGCATTGCCGACTTCGTCGATGGTGACGTTGCGACGCAGGGGTGTTTGCGCTTCGTTGGCCGCCAGCATTTTACGGAAGTTCTTGATCCCGGATGCTGCCAGTGTGCGGATCGGGCCTGCCGATACGCAGTTAACGCGGGTGCCTTCAGGGCCCAGGCTGCCAGCCAGATAGCGTACGCCGGCTTCCAGGCTGGCCTTGGCCATGCCCATCACGTTGTAGTTAGGCATGGTGCGCTCTGCGCCCAGGTAGGACAGGGTCAGCAGGCTACCGTTGCGGCCTTTCATCATCGGGCGGCCAGCTTTGGCCAGGGCCACGAAGCTGTAGGCGCTGATGTCGTGAGCAATGCGGAAACCTTCGCGGGTGGTGGCGTCAGTGAAGTCACCGTCCAGTTGGTCGCCCGGGGCGAAACCTACGGAGTGAACGATGCAGTCCAGGCCATCCCACTTTTTGCTCAGTTCTTCGAAAACCTTAGCGATTTCTTCATCGCTGGCAACGTCGCAAGGGAAGCACAGTTCAGGGCTGGAGCCCCAGCCTGCAGCGAACTCTTCAACGCGGCCTTTAAGCTTTTCGTTCTGATAAGTGAAGGCAAGTTCGGCGCCTTCACGGTGCATGGCGGCAGCAATGCCAGAAGCGATGGACAATTTGCTAGCGACACCGACGATCAGGACGCGCTTACCGGCGAGAAAACCCATGTGTTGTTCCTCTATCAGGTTAATCGACAGCCACTGGTGCCAAAAAGGCGGCTTCCAGCAGCTGTTGTGTATATGGATGTTGCGGTGAGGCAAAGATACTTTGCGCTTCACCCTGTTCGACCACTTGGCCATGCTTGACCACCATCAATTGGTGGCTCAGCGCTTTGACTACCGCCAGATCATGGCTGATAAACAAATATGTCAGGTTGTACTTGGCTTGCAGTGAGCGCAACAGCTCGACTACCTGACGTTGTACGGTCCGGTCCAACGCTGAGGTTGGCTCGTCCAGCAAAATCAACGCCGGCTTTAACACCAATGCGCGGGCAATGGCGATTCTTTGCCGTTGTCCGCCTGAAAACTCGTGAGGGTAGCGGTGCCGGGTTTCCGGATCCAGGCCTACTTCTCGCAAGGCTTCAATAATAGCGGTTTCTTGCTCCTGGGCGGTGCCCATGCGGTGAATACGCAAGCCTTCACCGACAATCTCGCTCACGCTCATGCGTGGGCTGAGGCTGCCGAAAGGGTCCTGGAACACCACCTGCATTTCCCGTCGCAGCGGTCTGACTTCTTGCTGCGACAAACAGTCTAATCGTTTGTCTCCAAAACGGATCGAGCCCTTGCTGGCAATCAAGCGCAAAATTGCCAGGCCCAGGGTCGATTTGCCTGAGCCGCTTTCTCCCACGATACCCAGGGTTTGCCCACGTGGAAGGCTGAAGTTGATGCCGTCGACGGCCTTCACATGGTCGACCGTCTTGCGCAACAGCCCTTTTTTGATCGGGAACCAGACTTTCAAGTCCTCGACGTCCAGCAAGGGTGGCCCGGCAACAGTGCTGGCGGGGCCTCCACTGGGCTCTGCACTGAGCAGTTCCCGGGTGTAGGGATGTTGCGGCGAACGGAACAACTGTTCGCACGATGCTTGTTCGACGATGCAACCGCGCTGCATGACACATACTCGGTGGGCAATTCGTCGAACAAGGTTCAAATCGTGACTGATCAGTAGCAATGACATGCCCAGCCGGGCTTGCAGATCTTTCAATAAATCGAGAATTTTCAGTTGGACCGTAACGTCCAGCGCCGTGGTCGGTTCGTCGGCAATCAACAGCTCTGGTTCGTTGGCCAGGGCCATGGCGATCATGACTCGCTGTCTCTGGCCGCCTGAGAGCTCGTGTGGCAATGCTTTGAGGCGCTTTACGGGTTCAGGTATGCCAACCAGCTCAAGAAGCTCCAGGGTACGGCGTGTGGCCGCCTTGCCCGTGAGTCCTTTGTGAATCCCGAGAACTTCATTGATTTGCTTCTCAATGCAGTGCAAGGGGTTCAGCGAGGTCATGGGTTCTTGAAAAATCATCGCAATCCGGTTGCCACGAATATGCCGCAGTTTATTCTCGTTCAGGGTCAGCAGGTCGTGTCCCGAATACAGGATGCTGCCGCTCGGATGGCGGGCGATGGGGTAGGGCAGCAGCCTCAGGATAGAGTGTGCGGTGACCGATTTGCCCGAGCCGCTTTCGCCGACCAGCGCGAGCGTTTCCCCGCGCTTGATATCAAAACTGATGCCTTGCACCACGCGCTGCGGTTTTCCATCGCTTGCAAATTCAACAGAGAGATCGCGCACTTCGATCAGGTTGTCCTGCGTCATCTCATTTCCTCGGGTCGAAGGCATCGCGAGCGGACTCACCGATAAATACCAGCAGGCTGAGCATTATCGCCAGCACCGCGAAGGCGCTCATCCCCAGCCAGGGCGCTTGCAGGTTGGATTTACCCTGGGCGACCAGCTCACCCAGTGAGGGCGCGCCCGGCGGCAGACCGAACCCCAAAAAGTCGAGGGCCGTGAGCGTGCCGATCGCCCCGGTCAAAATAAACGGCATGAAGGTCATGGTTGAAACCATGGCGTTGGGCAAAATGTGGCGGTACATGATCGCCATGTTTTGCATGCCCAGGGCGCGGGCAGCCCGCACATATTCCAGGTTGCGCCCACGCAGGAACTCGGCCCGCACCACGTCTACGAGGCTCATCCACGAGAACAGCAGCATGATCCCCAGCAACCACCAAAAGTTGGGCTGGACAAAGCTGGCCAGAATGATCAGCAGGTAAAGCACGGGCAAGCCTGACCAGATCTCAAGAAAGCGCTGGCCGACAAGGTCGACCCAGCCGCCATAAAAACCCTGGAGCGCGCCCGCAATGACGCCAATGACCGAGCTCAGGAGGGTCAGGGTCAGCGCGAACAGCACCGAGATCCTGAAGCCGTAGATGACCCGGGCCAGAACATCGCGCCCCTGATCATCGGTCCCCAGCCAGTTTTCCGCCGAAGGCGGTGCAGGGGCGGGCACTTTCAGGTCGTAATTGATGCTCTGGTAGCTATAGGGGATGGGCGGCCAAATGACCAGGGCATCTTTCTTGGCCAGCAATTCACGGATATACGGACTTTTGTAGTTGGCTTCGAGGGGGAATTCACCGCCAAAGTCTGTCTCGGGGTAGCGCTTGAGGGCGGGAAAATACCAGTCGCCGTCGTAATGGATAACCAATGGCTTATCGTTGGCGATCAACTCAGCTCCCAGGCTTAGCCCGAACAGCACCAGAAAGATCCACAGTGACCACCAGCCACGCTTGTTTCGCTTGAAGAGCTCGAAGCGTCTTCGATTCAGAGGCGATAGCTTCATCTCAATGCTCCCTGCTTTCAAAGTCGATGCGCGGATCAACCAGGGTGTATGAGAGATCACCGATCAGTTTCACCAACAGCCCGAGCAGGGTGAAGATAAACAGGGTGCCAAAGACCACCGGATAATCACGGTTGATTGCGGCCTCGAAGCTCATCAGCCCCAAGCCGTCCAGCGAGAATATGACCTCGACCAGCAATGAGCCGGTAAAGAAAATGCCGATGAAAGCCGACGGGAAGCCGGCGATGACCAGCAACATGGCGTTGCGGAAAACATGGCCGTAGAGCACGCGGTTGTTACTGAGCCCTTTGGCTTTGGCGGTGACCACATACTGCTTGTTGATCTCGTCCAGGAAGCTGTTTTTGGTGAGCAAGGTCATGGTCGCAAAGTTGCCGATAACCAGCGCGGTCACCGGCAGCACCAAGTGCCAGAAATAATCGAGGATCTTGCCGCTCCAGCTGAGCTCGTCGAAGTTGTTGGAGGTCAGGCCGCGTAACGGGAACCAGTCGAAATAACTGCCACCGGCAAACACCACGATCAGCAGGATGGCGAACAGGAACGCTGGAATGGCATACCCCACGATGATCGCCGAGCTGGTCCAGACATCAAAAGGGCTGCCGTGTCGGGTTGCCTTGGCGATGCCCAGCGGGATCGACACCAGGTACATGATCAGGGTGCTCCACAGTCCCAGAGAGATGGACACCGGCATCTTCTCCTTGATCAGGTCGATGACTTTGGCATCGCGGAAGAAGCTCTCGCCGAAGTCCAGTCGGGCGTAGTTCTTGATCATGATCCACAGTCGCTCGGGGGCTGATTTGTCGAAGCCGTACATTTTTTCGATTTCGTGAATCAGCTCCGGGTCGAGTCCTTGCGCTCCCCGATAGTTGGAACCGGCCACCGAGACTTCAGAGCCGCCGCCTGCGATGCGGCTGGTTGCTCCGTCGAAGCCTTCGAGCTTGGCGATCATCTGTTCCACCGGGCCGCCAGGCGCCGCTTGAATGATGATGAAGTTAATCAGGAGGATCCCGAAAAGCGTCGGAATGATCAGCAGCAGTCGCCTGAATATATAGGCCAGCATTTAAGGCTCCTGGCTCGGACTTGGGGTGTCAGTCGGCGCGGCAGGTTTCGCATCTGGTTTTATCCACCAGGTGTTGGTGCCGATGTCGTACAGCGGAGTGACCGATGGGTGAGCGATGTGATCCCAATACGCGACACGCCAGGTTTTGATATGCCAGTTGGGTACCACGTAGAAGCCCCACTGCAAGACACGATCCAGCGCCCGGGCATGATTGATCAGGCTTTGTCGCGACTCGGCGTGGATCAAACCTTCGGTCAGTTGATCAATGGCCGGGTCCTTGAGACCTATGAAATTGCGGCTCCCGGGTTTATCGATACTCAGCGATTCCCAATAGTCGCGCTGTTCGCTGCCAGGGGAGTTGGACTGCGGGAAACTGCCGACGATCATGTCGTAGTCCCGCGAGCGAAGGCGGTTCAGGTATTGGGAGACGTCGACCCGGCGGATCTGCAAGTCGATTCCCAGGTCGCTGAGGTTGCGCTTGTAGGGAAGCAGGATCCGTTCGAACTCGGTTTGTGCCAGCAGAAACTCGATTTGGACCGGCTTGCCCTGGGCGTCCACCATTTTGTCGTCGACGATGCGCCAGCCCGCGTCCTGCAGCAGTTTCCAGGCGCGACGCTGATGGTCGCGAATCATGCCGCTGGCATCGGTGACGCTGGGCTTGAAGGTGTCAGTAAAGACCTTGTCGGGGACCTGTCCGCGCAGAGGCTCCAGAATGGCCAGCTCTGCTTCTGTTGGAGGTGCCTTGGCGGCCATCTCCGAGTTTTCAAAATAACTGCCGGTACGCGCGTAGGCGCCGCTGAATAATTGTTTGTTGGTCCATTCAAAGTCGAACAGCAGACTGAGCGCCTCCCGCACACGTACATCCTGAAACATTGGTTTGCGCAGGTTAAACACGAAACCCTGCATGCCTGTCGGGTTGCCGTTGCGGATTTCTTCTTTCTTCAAGCGGCCCTGATTCACCGCCGGGACGTTGTAAGCGCTGGCCCAGTTTTTGGCGCTGATCTCCAGCCAATAATCGAACTGACCGGCTTTGAGTGCTTCCAGTGCAACGGTGTTGTCACGGAAGTAATCGACTGTGATCGCATCAAAGTTGAACAGTCCCTTGTTGATGGGCAGATCCTTGCCCCAGTAGTGGGTGTCGCGCTCATAGCGGATCGAACGCCCGGGGTTGATCTCTGCAACCTTGTAAGGACCGCTCCCTACAGGTATTTCCAGGTTGCTTTTGTCGAATTCGCGGGTTTCCCACCAGTGTTTGGGCAGCACCGGAAGCTGGCCTAGGATCAGCGGCAGCTCGCGGTTTTTGTTGTGTTTGAACGTGAACTTCACTTGCAGCGGACTTTCTGCGATGGCCTGGTCGACGTCGCTGTAATAGCCCTTGAACAGTGGCGAACCATTGGTCATCAGGGTGTTGAAACTGAACACCACGTCTTCGGCACGGATAGGGTGCCCATCGTTGAAGTGGGCTTCAGGGCGCAGGTAAAAACGCACCCAGCTGTTGTCCGGGGCTTTTTCAATCTTCTCGGCGATCAGGCCATACGCGGTGAAGGGCTCATCGAGGCTCTGGCGGGTGAGGGTGTCGAAAGTCAGGTCGATATCAGCCGCCGGAACGCCCTTGTTGATAAAGGGGTTCAGGCTGTCAAAACTGCCGAAATCCGACTTGCGGAACGTGCCGCCTTTGGGGGCGTCCGGATTCACGTAGTCGACATGCTTGAAGTTGGCCGGGTATTTGGGTGGTTCGTCATACAGCGTCAGTGCATGTTGCGGAGCCGCCAGCGCCATGCAGGCCAGGCTGGACAGCAACAGGCCACAGAGCGGTTTTAACAATGTACGCAGAGGCATCATTGGGTTTTCTCCGTAGGCTTTATCCACCACGCACTCAGGCCTAGCGTATAGGGCGGCGTGGTCACGAAGGCGAACCGGTTGCGGTACGCCAGGCGGTGATAATTCAGATACCAGTTGGGGATGCTGTAGTGCTGCCAGAGCAGGACGCGATCCAGCGCCCGCCCAGCCGCCAATTGTTCTTCGCGGGTCCGTGCCGCCAGCAATCGCTCAAGGAGTTGATCGACTACCGGATCAGAGACGCCTGCATAGTTCTTGCTGCCCTTGACGTTGACCTGGCTGGAGTGGAAGTACTGCCATTGCTCAAGGCCCGGGCTCAGGGTCTGGTTGAGCGTCATCAGAATCATGTCGAAATCGAACTGGTCCAGCCGTTGCTTGTATTGAGCGCGATCCACGGTACGCAGCCGGGTTTCAATCCCGATACTGGCCAGGTTCTCCACATAGGGCTGCAGGATGCGCTCAAGATTGGGGTTTACCAGCAATATTTCGAATTTGAGCGGCTGGCCTTCACGATTGAGCAGACGCTGCCCGGAGAGTTTCCATCCACCTTGTTCCAATAACCCCAGCGCGCGGCGCAAGGTGGCGCGCGGGATGCCCCTGCCGTCGGTTTCAGGCAGGGTAAAGGCCTGACTGAATAGTTCAGGTGGCAGCTGGCTGCGCCAGGGAGAGAGCATCAGCCATTCATGCCCTACGGGAATGCCGTGGGCCGAGAACTCACTGTTGGGGTAATAGCTGAGGGCGCGCTGATAGGCGCTGTTGAACAGCGTGCGATTGGTCCATTCAAAGTCGAACATCAGACCCAGCGCTTCGCGCACTCGGGCCTGGTTGAAGGTGGCGCGACGGCTGTTCATGAACAGCCCCTGGGTTTGCGTCGGGATCTGGTGCGTGATCTCTGCCTTGACCACATCGCCTCGGCGCGCAGCCGGAAAATTGTAGCCATTGGCCCAGTTTTTGGCCTGATGCTCGATATAGATATCGAACTCCCCGGCCTTGAATGCTTCAAATGCGACATCGCTATCGCGGTAGAACTCCACCTGAACCCGGTCAAAATTGTATTTGCCGCGATTGACCGGCAGGTCGGCGCCCCACCATTGTTTAACGCGCTCAAAGACCAGTTGCCGACCCGGAGTGACCGTGGTGATGCGATAAGGGCCGCTGCCCAGCGGCGGCTCAAAGGTCGTGGCCTTAAAGTCGCGTTTGGCCCAGTAATGCTGAGGCAATACCGGCAGCTCGCCCAGGCGCAGGATCAGCAAGGGGTTGCCGCCACGGTTGAACACGAAGCGAATACGCTTGGGGCCCAGGATATCGACCCGTTGCACTTCCTGAAGGTGGGTTCGGTATTGCGGATGGCCTTCTTTGCGCAACAGGTTGTAAGAAAACGCTACATCGTAGGCGGTGATGGGGGCGCCATCGTGGAAGCGTGCTTCGGGACGCAGGTTGAACACCACCCAGCTACGGCTTTCGTTGTACTCGACCGATTGCGCGATCAAGCCATAACTGGAAGTTGGCTCATCTCCGGAAGGCGCATATTGGCCAGTACCCGCCATCAGGGTTTCGTTGAGCTCATTGACCCCATATTGCAAGAAATTTGGCGTCGAGACAGGGCTGGAGCCCTTGAATGTGTAGGGGTTGAGCGTATCGAAGGTGCCGAAGGCCATGACCTTCAGCGTCCCGCCTTTGGGCGCAGAAGGATTTACCCAGTCAAAATGGGTGAATGTGGCCGGGTATTTGAGGGTTCCAAATTGCGCGTAACCATGGCTTTCGCTGAGGTTTGCGCTGGCGGGGAAGCTCAAGGCCAGGCTGATGAATAGCGGAAGGAGGGGACGCATCAAGTCAGAGATCCGATCCAGGCATTGGGCTTTTGGTCTTCGTACAGTAACAGCTTGTATCTGTAGGAAAAAGGCCGTGCTGGAAAGCACTACGGGCAAGCTGCTTCCTACCTATATGTAAGATTCAGCTCGCCCGTAGATCGGCGCGTATTGCGCTTAGCGCGGTTTTGACACTGTCAGCACTTGCCCGGGCTTGAGGGCTTTGGCGCTGTTTGGATTCCAGCGCTTGAGATGCTGCATTTCGACGTTGAAACGCTTGGCGACGATGTACAGCGAGTCACCTTTTTTTACCTTGTACTTCGTGGCTGTTTTGACGGTTGCCTTGCGCGTGTCTTGCATGACCAGCGTCTGGCCGACCTTGAGGTTTTTGCCGGTGAGCTGGTTCCAGCGTTGCAGATCCTTGACATTGACCTTGTTGTTCTTGGCAATGAGCGTCAGGTTATCGCCACTTTTGACGCGGTACTTGCGATTGAGCCGGGCGGGTTGCTTGCTGGCAAGGTTGTCGAAGACCGGTTTTTTCGGACGCAGGCTGATCAGCTCTTCGGGCTTCAGGCTGGACAGGCTGGCGGTCAGCAATTGCGCCTTGGAGGTGGGTACCAGCAAGTGCTGCGGGCCATCGATAGTGGCTCGTTGCTTGTACGCAGGGTTCAGCTGGAACATCTCGTCTTCGTCGATCTCAGCCAGCGCTGCCACGCGTGACAGATCCATGGACTGTTTGATCTCGACCATTTCGAAGTAGGGTTCGTTGGCAATCGGGTTGAGATTGATGCCATAGGCTTCAGGGGCCAGAACTACTTGGGACAGGGCCAGCAGTTTAGGGACGTAGTCCTTGGTTTCCTGCGGCAATGGCAGGTTCCAGTAATCGGTGGGCAGACCGAGCTTTTCGTTGCGCTCGATGGCCCGGCTGACCGTGCCTTCACCCGCATTGTAGGCAGCCAGGGCCAGCAACCAGTCCCCGTTGAACATGTCGTGCAGACGGTTCAGGTAGTTCAAGGCGGCCAGGGTCGAAGCCGTAATGTCGCGGCGTCCATCGTAGGCGCGGGTCTGGCGCAAGTTGAAATAACGGCCGGTCGATGGAATGAACTGCCAGAGCCCTACCGCATTGGCGTGGGAATACGCCATTGGGTTGTAGGCGCTTTCGATGGCTGGCAACAGCGCCAGTTCCAGCGGCATGTTGCGTTCTTCGAGGCGTTCAACAATGTAGTGGATGTACAGGCTGCCGCGCTCGCCGGCGTTCTCGAGGAACGAGGGATTACTGGCGAACCACAGGCGCTGCTGTTCAATACGCGGGTTGACGTTCTGGCCGTCCTGCAACTTGAAGCCCTGGCGCATCCGCTCCCACACATCCTGTGGGGCTACGGGGCCAGGTTTCTCGCTGAGCCAGATCGGCTCCTGCGGGATACGCTTGGTCAGTTTGAGGCTTGGCCTTTCGGCGGTTTGTGCCGAATGATCGATGCTTTGGCAGCCCGCGAGCGTCGCGGACACAGCCAGCGCGATGGCTTTAACCAAGCGCGTCAATGCGTCTGAATTGATGGATTTACGTATGGATGACGACATTGGCTGGAAGTTAGTTCCGGGCAAAAATGTCGGGGGATTCTAGAAAGCACATGGGGCGCGGTCAACCGTTCAGAATTTTTGTGCCAACCGCGACCCTGATTAGAACTTATCTTTCCAGCTGCGCAGGCTGGCAAAGACCGAGCAGGGCGACGTATTGTCGAGCTTGTTCCACTCGTCAGCTTTTTCTTTAACGGATGTTTCACCGACTCTCAGGAAGGGATTGGTACGCAATTCGAGGGCCATAGTTGATGGCAAACTGATGCGTCCCTCGGCGCGCCATTGCGTCACTTGGGCCATGCGCATGGCAACTTCGGGGTTGTTGGGTTCTACCGCCTGGGCAAAGCGCAAATTGCTCAAGGTGTACTCATGGGTGCAATACACGCCGGTGTTGCCGGGGAGTGCCGCCAGGCGGCTCAGCGAGTGGTGCATCTGCTCGGGCGTTCCTTCGAATAACCGTCCGCAGCCAGCGGCGAACAGCGTGTCACCACAAAACAGCAACGGTGCCGTTGCGTCAGCGTGATAGTAGGCAATATGCCCGAGGGTGTGACCGGGTACGAGGAAAACCTCGAATGCCAGGCCCAGCACTTCAATGCGGTCATTGTCGCCGAGGGCCACTTGTCGGGCCGGGATGTTCTCCTGTGCCGGACCCCAGACCTTCGCGTTAGTGTGTTTATGCAGTTGTTCGACACCGCCGACATGATCGGAGTGATGGTGGGTAACCAGAATGTCGCTCAGGACCCAGTCCGGGTGCAGGTCCAGCCAGGCCAGAACCGGCGCGGCATCACCTGGATCGACCACGGCGCAGCGCTTGTGGAGGGTGTCCTGTAACAACCAGATGTAGTTGTCACTAAAGGCGGGCAGGGCGTCGATCTGTAACATGGTGCAATTCCCAAGTACGAAACAATGGCGCATCTTAGAGCGTGTGATAGGTGGATGGCGAGTTGGAGGGAGCAATGACCGATAAAGCATTGGCTCAGGCTGATCCTGAGTGGCTGGCGCTGATGAGTTCGGCCCGCGAATGGCTGTCGGGTCCCCATGGGCAGTTGTTGCTTGCAGAGGAGCAACGCGTGCTCGAGGACGAGCTTGGACGCTATTTCGGTGGTTATCTGGTGCACTATGGCCCCGGCGCCGACACGCCGCCAAAGGCCCCTCAGGTGCAGCGCAATGTACGGCTCGGGGCACCTTTGCCTGGCGTCGAAATCATCTGTGAAGAGCAGGCATGGCCTTTATGCGAGCATGCCGCCGATGTGGTGGTGTTGCAGCACGGTCTGGATTTCTGCCTGTCACCCCATGGTTTGCTGCGTGAAGCGGCCAGCAGTGTGCGCCCGGGCGGGCACTTGTTGATTGTCGGCATTAACCCGTGGAGCAGTTGGGGGCTCAAGCATGCATTTGCCAAGGATGCGCTGCGCCAGGCGCGTTGTATTCCGCCTTCGCGCGTCGTCGACTGGTTGAATCTGCTGGGCTTTGCGCTGGAGAAACGCCGCTTCGGGTGCTATCGTCCGCCGCTGGCCTCCGCTGCCTGGCAGAACCGTTTGGCCGGCTGGGAACGCAGGGCGAGCAGCTGGCAATTGGCCGGTGGCGGCTTCTATATACTGGTCGCCCGCAAAATGGTTGTGGGCTTGCGGCCTGTCAATCCGTCGCGTCGTGAACCGATGGGCAAGCTGATCCCATTGCCGATGGCCAAGCTCAATCGGCGTCATAGTGATCCTTGAGCCACTCCTGATCAATTCAGGGCCGGATCATTCCGGCCTCTGGTGCTGCCGATGATTATTGGCAGGCCACATTACCCTTTTTGGATAGTTTGTAATGACCGATAGCGTTGAGATGTTCACCGATGGTGCTTGCAAGGGAAATCCGGGCCCGGGCGGTTGGGGAGCCTTGCTGGTTTGCCAGGGTGTCGAGAAAGAACTCTGGGGCGGCGAACCCGATACGACCAACAACCGCATGGAACTGATGGCAGCGATTCGTGGCCTTGAAGAACTCAAGCGCCCCTGCGAAGTGCTGCTGGTGACCGACTCACAGTACGTGATGAAGGGCATCACCGAATGGATGGTCAACTGGAAAAAACGCGGCTGGAAAACTGCTGCCAAAGAACCGGTAAAAAATGCCGATCTGTGGAAGTTGCTCGATGAGCAGGTCAATCGCCACACCGTGAAGTGGCAGTGGGTTCGCGGCCACATTGGTCATCACGGTAACGAGCGTGCCGACCAGTTGGCCAATCGCGGCGTGGATGAAATGAGGGGCCTCAAGCATGCGTAGTGTTGTACTCGATACTGAAACCACCGGTATGCCGGTCACCGATGGCCACCGGGTGATCGAGATCGGTTGCGTCGAGTTGATGGGCCGCCGCCTGACCGGGCGGCATTTTCACGTCTATCTGCAACCGGACCGTGAAAGTGACGAGGGCGCGATAGGCGTCCACGGCATTACCAACGAGTTTTTGGTGGGCAAACCCCGCTTCGCAGAAGTCGCCGATGAGTTTTTTGACTTCATCAAGGGCGCGCAACTGATCATTCATAACGCTGCGTTTGACGTGGGCTTTCTGAATAACGAGTTTGCCTTGATCGGGCAGACAGACCGGGCCGACCTGACTCAGCACTGCAGCATCCTCGATACCTTGGCCATGGCACGGGCGCGGCACCCGGGGCAGCGCAACAGCCTCGATGCCTTGTGCAAACGCTACGGTGTGGACAACTCGGGCCGTGAGCTGCACGGCGCTTTGCTCGACTCCGAGATTCTTGCAGACGTTTACCTGACCATGACCGGTGGCCAGACCAGTCTGTCACTGGCGGGCAATGCCTCTGATGGCAATGGTTCCGGTGAAGGTTCGGGCAACCAGGCCACTGAAATACGCCGTCTGTCGGCTGATCGTCAGCCAGGCCGGATTATTCGTGCAAGTGAAAGCGACTTGGCCGAGCATGCGGCGCGACTTGACGCCATTGCAAAATCGGCGGGTGGTCCATCGCTGTGGACGCAGCTTCTCGACGCCAAAGGGCAGACGTTGCAGTAACCGCGATTGTTGTCGCCACTGTTTGTTTTTGTGGCGGTAAACCGACATCGTTCAGGGGTTATCCGTGACCGGAAATAAGGATTTTTCATGCATCTGGTTATGAACCCCAAGGACCCTGAAGTCTCGGTACGTTTGGCCGATGAAGGTTTCGCACCCTATATCTGGGGCAACGACTTCAGCTTTGAAGTGCGTGCCTATGCCCGCGTCGACCGGCACAAAAAGGTCGAGCAGTGGCCATTGGATATGATCACCCCTTACCGCAAGTGCTACGGCATCGATCCTGATGAGTTTGCGAGCTATCGAGGAGCACCCGATAGCGCGATCTTCATGGCTTATCTGGATAATCAGCCTGTCGGTCACGTGGTGGTCAGCACCAACTGGAACGGTTTTGCCCATGTTGATGAACTGGCTGTGGCCGCTCCGGCCCGTCGTCATGGCGTAGCCCGGTCGTTGCTGGATGTCGTCAAGTTCTGGAGCCACAAAAAAAACCTGCCCGGCATCGTGCTAGAAACCCAAAACAACAACCTGGGTGCCTGCCGTTTGTATGAGCGGTGCGGGTATCAGGTGGGGGGGATCGACTATCTGCGTTATCGCGGCATCGACCCGCAGACCGCTGAAGTGGCCATTTTCTGGTATTTGTTGTTCGAGAGCCGCGACTGACCTGCAATACCTGCCCTTGCAGCGGGAGGCCGGTGCAGCGCTTTTACAGCGCCACCACTCCCTGGTCAGCGAGCATGCTTTCAGCTTTCTGGCGCACGATATCCAGCAAGGCATTCAATGCGAGCCCGGATTCGCAACCTTTGCGTGTCAAGGCATACAGCGTCACGGGTATGGCTGGGGATAACGGGCATACATCCAGCCCGCTGTTTCTGGCTCCCACCGCCGTAAACGGATCGACCAGCGCCAGCCCTTCACCGGCTTCCACCATGCTGCGCATCATCTGATAGTTCTGCACCTGAATCTGTATCACCGGCACCGGATGCAAGGTTTGTACTTTGCTGTCCAGCATGCGGCTCAGGGGGTCGTGCTGTTCCAGGCCAATCATCGCTTGTCCGGCAAGATCCTGCAGCGCGATGTATTTTTGCCGGGGGGAGAGCCAGCCGTGCGGGGCCAGAAACTGCACCTTGCCCTGGGTCAGCTTCAGGCAGTCGATACCTGACTGCGTGGAGGGGTGCAGGCTGAGGCCAATATCGCACTCGTCCATCAACAAGCGTCTCGCGATTTCCGTGCAGGGCTGACTGCTCAGCGTGGTCGGCGTATCGGGGAAGCGGCGTCTGAGTGCAGCGATACATTGGGGTAGCAAGGGTTGAGCCAGTGTTTCGCTACAGACCACGCGTAATGCCGGCTCCTGGTGTTGGCGCAACGAATCGCCGAGCCGTTTCAGCGGCTCGAGCTCCAGGTACAACTGGTCGATGCGGGGTTGCAGCAGAAGGGTTTCACGCGAGGCCTGCAGCCGCCCGCGAACGCTGGCGAACAACATGAAGCCAAGGTGTTGTTCTGCCTCCTGCAGCGTGGCGCTGAGGGTGCTCGCAGGCAGCTGCAGCAACTCGGCCGCATGGCCGAGGTTACCTGTTTGCAAAATAGCCTGAATTACTTCGATATGGCGTAAACGCATGCTTGAAGTCCATGTGCAGCAGATGAGGTTTCAGTGTTGAGAAGCCTGATCCAAGTCTTATCCCATGACTTCAGCGATATGCCGGGCAATTAAGCCTGTACGACAGGAGCGACAGGCGCCTCGGTCACAGGGAATTCCGGTTCGCGAATCAGTTCGACGCCCGATTGCACCAACTGGAACTGATTGCCACTGATCCTGGCAACACGGTCGCCAATCGCCAATTTGTAAGTGACGACAGGCTGACCGTCTACTCCTGGGGTGGAATTTTGAAACTCATGCACGGAATAGACGCGGCCTTCCGCATCCCTTGCATGAAATTGCCCAACGAGAACTGCCGACATTTGTAGAGAACCTCTGGAGATAAACACCCAATTTTCGGTTCTGTAGACCGTTGTTCAGTAGGGGAAGTTTAGCAATGTGAAAAAAATAGTCCGGCTACTTTACAGGCTTGCAGGCTGATAGGGTGAACTGGGGTGCAAGAAAGGCTTCCAATCATCTATAACTAATCTTCTTTCAGTCACAGACTTGGGGTTTTCCATGAGCAAGGTCTTCGATGTTGCAGTATTGGTCGGCAGTTTGAGAAAAGATTCCCTCAACCGAAAAGTGGCCCTTGCACTGGCGGAACTGGCCCCGGCCAGTCTTAAACTGAAAATTGTCGAAATAGGGGATCTGGCACTTTATAACGAAGACATTGACGTTACGCCGGCACCTGCGTCCTACACCGCTTTTCGCGATCAAATACGCCCGGCGGATGCCGTACTGTTCGTGACACCCGAATACAACCGCTCGGTGCCGGGTGTGCTGAAGAATGCCATCGATGTGGGGTCGCGCCCTTATGGGCAAAGTGTATTCAACGCCAAGCCGGGCGCAGTGATCAGCGTCTCACCGGGTGCCATCGGCGGGTTTGGGGCGAACCATCATTTGCGCCAGTCGCTGGTTTTCCTCAATGTGCCCTGCATGCAGCAGCCAGAAGCCTATTTGGGGGGCGCAGGGGATGCATTCGATGCCTCGGGGAAACTGTCCGAAAAAACGCGTCCGTTTCTGCAGAAGTTCATCGACGAGTTTGCCCGGTGGGTCGAACAGCATTACAAGGCCTGATCCATCAGACTCATAAAAAACGCGGCAGGCCTGACTCAGGGCTGCCGCGTTTTTTTGTCAGCGTGCTCAGCTGCTTTGCGGCATCTCACCCTGGGCCAGGCGCTTGTTAATGTCAGCAATAACCTCCGGCAGGTCGCTGATGGTGTCGATCAAGTAATGCGGGCGCGAACCTTCGAACAGGGCGTGGATGCGCTTGCGTTCCGTGGCCAGGGTTTCAGGGGCCAGTGCCTTGTATTGCGCATGGGTCAGGCCCAGAGCGTTACCTGAGCACACGAGAGCGACCGTCCACATGCCGGCGCGACGGCCTTCGAGAATGCCTGGAACCGTGTCGTCGATCTTCACGCAGGCGCCGACATCATCAATACCCAGCGCGATCACGTTGGCCAGTGCCTGGGCCGGCCAGGGACGACCGTTCGGCACTTCATCGGTGGCCACCACGTGGTCGGCGACGTAGCCATTGGTGGCAGCCAGTTCAACCACTTTGGCCATCACTTGTGCCGGATAGCCCGAGCAAGAGCCAATCTTGATACCTTGAGCGCGCAGGGCAGCGATGGTGTCCAGCGCGCCGGGAATCAGTGCCGAGTGCTCGGCGATTTTTTCGATTTGCAGCGGCATGAAACGCTCATAAATGGCAGTCACGTCGTCGTCGGTCGGAGCGCGGCCAAAGACTTTTTTGTAGCGCTCAGTGATTTGCGGCTGATCGCACAGCGTCCGGATGTGATCCCACTTGCCCATGCCCATCGGGCCACGGGCCTCTTCGATGGAGACCTGCACGTCGAACTCGCCGAAGGCCTCGACAAAGATCTGGGTCGGGGCGAAGGAGCCGAAATCGACCACTGTGCCAGCCCAGTCGAGAATGGCTGCCTGAAGCTTGCTTGGATTGGTGTAGTTCATGTCATTAAATCCTGTGTGAGCGGGCTGTGCCGCACGGAAAAATCAAAGGTGGAACCACGGCGATGAGGTTCAGATTTCCAGCACTTCCATTTCCTGCAGCACTTCGGCCACGGCATTGACCGCCGCCCGCATTTCGGCCTGGTTAACGTGGCCGATACAGCCGACCCGGAAGGTCTCGACCTGAGTCAACTTGCCTGGGTACAGGATGAAACCCTTGGCTTTAACCCGTTCGTAGAAATCCTTGAACTGGTAGCGAGGATCTTTGGGGGCGTGGAAGGTAACGATAATGGGGGCTTGAATCGCCTCGGGCAGAAAGCTGCGGATGCCCAGGCTGGCCATACCGTCGAGCAAGGCCTGGCAGTTGTTGGCATAGCGCTGATGACGAGCTGGCAAACCGCCTTCTTCGTTGTATTGCAGCAGTGCCTCATGCAGGGCGGCCACGACGTGGGTGGGCGGGGTGAAGCGCCATTGCCCGGTCTTGGCCATATAAGTGTGCTGATCATGCAGGTCCATCGCCAAAGAATGGCAGTTGCCTGCGGCATTGCTCAGTGCCTCTTTACGGGCAAAGACAAAGCCCATGCCCGGCACGCCTTCCAGGCATTTGCCGGAGGCTGCGACCAGTGCATCGAAGGGGACTTGCCGCGCGTCGATGGGCAGGGCGCCGAAAGAACTCATGGCGTCGATGATCAGGCGCTTGCCATGTTGGGCAATGACGTTGGCGATTTCTGGCAGCGGGTTAAGAATCCCGGTGCTGGTTTCGCAGTGAATCAGGGCGACGTGGGTGATGCCAGGATCCGCGCTCAGCAAGCGATCCACGTCGCTGGCTGTGGTGGGTTCGTCTTCGGCCGTTTCGAAGGTGCTGAAGCGACGCCCCAGCACCTCGCAGATTTTGGCCAGACGCTTGCCGTAGGCGCCGTTGATCAGCACCAGAACCTTGCCATCGCGTGGCACCAGGGTGCCAATGGCGGCTTCGACGGCGAAGGTGCCGCTGCCTTGAAGCGGCACGCAGTAATGGCTGTCGCTGCCATTGATAATGGCCAGCAATTGTTCGCACAGGCTGGCGGTCAGTTGGTTGAAACGGTCATCCCACGAGCCCCAGTCGACCATCATGGCCTGGCGTGTGCGCGCCGAGGTGGTCAGTGGGCCAGGGGTCAACAGGATCGGCGCGGCAGTACTCATTCTGGTTTCCTCACAAGCGTTGGGATGGCTACTGGATACACGGCATAAATTGCAGTTTGAGTTGATATCAATCAAATTGTTTGTTGTTATGCCAGCCATCAGTGAGGGTTATGCATGTGAATTTGTTCCAGCTTCGTGCGTTCGACGCAGTGGCCCGTGAAGGCAGCTTTACCCGTGCCGCGGCCCGATTGTTTATCAGCCAGCCGGCGGTCACCGGGCACATCAAGACCCTTGAGGAGCATTACCAGATCACCTTGCTGCGCCGAACTGCACGGCGGGTTGAGCTGACGGAAGAGGGCATCAAGCTGGCCGCCATCACCCGCGCCATGTTTGGTCTGGTTGATGAGGCGCAGGTCATGCTTGAGGCCAATCGCCAGTTATTGACCGGGCGACTTGAGGTGGCGGCCGATGGTCCGCATATGGTGATGCCGATGCTGGCGAGCCTGCGGGCACGTTATCCGGGGATTACGGTCAATCTGCGATTGGGCAACGCACAGGAAACCCTGGCGGCACTGCTGTCGGAGCACGTTGATGTGGCGGTGCTGACGGAGATAGAACCGCGCAAAGGATTGACCTTGCGCCCCCTCATCGAGTCACGGATCTGCGCTCTGGTCCCGGCGAACCATCCGTGGCTGGCGCTGCCGGAAGGGATCGACATTGCGCAGCTGGATCAGATCATCATGGTGTTGCGTGAACCCACTTCCATCACCCGGCGCACCTTTGATGAGGCGTGCAACAAGGCCGGGGTTAACCCGCGTGTCCTGCTGGAGCTGGACAGCCGTGAAGCAGTCACCGAGGCCGTGGCCGCGCAGCTCGGGGTCGGGATCGTATCGTCTATCGAGGTCAGCCATGATCCGCGCGTAGGGGCGGTACCGATCAAGGGCGAAGGGCTGGTCAACCGGCATATGCTCGGGTGCATGGAACGCCGTGCCGAGCTGCGGTTGATCAAGGCGTTCATGGGGCTGGCGCAGGAGCACCAGCCATAAGGTCCTCACGCACGATATCGAGAAAGGTGGCCACCACCCGACGTGAACCCTGCTCCCGCAGACAGACCAGGGTTTCAGTCAGGCGCCTGTTGCAATCGGTGATCGGCAGGGCGCAGACCCGCGAGTCCGAGCCGAATTCGGCCGCCGACACCACCCCCACGCCGATGCCGACGACCACGGCTTCCCGTGCGGCTTCGCGTCCCTCGACCTGAATCGCCGCACGAATGCGCAGGCCCGCACGGCTCATTTCTTCCTCGAGGGTTTGCCGGGTCACCGAGCCGACTTCACGCAAGACCAACGGCGTGTCATCCAGGTCGGCCAGGCAAATGGAACTGCGTCCAGCCCAGGGGTGGGTGCGCGCTACAAATGCCAGCATCGGGTCGCTGCGCAACGGCACACTGAGCAGGCGCTCATCATTGACATCGCGCCCCAGCAACGCCAGGTCAGCCTGGTAGTTGAACAGGCGCGCCAATGACTCATCGGTGTTGCCGGTTTCGATTTTGACGGTGATCCCCGGGTAGCGTTCGCAGAAACGGGCAATCTGTGGCAAAACATGAACGGGGGCGTCCACGGCCAGAACCAGACTGCCCGTCAGCAACGCCCGGGAATCCTGCAGCAGCTCATGGGCTTCGGCCTGCACCACAAACAGGCGTTGGGTGACACTCAGCAGCCGCTCACCCAGATCGGTCAGACGTACCGAGCGCTTGTTGCGGTGGAACAGTTGCACGCCAAATCGTTCTTCGAGTTTTCGGACTTGATCGGAGATGGCCGGCTGGCTCAAAAACAACCGCTCGGCAGCGCGAGTGAAACTGCCGTGTACAGCAACCGCATGAAACGCTTTTAACTGTGCGTGGGAAACCGACATCGGACCACCTCTCACAAGCTGAGCTTATTAGTGAAATACGATAAATCGATTTTACCTATTAGTCAGTAATTGCTTTTATCGACCTCAGCCCGGCGTTATGTCCTCGATAACACCGGGTCGTGACTTGCCCCAGCGCGATCCTGAAACCCAATAAAAATACGGATCGTCATGGTTTGTCTGATTTGTCCCGCCCTTGTCTGAGGGCTGGATTGAAGTGCTCAACACAATAAAAAAACAGGCGTTCTTTTTTGATTCTGCCGGCACATTCACTTCTGAGGTCGTACCTGACATGAATAAGTCCATTGCCACTATCAAGCGTTGGCGCGTGCAGATTTTTGCCATCACTTGGCTGGCCTATGCAGCCTTCTACTTCACTCGCAAAGCGTTTTCGGTCGCCAAACTCGGCATCGGAGAGGACCCAGCGTTCCATATGGACAAGATGGCGATGGCGAACCTGGATGCCATCTATCTCGCCGCCTACGCCGTCGGACAGTTCACCTGGGGCATCCTCGCGGACCGCTTCGGCCCCAGAGTCGTGGTATTGGGCGGGTTGATCATCTCGGCCCTGGCGGCGCTGGTGATGGGCACCTACGCCACATTGCCGATTTTCGCTACGTGCATGCTGATTCAAGGTCTGGCGCAATCCACGGGCTGGTCAGGACTGTGCAAAAACATCGGAAGCTTTTTCCCGGCCCAGCAGCGCGGGCGGGTATTGGGGTTATGGAGTTCCTGCTACGCCTTTGGCGGACTGGTGGCTTCGCCCTTTGCCGGCTGGTGGGCGTATACCCTCATAGGCTCCTGGCACGCCGCGTTCATCTCCAGCGCCGCGGTGGTTGGGTTGGTTGCCGTGTTGTTTTTCATCTTCCAGCGCAATAAACCCGAAGACGTAGGTTTGCCAGCGGTCGAACCCGAACCTGAAATGAGCGATGAAGAACGTGCAGCCGAAAAGCGCATCAGTGTCTGGGCTCCGCTGCGCGAGATCATGCGCAATCGTACGGTGCTGACCCTGGGGCTGGCGTATTTCATGTTGAAGCCGGCGCGTTACGCCATTTTGCTCTGGGGGCCGGTGATCGTATTTGAGCAGATGCCCCAGGTGGGCAAAGTCGGTGCGGCGATTATTCCGACGGCGTTTGAATTGGCCGGGTTACTGGGGCCGATCATGATTGGCCTGGCCTCCGACAAAATTTTCGGTGCGCGGCGGATGCCCGCCTGCATTTTGAGTCTGTTTGCGCTGACGATCTCGCTGGCCTTCTTTATGGGGGCGCTGCATTCCGGCAGCGTGATGCTGGTGGTGGCGCTGTTGTTCATCATGGGCCTGACGCTTTACGGACCTGACTCGATGATCAGCGGAGCAGCGGCCATTGACTTCGGGACGGCCAAGGCGGGTGCCACTGCTGCCGGTTTTGTGAATGGCTGTGGTTCGGTGGGCGCGATTCTTGGAGGGCTGCTGCCGGGGTATTTCGACACGGTTACGGTGTTTATCGTCTTTGCCGGGTGCGCGCTGTTCGCTTCGCTGGTGCTGATTCCGCACTGGAACAGTCGTCCTGCCGGGTACAAGCAGGAATGTCCGTTCGTGCCCAACAACCCGCTGTTGATCAAACCTTTGCGTACCTGATCGGGAGAAGTACCCATGCGACCTTTTTGGCTGGAACAGGCGCTTGCGTTAGACAGTGGCGCCCCATGCGAAACGTTGACCGGTGACACCCGTGCCCAGGTCTGCATTGTGGGAGGCGGTTACACCGGATTGTGGACGGCGATCATGCTCAAGGAGCAGAACCCGGAGCTGGACGTGCTGCTGATTGAAGCCGACATCTGCGGGGCCGGTGCCAGCGGGCGTAATGGCGGCTGCGCGCTGTCGTGGTCGGCCAAGTACTTCACCCTTGAGCGTCTGTTCGGCGTCGAGGAGGCGGTACGCCTGGTTAAAGCGTCGGAGCAGAGCATTTATGCCATTGGCGCGTTCTGCGAGAAGTACGCCATCGATGCCGATTTTCGACTGGATGGCACTTTGTATACCGCGACCAATGCGGCGCAGGTGGGCTCAACCGATAGCGTGATCGCTGCGCTGGAGCGTCAGTCGATCAACTCGTTCAGTAAGCTGGCGGTAGAGGAGGTGCAGCGTCGGGCCGGCTCGGCCCAGCATCTGGAAGGCTGGTTTTCTCCCGCCGCGGCCAGCGTGCAGCCGGGCAAGCTGGTGCGGGGCTTGCGACGGGTAGCGTTGCAATTGGGCGTGAGAATCCACGAGAACACACCAATGATTGGGCTGGAAGAAGGAACGCCAGCGTTGATCCGAACCCCTGATGGCAGTATTCGTGCTGATCGCGTGGTGTTGGGGATGAACGCCTGGATGGCGCGGGCGTTCCCGCAGTTCGAGCGCAGTGTGGCGATTGTCTCCAGTGACATGCTGATCACCAGGCCGCGCCCGTACTTGCTGCAGGAAATCGGCCTGACCAGCGGTGTCACGGTGCTGGATTCGCGGATTTTCGTGCACTACTACCACAACACCCCGGACGGCCGGATCATGCTCGGCAAAGGCGGCAATACGTTTGCTTATGGCGGGCGGATGTCGCCAGCATTTGATCGACCTTCCCCCTATGCAGGGTTACTGCAAAAAAGTCTGCAGCAGTTTTTTCCTGCCTTTGCCGGGGTGGAGGTCGAAGCCACCTGGAACGGCCCTTCGGATCGATCGGTTACCGGCTTGCCGTTCTTTGGGCAGATGAGCCCCTACGGCAATGTGTTCTATGGCTTTGGCTATTCGGGGAGTGGCGTCGGGCCATGCCATATGGGCGGACAAATCCTGGCATCGCTGGTGCAAGGCCAAAACAATGACTGGACGCGCTCGCCGCTGGTCGACGGGCCTCTGGGGTATTTCCCGCCTGAGCCCATTCGTTACCTCGGGTCGTTGATGGTGCGTAACGCTATCCGGCGCAAGGAACGGGCGGAGGATCATGGGCGCCGGCCCCGGCATCTGGATGTACGGCTGGCCAAATTTGCAGCCGCGGCGGGCAAGGCTGATAAGGCTTAAGGCAGAGTAGATTGGATTTTTTGGTCGATTGAGCTCTTTTTGCCGTATAAACTTGCGCCCATTCGACGGCTTACCCGCCGCGACACACCCGATTGAGAGAGTGAGTAATGGGCGCACAGTGGAAGGTTAAACACAAAGCGGACGCCGCCAATGCACGCGGCAAAATTTTCGGCAAACTGGCCAAGGAGCTGACGGTTGCTGCCCGTAACGGCGCAGACCCGGACATGAACTCGCACCTGCGTCTGGTTTACGAACAGGCCAAAAAAGCGTCGATGCCAGCGGACACCATCAAGCGCGCCATCAACAAGGGTGCCGGTATCGGTACCGATGCCGTGCAATACCATCGCGTGACCTACGAAGGTTTTGCCCCGCACCAGGTGCCGCTGATCGTTGAGTGCCTGACCGATAACGTCAACCGCACCGTCGCTGAAATTCGTGTGGCATTCCGCAAGGGCCAACTGGGTGCTTCGGGTTCGGTTGCCTGGGATTTCAACCATGTGGGCATGATCGAGGCCAAGCCGGATACCCCCGATGCCGACCCCGAAATGGCCGCCATCGAAGCCGGTGCCCAGGACTTCGAGCCGGGTGAAGAGGAAGGTACGACCTTGTTCATCACCGAAACGACTGACCTCGACGCCGTACAAAAAGCCCTGCCGGAACAAGGCTTCACGGTGCTGTCGGCCAAGTTGGGCTACCAGCCGAAAAATCCGGTGAGTGGCTTGAGCGACGAACAAATGGCCGAAGTTGAAGCCTTCCTCGAAACCCTGGACAACCAGGACGACGTGCAGGAAATGTTTGTGGCACTGGCCTGAGCCGTTGCCCTGCAAGCTTTGAGTTTGTCTCGCGCAGAAGTGACACCTGCGCGAGGCGAGCCGGCGCCTACCGGATGGCGCGCAATACTTCGCTGACCTCGGTGAATCCGGGGCGTGCCAGTACCTCTGGCTGCATGCAGCGCCGTTGCAGATCTTCCAGGACAGTGCGCGATTGATCGCTCAGGCCTGAGTCAATCCGCTCCAGCAACTCCCCCAGCAAGATCCCGAACGCCCGAACTTCCAACCGTTGCAACGCGCGCGTTTGCGGGCTGTCGTCTGTGGCGTGGAAACACGCGGCGCCAAAATCTCCCAGCAGGCATTCGCCCTCTGCATTGAACAAAATATTGTGCCCGTACACATCACCATGACCGATGCCTTGCGCGTGGAGGTGACCGGCAGCGGCCGCAACTCCGCGAGCGATATGCAGGGCGTGGTCAGCGCTGAAGCGCAGGCTGTGCGCATACACATCACGACTGCAGCTATCGAAGCTGGGTAATTCGGCGAGGTTGGCGAACGACGGGGCGACCAGGGCCATGACCAGACCCGCGGTGTTCTGCGGATGCCCCGTGACGCGCCCCAGCACCTGGATCAGGTTCGGATGCTCCCCGGCGGCAATGCAGGCGTTCATTTCGTTGAGGGGCGAGCCATCGCTGGTGATGCTGCCTTTGTACAGTTTGACCGCCACTGACCGGGTCGGTTGACCGCTAACGCGCCACAGCGCCTGATAAATCACCCCGGAGGCACCTTCGCCCAGTCGCTGACCGAGTTCGAGCTGTGACCAATCGATGTGCTGCGCGTGCTCGGCAGCGCCCGGAGCGCGGGTGTCATCGCACAGTGGATTCGCGGCATAGGCCAGCCAGCTCAGACGTGGCAGACGCACTAACCATTCGGGCAGTTCGCTGAGCTGATTGGCGGCGAGCCGGATCAGCTCCAGACGTTCGCAGTTGGCCAGGCTGGAGGGCAGTTGTTGCAGACGATTACCGGCCAGCATCAGCTTTTGCAGGCGTGGTCGCTCGCCCAATTCGACAGGTAAATGTTCGATGCAGTTATCGGTCAGGATCAGCCAGCGCAACTGCGGCGGCAGTGCTGCGCCAGGTACGGATTTGATCTGGTTGGCCTTGAAGCCAATCATGCTCAGTTCCAGGCACTGGCCCAGGCAGGCGGGCAATTCGGTGAACTGGTTGTCCGAGCAAAACAGGATTCGCAACCGGGTCAGGCGATGCAAGTCCTCGGGCAGTTGGCTTAAACGGTTGCCGCTCAGGTTGAGGATTTCCAGCGAGTCGGCCAGTTGAAAAATTTCGTCCGGGAACTCGGTGAGGTCACAGCAAAGGTCGAGACGTTTTTGACCTGCCAGTTGGCCGGCACGCAGTTGGGCGAGGGTGTTCATATGCAGGCACAGCTTCTCGTAGAGTCGCTAGAAAAAGCCGCGCAGTAGCGCGGCTCAGGTGCAGCAGGATTGCCTTGCGGGTGAGTCAGCGCAACTCGCGAACCATGGCTGACAGCGTCGTCAGCACGTCCTTGGCCAATTGCATCGAGCGTTTGCCCGACCAGCCGGTGAGTGCATCCGGTGCGTCATTGTTGTCTTTGAAAGGCATCTCAAGGGTCAGCGACAGACAGTCAAAACGTTCGCCCACACTGTTGCAGGCCAGGGTCATGTTGGCCTGGCCCGGCTCGTCGCGGGTGTAGCCATGCACGGTCTGGAAGTCACGGGTCAGGTTGCTGAGGTGAGTGCGAAAACGCTCTTCGAGGCCGGCCAGGCGCGGGGTGTATCCAGGATTGCCTTCACAGCCAGCGGTAAAGACATAAGGGATTTCTTCATCGCCATGGATATCCAGAAACAGGTCCACGCCGTAGGTGTGCATCTGCTCCAACGCAAAAAACACTTCAGGGCTGATCTCCTGACGGGTGTTCTGCCAGGCGCGATTCAAGTCCTGGCCATTGGCATTGGTGCGTAAATGCCCGTGAAAGGCACCGTCCGGGTTCATGTTCGGGATCAGGTACAGGTCGGCGAAGTCCAGCAATTTACGGATTTGCGGATCACTGCCCTGTTCCAGACGCTCGATGAGGCCCTCCATGAACCATTCGGCCATGTGCTCACCGGGATGCTGCTGGGCGATGATCCAGATCTTGCGCTTGTGGGGCGCGCCGGAGCCTTTGCGCAGCAACGGAATGTCGCGTCCCTCGACACTTTTACCAAGGCTCAGCAGTTCGCAGCCTGCCCATTTGAGGGCACGCTGGATCAATTGCTCATGGCGTGCGCGGCTGTAAGGCTCGAAGTAGGCAAACCAGACCTGAGGATGCTCGGCCTGCAGACTGATGTTCAATGCCGTGCCGTCAAACGAGGTGGGCACCCGGAACCAGTTTTCGTGATCGTAGGATGCGACGGCCTGGTAACCGTCCCAGGCTTTGTTGTAGGAAGACTGGCTGGCGTTGCACAACTGGAAATGGTGAGTCTGGCCGGGTGTCAGGCCGTCAACCTTGAAGTGGAACCACTGAAAGTGCGGGCTTTTGGTATCAGGTTTGATTGCCAACTGAACCTGCAGCGGATTGCTGACGTCCAGTACCTTGATGTTGCCACTGTCGAAGTCACTGCTGATATGAAGTGAAGAGGGCGCCCCGGTCATCGTCCAAATCCTGGAATCTGATAAATGTGGGCACTACTGTACATCGCAATGGCGACAGGCCAATACGGTTTTGACGGTTTGCAGGAGAGGTGAGATGAGCGCAGGGGGGCGTCATCCCTGACGCTGCGCCAGAATAGAGTTTTTGCGACTGATTCTCAAGTGCTAAATTGCCATTACCGCCATAGTCCAGGACTTCAGGCTTCCGTTGGTCGATGTTCTTTTGCTATCATCCTGCGCATCGTAGCGGCCACCGAAAAAAACCGGCCGCACACCCGACTTCATTAGCCTGAAGCACGCTGAGCCAGATAACTGGCCACAAAAAAAAGACCCGGCCATGAGCCGGGTCAAATAACCGTGATTAGCCTGATGAGGAGGTAATTCAAAAGACCGACCTAAGGTCCTTTGAATTATCGACTGATCTCGCGACCAGCTGCATGCAATAATAATCATTATCATTTGCAAATCAAGTGTTTTCCCGCGCTATTCGGAAATTTATTTTCCATTCCTCGCTTAAAGGCTCTATTCCGGGGCTTGTATACGCGACCTTTCTCAGTCCAGTAGCAGTTCTGTGGTGCGTTTGACCTCGCTCATGGCGATATTCGAGTGCGCTTCCTGGACGTGTGGCTTCTGCAGCAAGTGATCGCGTAAAAAACGCTCATAGCTGTCGATGTCATGGGTCACGACCTTCAGCAAGTAATCCATGTCGCCTGCCATCGTGTAGCACTCGATCACCTCGGGGTAATCGGTGATGGCTTCTTCGAACTCAGTCAAATGGCGTCGCCCATGGCCGGACAGGCGCACATTGACGAACACTACGACGTTAAGCCCGAGTTTTTTCGGATTGAGCAGGGCGACCTTGCGCTCGATCAGGCCTTCCTCTTGCAGTCGGTGAATACGTCGCCAGCAGGGTGATTGCGACAACTCCACATGCTCTGCCACTTCGGCCGCTGAGAGGTCAGCATTGTGCTGAAGCAAGCGAAGGATCTTGCGGTCTATGGCGCTTAATTTGATCTGCATGAACTGATCTGCTTTCTTATTTTTTTAGGTGGTTTCATGCAGATTATCAGAAGATTTCCTTCAATTTAGAAAGAAAAATCCCACGTTAAACCTTCACTCTTTTGCTACGGGTCGCGTATCCGTGTGTCGGGTCAGAAACTGACTTTTCGGTCTGGCCCACCCGCAGGCTAAAACAAGAGAGAAATGAAATGCCGATTTTTACTCACCCTGAATTCGATCAGCACGAGCAGGTTCAGTTTTGTCACGACCCGGCGACGGGCCTCAAGGCCATTATCGCGGTGCATAACACCCGGCTTGGCCCCGCGTTGGGAGGCTGTCGCATGTGGCCCTACGCCGACGAGCAGCAGGCCTTGAACGATGTGCTGCGCTTGTCCCGGGGCATGACGTATAAATCGGCGCTGGCCGGGTTGCCGTTGGGTGGGGGCAAGGCGGTGATCATCGCGGATCCGCGCAAGGACAAGAGCGAAGCGTTGTTCCAGGCCATGGGCGGGTTTGTCGAAAGCATGGGCGGACGGTATATCACGGCAGCTGATTCGGGCACCGGAGTGACCGAAATGGCGCAGATGGGGCAGCGTACGCGCCATGTCGTAGGGGCTGGCACGCGTGAACAACTGGGTGGCGGATTGCGCAGTGGCGATCCATCGCCCTCGACGGCGCTGGGGGTTTTTATCGGGCTGCGCGAAGCCGTCCTGCAACGCTTGGGCACCGCTGACCTGACCGGTTTGCGGGTCGCGATTCAGGGGCTGGGCCAGGTGGGATTCGACCTGGCACGCCAACTGAAAGCCGCAGGTGCACAATTGTGGGTACACGATATCCAGGACGCCAATGTGCGACGTGCGGTCGATGAGCTGGGGGCCCATGCGGTGAGTGCGCAAGATATTTACGGGCTGGATGTGGATGTGTTCGCACCGTGCGCGCTGGGGGCGATCATCAATGATCAGACCCTGCAACTGTTACGGGCGCCGGTCATCGCCGGGGCTGCCAACAACCAACTGGCCAAAGCGTCCCATGCCGATGAATTGTGGCGTCGAGGGTGTCTGCACGCGCCGGATTACGCCATTAATGCGGGCGGCATTATCGATGTGTCCTACGAGTACAACGGCGGGACGCCTGAGCAAGTGCGCGAGCATGTTGAGCGGATCGGAGAAACCCTGCGTCAGATCTTTTTGCGAGCCAAGGCAGAGGATTGCAACACGACCCGCATCGCTGACAGTCTTGCTCTGGAACGTCTGAACGCCTGAGGGAAGGGCGTTGGTGCCCTCTGCGGGCCACCAGCGCCGTTTGCGCGTGTCAGCGTGCAGGCAGTTGCTGGGCATCAACGACGCTGTCCACGCAGGTCTTGGCCAGCTCGACGAAGTACACCATGCCCAGCACAAGGTCGCGGTGCGAGCCCTGCAGGCTCTCGCTGGAGCCCTGTGCCGTGGCGATGACGCAACGCAGCAGTTCCGAAGCATGCACCATCGCTTCTTCCTGACTCACGCCCTCGCGCAACAGGAACACTTTCTGGTCATTGAGCTGTTGGGAAACAGATGGTTTCAAATAATAGTCGAGTGCGCGCTGCGTGGCAGCGCTGTCCTTCAACGCTTCGAGCTCAGGATCCGGATCGGTTTTAAGCGGCATCTGGGTTATGGAAGTCATGATTTACCTGCATTTCGGAAGTTAATCGAATCAGCAAATCCAGATTAGTACGTTAGGTATTTTTATCTATAGGTCAAATAATACATAATGTGTATTGTTGCGCCGAATTCAATCCGTATTGTTCGGCAGATGGATAAATGGATCGCTTTAGTCAGAACCAAATTGCGCGAGTTGAAACTCACGCAAGAAAAACTAGCCGAACGCGTTGGGGCCTCCCAGGGCGGGGTCGGACATTGGCTTAACAAGCGTCGTCAGCCTGATCTGCCGACGATGAACGCTGTGCTGCATGCCCTTGGGCTGGAGCACCTTGAAGTGGCCCTGGTCATTCGTGAGCGCAGTGGTGCGAACGAAGAGGCCGGTCCTGATGAATATACCTACGACATCACATCAGCCTTCCGTTATCCGGTGAGTGACTGGGTGTCGGCAGGTCAAGTCAATGAGAAAGCGCAGGCGGGCTATGCACCGGGCACGGTGTTCGAAGTCAGCGATCATTACGCCAAAGGGCCGGCGTTCTGGCTGCAGGTGACGGGCGATGCCATGACGGCTCCGGTCGGCGTGAGTATTCCGCAAGGCATGATGATCCTGGTCGACCCGGACATCGAAGCCAGGCCGGGGAAAATGGTGATTGCGCGTACGCCCGAGTCTGAAGCCGCCACCTTTCGCCAGTTGATCGAAGAAAGCGGTCAGCGTTATCTCAAGCCCCTGAACCCGACCTACCCCAAGACGCTGTTCGATGATCAGTGCCGGATTATCGGGGTGGTGGTACAGGCAACCGCCAAGTTTTAAGCAGCCCCGCCAGCATCAAAAAAGCGGCTACCGGTAACGGTAGCCGCTTTTTTATGGGCCTTATTGCAACTCGGTCAGTTCAACCAGCGCAGTGCCTTCGCTGACCATCTCGCCTTCCTGGAAAAACAGCGCTTTGACCACCCCCGCGTGCGGTGCCCGCAAGCTGTGTTCCATCTTCATCGCTTCGAGCACCACCAGTTGGGTGCCGGCCTCGACGGCTTGGCCGACCTCGACCAGTATGCGCACGATGCTGCCATTCATTGGAGCCGTCAGGCCGCCTTGCACCGCGTGGCTGGCGCTGGCGGCAGCAATCGGGTCATCGGTACGTATGCCGTGCAGCTCACCTTCCCAGCGCAGGTACAGCGTATCTGCCCGGCGAACGGCCAGGTGCTGGCGGCGTATGCCGGCCTGCTCAATGATCAGTTGGTCATCTTGCAGCACGGCCGTTTGGCCACTGAGATGGATAACCCGATGCTCGCCATTGCAGTTCAGCGCCAACAGCGTGCGCGCAGGCAAACCGTTGCGAAACCCGTTACCCGCCGACCAGGGCGAAGCCGGGTCATCGAGGCGAACCGGGTGGGGCCGGGTTTGATGGAAGGCTTCAGCGGCCGCTGTCCAAAAGGCTGTGGGCAAAGGCTCAATGGCGGGCAGCAATTGTTCCTGGTAACGCGGGATGAATCCGGTATCCAGTTCTGCCGCGGCGAAGGCCGGGTGTCCGAGGATGCGTCGTAAAAAGCTCAGGTTGGTTTTCAGGCCGCCAATGGCGAACTCATCAAGCATGGCCAGCAGCCGCAGGCGCGCCTGCTCACGGTCTTCGCCCCAGGCGATCAACTTGCCCAGCATGGGGTCGTAGAACGGTGACACCTCGTCGCCCTCGCAAACCCCGCTGTCCACCCGACGCCCCGGGCCAGCCGCCGACTCGCGGTACACCTCAAGCCGTCCGGTTTGAGGCAGAAAGTCATTGCCCGGGTCTTCGGCATACAGGCGCACTTCAATCGCGTGCCCATGCAATGGCACTTCAGCCTGAGTGAGCGGCAACGCTTCGCCGCGGGCCACCCGGATTTGCCAGTCCACCAGGTCCAGCCCGGTGATGGCTTCCGTGACAGGGTGCTCGACCTGGAGCCGGGTATTCATCTCCATAAAGAAGAACTCACCCCGCGCATCGAGCAAAAACTCAACGGTGCCGGCGCCGACATAGCCAATGGCCTGTGCCGCACGGACGGCGGACTCACCCATGGCCTGGCGCTGCGCGGCACTCAGGCCTGGCGCCGGGGCTTCTTCAATGACTTTTTGGTGGCGGCGCTGAATCGAGCAGTCGCGCTCGTTCAGGTACAGGCAGTGACCGTGCTGGTCGGCAAAGACCTGAATCTCGACATGACGGGGTTTGAGTACGTACTTTTCCACGAGCATGCGCGCATCGCCAAAGGATGACAGTGCCTCACGCTGCGCCGAGGCCAGTGCGTCGGCCAGTTGGCTGACGTCCTCGACCACTTTCATGCCTTTGCCACCACCGCCGGCGGTTGCCTTGAGCAACACCGGGTAGCCGATGCGTTCGGCGGCAGCGCGAAAGGTTTCCAGATCCTGGGCTTCGCCGTGGTAACCCGGTACCAAAGGCACCCCGGCGATCTCCATCAAGGCTTTTGCCGCTGACTTGCTGCCCATCGCATCAATGGCCGAGGCCGGGGGGCCGAGGAAGATCAACCCGGCGGCTTCGATGGCGCGGGCAAAGCCGGCATTCTCTGACAGAAAACCATAACCGGGGTGAATCGCCTGAGCGCCGCTGGCTTTGGCAGCGGCGATGATTTTGTCGATTTTCAGGTAGCTGTCAGCGGCCTTGCTGCCGCCCAGGTCGACACAGATATCGGCTTCGCGGCAATGCCGGGCATCCCGGTCGGTCGCACTGTGGACGGCAACCGTGGTCAGGCCCAGGGCTTTGGCCGTGCGCATCACCCGGCAGGCAATCTCGCCCCGGTTGGCCACCAGCAGCGTTGTCAGCATGGGGGAAGTCATGGGCGTGGTTCCTGGGTCAATGGGGCAGACTGCCAGTTGGGTGTGCGTTTTTGCAGAAAGGCGCGCAAGCCTTCCTGGCCTTCGGGGCTGACCCTGATCCGGGCGATTTCGTTTTCGCAATAGCGGCGAATGGCCGGGGTCGGTGCGCCGTGACTGACTTCACGCAGCAGATCCTTGCAGGCACGCATGGCGTGCGGGCTATTGAGCAACAGGTTGTCGACCCAGTGCGCGACCTGTTGTTCAAGCGCGTCAGCCGCATAGCTTTCTGACAGCAATCCCAGTTCGCGGGCGCGTTCGCCACTGAAGCGTTCGGCGGTCAGGGCGTAGCGCCGCGCGGCGCGTTCACCGATGGCCTGCACCACAAACGGACTGATGACGGCAGGCGCCAGTCCGATGCGCACCTCTGACAAGCAAAACTGTGCGTCATGCGTTCCGATGGCCATGTCGCAGGCGCTGATCAGGCCCAGCGCTCCACCGTAAGCCGCGCCTTGAACCACGGCCAGGGTCGGTATTTTCAGCTTGGCCAGGTTGTACATGAGTTCGGCCAGATGCCGGGCGTCGTCGAGGTTGGTGTGGTAGTCGAGCTCGGCCGATTGCTGCATCCAGGCCAGGTCGGCACCGGCGCTGAAATGCTTGCCGCGTCCGCGCAGGACCAGAAAACGTACGTCGGGATCACCCTGCACCGCATGCAGGGCGAGGATCAACTCGCGAATCATCTCGGCGTTAAAGGCGTTGTTCTTTTGTTCACGGCTCAACCACAGGGTGGCAAAGCCCCGTGGATCGGTTTGCAGTTCGAGGGTGTTGAAATCGATCATGTCCGTCAGTCCTTAATGGCTGCACGCAAAGGGAATGTCTGGGGCTGCGGTTACATGCGGAACACACCGAAGCGCGTCGCCTCGACCGGTGCGTTCAACGCCGCTGACAGGCCCAGCGCCAACAGGTCACGGGTTTGCGCCGGATCGATGACTCCGTCATCCCACAAGCGGGCGCTGGAATAGTAGGGGTGGCCCTGCTGTTCGTACTGGTCAAGAATCGGCTGTTTGAGTTCAGCCTCTTCGCGTGCCGAGAACGTCTGGCCATTGCGCTCCGCCTGCTCACGCTTGACCTGTACCAGAACCCCGGCGGCCTGTTCTGCCCCCATTACGCCGATGCGTGCGTTGGGCCACATCCACAGAAAGCGTGGGTCGTAGGCCCGGCCGCACATGCCGTAGTTACCTGCACCAAAGCTGCCGCCGATGATCACCGTGAACTTGGGAACCCGGGCGCAGGCCACGGCAGTCACCAGTTTGGCACCGTGCTTGGCAATGCCGCCGGCTTCGTACTTTTGCCCGACCATAAAGCCCGTGATGTTCTGCAGAAACACCAGCGCAATACCGCGCTGGCAGGCCAGCTCGATAAAGTGCGCGCCTTTTTGCGCGGCCTCGGCAAACAAAATGCCGTTGTTGGCCAGGATCGCGACCGGATACCCGTGAAGATGCGCGAAGCCGCACACCAGCGTGGTGCCGAACAGGGCTTTGAACTCGTCGAAGACCGACCCGTCGACCAGCCGTGCAATCACTTCGCGTACATCAAAGGGCTGTTTGGCATCGGCGGGGACTATCCCGTACAGCTCATCACTGCTGTACAGCGGTGCCAGCGGCGTGCGCTGCTGCAACTGCCCCAGTTTTCTCCAGTTGAGGTTGGCCACGCTGCGTCGGGCCAGTGCCAGCGCGTGCTCGTCACTGTCGGCGTAATGATCGGCGACCCCGGAAATCTTGCAGTGCACATCGGCGCCACCCAACTCCTCAGCGCTGACCACTTCACCGGTGGCGGCTTTGACCAGAGGCGGGCCGGCGAGAAAAATCGTCGCTTGCTGGCGCACCATGATTGCTTCGTCGGCCATGGCCGGCACATAGGCGCCGCCTGCGGTACATGAGCCCATGACCACGGCAATTTGCGGGATGCCCGCTGCGCTCAGGTTAGCCTGGTTGAAAAAGATCCGGCCAAAGTGCTCGCGATCCGGGAACACCTCATCCTGACGGGGCAGGTTGGCGCCGCCCGAGTCCACCAGGTAGATGCACGGCAGACGGTTCTGCTCGGCAATCGTCTGTGCCCGCAAGTGTTTTTTGACCGTGAGCGGGTAGTACGAGCCGCCTTTGACCGTCGCATCGTTAGCGACAATCATGCACTCCACACCTTCGACCCGACCAATCCCGGCAATAATTCCGGCGGCCGGAACGTCTTCGCCGTAAACGCCATACGCCGCCAACTGGCTCAGCTCTAGAAAAGGCGAGCCACTGTCCAGCAGGCGGTCAATACGCTCGCGGGGCAGTAATTTGCCGCGTGACGTATGACGCTCCTGGGCTTTGGCGCCTCCGCCTTGTTGCACCTCGGCCAGTAGCCGGTGCAGAGCGTCGACTTGCTTGAGCATCGCGTCACGGTTAGCGGCGAACTCGGCCGAGCGCGGGTTGAGGGTGGTGTGCAGAATGGACATGGACGCGCTCCTTAGCGGGTTTCGTTAAAGAGTTCGCGACCAATCAGCATGCGGCGAATTTCGCTGGTTCCGGCACCGATTTCATACAGCTTGGCGTCACGCAGCAGGCGCCCGGCCGGGAATTCATTGATGTAGCCGTTGCCGCCCAGGATCTGGATCGCGTCGAGGGCCATTTGTGTGGCGCGTTCGGCGCTGTATAAAATCACCCCGGCCGCGTCCTTGCGCGTGGTTTCACCCCGTTCGCATGCAGCAGCCACGGCATACAGATAGGCGCGGCTGGCGTTGAGCTGGGTGTACATGTCCGCCACCTTGCCCTGGATCAGCTGGAATTCACCGATGCTCTGGCCGAACTGTTTGCGGTCGTGGATATACGGCACCACCAGATCCATACAGGCCTGCATGATCCCGGTAGGGCCACCCGACAGCACCACGCGTTCATAGTCGAGGCCGCTCATCAATACCTTGACCCCGGCGTTCAGTGTGCCGAGCAGGTTCTCTTCAGGCACTTCAACATCGTCGAAGAACAGTTCACTGGTGTTCGAACCGCGCATGCCGAGCTTGTCGAAGTGGCTGCTGCGGCTGAAGCCTTTCCAGTCACGCTCGACGATGAAGGCGCTGATACCGTGTGCGCCTTTTTCCAGGTCGGTCTTGGCATAGATGACGTAGGTGCTGGCGTCTGGGCCGTTGGTGATCCAGGTTTTACTGCCGTTAAGCACAAAGTGGTCACCGCGCTTGTCAGCGCGCAGTTTCATCGACACCACGTCAGAGCCGGCATTGGGCTCGCTCATGGCCAGCGCGCCGACATGTTCACCGTTGATCAGCTTGGGCAGGTATTTGAGTTTTTGCGCGTGACTGCCGTTGCGGTTGATCTGGTTGACGCACAGGTTGGAGTGCGCGCCGTAGGAGAGGGCGACGGAGGCGGAGCCGCGGCTGATTTCTTCCATCGCCACCACGTGGGCCAAATAGCTCAGGCCGGTGCCACCGTATTCTTCAGGGACGGTGATGCCCAGCAGGCCCATGTCTCCGAACTTGCGCCACATGTCTGCGGGGAACAGGTTGTCCTTGTCGATTTGCGCCGCTCGCGGCGCCAGTTCAGCGGCGACGAAGGCCTGGACCTGATCGCGCAGCATATCGATGGTTTCGCCCAGGGCGAAGTTCAAAGTCGGGTAGCTCATGGTGCACCTTGATCGTTGTTCTTATTGGGGGCGATGGCGGCATCGCCACGGGTATGCTTTACGTTAACGTAAACTTGGCGATCAAGGCTGTCAATGACCTTTACGTTAACGTCAACTTAGGCCAGAGTAATGACCGTTCTCCCTCTAGAGACAGCGCCGAGATCCGCGTTGCTCATGCTCCCAAAACAATCACAAGAGGAGTTGCCATGAAGTCGCAATCTGTCCCCAGTTACAGCCAGGGCGCTCAAGATAAGGCCCTGCTGGCGATGACCATCGGTCAGGCTTTCGATCAAACGGTTGCACGTTATTCTGAAGGCGAGGCGCTGGTCGTCTGCCATCAGCGCCAGCGCTATACCTGGGCGCAACTGGGGCAGGCGGTTGATCTGCACGCCAGAGCGCTACTGGCATTGGGGCTGGAAGCGGGTGACCGGCTCGGGGTGTGGGCGCCCAACTGTGTTGAATGGTTCATCTGCCAGTTTGCCAGTGCCAAAATCGGCGTGATTCTGGTCAATATCAACCCGGCCTATCGTCTCGCCGAGCTGGAGTACGTGCTCAAACAGTCGGCCTGTCAGTGGCTGGTGTGCGCGGGTGCGTTCAAGACATCCGATTATCACGCCATGCTCCAGACGTTGATCCCGGAGCTGGCCGGGCAACCGACAGGGCACCTCAAGAGTGAGCGCTTTGAAGCGTTGCGCGGGGTCATCAGCCTCAGCGAGCAACCGCCGTGCGGTTTCATGCCCTGGTCGCAACTCGCGACGGCAGGCGCCGGGGTGCCGGTCAGCCAGCTCTATGCCCGTCAGGCCAGTGTGCAGTTCCATCAGCCGGTGAATATTCAGTACACCTCCGGCACCACAGGTTTCCCGAAAGGGGCCACCCTCAGTCATCACAACATTCTCAATAATGGCTATATGGTCGGCGAAAGCCTCGGGCTGACATCCAGCGATCGGCTGGTAATCCCGGTGCCGCTGTATCACTGCTTTGGCATGGTCATGGGTAATCTGGGGTGCGTGACTCATGGCACGACCATGATTTATCCCAGTGATGCTTTCGACCCGGGCCTGACCTTGCAAGCGGTTGCCGAAGAGCGCGCGACCGGGTTGTACGGCGTGCCCACCATGTTTATCGCCATGCTCGACCATCCGCAACGGGCCGGGTTTGATCTGTCGAGCCTGCGCACCGGGATCATGGCCGGGGCAACGTGCCCCATCGAAGTGATGCGTCGGGTGATTCGCGAGATGCACATGGGCGAGGTGCAAATTGCCTATGGCATGACCGAGACCAGCCCGGTATCGATCCAGACCGGCCCGACGGATGATCTGGAGCTGCGGGTGACGACGGTGGGACGTACCCAGCCGCAACTGGAGAACAAACTGGTCGATGCAGAAGGCAACATCGTTGAGCGCGGTCAGACAGGTGAACTCTGTACCCGGGGGTACAGCGTGATGCTGGGGTACTGGAACAATCCGCAGGCCACCCGGGAAGCCATCGACAGCGAAGGCTGGATGCACACCGGTGATCTGGCCGAGATGAACGAGCAGGGGTATGTGCGCATTGTCGGGCGCAACAAGGACATGATTATTCGTGGCGGCGAAAACATTTACCCGCGTGAGCTTGAAGAGTTTTTCTTCACGCATCCGGCGGTGGCCGATGTGCAGGTGGTAGGGATTCCGGATGCCAAGTACGGTGAAGAGATCGTCGCCTGGATCAAGCTGCATCCGGGACACGTGGCCAATGAACTGGAATTGCAGACCTGGTGCAAATCACGGATCGCCCATTTCAAGACACCGCGCTACTTCAAGTTTGTCGAGGCATTCCCGATGACCGTGACCGGCAAGATCCAGAAGTTCAAGATGCGCGAAATCAGCATTCAGGAGTGCCAGCAACTGCGCTGAGAGGGCGGCGAAACCTTGCAGGCGCGAGTGTGCATTACGTGGCAATGCTGCCGCTGGCCGCTCGTTCCTGTGCTAGAGGTTTGCGGTTTTCAGGTTGTCCAGACAGCACAAAGGGGAGCCGAGGCTCCCCTTTAATTTGTCGTTGCGTGCTCTTTTTTTATTATTGAGGGGCGGTCTATTGTTGTTTTTGGAACCGTGGCCCTTTGTCGCTGTTTTGGTGATCCCCATCCGGGATCAAGAGCAAACGTATTTTTTTGAGCGCTGATCCACTTTTATCACGGGCTATCAAACCTGTGATCCAACCTGTGCGGGTGCTACCTGAAGGTAGTTTTATTATTCTCTGCCCGGTTGCGAGGTGGCTTGTGAGCTCCCCGGAAAAGTAAACCTTCTCCAAAAAAATCTGTTAGCTGCGTCTCTGCCGTGTTGTTTTTGTTATGTCAGAGTCGTTTCGTATTGTTTTTATTATGTTGCTGCAATTTTTATTCTTGTTATGCCATAGAGATAGCAGGAGCCGTGCCAACTTTTAAAAGTCGTTATAAATCAATAGCTTGTGTTTTATGGCAATAAAAAACCGGCCTGGAGGCCGGTCGGTTTGTTTCCGTGTTACTCGTTTCAGTGACAGAGCGGTAACACCGCGGAACACTTTTAGCCCTGGCGCGCCCTGGCCACCCGTGAACCGGTAACACGACCCAGCACGTTGCAGATGTGTTGCCCCGCCAGCAGCAGCTTGTCCATGTCGACCCCGGTTTCAATGCCCATGCCCTGGAGCATGTACAGCACGTCTTCGGTGGCCACGTTACCGCTGGCACCCTTGGCGTAGGGGCAGCCGCCGAGCCCGGCGATCGAGCTGTCGAACACGGCGATCCCTTCCTGCAGGCTCGCGTAAATATTCACCAGCGCCTGCCCGTAGGTGTCGTGGAAATGCCCGGCGAGTTTTTGTCGCGGCACGTGCGCGGTGACCGCCTCGAACATCGCCCGTGTAGCGTTCGGTGTGCCGGTGCCGATGGTGTCGCCCAGGGACACCTCATAGCAGCCCATCGCGTACAGCTCTTTGGCCACGGCCGCGACCTGTTGCGGGGACACGTTGCCCTCGTACGGGCAGCCGAGCACGCAGGACACATAGCCGCGCACGCTGATCCCGTGCTGTTGTGCGGCTTCAAGGATGGGTACAAAACGCGCCAGGCTTTCGCTGATCGAGCAATTAATGTTGCGTTGCGAGAAGGCTTCGGAGGCGGCCGCAAACACGGCGACTTCTTTGACGCCTGCCGCCACGGCGTCTTCAAAACCGCGCAAATTGGGCGCCAGCGCGCCATAGACCACCCCGGGCTTGTGCTGGATCCGGGCGAAGACGTCAGCGGAGCCTGCCATTTGCGGCACCCATTTGGGCGAAACGAAACTGCCGACTTCGATATAGCCAAGCCCGGCGTCGGTCAGCGCGTCAACCAGCTGCACCTTGTCTGCCACGCTGATGGGCATGGCTTCATTTTGCAGGCCGTCGCGCGGACCGACTTCGATCAGGCGCACATGGGTGGGGAGTGTCATGGGGGTTCACCTGTTAAATAGCGTTAAGCCTTATAGGCGCGAAGGTGCAGTGCGTTGGCGTGTCCTGGCACGCAGGCCATGCCTATAGAACTGTCGAGGTCCGGGAGGCCGTCTGGCTTTTAATGGTTTGCTCGAGCGCCTGGGTACAGCGCTCCTCGGCGGTGTCCAGCTCCAGCTGCATTTGCTGGATATCCAGCAACTGCTGTTCCAGCTGCTGACGGCGTTCGGCAATTTTGCCGAGCATGCTGTTCAGCTGTTTTTGATTGCCGCTGCTCGGGTCATAGAGCTCGATCAATTCGCGGCATTCAGCCAGCGAAAAGCCGATGCGTTTGCCACGCAAAATCAGCTTGAGGCTGACTTTGTCCCGTGCGGAGTACACCCGCTCCTGACCGCGCCGTTCAGGGGCGAGCAAGCCTTGTTCTTCATAAAAGCGAATGGCGCGTGTGGTGATGTCCAGCTCGCGGGCAAGGTCGGAAATACTGTACGTCTGGCTGCTCATGGGCGGGCTCTGGAAAAATCGTATTCCTAAGCTAATGGCTGCTTGACGTATACGTCAAGCAGGTGCGCGGCTTCAGCTTTCTTTTCCTGAGCGATCTGTTGCTGGCACAGCTCGATCAGTTGCTCACGCATCCAGCGGTTGGCGGGGTCTTGCTCAGTGCTTTCGTGCCAGTACAGATGAGTTTCAACGGTAGGCAACTCATTGAGCGGCAACGCTACGAAGTGCAAGGCATGACGTCGGGCGAAACGCTCGGGCACGGTCATGACCATGTCGGTTTGTTGCAGCACGTTGGACGCCATCAGGTAATGCTGTGAGCGCAGGGTGATTTTGCGTTGCTGGCCCATTTTGCCCAGGGCCAGGTCAACCTCGCCGAGGCCGTTGCGTCGGGTTGAAATATGGATATGGGTCAATCCCAGATAGTCATCGAGGCTGATCGCCGATTTGTCGGCCAGCGGGTGTTCCTGGCGCATGGCACACACGTAGCGGTCTTCCATCAGCTTGACATGGCGCACTTGCGGGTCGGTATTGAGCGGTGCATCCACTGCGAAGTCCAGGCGTCCGGCGGCCAGGTCGCTGGTGGTTTCACGACGATGGGAGAGAAAACTTTCAACCACTACCGCGGGCGCGTGGCGTCGCAGGCGCTGAAACAGCGGCGGCAAAATGACCGCTTCGGACAGGTCGGTCATGCTGATGCGGAATGTCTTGTTCGCCTGCAGCGGGTTGAAGGTGCGGCTTTCCTGCACCGAGACCCGCAGCAACGCGAGGGCGCTGCGCACCGGGCTGATGATGTTTTGCGCCATCGGCGTCGGCACCATGCCCTGGGCCGTGCGCACGAACAACGGATCGTTAAAGCTTTCGCGCAGTCGCGCCAGAGCGTTGGACACGGCCGGCTGAGTGATACCAATGATTTGCCCGGCGCGGGTCAGGTTGCCTTCGGTGTAAATGGCGTCGAACACGACAAACAGATTGAGATCGACCTTGCTCAGGTTCATGGCACGGCTCTGGTGATTGAAAGGGGGCTGCGCCCGAATCATATATTGCTTATGAATGGTAATACACGCGGTAAATAGACAAGGTAAATGAAGGTCGGCTGATCTAGGATCGGAACATCACTTTTGACATGACCGGTATGAAGGTAGCTCTCCATGGATTTCGCTTATTCCCCGAAAGTTCAGGCGCTGCGCGAGCGCGTCACCGCCTTTATGGACACCCATGTGTACCCGGCAGAGGCGGTCTTCGAACAACAGGTGGCGCAGGGTGATCGCTGGCAGCCGACCGCGATCATGGAGGAACTGAAACTCAAGGCCCGGGCGCAAGGTCTGTGGAATCTGTTTTTACCCGAGTCGGAGCGCGGCGCCGGCTTGACCAACCTGGAATATGCGCCGCTCGCTGAAATCATGGGGCGTTCAATGCTTGGCCCCGAGCCGTTCAATTGTTCCGCCCCGGACACCGGCAATATGGAAGTGCTGGTGCGTTACGCCAGCACGGCGCAAAAACAGCAATGGCTCGAACCGCTGCTGCGCGGCGAGATCCGTTCGGCGTTTGCCATGACTGAACCCGATGTCGCATCGTCGGATGCCACCAACATGGACGCCCGCGCCGTGCGTGATGGCGACGAATGGGTGATCAATGGCCGTAAATGGTGGACCTCCGGCGCCTGCGACCCACGCTGCAAAATTCTGATTTTCATGGGTTTGAGCAATCCTGAAGGCCCGCGTCATCAGCAACACTCGATGATCCTGGTACCGGTCGATACGCCGGGTGTGCACATCGTGCGCCCATTGCCGGTGTTCGGTTATGACGATGCGCCTCATGGGCACGCCGAAGTGCTGTTTGAAGATGTGCGGGTGCCTTACGACAACGTCCTGCTTGGGGAAGGGCGAGGCTTTGAAATTGCTCAGGGCCGCCTTGGGCCCGGGCGTATTCACCATTGCATGCGTTCCATCGGCATGGCTGAGCGGGCATTGGAATTGATGTGCAAGCGCGCGCTCACGCGCAACGCCTTCGGCAAGCCGCTGGCCAGGCTGGGTGGCAACATCGATCTGATCGCCAACTCACGGATGGAGATCGACATGGCGCGGTTGTTGACGCTCAAAGCGGCGTACATGATGGACACGGTGGGTAATAAAGTCGCAAAAAGTGAAATCGCGCAAATCAAGGTCATCGCCCCGAACGTGGCGCTCAAGGTTATCGACCGGGCGATTCAGATCCATGGTGGGGCCGGGGTGTCGGGGGATTTTCCGCTGGCCTACATGTACGCCATGCAGCGCACGTTGCGCCTGGCCGATGGACCGGATGAAGTGCACCGGGCGGCGGTGGGCAAATACGAGTTGGGCAAATATGCGGGGCAGGGCGTTTAACGTACTTGCGCTGTCAGCATGGCTACAACGCTAGGGGGCTCAATACACCCACACCTCAACCCGGCGGTTTTTCAAGCGGCCTTCATCTTCGGTGTTGGCCGCCACCGGCATGTGAGCGCCATAACCGCGAATCTCACGCAGCACTACGCCGCTTTTCACCAGCTCACGGCGCACGGCCATGGCTCGTAGTTTTGACAGCAGTTCTGCCCGCTCGGGGTTGTCCTTGGCATCGCCGAACCCCACCAGGGTGACGTGTTTGTTGAGCTTGTTGCTGGCTTTTAAGTAGGCCACGACACGTAGCAGATCCTGGCGTGCCTTGTTGTCCAGCGAGGCGCTGCCTTCGTCAAAGCGAAAATTAACCGACAGGCGCTCGGCCTGCTGTGTCAGCGTCTGGTAATCCTCAGGCATGTGCGGGCCGGGATGCACGCGACTGGCCAGGACGGTTTGGGCGACAAAGCCGTGTTGCGCAACGATGGCTTGTCCGTGGGCGCCTTGAGTGAAGTTGATGAGCGCTTTGGCCCATGGGTTATTCGATGAAGGAGGCAGGTAAAAGTACAGTCGCCGGGACAAGGGATAATCTTCGCTGGCGATCAGGCTGTTGAGAGGCAGCATCGGTTGCGAGGCCCCGTCGACAAGGGCCAGGGCTTTCGCCTCGCGGATATAAGGCAGGCCGATAAAGCCGATGGCTTGCGGATCATGGCTGACCGCTGCTGACAATTGCTCGCTGGACTCGAAACGTTGCGACTGGGGGCTGAGGCGATGCCCGGTGCGGCTCAGGACCAATTGGTTGAAGGTGTCATAGGTCCCCGACCGGTCGTCGCGGGCATACACGCGAATCGGCCCGCCGACGCCACCCAGAGCTTCCCAGGTAGAGAGTTGCCCACTGAAAATCTGCGCCACTTGCTCGGTGTTCAGCTGATTCAGCGGGTTGTCGGGATGAACAATAATGGCCAGGCCATCAATGGCGATCACATGCTCGGCCTCGGGACTTTTCAGATCACCCAGCGGATCGAGCTGGACCAGCTCTTGATCAGTGATGCTGCGCGACGCCGCGACAAGGTCGGCCTCACCGGCCTTAAGGGCGCTAAACCCGGTGCCTGAACCGTGCGCCGAGACCGCCACCCGGACCTGTTGGCCCTGAGTGTTGGTCCCTATGATGTTGTGTTCGTTGGGCGCAGTGGTCGGGACACTGTGGATATCGTGCAGACCTTGCTCCGCCAGCATCGCCGCGACCAGCGCCGGTCCCAGACTGGCACCTATGGTATTCGAGCCCTGAATCCGCAAATCGGCAACGGGCGCGGCAAACGCCAGGCGCGTCATCACGCACAACAAGAACAACGGCATCAGACGCAGCATCAACGGGCACCTTCCTCTGGGCCATAGCAGTGCCAGCAATTTAACCCGGAGGTGTTGCAAGCCCATGACATCGCCCCGATGCATTCGGGGAAGCCTGTAGCCGCTGCCGCATGAGTATCTGGCGGTATCAAAAGCTGACGCAGCCTCGTTGCACTCGTCAGCGGCTACGGGGTGAGGAGAGTCCGTAGCCGCTGCCGCAGGCTGCGAATTCAAGCCGGCAGCGGCTACAAAGGCTGTTTGTAGCAGCGGTCGAGCGGAGCGAGGCCGCGTCCGGCTGCGCAGCAGTCGTTTTAGCTGAGCTCCAGCCAGATAGGGGCGTGGTCGGAGGGCTTTTCCATGCCGCGCAGGTCGTAGTCGACGCCGGCATTCTTGATCCGTGGCACCAGACCGCGGGAGGCCAGGATCACGTCGATGCGCAGGCCGCGCTTGGGTTCGTCTTCAAACCCGCGGCTGCGGTAGTCGAACCAGCTGAAGCGGTCAGCCACGTCCGGGTGCAGGTAGCGGAAGCTGTCGACCAGGCCCCAGCCCTTGAGACGTTCCATCCATTCGCGCTCTTCAGGCAGAAAGCTGCATTTACCGGTTTTCAGCCAACGCTTGGCGTTGTCCGGGCCAATGCCGATGTCGCAGTCCTGAGGAGAGATATTGATGTCGCCCATCACCACCAGCGGTTGTTCGTTGCTGAACTGGTTTTCCAGCAACTGTTGCAGGTCACTATAGAAGCGTTGCTTGGCCGGGAATTTGGTGGGGTGATCGCGGTTTTCGCCCTGCGGGAAGTAACCATTCATGATGGTCACCGGCTGGCCATTTTCGTCAGCGAAAGTCCCCCAGATAAAACGTCGCTGGGCATCTTCCTCGTCAGTGGAGAACCCTTTGTGCAGCTCCAGAGGTGGCTTGCGCGAGAGCAGGGCTACGCCGTAATGGCCTTTTTGCCCGTGAAAGTGCACGTGGTAGCCCAGTGCTTCGATGTCAGCGAAAGGGAACTGTTCGTCGCTGACTTTGGTTTCCTGCAGGCCGATCACGTCGGGCTGATGTTTCTCGATCAGCGCTGCCAGCTGATGCGGCCGAGCGCGCAGGCCATTAATGTTGAATGAAACGATTTTCATGAGCGGGCAGTCCTGAGCAAAACTAAGATGCTAGCGGACTGAGGCCTTAGCGGCCAGCATGCAGTAGGGTAAATGCCCTGCTAACGTAGGGTGCACACGCCAAGATGGAACTGTCGAGGCGCTCCGGGGTTCGTACTCACTAGATGCACCGTCATTCAAACGGTGTCAGGGAGATTAATCGTCATGAGCCAACCACCGAACGCCACAGGTGAGATCTTACTGCTAGACAGCGGATATTCACGGGAGGCGCGATCGCTGCTGTATCAGGCTTATCGGCATGAGCCCACTTTCCGTTTTCTGTTCGATGCCGATCGCAGCGGTTATGAACAGCGCGTTCGGGCGACGGTGCGCGAGCTGGTCAAACAGCATTTTTTGCAAGACTTGCCTGCCTTGGGATTGCTGGCCAATGACCGCCTGGTGGGCATTGCGCTGATTGCGCCGCCGCAGCGCCGATTGGGCATTACGGAAAGCTGGGCATGGCAATTGCGCATGTTGCTCAGTACCGGTTTACGTTGCACGCGCCGCTATCTGGACTACCATCAAGCGGTTCTGGCCTGTGTGCCGGGTGATGCCGTGCATATGTTGCCTCTGTTGGGCATCCATCCGGAATTCCAGGGCTTGCACTATGGTGAACAATTGCTGGGCGCCGTGCATAACTGGTGTGCCGAAGATGAGCATTCCGAAGGTGTTGTGCTCGACACCGGTAACCCGCGATACCTCGAATTTTATAAAAAACAGGGCTATGTCGAGATCGGCCAAGTGGCGGTCGGGCCAGTGGTCGAACATGTTTTTTTCCACGCCAATCCACAGGTGTTACAAACAGCAAACGCTTAGGACGAACTTTCTGTCCATTGGCGCGCTCTATGACCACCCTTGCCCGTGATAGCATTGCGCCTATGAAGTTTCCAGGAAGATTTACCAGTGGTGTTGTCCTGTTCCTCAGCAGTTTTGCGGCATCGGCCCAAAGCGAGCTGGTGGTCAAGGTCAAGCCGGCAAATAACGCCCTCAAGGCCAATGTGGAAGGCTATATAGGCAGCCTCGGCGATCGCGACGAGGAAGCCTTGCTGCGTTTCAAGCGCGGTGCGCAAGAGCAGGCTCTCAAAGCATCCCAAGCCTTGGGGTATTACCAGCCCAGCATAGAGGCCGAGGTCAAACCCGGTGATCCGCCGCGTCTGGAGCTGAGCATCGATCCCGGTGAGCCGGTGCGCCTGCGCAACGTCGATGTGCGCGTCGAGGGGCCTGCGGCCCAGCTCAAGGCCTTCCGGATTCCAGCCAGTGACGACCTCAAGCCCGGCGCAGTGCTCAACCAGGGCAACTACGAAGATGCCAAGCGAATGATTCAAAACCGGGCCCTGCGCTACGGTTTTTTCAACGGTAAATTTATCAAGCACGAACTACGGGTCGACCCGAAAGGCGGGTTCGCCGATATCAATCTGGTCTACGAAAGCGGGCCGCGCTTCTTGCTCGGGAAAGTCAGCTTTGCCGGCGACACACCGTTCGATGAGGTCCTGCTGCAACGCATGGTGCCCTTCAAACCGGACACCCCGTACGACTCGGAACTGGTCGCTGAACTCAATCAAAACCTGCAATCGAGCGGCTACTTTGAAACCGTGCGAGTGGAGGCCGCTCCGAGTACTGCCGTGGGGCAAGTGGTCCCGGTGGATGTTGACCTGCATACCCGAAAACCGCGAACCATGACCCTGGGTCTCGGTTATTCGACAGACATTGGTCCGCGGGGCAAGGCCAGCTGGACCCGCCACTGGGACAACCCGCGCGGTGACAGCTATGGCTTCGAATCTGAAATCTCCCAGCCACGACAAAACGTCGGTGCCTGGTATGACATCCCGCTGGATCCGCCGCTAACAGACAAATTGCGGTTTGCGGCCGGCTATCAATATGAAGAAATCGCCAACACAGACACCCTGAGCAAATTGCTCACGGTGGGCCCTGAGTGGCATAGCAAGCTGGATAACGGCTGGACGCGAATCGTGTCGCTCAAGTGGCAGCATGAAGAGTATCGACTGGGCGATGACTCGGGACTGAGTACCTTGCTGATGCCGGGTGTGAGTTATTCGGTGTTGCGCAGTGACAACCGGGTCGACCCCAGCCACGGCTACAGCGTGATGGTGGATACCAAGGTGGCCAAGGAAGGGCTCATGTCCGATACCAACCTGCTGCACGGCAATGTGCAATTCAAAGCGCTGACGACGGTCTGGGACAAACACCGCTTTTTGGGACGCATCCAGTTTGGCGGTAGTGCCACCAATGGTTACAAATCGATTCCGCCGTCTTTGCGCTTTTTCGCCGGTGGCGACCAGAGCGTGCGTGGCTACGACTATCAGAGCCTGTCGCCGAAAAACTCGGACGGTGACCGTATCGGTGGCCGCTACATGGTGGCGGGCAGCGTTGAGTACCAATATCAGTTTGCAGAAAAATGGCGCTGGGCGACCTTTGTCGACCAAGGGAATGCGTTCAATACGCTGGAACTTCCCAGCCTGAAAACCGGGGTCGGGATGGGGATCCGCTGGATTTCTCCGGTCGGTCCGATACGTCTCGACCTGGCGCATGCGCTGGATGACGATGGCGGCGTACGTTTGCACTTCTCCATGGGGCCTGAACTGTGATTCGTGGTTTGAAAATAGCGGGTCTGGTGTTGTTGGCCGTGGTGATGCTGGTGGTGATTGTGCTGGGCCTGGTGCTTGGCACTCAGGCGGGCAGCCGCTGGGCCCTGAGCCAGGTGCCGGGGCTGCAGATCGATAACTTTGCCGGGCGCCTGGGGGGGCAGTGGAGTGCGGATCATCTGTTGTGGGAGCAGGGAACCAGTCGCGTTGAGGTCAATCGTCCGATCTTTGCCTGGTCGCCGGGTTGCCTGACCCGCATGACCTTGTGCATTGACCAGTTGCAGGCCGAACAGGTCAGCCTGCAGTTTCCGCCGAGCGAAGACAGCAGCAGCGGGCCGATCAGCTTGCCCGAGCTGAAACTGCCGCTGTCGCTTGAGGTGGGTGAAATCAAGGTCGGCAATGTACTGTTTAACGGCATCGAGCAGCTCAAGGGGCTGCAGATGGCTGCACAATGGACGTCCAAGGGATTGCAGATCGACTCGGTGCGGGTTGATCGCGATGACCTCAACGTTGAACTGTCCGGCCTGTTACAGCCCAATGGCGATTGGCCGCTGACGCTGCAAGGCAACATCAACCTGCCTGCACCGGGTGATGCACCCTTAGCGCTGGCGCTCAAGGTTGAAGGCAATTTGCGCACAACGCTAAACCTCACGGCAGACAGCACCGGCTATTTGAATGCACATCTCAAGGGTGAGCTGCAGCCGCTGGCGGAGCACCTGCCTGCGCAACTGAGCATCACGTCGAAGCAGTTCAAACCCTCTGCGGATCTGCCCGACACCCTGCAACTCAATCAGTTGTTGCTGACAGCCAAGGGCGACCTCAAAGACGGTTATGAATTGAACGGCAGCGCCAGCTTGCCCGCTGAGCAGGCCCCGGTGAGCCTGTTGCTTAAAGGACGTGTGGATGCCAAGGGTGCGCAAATTTCGACCCTGGATTTGACGGCCAGCCCACAACAACGCTTGAAATTGACCGGGCAAGTTGATTGGCAGGAGGGTTTGAGTGCCGAGGCCAAGATCGACTGGCTGGCGTTTCCGTGGCACAACCTGTACCCGTTGATCGACAAGCCCGATGTTGATTTGCGTACGTTCAACGGCGAAGTGTCTTATCGCGATGGTCACTATCTGGGGAACTTCAAGACCGACCTTGATGGCCCGGCCGGGGCGTTCAGCCTCAACAGCCCGTTCAGTGGCGATCTGGGGCAAATTTTCCTGCCGCAACTGGAACTGATCGCGGGGCAGGGCAAAGCCAAGGGGCACGTCAATGTGCAGTTTGCTGAAGGCATTGCCTGGGACACGGCGCTGGACTTGAGCGCAATCGATCCCGCGTATTGGGTCGCAGAATTACCGGGTAACCTGGCGGGCCCCTTGCGCAGCAAAGGCTCATTCAAGAACGAGCATCTGGCGCTGGATGCAGACCTTGATCTCAAAGGTCGTCTGCGGGGGTTGCCGGCCATGCTCCAGGCCAAGGTGCAGGGCGCCGCTGAGGCATGGACCGTCAACGCGCTGGACATTCGTCTGGGCGACAACCGGATTAACGGCACCGCCAGTGTGCAGCAGCAACTCAAGGCCCGCCTTGACCTGAATATGCCGCGCCTGGGGCAGCTCTGGCCTGAGCTTCGCGGCCAGCTCAGCGGGCGGGTCGACATGGACGGTACGCTCAAGGCGCCGCAAGGAACGGCCAAGCTTAATGGGCAGCAACTGGCCTTTGCCGATAATCGCCTGCAAAACCTGACGCTGGACGCCAGCCTCGATCGCAATCAACGCGGGCGGTTCGAACTGAAAGGCAGCGGGATTCAAGCAGGGGATACCCCGCTCGGTGTGCTGACGGCCAGCGGCAGTGGCGACATCAAGCGCCAGCAACTCGATCTGGCTCTGCAAGGGCCAAAGCTGCAGCTCGGTCTGGGGCTGGACGGTGTGCTGGATAAAGGCAACTGGCGCGGACGCTTGGCCAAGGGTGACATCAAGGCTGGCGGGCAGGACTGGGTGCTGCAAGACCCGGCGCGCCTTGAGCGTCTGGCTGATGGCCGGATCAACCTGGGGGCGCAGTGCTGGATGTCCGGGCCTGCCAGTTTGTGCAGCGAAGACCAGCGTTTGATGCCGGAGCCGAAACTGCGTTTCCACCTTAAACAGTTCCCTCTCGACAGCCTGGCGCAATGGTTCCCCAAAGACTTCCAATGGCAGGGCCAGCTCAATGCCGACTTGCTGCTGGACCTGCCGGCCAGCGGGCCAAAAGGTCAGGTGGTGGTGGATGCCAGCGGCGGCACATTGCGGATCAAGGATAAGGGCCAATGGCTGGACTTCCCGTACCAGACATTCAAGTTGACCAGTAATCTGACCCCGAGCCGGGTGGATAGCCGGTTTGACTTCAATGGCGGCAAGCTGGGCCAGTTGATGCTGACGGCAAGGATCAATCCGTTGCCCAAAAACAAGCCGGTCTCCGGAGAGTTCCGCCTGACCGGACTGGACATGTCGGTGATTCGGCCGTTCGTGCCTATGGTCGAGAAAGTCAGTGGCCTGCTGAACGGATCGGGCACGATCAGTGGCGGGTTGCTGGCGCCGCAGATCAACGGCAACGTGGCGCTGAGCGGCGGCGAGATTTCCGGTCCGCAATTGCCGACCAATCTGGAAAACATGCAGCTCACAGCCCGGATCATGGGCGAAACGGCGCAGCTCGATGGCGGTTGGACCAGCGGCAAGCAGGGCCAGGGCAGCATCGCCGGTAACGTGGCCTGGGGCCAGCAACTGGCGGTCAATGTGTTGCTCAAGGGCAACCATCTGCCGGTCACGGTCGAACCCTATGCCAAGCTGGAAGTCGCACCGGACCTGAAGATTTCCCTGAGCCCGGACAACACCTTGTTGATCGCGGGCACCGTGAATGTGCCCAAGGGTGAGATTGTGGTTCGGGAGCTGCCGCCCTCGACCGTCAAAGTGTCGGATGACACAGTGATCGTTGGCCAGCAGGTGCAGGAATCGGCAGCGCCCATGGTGGTCGACATGGACATCAATGTGGTGGTCGGGCAAGAGCTGCTGACGTTCTCGGGCTTCGGCCTGAATGCCGATCTGGCCGGTCAGGTGCACATCGGCAATAACATGGACACCCGAGGCGAGTTGCGCCTGAATAACGGTCGCTACCGCGCCTATGGCCAGAAGTTGACCATTCGCCGTGCGCGCCTGTTGTTTGCCGGGCCGCTCGACCAGCCGTATCTGGATATCGAAGCGGTGCGCAAGACCGACGACGTCATTGCCGGGATTCGCCTGACGGGCAGCGCCGAGCAGCCAACGACGCAGATTTTCTCGGAACCGGCGATGAGCCAGGAGCAGGCATTGTCGTACCTGATTCTGGGCCGTCCGCTGACCGGCACGGGAGAAGACGAAAACATGCTGGCGCAAGCGGCCCTGGGTCTGGGATTGATGGGCAGTTCGGGGGTCACCACCAGTCTGGCCAACCACCTGGGGATCAAGGAGTTTGAGCTCGACACTCAAGGTAGCGGCAACGACACCGCGGTGGTGGCCAGTGGCAAGATCAACGAACGGTTGAGCGTGCGCTACGGTGTGGGCGTGTTCGAGCCGGCCAGCACCATTGCCCTGCGCTACAAGTTGAGCAAGCGGGTGTATGTCGAGGTCGCGAGCGGCATTGCCAGCTCGCTGGATATCTTCTACAAGCGGGACTTCTAGCCCCCGCGACAGACCAACCCTGCAGGTGCGTGCGCCTGCAGGGTGGTCACTGTCAGCGATTGAGCTGCTTTAGCGATTCCTCGGTATAGCGTAAACCCGCTGCGGCGCCAGCCGGGAAGATCGCGTCTAGCCGGGCTAATTCCCGGTCATCCAGTTTGACCTCCAGCGCCGCTACGTTCTCGTCCAGGTACTTGCGTTGTTTGGTGCCCGGAATCGGGATCAGGTAGTCCCCCTGAGCCATTACCCAAGCCAGCGCCAACTGTCCGGCAGTCACACCTTTATCGGCCGCCAGAGCTTGCACCTGTTCGACCAGACGCAGGTTTTTGTTGAAGTTGTCACCCTGGAAGCGCGGATTGAAGCGTCGGTAGTCATCGGCTGCAAAGTCGTCCGGGCTTTTCAGGGCACCGGTCAGAAAGCCCCGGCCCAGCGGGCTGTAGGGCACAAAGGCGATCCCCAGGCGCTGGCACATGTCGAGGCAACCGTTGTCTTCCTGATCGCGGCTCCACAGTGAGTATTCACTTTGCAGTGCGCTGATGGGATGCACCTTGTGCGCCCGTTCGAGGGTGCTCGCTGACGCTTCGCTCAGGCCCAGATAACGAACCTTGCCGGCCTTGACCAGCTCGGCCATTGCGCCGACGGTGTCTTCAATCGGCACTTCGGGGTCCATGCGGTGCTGGTAATACAGGTCGAGGGTGTCGACCCCCAAACGCTTCAAACTGCCCTCGATGGACTGCCGAATGTATTCAGGGCGACCGTTCAGGCCACGGGCCGCGGGGTTGGCTGGATCACGCATAATGCCGAACTTGCTGGCGAGGAATACCTGGTCGCGTTTGCCGCGTATGGCCAGGCCAATCAGTTCTTCATTGGTATGCGGACCATACATGTCTGCGGTATCGAGCAGGTTGATGCCCAGTTCCAGCGCATGGTGCAAGGTGGCCACGGCTTCGCGGGTGTCGCTGCCGGTGGTATAGAAATCACTCATGCCCATGCAGCCCAGACCGATTGCGCTGACCTGTGGGCCGTTTTTACCGAGTGTGCGAGTCATCATGCGAGGTGCTCCTGAGTGGGGGTAGAGCGAGTATTAACCTCGACACAAAGAAGATAAACCGGGTAAAAACATCATCACTATTCGGATTTTCTAAATAGTAGATGGCCGACAATGCGAATGGAGGAGGATCAGTTATGGACCGATTCAACGCGATGCGGGTGTTCACCCGGATCGTCGAACTCGGTGGTTTTGCCAAAGCTGCCGACAGTCTGCACATGCCCCGCGCCTCGGTGACGGTGCTGATCAAGCAGCTGGAAGCCCATTTGGGCGTGCAATTGTTGCACCGCACCACGCGACAGGTCAGTCCGACTCTCGACGGAGCGGCTTACTACCAACGGTGCGTCAGCTTGCTGTCAGACCTTGAAGAAGCCGAAGGGGTGTTCAAAGACAGCCAGCCCCGGGGCATGCTGAGGGTCGAGATGCCTGCGGCCGTTGGCCAGCGTGTGGTGTTTCCGGCATTGCCGGAGTTCACCCGGCGCTACCCATTGATCGAGCTCGAAATAGGCCTCAACGACCGCCCGGTGGATCTGATCCGTGAAGGTGTGGACTGTGTGCTGCGCGGTGGTCTGACGCTGGATGATTCGCTGGTTGCGCGGCCTTTGGTGCTGATGGATCAAGTGACCTGCGCCAGCCCCGGCTATTTGCAGGCCCACGGTGTGCCGCAGTCTCTTGAGGCGCTGGACGGGCACCGGATGGTGGAATACTTCTCCAGCATGACAGGCAAGCGTTACGGCCTGGAGTTTCAAATAGGCGATGAAGTGCGTTTGATCGACCTGCCCAAGCAGGTCTCGGTCGACAGCGCGTTGGGGTATCTGGCGGCCAGCGAGGCGGGCTACGGGCTGGTGCAAGTGCCGTATTATCATGTCGCCCAACGGTTGCGCGACGGACGCTTGCAAGAAGTGCTGGGCCATTGCCTGCCTCCGCCGATGGGCCTCACGGCCTTGTACCCGGCGCACCGGCAATTGTCCCGGCGGGTGCGGGTCTTTGTGGATTGGCTGGTGGATCTGTGTGCGCGGCCGCAAAGTGGGTTTCGTCGCTAAAACCTGTTTGCAGTTGTAACATGGCCCACCTCTTGAGGGCGGGCCATCCCGCAAACCCGAAACTCTTACGACCTTTTTGACTTTGATTTTCAGTCTAATTTTCAGGAACCGGTAATGACTCCTTCGCAGCGCTTGAAATACTCGATTCTGATTTCCCTTGTGGTCCTGGGGATCATGTTTGGTCTTTCGTACATGCAAAACGCCGGCATGATCACCGAAAAAATGTTCCAGTACATCGCCATTGGTGTGGCAGTCATCGTGGTGGTCATCAACGGAGTGATGCGCCGCAAGACCAAGCTTTAAGTCTCGATCAGTACGGCTTCAGCCTGTGGATGCAGGCTGTAGCTTTTATCACTGTTGAGCACCACCACCCCCTCGCTGCACAAGCGCTTGAGCACTTCGCGCACACTCAGAAATGACAGCGGTATATCCAGTGCCAGCAAATGGCTGTGCATGCCGCGCACGCCCAGCCGGCGATCATTGCCGGCGGCGGTCAACAACGCGTCGATGACCTTGAGTCGCACCAGGCTGGTCCGCAACCCGAAGCATTTGAGCAAGTGGCGGATTCGTTCGTTACCTTGCAAAGGTGTGGTTGCATCCAGCAATCCGGTCTCGGGTTGAAAAGTGGATGCGCACTGTTGTTGGCTACCGTCCGTTGGCATTTGCGGGTTGTGCATGCAAAAAACTCCTTTTCAGAGCCTGATCAGGAAAAATAAAAAACGCTCTTAGTTAACTAGACGAATGAGCGGCCTGAATCATGAACAATTGGATGTAGAAATTTTGTCGTGAGCCTGGAGAAATCACGTGCGGCCTCAGTGTGGCCGGGGTTTGAGGCAATGATTAATTTTTTTTCACCCCCTTCGTCTTTAGTGTGCCGGGCAGCGGTTTTCAATGCGTGAAGCTGCCCGGTCTATCTAACGAGACAGCAGGAGTGTGCGTGATTATTTCCCGGCCATTAAGCAAAGCGTGCCTGGCAGCCGTGTGCCTGGGGCTGAGTCTCTCAGCTCTGGCCCGGACACCCGTGACAGACATGAGTGCCGACATTCGCCGCACCAGTTTTGGTGTGCCGCATATCCGCGCCGCCGATGAGCGTAGCCTGGGCTACGGCATCGGCTATGCCTATGCCCAGGACAATCTGTGCCTGCTGGCCAATGAAGTGACGACGGTCAACGGCGAACGCTCGCAGTTTTTTGGGGCGCAGGCGTTAACCCTGGAACAGCGCGATAACCTGTCTAGCGATATGTTTTTCAAGTGGCTCAATACGCCCGAAGCGGTGGATGCTTTCTGGCAGGCGCAGCCCCCTGAAGTGCGGGATCTGATCGATGGTTATGTGGCCGGTTACAACCGCCAGCTCAGCGAGCGGACACGTCTGCCGGAGGACTGCGACAATGCCTCGGTTCGACCGATCACGGCCGGGGATCTGCTCAAGCTGACCCGCCGCTTACTGGTTGAAGGCGGGGTCGGGAAATTTGCCGAGGCCCTGGTGGCGGCCAGTCCGCCCAAGGCCGTGGTACAAGGCGGAGCAGCCCCTGAAGGCTTTCAAATGGCCGCTGAGCGCATGCAGCGCTTTGCCCTGGATCGCGGCAGCAACGCGGTGGCCATCGGCAGCGAGCGTTCGCAAACCGGCCGCGCCATGCTACTGGCCAACCCGCACTTCCCGTGGGTGGGCGGCATGCGCTTTTATGAAATGCAGCTGACGATCCCCGGCAAGCTGGATGTGATGGGTGCAGCCTTGCCCGGGTTGCCGCTGATCAACATCGGCTTCAACCAGCACATGGCCTGGACCCACACCGTCGACACCTCCAAGCACTTCACCCTGTACCGGCTTGAACTGGATCCGAAGGACCCGACGCGTTATTTGCTCGATGGCCAGTCACGGGCGCTGGACAAGCAAACGGTGACGGTCAGCGTCAAGCAAGCGGATGGCAGCGTGCGCGAGCAATCGCGGGATATCTACAGCTCGGTGTTCGGGCCGATTGTGCAATGGCCTGGCAAGCTCGACTGGAATGAACACGTGGCGTATAGCCTGCGTGATGCCAACCTTGAAAATGATCGCGTGCTGCAACAGTGGTACGCGATGAATCAGGCATCCAGCGTCGATGCCTTGCAAACCTCGGTGAACACGATCCAGGGCATCCCGTGGGTCAACACCCTTGCCGTGGATGATCAGGGGCAGGCGCTGTACATGAACCTGTCGGTGGTACCGTTTGTGGATGCCGCCAAACTGGCGGCCTGCAGCGACCCGCGCGCCGGGCTTGAAATGATTCTGCTCGATGGCAGCCGCAGCGCCTGCGGCTGGACAGTTGACCCCGCGGCCGCGCAAAAAGGCATCTACCCGGCAAGCCAGTTGCCGCAATTGCGGCGCAGTGATTACGTGCAACACTCCAACGATTCGGCGTGGATGGCCAATCCCGAGGCTCCACTGACCGGCTTTTCACCCCTTATCAGTCAGGACAACCAGCCTCTGGGGCCCCGTGCGCGTTTTGCCCTGCAGCGCCTGAATCAGCCGGGAAAGATCAGTCTGTCGGATCTCCAGGGCATGGTGATGGACAATCGGGTGTACCTGGCGGGGCAAGTGATGCCCGATTTATTGACGGTGTGCGAGGGGGATGATCGACCCGAGCTGAAGGCGTTGTGCAGCAGCCTCAAAGCCTGGGACCAGCAGGCCGACCTGGACAGCGGCATCGGCCTGGTGCATTTCCAGAACATCATGGCGCATGTGCTTGAAGTGCCGGATGTGTGGCGTGTGCCGTTTGATCCGGCCGACCCGCAGCACACGCCGCGAGGGCTGAACCTGCAACAGCCGGCAGTGCTGGCTGCGGTGCGAGAGGCATTACTGGCTTCGGCGACCGCAGTGAAAGTATCCGGCCTGAGCCCGGACGTGACCTGGGGCGAGATCCAAAGGGTCGGTAAAGGTGGCCTGCAAATCCCGATTCATGGCGGGCCTGCGGAGCTGGGTGTCTATAACGCCATGCAGAGCGTGCCCGGGGAGGGGGGTACACGCGAAGTGGTGAGCGGCACCAGTTACCTGCAAACCGTGACCTTCGACCGGAGCGGTCCGCAGGCACAGGGACTGTTGGCTTTCTCCCTGTCCAGCGACCCGAGCGCTCGCCATTCGCGTGATCAGACGCTAGCGTTCTCGAAAAAGCAGTGGCGGCCACTGCCCTTCAGTGACGCGCAGATCGAGGCCGATCCGGCGTATCAAACAGTACGGATCAGCGAGAAAACTGACTAAACCCATGGCCCGTGGCCGCTGCCGGACGTAGCCTCGGGTTACTCGGCAGTGCCACGGCCAAGGCTGCGTTTCAACCCTTGGGTCTGGCGATGATCACCGGTCTGCCATCCGGGTTCAGGCTCAGGTACACCGGCAATACTTTGGGCAGGGAGGTGACCAGTCGGTGGATTTCCTGAGTATCGAACACGCCACCGATACGCAGTTTGCCAGTGGCGCTGTCAGCCAGGGCGACCGGCGTGTCCAGGTAACGGTTGATCAAGGGCAAGGCTTCAGCCAGGGTCAGGTTATCCAGTACCAGCTTGCCGTTGCGCCAGGCCAGCTCCTGTGTGGTGGCCGGGGTCTGGCTGACTTGCGGTGCATAATCGCCTGCCTTGTAGCGGGCCTGCATCCCGGGCTCCAGGTGCAAGCCTTCGCTACTCAGGTTCTTGTTGCTGGTTACCAGCACTGAGCCTTCCAGCAGCGTAACCCGTACCTGATCCTCGTAGCGCCAGACGTTGAACTGAGTACCAGTGACGCGCACCCGACCTTCAGCGGCCTGGACCACGAATGGATGCGCGGCATCGTGGCTCACCTTAAAAAAAGCTTCGCCTTTGTCCAGGGTGACCTGGCGCTGGTCCTTGTAGTTGCTGAAAGTCAGTTGCGTGCCCAGGTTGAGCTCGACCTGAGTGCCATCCGGCAGCGTCATCTGCTGCCGACTGGTGCTGGCTTCCAGGCGCTCGTAGGCGTTGGGTACCCAGCCCAGTTGCCAGCCGCTGTACGCCGCCGCGGGAATACCGAGGAGGGTGATGGCGGCCGCCATGCCGAAACGCTGCCAGGTGCTGCGCCGGGCTGTCGGTGGCCGTTGGCGCTTCGGCGTTGCGGCGGGTACGGGAGCCGGGAGGTGTTCGCTGACGTCCCAGATATCCAGCATGGCGTCGTATTCAGACGCGTGGCGAGGATCAGCGTTCAGCCAAACGGAGAACGCTTCACGCTCACGGTCTGTGCAATCAGGCTCATGCAAGCGCATGCACCACTGCGCCGCAGCTTCGGTGATGGCATCGTATTCAGCTTCTGTGAGGCGCGTTTCGCTCATTGGCATTTCCTGATTTTGTGCATTCTAACCCTGTGCCAGAGCGAACGAGAACATGAGCTGCGTCAAAAGCGAGTCATTTACCCCGCATAGTCTTTTTTTTCTCTGCTACGGTTACTGCGGCACGAGAAGTGCCTGACACAACATCAATTAATGGAGTTAAGACAATGTTGAAGAAAACGTTTGCCGCCGCTATTACCACAGCTGTTTTGTTGAGCTCTGGCGCTGCAATGGCCCAAGCCCCTGTTGATCCGAACTGGGCGTTCTCCAAAGAGGCTGTAGAGGTCTTCAAAACCAAGGCCGGCTACACCACGATCAAGAGCATCGAGCTGGAAAACCCGGCCACTGGTATCTGGAAAACCGAAGGGGTCAAGAAGATTGACGGCGTTGAAGTCGACGTTGAAACCACATTTGATGCCACTGGCAAAGTGTTGAGCGAGAAGAAGGACTGATGCTCGACAGCGTCACACGAATGGCTTGCTGAGCAAGGGTGGCCCGATCCTGCCTGCTGATGGTTTCAGCACGGGATCGGGCATTTTTTCAGGCTTTCCCGTGGCGCGAGAGCCATTGCTCGCGGGTGATTTCCCACAGGTCGCAGACAAACCGGCCGCTGACAAAGTTTTTCTCCTGGCTGCTGACCCGGCGCATTCCCCCTCGCACCGATATCCGGCGCGAAGCCACGTTGGGTGCGGCTTTTGGCACGCGCATCATTGGGCGCCCCAGTGTCTCGAACCAAAAGCTGTCCACGGCTTCACAGGCTTCACTCATCAAACCTTGACCTTGCCAGGGTGGAGACAGCCAGAACCCCCGATTGTTGTCGACTTCATCCATCAGGCTGATGCAACCGATCACGTTGTCAGGGTGTGACAACAACCTGAGGGTCCAATGCCACTCTGTGCCTTTCGCCATTGCCGGGAGTGCCACATCTCGCAAATAACTTAACGCACCGTCTTGCGGATAAGGCCAGGGGACGAAAGCGTTCAAGTAACGCACCACTTCCCAGTGTGCGAAACGCAACTGGATGGCGTCGGCGTCCGCCAGGGTCAAGGGTTGCAACAGCAATTGCCGGGTGTAGAGGGTGGGGATGATTCGCATCGGGGTGGCTCCTTGCCATTTGTCTGGGCCGAGATTAACCCTGAACGACGCTCGTCAAAAGGCCCTTTTGTAATGCTGGACTATTGAAACAGAGTAAGGCTGTCACGACCCGCGCTCCATTAAAACAGGGTGGACCTTGGGCGAGGATTTTATTAATGGGCGGGATTACAGGGGTTATTACGTTTCCGACTTTCTACCTCAAGAGAGGAGGGCTAAGTATCGATGACTTGAATGAACTCCCTGCTGCACTCAGAGTTAAGATCGTAATAATGCAGGGTGTCTCATGGGGTTGTCAGGGGACATGGGGGGTGTTGGTTTTGATTGAGAAATCAGGCGAGTTGGAGTGATAGCAAGTACTTGTGCGGGGTTCTAAAAACGCAATATCCAGATTGTCCTCGATCACCTCAGTCTCATCTAGACTGTTTGATCCGTCACCCTGTTTTAAATAAAAAAGCCCCCTGGAAAGAGGGGGCCGGGGGCCAGCAAGGAGCGTTTAGTGCATGCTGCAGCCGTTGCCCATGACTTGATACTCCACGGTGTGGCGCTGACCCTGATGGTCTTCATAAGTCATGGTGGCCGGCACCACTTCACACACATCGGGGATGCTGGAAAGGCTAATGACTTTGGCAATGTCCAGTTTGGACCCGTAACGGTAATGCTCGATCGACGAATGCGGTGACTGGGTTGTTTCGCCGGCCATCGCCAAGGTAGCAAAACCGGCAAGGAACAGTGCAAGTAAGGTTTTCATGAGTGTGGCCTCTAAAGTAATCAAGCGTTAAAACTGACTGACTTCATTTGCCGGTGTGGCGGGAAGAAGTTACGGTGCGACTTGAGTGATCAATATGCCCGTACGAAGTGCCGTTTACGCCTGTTAAGTCATGCGTGGAACATGCAATAAATGCTACGCCGATTCAAAAAACTTAAAACCCCAGATGGCAAAATGCTCTGTTACCGCAGGGGTAACAATGTGCGGCGAACTTGCGGTTTTTCAAGGCCTTTACGCTCTTCTTGCTGGCATACTGCCGCGTCTGAATCAGGAGCCAGCTATCGGTATGAATGTCGAGTCCCCTCTCAGCGCCTGGCAACGGGCCATTGAAGAACAAGGTTTTGTTCATGATCCCGCTCAGTGGCAGGCGGTACAGGCGTTACAGCGCTGCCATGATGCATTGCACCTCGCAACCGGGCCGGTCAGCGGGGTGTACTTATGGGGGCCGGTGGGGCGAGGGAAGACCTGGTTAATGGATCAGTTCTATCAGAGTCTGCGGGTGCCCGCCCGGCGCCAGCATTTTCATCACTTCATGCAATGGGTTCATCAGCGTCTGTTTCAGTTGATCGGCACTGCCGACCCGCTCAAGGCGTTGGCCCAGGGCCTGGCCAAAGAACTGAAAGTGCTGTGTTTCGACGAATTGTTCGTCAATGACATTGGTGACGCGATCATTTTGGGGCGTTTGTTTCAGGTGATGTTCGACGAAGGCGTGGTGCTGGTGTGTACCTCCAACCAACCGCCTGAACAGCTCTACGGTCATGGCTTCAATCGAGACCGTTTTGCCCCTGCAATCACCGCCATTCTTAACCACATGGACGTGGTGTCGGTGGACGGGATCGAGGATCACCGGTTGCACCCCGGTGTTGCCCATCAGCGCTATTGGGTGACGAAGCCGGATGAGCCAAGTGTGATGCCCGGCATGTTTGAGACGTTGACCCGGGGCCAGACGGTATCAGACCAGCCAGTGCCTGTGGGGCATCGTTCATTGCAGGTGGTGCGTGCCAGCGACAGCGTGGTGTGGTGCAACTTCCATGAGCTCTGCGAGCAGCCGTTGGCCGCGACCGAATTTATGGAGCTTTGCGACCGCTTCAAGGTGATTTTGCTGAGCGAAGTGCCGTGCCTGAGTGCCGAGCAACGGGAAGGCAAGATTGCCCGTGGTACGGAAGATGGCGCGGTCAAGGTCGAAGCCGGAGACCGTGAGCTGCCGCAGTTGTCCAGGTTCGACGACAGTGTGAGGCGTTTTATTGCCCTGATCGACGAATGCTATGACCGCAAAGTGCCGGTATGCGTTGAGGCCCGGGTGCCGATGGATGAACTCTATACCCAGGGATACCTGGCGTTTGCCTTCCGCCGCACCCTGAGCCGCCTGCAGGAAATGCAACTGCAACGGTTTGGCCTTTAACCGCTGCCCAATGCGGAGTCGCAGCCAGCGACAAAGGTCATGTGTAGCAGCGGTCGAGTAGAACGAGCCCGCGTCCGGCGGCGCAGCCGTCGTCAGCCCCGGACGCAGCCTCGCTCCGCTCGTCAGCGGCTACGGGTTTTGGGTGCTCCTGTAGCGGAGTCGCAGCCTGCGACGAAGGTCATGTGTAGCAGCGGTCGAGTAGAACGAGCCCGCGTCCGGCGGCGCAGCCGTCGTCAGCCCCGGACGCAGCCTCGCTCCGCTCGTCAGCGGCTACGGGTTTTGGGTGCCCCTGTAGCGGAGTCGCAGCCTGCGACAAAGGTCATGTGTAGCAGCGGTCGAGTAGAACGAGCCCGCGTCCGGCGGCGCAGCCGTCGTCAGCCCCGGGCGTTACGGAGTTGGGTATCCACGGTTTTCTGTAGCCGCTGCCGAAGGCTGCGATAAGGCCTGCAGGGCTGCCTTCCACGTACCGGGGGCAGGTGGCTTAAATTTAAGTGTCGAGCAAACGTTCTAGCTTGGATAACGCCTGCATTCGGGCTGGGACAGGTAGGGCAATGACGATTTCTCGACGAGGGTTCATCGCAGGTTTGGCGATCACCGGCGCGGCAGCGCCAGCAGCGTTCTACGCGCACCGAGCGTTAACGCAAGCAGACGAACCGGTCACGCCCGGTGAGGCGACGGTCGAGCTGGCCGACACCGCCGGCCAGCAATTGGCGGATCAGCTGCGTGGGCGCTGGCGCATCGAGTTTAATGGCCGTGAGGCCGGACTTGAGGGCTTGCCCGCGGATGATCTGGAGCTATGGCTGGACATCGCGCCCCGCGGACGCGGTGTCCGCGGTTATCTGGATACCGCCGCGGTGTTGCAGGGAGAGACCGCACCGCAATACCGCATCCTCGGCGATCTGGTAGCCCCCGATGCCAAACGAATGCACTGGCGTCTGACCCGCAGCGATGCGCTCAACGGCCAGCCTGATTACGAATTCAGTTTTAGCCTCGACGAAGTCTGGGGCACCTACGGCAACGCGGGCAGCGGCACCTTGAGCGGGCGCGTGCAACGCCTGGATCGCCCGCTGGGGCTGCCTGAACAGGACAACCGTTTCGTCGCCCTCAAGCACACCTTTCCCGAAGCCCGTGAACGTATTGCCCTGGAAACGCCGCTATTGGCCTGGCTGGTGGCGCCCGAACACCGGCTGTTTCATCAGCTCTGGCATGCCTCTCGCGATACCTGGCACGAACTGTCGGAAGACAAGCGCAATGCCTTGCGCGGTATTGGCTGGCAGCCCGGTCAACGCGATAAAGAACGCGATGCCCGTGGCCCGCGCAAGGATCGCAATGGCTCGGGTGTGGACTTCTTTTTTATGCACCGGCACATGTTGCGCACGGCGCGTTCCCTGCAGGATTTGCCCGCGTGGACGTCTTTCCCGCTGCCTCAACCCGAGCTTGAGCGCGACCGCGCAGGGTTTGGCCGGTATTTTGACAACCATGATGGCAGCGCCTTGCCGCCGACCTGGCTGGCAGAGGGGGATGAGGTCTATACCCAATGGCTCAGCGATATCAAACAGCCCGAAACCTTCCACGCTAACTTTGAGGTCTGGGAATCGCGCTATCGCGACCCTCGCTACCTGTCGACCCTGACACTCGGCCAGTTTGGTTCAGAGGTGGAACTGGGCCTGCATGACTGGCTGCACATGCGCTGGGCCTCTGTGCCCCGCGATCCCTCCAACGGTGCGCCGGTGCCCATGGCCCGCGATCCGGCTGATTTTGCGGCGCGCTGGTTTGTACCTGAAAACGATTTTTTGGGCGATCCGTTCTCTTCCCATGTCAATCCGGTGTTCTGGAGTTTTCACGGCTGGATTGATGATCGCCTGGAGGACTGGTTCCGTGCCCACGAGCGCTTTCATCCCGGTGAATTGCAGCGCCAGGAGGTCAATGGCGTACCGTGGTTTGCGTCGGGCCGTTGGGTGGAAGTGGATGATCCGTGGTTGGGGCCCACTACCCATGGCTGCAGCACGGTGCCGGGTCTGGCCGCAGGCAAAACCGTGGAGATGGACCCGGAAACCATGAAGCTGGCATTGCGCATCACGTTTGGCGAGGAGAGCACGCTCACTCACCTGTTGCGTCGGGTGCCGCGTCGGCCCTGGTATGCACGGCACCTGTCGCTCAAGGCCTGAACAGCCTTGGCGTTCAGGCCGGCTCGGGTGAACCCCCGGGGCGAATGGGCATCGGGCTTACTGTGAGTGCCAGCCGCCCCCCAGCGCCTTGTACAGCGCGATGCTGGCTTGCAGTCGCGCCATGCGCAGTTGCACCTGTTGATCCTGAGCCTGATACAGCGCGCGTTGGGTTTCCAGTACCGTCAGCAGCATTTCCGCGCCCGCCTGATAGCGGTTTTCGGCCATGTCGAACGCTTGCCGGGCCTGTTTGAGTTCCTCGTCCTGCCAGTAACGCTGTTGATCCAGCCCGTGGGCACTGTTGAGCGCTTTTTCGACGTCAGCGAAAGCATTGATGATGCTCCCCCGATAGGTTTGCAGCAGCTCTTGCTGGCGGGCTGTGGCTTTGTCGCGTTCGGCGCTGAGGCGGCCGTTATTGAAAATGGGGGCCGCGAGCCCTGCGGTGAGGGTGTAGAACGGGCTGCGCAAAATATCGCTGAAGGAGTCCGCCCCGGAGCCCAGGCTGGCGCTCAAGGTCAGGCCGGGCAGCATGGCGGCGCGGGCAACGGTGATGTCGGCATGGGCGCCCGCCAGTTTGGCTTCGGCACTGGCAATGTCGGGCCGGCGGCTCAGCAGGTCAGCGGGTTGGCCGCTGGCGATATTCGGCCAGTGCAACCGGGCAAATGCCGTACCGTCCAGCTCAAGGTTTTGCACAGGCTGGCCGAGCAGTACCGCCAGACTGATACGTGCTTCTTGCGCCTGTTGTTGCATCAGCGGCCATTGGCGTTGCTGGGCGGCCACCAGGCTCTTTTGCTGAGCCAGCTCCAATGCCGTGGCTGATCCGGCGTCATAACGGGTTTGCACCACTTGTAACACGCGTTGTGCATTCGCCAGGTTGAGCCGGGCAATGCGCACTTGCTCGGTAAGCGCCAGGGTTTGCACATAGAGGGTGGCCACGCCGCTGAGCAGGGTCAGCTCAACGGTGTCCCGATCGAACTCGCTGGCCTTGAGCACCTGCTCGGCACTGTTCCTGGCCGCGGCTTTGCCCCCCCAGAAGTCCACCTCATAGCTGGCGGTCAGGCTGGCATCAAAATAGTCCACGGCCTTGTCGTCATCGCTGGCATCGAGCTGACTGTAGCCCTGGCCGCGCAGCAGTTTTTCACGATTGCCACTGCCGCCGAACTTGACCTCCGGCAGCAGCGGAGCGCCGGCAATCGTGGCGCTGGCGCGGGCCTGACGGACCCGTGCCATGGCGGCAGCCAGGTCATGGCTGCCAGCTTTTGCCTGGGCGATCAGGCGATCCAGTTCAGGGCTGCCAAACGCGCTCCACCAGTGCTGGTCGAGTTGCTGGTAGGCCTGCGAGTGCGTGGATTGCCAGGCGGCGGGCGGCACAATACCGCTGTCGTTACGCGCAGGGGACTGGCTGCACGCGGCCAGCAGCAGGCATGCGGACAGCAGGCTCAAAGACGGCTTCATCAAGAAATCATTCACTGGTAAGGGCCGTGACCGGGTCGAGCCGGGCAGCTTTGCGGGCCGGCATAAAGCCGAAAATGACACCCGTCACCAGCGCGCAAGCAAAGGCGCCGAGGACTGAGATCAGAGAAAACGCGATGGCCACATCGCACAGCAGCAGTACGCCGCCGACCATGAATGCCAGGGCAATACCCGCCACGCCTCCTACCACCGAGAGCATCAAGGCTTCGGTCAGGAACTGGCGCAGGATGTCGCGCTGGCGCGCACCGGTCGCCATGCGGATGCCGATCTCGCGAGTACGCTCGCGTACGGTCATCAGCATGATATTCATCACCCCGATACCGCCCACCAGCAGCGAGATGGCGGCAATTGAACCGAGCATCAGCGACAGGGAGTTACGGGTTTTGGCTTCTGCCTGAATCATCGCGGCGTTGTTGGTGATTTCGAAGTCGCGCTGGCCGTGGTGCAGTTTGAGCATCAGTTGCTCGATGGCCTGTTCGGTTTGATGGACCTTGCTCGCATCGGCTGCGGCGATCACCACATACTCTGGATTATGGCTGCCGAACAGGCGCACGCTGGCGGCGGAGTAGGGCACCACGATGCGGCTGTCGCTGTCCGAATCGCCGGAGCTGGCCCCTTTTTCCGCGAGGATGCCGACGACGCGAAAGGGCACGTTTTCCAGCAGGATGTACTGGCCAATCGGATTGGGCACATCCTTGAGCACTTTGTCGCGGACCTTTTTACCGATCACCGCCACGGCAGCAGCGGCCTCTTCGTCGGCCTGGGTGAAGAAGTTGCCCTGCACCACCGGCCAGTTGAAAATCGCCGGAAAGTCGATGCCATTGCCGCCGGTGTACATCGTGTGGTCGACGTTGCCGTAGCGCACGCCAATGTCGGCGCCATTGATCGGCATGATCATTTTCACTTGCGGCAGGGTCGACAGGGCGGCCACATCATTGAGCGTCACAATGCCCAGTGGCGCACGGGGTCTGGGGGACATGCCGCTGAGGTAAATAATGTTTGAGCCAAACGCGCCCATTTCCGCCATTACCTGGCGTTTGCTGCCTTCGCCAACCGCCAGCATCACCACCACCGAGGCCACGCCGATCACGATGCCGAGCAAGGTCAGGGCGGTACGGAAACGATTGATCCACATCACCCGCCACGCGGCATGCACCGCATCCACCAACTCGCCTTTCCAGGCCCCCCGGGCCTCGCTGCCCGCACTGAGTCGCTGGCGCAGGTCGATGGCTTGCAACGCTTTGGGGTTGTCGGTGGCCGCGGGTGGCTCGCCGTTGGCGCTGTCACTGATGACCTCGCCGTCGCGCACCTCAATGATCCGGTTGGCCCGGGCAGCGACTTCGCGGTCGTGGGTAATCAGGATGACCACATGCCCCTGGCTGGCCAGTTCGTCGAGCAGGGTCATAACCTCGGCACCGCTGTGGCTATCGAGGGCGCCGGTGGGTTCGTCAGCGAGGATGATGTGCCCGCCGTTCATCAGCGCCCGGGCAATCGACACCCGCTGTTGCTGACCTCCCGACAGTTGATGCGGACGGTTGGCGGTGCGCTCGGCCAGACCCAGGCGGGCGAGCAGAGCAGCGGCGCGGGCATGCCGTTCGGCGGCGGGCATACCGGCATAAATCGCCGGCATTTCGACGTTTTCCTGCGCCGAGGCGGAAGGGATCAGGTGGTAGCCCTGAAACACAAAGCCAAAAGCCTCGCGGCGCAACCAGGCCAGCTCATCGGTATCGAGATCGGCGACGTCTTCGCCGGCAAACAGATAGCGGCCGCTGGTCGGGCGATCAAGGCAGCCGAGAATGTTCATCAGGGTCGATTTGCCCGAGCCTGAAGCCCCGACGATCGCCACGAATTCACCGGCATGGATCGACAGGCTGACGCCCTTGAGTACATGCACTTCAGGGGCGTCGACGCCGCCGTAGACCTTGCGAATGTCCTGCAGGTCAATCAAGGGAATGGGCATTCAGCCTCCATTGCCGGTGGCGGGGCCGATGAGCAGGTGATCACCTTCGTTCAGGCCTTCGAGTACTTGCACCCGCAAGCGGTCGCTGAGGCCGGTGCGAACATCGCGCGGCTCGACCTTGCCGTTTTTTGTCACCACGTAAGCGGTCTGACGCTCACCCTCGGTGCTGCCCTGCAAGGCCACGATTGGCGCGAGCAAGGTCTCCCTGGCCTGGCCGGCAACGAAAAACACCTGCGTGGTCATTTCCGGCATCAGTGCCTGATCGGCGTTGTCGACGTCGAGGAGCACGGTATACAGCACCACGCGTGCACTTCCGCTCTTGCCGGAATTGGACGGGCTGCCGCCGCCCTGGCTGGCTTCATTCAAGGGTTTGGGCGGCACGGGCAGCACTTGGCGCACGGTGCTGGCCCAGCGCCGGTTACCGCCGCTCAAGGTGGTGAAATACGCCGGCATGCCGGGTTTGACATGACCGATGTCGGCTTCCGACACCTCGGCCCAGACCGTCATGGGGGACAACTTGGCGATGCGCAGGATCAGCGGTGTTTGCTGCTGGGCATTGAGGGTCTGGCCTTCGCGGGCATCCAGCGCCACGACAGTGCCGGACATGGGCGCATAGATGCGGGTATAGCCCAGCTCAGCCTCGTCACTGCGCAAGCTCGCCTGCGCCTGGCGAATCTGTGCCTGGAACATGTTGACCCGGGCCTGGGTGGTGCGCACTTCGGCCTGTGCGCTCTGGATATCTTCCTGGCGGGTGGCGCCGCCCTGGGCGAGGGTCTGCTGGCGCTGGTATTTTTGCCGGGCCAGATCGTGCAGGGCGCGCTGTTCTTGCAACTGGGCCTTGAGGTTCTCAATGGCGTAGCGACTGGCGTCAAGCTTGGCGGTTTGAGTCGAGGGGTCGATTTCGACCAGCAACTGGCCTTCCTTGACCTCATGACCGACGTCGACATGGATTTTATGGATTTGCCCGGACGCTTGCGCCCCCACATCAACATATTGTCGGGGTTGCAAGGTGCCCAGAGCGGTAACGCTGCTTTCGATATCACCGCGGGTGACAGGCACGGTGTCAAACGCCTCCCGGCCGGGTTTGAGCAAAAACCAGACAGCAAGGGCAACGACAAGCAATAAACTCAAGGCAATCAGCAGTGCACGGCGGGTCTGTCGAGGGCGTTTCATGCAGGGTTCCGGGCAATGGAAATCGGCCCGTCGTCATACCGTTGAGCGGCAAGGCCCAAGAGCAAACGCTGTCGATGGCACGACAGACACGGGGAGCTGTTGAGTAAACGAAGGACTGGAGCGGGAATTTAACGGCGTTCCCACAAGCTTATTACTGAATATTTCGGGGGCATTACGGTGTTGACGCTTTAAATCTATATGAGAATTACTATAAATTACATCAACGAAAGTGCCATCATCATGCCGCTATCCCACTCAGTCTGTTCTGCGCTCATGGAAAGTTGCCGCTGCCATTGCGGTCAGGAGTCATGTTGGAAAACTACTATCGCGAGCTGGTGAGCTTTTTGAGTGCCAGGCTGGGCAATGCCCACGCGGCCGAAGATGTGGTGCATGACGCTTATGTGCGGGTGCTGGAGCGTACCGCTGGCGAACCGATCGAGCAGCCTCGGGCATTTCTGTACCGCACGGCGCTCAATCTGGTGATCGACGGCCATCGGCGCAACACCTTGCGCCAGGTCGAACCCCTGGATGTCCTGGACACCGAAGAGCAATTTTTCAGCCCCTCGCCACAGGTCCTGATGGATCATGGCCAGCGTCTGGAGATGCTTCAGCGAGCCTTGGCCGAATTGCCCGCGGCGTGCCGCGACAGTTTTTTGCTGCGCAAGCTGGAGGGTTTGTCTCACCTTGAGATTGCCGAGCGCCTGGGGGTGTCGCGCAGTGTGGTCGAGAAGAACATTGTCAACGCCATGAAGCATTGTCGCGTTCGAATCCGGATGTGGGACAACGCCTAAATTTCATTTCCAGATGCTCGTTCCTACTCAACAGACGACCTGTTGTTCTGTCATGGATCACTCAGGTCACGGGCTTTTTTCCCTCTGTTGAGGGGTCATCCAGAGGACACTGAAAATGTCACAGGCAATCGCTTCGTCCGTCGTTCATGATCTGATCGGCATTGGCTTCGGGCCCTCCAACCTGGCGCTGGCCATCGCCCTGGAAGAACGAGGACAGGTTCAGGGCCCCTTGGACGTGTTGTTTTTGGACAAGCAGGCCGATTATCGCTGGCATGGCAATACGCTGGTGAGCCAGAGTGAATTGCAGATTTCCTTTCTCAAGGATCTGGTTACCTTGCGCAATCCAACCAGCCCGTTTTCCTTCGTCAATTACCTGAAGGCACACGGTCGGCTGGTGGATTTCATTAATCTTGGGACCTTTTATCCATGCCGCATGGAGTTCAATGACTACCTGCGCTGGGTGGCGTCGCACTTTGAGGCGCAGAGCCGTTATGGTGAAGAAGTGCTGGCCATTGAGCCGGTGCTGCACCAGCAGCAGGTTGAAGCGCTGCGCGTGATTTCCCGCGATACCCAGGGCCAGCAATGGGTGCGCACCACGCGCTCGGTGGTGGTCAGCGCCGGCGGCACGCCGCGTATTCCACAGGCGTTCAAGGCACTCAAGGATGACAGCCGGGTATTCCATCATTCGCACTATCTTGAACGCATGGCCCGGCAGTCCTGTGTGTCGGGTAAACCGATGCGCATCGCGATTATCGGCGGCGGGCAGAGTGCGGCGGAAGCCTTTATCGACCTGAACGACAGCTACCCGTCGGTGCAGGTCGATTTGATCCTGCGTGGCTCGGCCCTGAAACCTGCGGATGACAGCCCATTCGTTAACGAAGTGTTCTCGCCTGAATTCACCGACCTGGTGTTTGCGCAAAATACGGCTGAGCGTGAGCGTCTGATCACCGAGTACCAGAGCACGAACTATTCGGTGGTGGACATCGACCTGATCGAGCGCATTTACGGGATTTTCTATCGCCAGAAAGTTTCAGGCATCGCGCGTCATGCATTCCGCAGCCTGACGTGCATCGAAAACGCTGAGGCGGGCGAGCAGGGCATCACACTTGCCCTGCGCAATACGGCCAGCGGTGAATTGAGCGAGCAGGTCTACGATGCGGTGATCCTGGCCACCGGCTATGAGCGGCAAATGCACCGTCATTTGCTGGCACCGTTGGCCGAGTACCTGGGTGACTTCGAGGTGGGCCGCGATTATCGGGTGATCACCGACGAGCGTTGCAAGGCCGGGATCTACATGCAGGGTTTCAGCCAGGCCAGTCACGGCCTGAGCGACACGCTGTTGTCTGTGTTGCCGATTCGGGCCGAAGACATTTCGGCCTCGCTGTACGCCCATGACAAGAACCGCCACACGCGCCACGAACTGGCCGAAAGGCTACTGGCCAACGCCAGCTAAAGCGCCCGAACGTGCCCCTCGGATGTTCTCAGACAGGCATTGGCGGGGTCATGCTGAACCTGTGCTGAAGAACCTTGCGGTTCAGCCGGGTCGAGAGGGATTTTCGGTTTACTCACTAAAACGCCGAGCGTAAGCTGCCGGCGTTTTCATCAATAGCGGAGCCCTTCAGTGGTTACCAGTTCGAGTGACAGTCATCTTCCGATGCTATTCATCGGTACTTACTCGGCAAGCTAGCGCGCAGACTTTCCTGCCGCTTCTTGCTGAACAGCGAGAAGCGGCCTCCTGATCGGTCAGTCCTGACCTGAACATCGACGTCCTCTCATTTATATCGACGTGTGCGATCGCCTGTTTTCGCGGCTCGCTACACACCGTGCACGCCTGTGTTCATGACCTGGCGCGTACGTACGACCGGCGGCGGTATCGCTGCCCGGGGACAACGACATGCAAGCACTTAACAACATTAACCTGACGTCCTTGATCGATACGCTGGTCAGTCTCAGCGCTGCATTTATTCTGGGCGGGCTGATCGGCTATGAGCGTCAGTATCGCCAGCGCACGGCCGGTTTGCGCACCAATGTTCTGGTGGCGGTGGGTGCGGCCATTTTCGTCGATATGGCCAACCGCCTGGGCGGTGCCGAAGGGGCGGTGAGGGTGGTGGCGTATGTCGTGTCCGGCATCGGCTTTCTGGGTGCGGGGGTGATCATGCGCGAGGAGGGCAACGTCCGCGGGCTGAACACCGCGGCCACATTATGGGCATCAGCCGCCATCGGTGCCTGCGCCGGTGCAGACCTGGTGGTGGAAGCCTTGCTTGGCACGCTGTTTGTGCTCGCGGCCAATACGTTGTTGCGCCCGATCGTGAACAACATCAACCGCCAGCCGCTGGACGTGATCTCGTCCGAAGTGACCTACATGGTTTACGTCATTGCCCGACGTCATCAGCAGAAGGCCGCACTGGCTCTGCTGGAGGCCGAACTGGAGCGCAGCAATTACCCGGCACGTGATCTGGATATGCATCCCTTTGGCCAGGATGACGTCGAGATTGAAGCGACGCTGGTCGCGACCTCGGTGGACGGTGATGAACTGGATGCCCTGATTGCGAGGATCTCGACGTCGACCCTGGTGGTTCAGGCTTTCTGGAGCCCAAGCACGACAGAGTAAGGCGGCGCGGCACAGAAGTTCGTAGATTTGAGAAAAGTCCTACAAGTTCGGTAGATTAATCCCTTCATGTAAACGGGATTCAAATGGCGATTATGCGCGGCTTTATTTCAATCGGTTCTCAGTATGCAGTCTTCATTTTTTGTCGCGGGTGACGAGAAAGCTTGTAGGAAATATCCTATAATTTTTCTATCATTCATTAGCGCATTTTTCTCCGTTTCAGCGATGTTGTTTCTATTCAAAACGATAGATATACAGCCGATACGAACAGTAGCCCGGGTTAATGGCAGGGGGGTTAAATGTTTAAAGTTCTGATTGCCGATGATCATTCGCTGATTCGCTCCGCGGTAAAAGTGCTCCTGCAAAACCAGGGCTATAACGTCGTGGCAGAAGCGACCAATGGGATCGATGCGGTTCAACTGGCCCGTCAGCATGTAGTGGACATGGTGATCCTGGACATCACGATGCCGGGTCTGGATGGTCTGGATGTGATCAGCCGGATCAAGGCTTCTGGCCTGAACAGCCGGATACTGGTGCTGACTTCACAACCGCCGCTGTTTTATTCACAGCGCTGCATGAAGGCCGGTGCCGCCGGTTTCATCTCCAAGACCCAGGACCTCAGTGAGTTGCTGCGGGCTATCAAAGTGGTCATGGATGGTTATATGTTTTTCCCCAACTTGACCATTACGTCCGTGCGCAACAGTGACGGGACGTTGTCCGATCTCGAGCTGATCGAACAGTTGTCTGCCCGGGAGCTGAGCATCTTGCAGCAACTGGCGCGAGGGCTGAGCAACAAGAAAATCGCTGAAGACATGACGTTGAGCAGCAAGACCATCAGCACTTACAAAACGCGCCTGATCGAAAAGCTCAACATCAAGTCGGTGGTTTATCTGGCAGATTTTGCCAAACGCAATGACCTGATTTAAATGAAGGTCCTTGTGTGGCAAGGACTGGCCGGACTGTTACTTCTTATTTTCGGGCTGCACAGTGCAATAGCTGACACGTCTGTACAAACGCTAGGGCTGTTGGGGCGTTCAAGCGTGGAAGGGTACAGCGTGGAACTTGCACCCGCTGACAGGCAATGGCTCAAACATAAAGGCACCCTGCGCCTGGGTGTTTCTGCACCCGACTACCCGCCTTTTGATTTGACGTCCAGCGGCGAGGAACTCGAAGGGCTGACCGCTGACTATGCCGCGTTGTTGTCGCAGTTGCTGAATGTGCCCATCGAGGTCAGGTGCTATCCGACGCGGCCGCTGGCGATAGCCGCGCTCAAGCGTGGCGAAATCGACCTGCTGAGCAGTGCCAATGGTTTTGAGGCGGCAGACCCCGGGCTGGTACTGAGTCTTGCCTATGCTGACGATTCGCCCGCCCTGGTGACGCGCATCAGCCCTCGGGAGGAACTGCCCGACGACCTGGCGGGCCTGCGCGTGGCGATGCTGGATCACTACTTGCCACCCGAAAGCGTTCACGCATTTTATCCCGATGCCACGCTGCAACTGTATCCCTCTACCCTGACGGCGATCGGGGCCGTGGCGTTTGGTCAGGCGGACGTCTACCTCGGCGACTTCATCAGTGCGAACTACCTGATCAAAAAAAACTACCTGAACAATGTGCAGCTGGCAGACTTTTCACGGCTGGAGGCCAACCCGTTCACGTTTGCCTTGAGGCGCGGTAACAAGCGGTTACTGTCTGCCGTGAACGCGGCGCTGGCCGTGATCCCGACCAGTGAACGGATGACGATTCTGCGGCGCTGGAGCTCCGAAGGGCCGCAAATGAATAATCGCTGGCGGCTTGATTTCACCCCCGATGAGCAGCGCTGGGTGCGGGAGCATACGCGCCTGAAAGTGGCGATCAATGATCAGTTTCTGCCGTTTTCGTTTTTCGATGAACAAGGCACATTCAAAGGGTTAGTGGCTGATGTCCTCGCCACGATCAGCGCGCGTACGGGCATTCAATTCGATCCGGTACGGGGGGATTCGGTTGAAGCTATGGAACAGTTGGTCATCAGCGGCAAGGCCGATCTGGTGGGTGCGTTCATCCCTAAAACGGGTCTAAACAGCGCGCTGCAACCCACCCGGCCTTACGTCACAACGCCTTTCGTGCTGGTGACCCGCATCGGCCCTGAAAACCCTGTCACGCTGGATCAGATGGCGGGCAAGCGAGTGACCATGGTGCGCGGAAATGTACTGGGTGAATTTGTGCGCCAGACCTACCCGCAGGTTCAGGTGCTGAATGCCGATATTGCGGCGACGGCACTGACCATGGTGGCTGAGGGCAAGGCGGATGGGGCGATCAGTCCGCTGCTGAGTTCGCGTTATTTGATTGCCCAACACTTTAGCCAGCAGTTGCACATCACCAGCACGGTGGGGACATACCCAGCACAAGTGGGCTTTGCCACGGCAAGCCATGCGCCTGAGTTGAACTCGTTCCTGGACAAAGCACTCTTGAGTATCCCCCCTGAAGAAATGGGGGCGCTGATCAATCGCTGGCGCAGTGATACGTTGCAGCCCGACAGCTATTGGTTGCGCAACCGCGCCGCGATTGTTCGAGGCTTTACCATCGCGGCGGGTCTGCTGTTAGTTGCCCTGGTGTGGATTGCCTATTTGCGTCGGGCAATCGCCAGGCGCCAGCAGTTATTGGAACAACTGCAAGCGGCCAAACAAAGCGCCGATGAAGCGAACCGGGCGAAAACCACCTTCCTGGCGACCATGAGTCATGAAATCCGGACACCGATGAATGCGGTGATTGGCATGCTGGAGCTGGCCATGAAAAAAGCCGACCAGGGCGTCATGGACCGGTTTGCCATTGAGGTGGCATCCGGCTCGGCGCGGGAGCTGCTGGATTTGATCGGTGACATCCTGGATATCGCGCGCATCGAGTCGGGGCACCTGTCATTGAGCCCGAAACGCGCCAATGTGCAGGCGTTGGTAAAAAGCGTGATGCACATGTTTGAAGGGCTGGCGCGGCAGAAACGCCTGAGTCTGATTTGCGAGCTGAACAGCATGGCAGCGAGCACCGATGTACTGCTCGATCCGATGCGCTTCAAGCAAATTGTCTCCAACTTGCTAAGCAATGCCATCAAGTTCACGGACAAAGGCCAGATCCGCCTGACAGTCGACATGGCGCCCGCTCACGATGAGGGTCATGTGTCGATCCGCGTGTGTGTGACAGACACCGGCATGGGCATTTCTGACGTGGACCAGCGGCGATTGTTCAGCCCGTTCGTACAGGCCAGTAACAACACTCAATCCGTTCGCAGTGGCTCGGGCCTGGGGTTGGTGATCAGCCGCACGCTTTGCGAAATGATGGACGGCGAGCTGCAGCTGAGCAGTGTTTTGGGCATCGGTACCCGGGTAGAGGTCATGTTGGTGTTGCCACGGCTTGAGCCGGAGCACGCGGTGGTGGTCGCGGAGCAGGAAGGGCCTGTGCAGACACGCTCACTGAATATTCTGGTAGTGGATGATTACCCGGCCAACCGCATGCTGCTGTCCCAGCAACTGAGTTATCTGGGGCACCGCGTGACTGATGCTGAAAACGGTGCGCAGGGCTTGGCAGCATGGCGTACGGGGGCGTTCGACGGGGTGGTGACCGACTGCAGCATGCCGGTTATGGATGGCTATGGATTGACCCGTGCCATACGGGCTGAGGAAGCAGCACGAGGCCAGGCACCGTGCCTGATTCTGGGGGTTACCGCCAATGCGCAACCTGAGGAAGTCGAACGCTGCCGGGAAGCGGGGATGGACCAGTGCCTGTTCAAACCGATCAGCCTCAAGGACTTGAGCACGGGTCTGGCTGCAGGCATACCGGACACGCTGGAAGAGGCCGAAGTCAATGACGATTCTGCAGCGGACGGTGAGATTGATTTGAACTACCTGAGCCAATTGAGCCAGGGCGACGACCAACTGGTTCACAGGTTGTTGGCGGAGCTGGCGAGCAGCAACAGCGAGGACCTTGTTCGTTTGCTGGCGCTCTTTGTTCGCGACGACTATCAAGGCCTGGCGGCGCTCGCGCATGGGGTCAAGGGCGGAGGTATGCTGATTCGTTCCGCTCGACTGGTTGAGTGTTGTGAGCAACTGGAAGCGGCGTGCGCAGCGGGTGATCTGCAGCAAATCACGGCCTGCGTCGACGCTCTGCACAGCGCCATGGAGCACCTGGCCGAGATGCTAGACCGCTACGCTCGCGCACGATAAGGTTTGCCGCTGTCATCAATGGACATTACAGACGTGAATCGTCGAGGAATACGCGCAATGCCGGATGTCGTGATCGTGCAAGCCAACTATGCCAATCCTGTTCACGCCGAGGCGCTCAGGCAGGTGCTGAATCACTACGCTCAAGACCCGATGGGGGGCGGTGAAGGGCTGGCGCCAGAGGTGCTGGAGCAGTTGCCGTCCGAGCTCGCCAAACGCCCGCATGCGTTCAGCGTCCTGGCCTTTGTCAACGGCGAGGCGGCCGGGCTGATCAACTGTTTCGAGGGGTTTTCGACCTTTGCCGCAAAGCCTTTGATCAATGTACATGACGTGTCGGTGGTGGACACATTTCGCGGGTTGGGACTGAGCCAGCGCATGCTGCTCAAGGTTGAAGAGATTGCCCGTGAGCGCGGTTGCTGCAAAATTACCCTCGAGGTGCTCGAAGGCAATCCGGTGGCCCAGGCGTCTTATCGCAAGTTCGGTTTCAGCGACGGGCAGCTCGACCCGGCCCACGGCCGTATGCTGTTCTGGAACAAATACCTGTAAAGGGTTGTTGTCGGCAGGAGCGGGTTGGTCGCTCCTGCCTTCGGTTACCGGTTTACAAGGTCCATTCCAGGCCTACGCTGACGGTTCGCGGATCGCCCCAGAACACGCCGTTGTAGAACCCGACGTTTTCGTAGTACTTCTGATCCAGCAGGTTCTTGACGTTCAAGGATGCCGAGACGTGCTTGTCGAACTCGTAGCGCGCCATCAGGTCGACCAGGGTGTAGGCCTTCTGGGTAATGTCTTCCTTGAAGGTGATCGGGTTGCCTTTATCATTTTTGGCACCGGTCGGGCGGTTGGCTGCCCGATAGATATCACTTTGCCAGTTGACGGCGGCCCCCACGGTCATGGCATGCCATTCGCCGGGCAGGCGATAAGACGTGGAGATTTTCACCAGGTTCAGCGGCGACGCGGTGTTCATGCGTTGGCCAGCAGCGTTGCGTGAATGGGTATAGGTGTAGCCCGCCATCATGTTCCAGTCACGCAGCACCTCACCGGCCAGCTCGACCTCAAAGCCCTTGACCTTGTTGCCCTTGCCGCCGGAGGTGTAGTACTCCTCGCCGTTCGGTCCACGGGGGACGGAGGCATCGACTTCCGGAACGTTGTCCTGCTTGCTCCAGAACACCGCACTCGACAGGTTCAGGCGCTCTTCAAGGAAGCTGCCCTTGAGGCCCACTTCATAGTTGCTGCCCACTACCGGCTCGAGGTAAGAGCCGCTCACATCCTTGTTGCTGGTGGGCTTGAAGATATCGGTGTAGCTCACATAAGCCGTCAGCTCCTCAGTGAAGTCATACAACAAGCCCGCGTAAGGCGTGAGCATGTCGTTGTGTTCCTGGCTGACTTTTGAGTGCTTGAGGCTTTTGTTGTCTGCTTCGAATTCGGTACTGGCGTTGGTGCTTTTCCAGCTGCCATAGCGCGTACCGAGCACCGCGTGCCAGTCATCGCTCAGATTAAAGCGCGTGGCCAGGTAACCGGACTTCTGCTTGATCACATCGCGGCTGCCCTGGATGCCGGTATTGATGTCCTGGTATTTGGGAATGCCGCCCATGTCGCGCCAGTCCGGGATGGTGCCGTAGTCCTCGGGGTTGAGGTCGACCATCAACGGTGAGGTGTTGTCATTCTTGGCTTCGCCATAACCCACCATCAGTTCGTGATCACGCCCGAATAATGGGTACGTTCCCGAGATGTTGACGTCGACCGCCGTCATTTTCTCGTCACCGATGAAATGGCTGCTGTAGGCCGACATGCCGGTGCCATCGGCATTGGGGAAGCCGCCACCGGCGTAATACACCTTGCCTTCGGCATCGCTGGTGCGATGGGTGTAGGCCGCTTTCAGACGCCAGTCGTCAAACAGTCGCTGGTCAAGGGTGGCAAACGCGGTCTTGTCCTTCATCGGCCACGAACTCCAGGAAGTGGCCATGTTGGTTGAGCGGCCAAACCGGGCTTTTTCACCGGTGCCGGTCCAGTAAGGCGTCGTGCCCCAGGATGAGCCTTGTACCTGTTTGTCCTGATAGTCGTAACCCACCGCCAGGGTGGTGTCGTCGGTCAGGTCAGCTTCGAGAATGCCGTAGGCGACTTCGCGCTTGAGCGCGTAGTGGTCGCGAAATGACTTACTGTCGCGGTAAGCCAGGACAGTACGGCCGCGCAAGCGCCCGTCGAAGGCCAGCGGGCCGCCAACATCGACAAAGCTGTAATAGTCGTCATAGCTGCCGCCGCTGACCCCGGCCTTGGCGGCCAGCTCGCGGGTAGGGCGTTTGCGGATCATGTTGATGGTGCCGGAGGGATCACCCGCGCCGGTGGTCAAGCCGGTGGCCCCGCGCACCACTTCAATGCGGTCGTAGATGATGGTGTCGGCGTCAGACTTCATGAAACTGAAGGTATTGAGCATCCCGTCAATCTGGAAGTTGCTGATGCTATAGCCGCGCGACGAGTAACTGACACGGTCCGAGTCGTTATGTTGCACCACTACGCCCGTCGTATGGCGCATGGCTTCGGTCAGGGTGTTGAGGTTGAAGTCGTCCATCTCCTGGCGAGTGACCACCGAAATGGACTGCGGTGTTTCACGAATGCTCAGGTTGAGCTTGGTGGCGGTGCTGGTCGAACCGGTGGTGTAGGAACCGGTGTTTTCGGTGGTCATTCCCAGGCCGTCAGCGGTGACACGGGTGCTGCCCAGTTCCAGTGAACCGGGGGTTTTATCGACGTCGTCCCGGGCATCGGTGTCCGCCAGCAGATAGGGGCTGGCGGCACTGGTGATGAGGCCGAGGGTTAACGTCATGGAACGGGTGATTGGCGCGAACATCGCTGCCGACTCCTTGTCATTGTTGTGAAGTTGTCTAGTGCTTCAAACGAATGACAAGGGCAGGAGTTAGCGTTGTTGCGAATGATTGTTGTTTCTTGATGTGTCTGAGGTGGAACTAAAAGGCGGCAGGGCGGTATGAGCGCCCTGCAGGGGGAGGGCTTACTGTTTGGCCATATTGCCTGCAGCAGGCGGTTTAGGCTTGATCAGGCTAAAGTCGATCAACGCCTTTTGCGGGCGAGAGTAAGGGTTGCCGATCAATTGCGGACGGGCAACGAACTGGTTGCTGACCAGGCTTTTCTTGTCATCCAGTTCGTCAGCGCTCAACCCGGCCATATCGGCCCAGGTATGGATGAACTGCGAGCTGCTGTAAGGCCGGCTGAGGTCGTTGGCAAAATTCCAGGCATGGCTCTCACGCCACTTGGGAGAGGCCCATACCATGAAGGGAATGGTGTACATCGGCGCTGTCGGTTTGGATTCATTCCGGCCCAGTGTGCCGTGGCCTGCAGAGTCAAAGACATCTTCGCCGTGGTCGGACAGGTACAGCAGGAAGCCGTTGGGATCGGTCTTGGCAAAGTCCTTGATCAGGCTTGACACCACGAAGTCGTTGTACAGCACCGCGTTGTCGTAGCTGTTGTAGGTCGGGACCTGATCATCGCTCAGGCCAACCGGTGCGCCGGTCCGATCGGTGAACTTGTCGAAGGTCGGTGGGTAGCGGTACTGATAGCTCATGTGGGTGCCGAGCAAGTGAATCACGATCAATTTGCGCGGAGCACTGTCGGCCAGGATTTTCGAGAACGGTTCCAGCACGTCTCCGTCATATTGGCGGGCGTTCTGGTTGCGGTTGTTATTCAGGTAGACCTGCTGGTCGGCCTGCTCGGAAAAGGTGGTTAGCATGGTGTTGCGTTTGGTCATGGTCTGCTGGTTGGTCACCCAGAAGGTTTTGTAACCGGCCTGCTTCATCACGCTGACCAGCGAAGGCGTGCTGAGGTAAAGGTCGGGGTTTTCTTCGTCAGCAAACGTCAGTACTTGTTGCAGGGCTTCAATGGTGTACGGACGCGGCGTTACCACATTGTCGAAAATGGCCAGTTGGTCGCGCAGTTTGTCGAGGTTGGGGGTGGTCTGACGCGGGTACCCGTACAGGCTCATGCGTTGACGGTTGGTCGATTCGCCGATGACCAGCACCAGTGTGGTGGGCTTGCCGGCTTCGTTGTCCTTGAGGTTGGTCAGAGGCGGGATTTTGCTGGCGCTGGCTAGCATGCCTTGCATGCTGTCCAGTTGCTGCAGGTAACGGCGGTAAGCCACCACCATCTGCCATGGCACTGCGGGCTCAACCCGGCTCTCGAAGCTCTCCAGGGCAGAGGCGAAAGTATCGTGTTTGAGCGTTTGCTTGATCAGCGGGTAACCGATCACGGCCACCAGTAACCCCATTGCGACGGCCCAGGCCTTTGCGCGAGGCAGGTAGACCGGACGCAGGCGAGTCCAGAGGAAGATCGCGAAGGCGGTGTGAGCGAGGAACGCGAATACCATCCACCAGGCAAAGTACTGAGTCATGTATTCGCCGGCTTCGGAAATGTTCGACTCGAACATGATGAAGATGACGCTTTGCGAGAACTCTTGTTGATAGATAAAGAAGTAGCCGAGGCTGGCCATGGAACAGGCCCACAACACAATGCCGATGACCGCAGCCATTACTCGGGTGCGTGCAGGGAACAGCAGCATGGGGGCCAGCCACACGGCACTCATCACAAAGGCCTGGCGAAAACCTGAAAAGCCGGAGGTGCCGGTGAGTTGTATCAGCAGTTGGGTGATGCCAGAGAAGTACCAGAAGAATAAAAACAGCCAGCCGAATCCGGCCCAGTCGAACCCTTTCGCAGATGTGTTACTGCGTTTAAACATCCCCATACAGCGCTCCAGCTGATAACCACTTGATAGGCGGGTGCCGAAAGCCCGGCACAACACAGGAAGACTGCTTCAAGGGTGAGCAGCCATCATAAAGTGTTCAAGTATCACTAACGGAATGTGAAAACTTTGTCAGACATGACAGCGAAGTCAGGCCCGCTGGGGTGTATGGATTCTTTTGCCAATGCCGTGGACTTTCATGTTTTTTTCAGTTTTTAGGGCTCGCGTCCGTCTGTTCTACGTATAGAAGCGCGAATATGGGTTGCTGCATGTGCGAAACTATATGCCATGTGCCAGGACTAACCCTGAGCCGGGCACCTTGAGCAATGTTGCACTAAGGTGCTGTACACCTATTTATTTGTCGTTGGGAGCAACAGTACATGCAGTTGGGAATTATTGGGTTGGGCCGTATGGGCGGTAATATCGCACGGCGTCTGATGCTCAATGGGCATACAACCGTGGTTTTTGACCGCAATACCGACTTTGTCAGCGCCCTCGAGCAAGAAGGCGCCACCGGCGTAGCCGACTTGCCTGCGCTGGTTGCCAGCCTGGAAAAGCCTCGTGCGGTATGGGTCATGCTGCCGTCCGGCGCACCGACCGAAGACACCATTGAGGCCCTGAGCCAACTGCTCGACGCCGATGACATCATCATCGATGGCGGAAACACGTTTTACAAAGACGACATTCGTCGTTCGCAGTCGCTGGCCGAGAAGGGCCTGCGCTATGTCGACGTTGGCACCTCGGGCGGCGTCTGGGGCCTGGAGCGCGGTTACTGCATGATGATCGGCGGTGATACAGCGGTGGTTAAACACCTGGACCCGCTGTTCGCAACGCTGGCACCGGGCATGGGCGATATCCCTCGCACCAAGGATCGTGTGTCTGACGATGATCGCGCTGAGCGCGGTTATATCCATGCCGGTCCGGCGGGTGCGGGTCACTTCGTCAAGATGGTGCACAACGGCATTGAGTACGGCTTGATGCAAGCCTACGCCGAAGGCTTCAACCTGATGAAAATGAAGACTTCCGAGAACCTGCCGGAAGACCAGCGTTTTGATCTGAACCTGGGCGATATCGCCGAAGTATGGCGTCGCGGCAGCGTAGTGTCGTCCTGGTTGCTGGACTTGACCGCAGACGCTCTGGCTACGGATGCTCCGCTGGACGGTTATTCGGGCGCTGTAGCAGACAGCGGTGAAGGTCGCTGGACCATCGAAGCGGCCATGGAACAATCCACACCGGTACCCGTACTGTCGAGCGCCTTGTTTGCACGCTACAGTTCTCGTCAGCAGAGCCTGTATGGCGACAAATTGTTGTCGGCCATGCGCTTTGGTTTCGGCGGCCATGTGGAGACGCCTAAAAAATGACCGAACTGTCCAGTAAACCCGACGTTAAGCCCGCACCGCCCACCACGCTGTTTCTGTTTGGAGCCCATGGTGATCTGGTCAAGCGCCTGCTGATGCCGGCGTTGTACAACTTGAGTCGAGACGGTTTGCTGGACGACGGCCTGCGCATTGTGGGCGTTGACCACAATGCGATCAGTGATGAAGGTTTTGCCAAAAAGCTGGAGGACTTCATTCGCAATGAAGTCTCCAGCAAAGTGGATCATCCCGATGGCCAAGGCTTGAATGCCGATTTGTGGGCCTCGTTGGCGAAAAACATCAGCTATGTGCAGGGCGACTTTCTGGATGACAGCACCTATGCGGCGCTGGAACAGAAAATCTTCGCCAGCGGCACCGGCAATGCGGTGTTTTACCTGGCCACTGCGCCGCGCTTTTTTAGCGAAGTGGTGCAGCGGCTGGGCGCCAGCGGGCTGCTCAAAGAAACCCCGGATGCATTTCGCCGGGTAGTCATTGAAAAACCTTTTGGCTCGGACGTGCAGACAGCACAAGCGTTGAATGCTTGCCTGCTGACAGCCATGAGCGAAAAGCAGATATATCGGATTGACCATTATCTGGGCAAGGAAACCGTCCAGAACATCCTGGTCAGCCGCTTTTCCAATGGGCTCTTTGAAGCTTTCTGGAACAATCACTACATTGACCATGTGCAGATCACCGCGGCTGAAACCGTCGGAGTCGAAACACGTGGCAGTTTCTACGAAAACACCGGTGCCTTGCGCGACATGCTGCCCAATCACTTGTTCCAGTTGCTGGCGATGGTGGCGATGGAGCCGCCCGCTGCATTTGGCGCGGATGCGGTACGCGGTGAAAAGGCCAAGGTGATTGGCGCTATTCGCCCCTGGTCCAAGGGCGATGCACTGAAAAACTCGGTCCGCGGTCAATACACCCGGGGTGAGTCAGGTGGCAAGCCGGTCGCGGGCTATCACGAAGAGAGCAACGTGGCCCCCGACAGCACCACGGAAACCTTTGTAGCGCTCAAGGTGATGATCGATAACTGGCGTTGGGTCGGTGTGCCGTTTTACTTGCGCACGGGCAAACGCATGAGTGCCCGCGATACCGAAATTGCGATCTGTTTCAAACCTGCACCTTATGCACAGTTCCGCGACACTGAAGTCGAACGCCTGCAGCCCAACTATTTGCGTATCCAGATCCAGCCCAATGAAGGCATGTGGTTCGATCTCCAGGCCAAGCGCCCGGGCCCCGGATTAAAGATGACGAATATCGAGCTGGGGTTTGCTTACAAGGACTTCTTCGAAATGCAGCCTTCCACAGGCTACGAAACGCTGATCTACGACTGCCTGACGGGCGATCAAACCTTGTTCCAGCGCGCCGACAACATCGAGAACGGCTGGCAGGCGGTGCAACCGTTTCTGGATGCATGGCGCGAAAACAAGGATGACGTGCATCCCTACGAAGCCGGCCAAGACGGTCCGCAGGCAGCTAAAGAACTGCTGGCTCGTGATGGTCGGGTCTGGCTGAACATAGGATGAGTGGCGTGAAGGACGACTCGATTCAACTGGTGCTGTCTGACATGGATGGCACCCTGTTATTGCCCGACCACAGTATCAGCCCCCGCAACCTGGCGGCGGTCAAGGCGTTGCAGGCGGCGGGTGTGCATTTCACGCTGGCCAGCGGGCGACCGCCCCGGGCCATGCGCGAGCACGTCGAACAATTGGGCATTGAACTGCCGATCGCCGGCTTCAATGGCGGGATCCTGGTCAACCCCGATGGCAGTTATCTGCAGTCGAATCCTGTGCCCTATGAAGCCGTGTTGCAGACGTTGGCGCTCCTGGCCGGGCATGATGTGGAAGTGTGGCTGTTTGCGGATGATGAGTGGCTGTTGCGCGATCCTCTGGGCGAGATGGTGAGCCAAGAACAGCGGGGCCTGGGCTACGGCCCGCGTGTGGTCACGAGCTTTGAACCCTACTTGCACGGCGTGCATAAAATTGTCGCCGCCAGCCGTAATGCCGCGCTCTTGGTGGACCTCGAGCAGCGTTTGCAGCCGCTGTTGAGCGGGCAAGCATCCGCCAGCCGTTCACAGGCCTGCTATCTGGATATCACGGCGATTCGTGCCAACAAGGGCGATGCGCTTGTCACGCTGGCAGAGCTGTTGAATGTGCCCCTGGCGCGCACGCTGGCCATCGGAGATGGCGGCAACGACCCGGCCATGTTCAAGTGTGCCGGGCTTTCGATCGCCATGGGGCATGCCGAGCCGCAGGTGCGCGAGCAAGCGATGCATGTGACCGGCAGCAACGTCGAAGACGGTGTCGCTCAGGTCATCGAGCGTTTGATCCTGGAGGGTTGAGCCGCGTCCGGCAGGTCATTCTGTCCGGATTATGGCGTAATCACGGCCTGCCTGGCGCTGGCAGCCCTTGTTATAGTCCGGCGCTTATTGACCGGCGACAGCGCCCCCAAAAGGATTCAGGTTATGTCCGACTACCAGGCTTTTAAGGTTGAGCTAGAAGGCAATATCGCCCACGTGCAGATCAATCGACCTGAAAAGGTCAATGCAATGAATGCGGCGTTCTGGAGCGAGATTGTCGAGATCTTTCAGTGGATCGATGAAACCGATGCTGTGCGGGTGGTGGTGCTCAGCGGCGCCGGCAAGCACTTCTCGGCCGGTATCGACCTGATGCTGCTGGCCTCGGTGGCCAACGAGATGGGTAAGGACGTAGGGCGTAACGCCCGGTTGCTGCGCCGCAAGATTGTGCACATGCAGGCGTCATTCAATGCCGTCGATCAGTGCCGGAAACCCGTTCTGGCTGCCATTCAAGGCTATTGCCTGGGCGGTGCGATTGACTTGATTGCAGCCTGCGACATGCGCTATGCGGCCGAAGATGCGCAGTTTTCAATCAAGGAAATTGACATGGGCATGGCTGCCGATGTGGGGACGCTGCAGCGTTTGCCGCGCATCATCGGTGATGGCATGCTGCGGGAGCTGGCTTATACCGGACGCATGGTCGCAGCCGATGAGGCACGTGCCATCGGACTGGTGAACCGGGTCTACAGCACAGGCGAAACCCTGCTTGAAGGCGTCATGGAGATTGCGCGGGTGATTGCCGGCAAGTCACCGATTGCCGTCGCAGGCACCAAACAGATGATCAGCTACATGCGCGATCATCGCGTCGACGACGGGCTGGAGTATGTAGCAACGTGGAACGCCGCCATGCTTCAGTCCGACGATCTGCGGTTGGCCATGACCGCGCATATGACCAAACAAAAAGCTGAATTTCTGGATTGACGTTTTCCCGGCGTCTGCTTTCAACCCTGATCAAGGATCGTTTCAATGACACCGCGTTGGACCACGGCAGTACTGGACACAGAACTCCTCGGCGGCTGGGCGGTGGCGCGCGGCCCTGAGGGTTTTCTGATTGACGGCAATGGCCCGCTGTTCCCCAGGGAATGGCTCAAGCGCCAGGAGCTGCCCGTGTTGGCAGAGCATGGCATTGGGCACCTGGACGGCGAGCCGGTGTACCTGCTGGAACTGGAGCACGCGACGCAGGTTGAAGGCTGTCAGTGGCAGGGGTTGCGGGCCTTTATGCTTGAAGGCGATCACACCCTGTACCGGGTGCTGGCATATGCTGCACAAATTGGCACGTGGGCGCGGGAGCACCGTTATTGTGGCAGCTGCGCCCGGTTGATGGTCCAGGTGCCAACGGAGCGTGCAATGCATTGCGCGGTGTGCGAGATGCGCAGCTATCCGCGGATCTCGCCGAGCATGATTGTATTGATCACCCGCGGCGATGAAGTGCTGCTGGCCCGTTCGCCACGTTTTGTACCGGGGGTGTACAGCACGCTGGCGGGATTTGCCGAGCCTGGGGAATCAGCCGAGGAGTGCCTGATTCGCGAGGTGCGTGAAGAAGTGCAACTGGAGGTCAGGAACATTCAGTACATGGGCAGTCAGTGCTGGCCGTTTCCGCACTCCATGATGCTGGGTTTTCATGCTGAATATGCCGGGGGCGATATTGTGCCCCAGGCCGACGAGATCGAAGATGCTCAGTGGTTCAATGTGCATCGGTTGCCGCCGTTGCCGGCATCGCGCTCGATTGCGCGTTATCTCATCGACCTGTATGTGGCGCGTCGGCTAGGCCATGCCGAACCAGTGCTGCCAGGCTAGGCGCACTGTCAGCCCCAATACTACGGTAATGAACACCGGGCGAATGAACTTCGCCCCGCCGCTGATTGCGCTGCGAGCGCCAAAGAAAGCACCGACCATCACGGCAAAACCCATGGTCAGGCCGATGACCCAGTCGACGTGTCCCGAGAAAATGAACACCGACAGCGCTGCGATGTTGCTGACGAAGTTCATGCTGCGGGCGACGCCGCTGGCCTTCACCAGGTCGATCGGGTACATCAGCATGCTGCTGACGGTCCAGAATGCGCCCGTCCCCGGCCCGGCTACACCATCATAAAATCCCAGGCTAAACCCTTGCGGCAGCTGCCATTTCTTCTTGATGGGCGCATCGTTGTCGATGGGGGTTTTCGGTGTACCGCCAAACAACAGGTACACGCCGCAGGCAAAGACAATCACCGGCAACATTTTGTTGAGCCATTCGGCGGGCATGTAGTGGGCAACGATGGCGCCGATCAGCGCACCTGCGAGGGTGCCGAAAATAGCCAGCTTCCACTCCCGGGGATGGAACAGCTTGCGCCGGTAGAAGGTGATACTGGCAGTGGCCGCACCAAAGGTTGAGCTGAGTTTGTTGGTGCCCAGCACCAGGTGCGGTGGCAAGCCTGCAGTCAGCAGCGCAGGTGTGGTCAGCAAACCTCCGCCGCCGGCAATGGCATCGATAAAACCGGCAACGAAAGCAACGGCAGCCAGAATGGCAAGGGTGGTCAAATCAACGCTGAGTTCAAAAGGCATGGGCTCGACTTAATTCGGCGGGACGTACAGCGCTGAGCGCGGGTAGAGCGACATCTTACCGATAACCCCGTAGAGCGGCGACAAGCCTTTTACGGGTTTCACGTGTTGCTCAACCAACAGTGCACCAGCAAACAGTTGTAAAACATGGCAGCCCGGTTCAGACAGGCGCCGGTTTACAGGCTGTTGCGCCCGGCTGGCACGGATGCTGCTCTGTTGACAGGACACCTTCTTGATGTCGAGAGCATGCCAATGAGTCAGCAAGCCATAAAATTCGCCTACTGGGTGCCCAATGTCAGCGGCGGCCTGGTCGTGAGCAAAATTGAGCAACGCACCAGCTGGAGCATCGATTACAACCGAAAGCTGGCGCAGTTGGCAGAAGCCGCCGGTTTTGACTATGCATTGACCCAGATCCGCTTTACTGCAGGCTATGGTGCCGAGTTCCAGCATGAATCCGTAGCGTTCAGCCACGCCTTGCTGGCGGCCACTACGCACTTGAAGGTGATCGCGGCGATCCTTCCCGGGCCGTGGAAACCGGCCTTGGCCGCCAAGCAGTTGGCAACCATCGATCAACTGACGCAGGGGCGGATCGCGGTCAATATTGTCAGTGGCTGGTTCAAAGGAGAGTTCCAGGCCATCGGCGAGCATTGGCTGGAACACGATGAACGCTATCGTCGCTCCGAAGAGTTCATTCGAGTACTCAAGGGGATCTGGACCCAGGACAACTTCACGTTCAAGGGCGACTTCTATCGAATCAACAACTACACCCTTAAACCCAAACCACTGGCCGTTCCGCACCCTGAAATATTTCAGGGAGGCAGCTCGCGGGCGGCGCGTGACATGGCCGCGCAGGTATCGGACTGGTATTTCACCAATGGCAATACACCCGAAGGCATCAAGACTCAGGTCGACGACATTCGGGCCAAGGCGGCTGCCCATCAGCATTCAGTGAAAATCGGGGTTAACGCTTTTGTCATTGCCCGTGACACCGAGGAAGAAGCGCGTGGGGTCTTGCAGGCGATCATCGACAGTGCCGACGTCGAGGCGGTCCATGCCTTTGGAGATGCGGCGAAGCAAGCAGGCAAGTCTTCGCTTGAAGGGGAGGGCAACTGGGCCAAGTCAACGTTCGAGGACCTGGTTCAGTACAACGATGGATTCAAAACCAACTTGATCGGCACCCCGCAGCAGATTGCCGAACGAATCGTGGCACTCAACGCCTTGGGCGTGGATCTGGTGCTGGCAGGTTTTTTACATTTTCAGGAAGAGGTCGAATATTTCGGGCGTCGGGTTTTACCGTTGGTTCGTGAGCTGGAAGCGCGTCGGCTCAAAGAATCTGCAGCAGCTTGAAGCCGAATTCAGCAGCAGCTGTCGTAATAAGCTGCTGCTGGCGCCTTCAGACCGATTGTTGCACAGGGGAGGAGCCGGAACTGGCTATAGGCTGACGTGTGTTAACTGACAGGGCGCCGAGTTTGACCAGGCGCGCACGCGTAACATTGCGGCTTAACCCCAGCAGCTTGGCTGTGTGCACCTGGTTGTGATGGCAAAATATGTACGCCGCCCGTAACAGGGCGTCTTCAACGGATTCATGCAGCGCACCTGGCGCTTCTTCGAACAGCCGCTGGAATGCACGTTGCAACAACGCTTGAGCCGTGTCCGGGACTTGAGGCTGAGCGGGATGATCCTGGCGTCTGGAGCGAGATTGCGAAAGACGCAGGTCTTGAACGGTGATGGTCTGATTTCGGCACAGTAGCAGGCTGTGGTGGATGACGTTTTCCAGCTCGCGGATATTGCCTTGCCAGGAATGATGCCTGAGGACTTCTTCAGCGCCCCCGCTCAGCAGGGTGGGGCCATGGGACAGCCGTTGGCGATAGGTTTGCAGGAAGTGCCGGGCCAGCGGCAAGATGTCTCCCGGGCGTTCCCGTAACGGTAGCAGTTTCAGGCGGATGACATTCAACCGGTAATACAGATCCTCTCGAAAATGCCCGGCATCGATGGCCTGCTCCAGATTCACGTTGGTGGCTGCCAGCACACGCACATTGATCGGTGTGCTTTTGCGTGAGCCCAGCCTGACCACTTCCTGTTCTTGCAGGACACGTAGCAGTTTTACCTGGATCGGCAGCGGCAAGTCACCGATCTCGTCGAGAAACAGGGTGCCGCCATCCGCCTCTTCAAACCAGCCCGCCTTGGCGCCAAGTGCGCCCGTGAAGGCGCCTTTCTCATGCCCGAACAATTCGGCTTCGACCAGGGTTTCGGCAAACGCTCCGCAATTGACGGCCACGAACGGCTGCTGATGGCGGTGGCTGAGTTGGTGAATGTGCCGGGCGACCAACTCTTTGCCGGTGCCGGTTTCGCCGATGATCAATACGCTGGCGTCGCTGGGGGCTATTTGTTGCATGTGTGCGAGAAGTGCCCTGGACGCGGGGTCTTCGAACACTTGGGCGGTGGCCCTTATGGACGTGGCGAGTGCCGGGGCGGGGGGTAAGGTTAAAAGCTGCATCCATGGCTCCTTGGTCGCGGGGCTCTGCCCACAAAAGGAAAGCCGATGGGTGTTTTATAAGGAAATTTGTTTATTCCGTAAACTAACCTAATTCCATATTTATATATCCTTATTGCATATGGGACTTGCGCAAATGGCCTCTTTGGGCGCTTTATAAGGCGATGATATTCAAGAGTCCAAGCTGACATGGATTTGGGAATGGACCTACGGTCTTTCTTATAGACACGCCTTTTTCGTCCCGCTCAATCGGGTTCTAATGGCCGCTTTCAAACGTGGCTTCACTTTCCTGATATCAAGCACAGCCTGATTCCGGAACGCGCTAAGTGGGTTTTCACCATGAACAAACGACCGCTTTATTTCGATTACGCTGCTACCACGCCTGTGGATGCCCGTGTCATTCAGGTGATGGTCGATTGCCTGGGGTTTGAAGGTAATTTTGGCAATCCGGCTTCCGGCTCCCATGTGTTCGGTCAGGAGGCCCGCGATGCGGTCGAACGCGCCCGTGAGCAGGTTGCAGCGCTGATCAATGCCGGCCCGGAGCAGATCATCTGGACGTCGGGTGCCACCGAGTCGAACAATCTGGCCTTAAAAGGCGTTGCCCAGGCCAGCGGCCACTCGCGCGGTCATATCATCACCAGCCAGATCGAACACAAGGCGGTGCTGGATACCGCCCGTTTTCTGGAGCAAGCGGGTTTTGAGGTCACATATCTGGCCCCCGATGCCAAGGGCCTTGTCAGTGCCGATGCCGTCAGTGCGGCACTGCGCGAAGACACCCTGCTGGTGTCGTTGATGCTGGTCAACAATGAGCTGGGAACAGTGAATGATATTCCGGCCATTGGCCGGCGGGTTCGTGACCATGGTGCGCTGTTTCATGTCGATGCTGCGCAAGGGGCGGGCAAAATCGCCATCGACCTGAGTGAGTGGGCAGTGGATCTGATGTCGTTTTCGGCGCACAAGGTTTATGGCCCTAAAGGGGTGGGTGCCTTGTATGTCGGGCCTCGTGCTCAGCATCGTTTGCAGGCACAAATGCATGGGGGCGGGCATGAGTCAGGCTTGCGTTCCGGGACGCTGGCAACCCACCAGATCGCAGGTATGGGCGCTGCTTTTGCCGTCGCCAGTGAATCATTTGCCCAGGAACTGAGCCACATCAAAGGTCTGCGCCAGCGTTTGCTTGAGTCGCTGATCGATGTGCCGGGTTTGCACTGCAACGGATGTCCAGATCAACGAATTCCACATACCTTGAGCCTGACGTTCGACAAAGGGCCTTTCAACAGCGCTGCGCTCAGTGCCGAACTGGCTTATTCGGCGACTTCCGCCTGCAATTCTGCGAGCAAGGCCCCGTCGCATGTTCTGCTCGCACTGGGGCACGATGCTGAACAGGCGAGCCGAACCATTCGCCTGAGTCTCGGGCGCTTCACCCGCGAGCAGGACGTGGACGAAGCGGTAAAGGCAATCAAGGCAGCGATCACGGCGCCGACACCTTTCTGGGCGGTTGCCGAGTCCTAGCGTCTGCTCCATCATTCATGACGAACAATAATCAGCAGTGGCTGTCAGCAGGAGACAGGATGAGTACTCAGTTGTTGAACACGGAAGCGGTGGTGTCGCGTTTGGCGCGTACCCGTGCATTGATGAACCAGCACGGTATACATGCACTGCTGGTGCCCTCGGCCGACCCCCATCTTTCGGAGTATTTGCCTGCGTACTGGCAGGGCCGCCAGTGGCTGTCAGGGTTCCAGGGTTCGGTCGGGACGCTGATCGTGACCCCGACCTTTGCCGGGCTATGGGCCGACAGCCGTTACTGGGAGCAAGCCACAAAAGAGCTTGGCGGCAGCACAATCGAACTGGTCAAGTTGCTGCCCGGTCAGCCCGGCCCTCTGGAGTGGCTGGCCGAACAGACGCCTGAGGGCGCGACCGTCTCGGTTGACGGTGCGGTACTTGCGCTGGCGTCGGCGCGAACACTGGAAAGCAAGCTCAAGGCGCGTGGTGCTTTTTTGCGGACCGATCTGGATCTGCTGGGCCAGGTTTGGGAGGATCGCCCCGGGCTTCCTGTTCGCCCGCTTTTTGAGCATCTGCCACCACAGGCCACGGTAAGCCGGGTCGAAAAGCTGGCCAGGCTGCGGGAAACGCTCAAGCAACGTGATGCTGACGCACATTTCATCGCCACCCTCGATGATATCGCCTGGTTATTTAACCTGCGGGGCTCGGACGTCTCCTTTAACCCGGTGTTTGTTTCGTTTGCGTTGGTTGAGTCGGGGCGGGCTACCTTGTTCGTGGACCCGGGCAAAGTGAATGCGCAACTGCAGCAGACACTTGAGCGGGATGGCGTGGAGCTGCGTGACTACAACGAGATCAATGCGGCGCTGGCGGCATTGCCTTCATCGACCCGGTTGCTGGTGGACCCGGCGCGTGTGACCTGCGGGCTGCTCGGTCACCTGCAAGATGAGGTCAAGCTGGTTGAGGGGGTGAACCCGACCACTCTGGCCAAGTCGCAAAAGAGCCTCGATGACGCGTTTCATATTCGTCAGGCCATGGAGCAAGATGGCGCCGCACTGTGCGAATTCTTCGCATGGCTTGAAACTGCCCTGGGGCGCGAGCGCATCACGGAACTGACAATTGATGAGCGCTTGACTGCAGAACGAGCCCGACGTCCCGGGTTTGTATCGCTGAGCTTCAATACCATTGCGGCCTTTAATGCCAACGGCGCGATGCCGCACTATCACGCGACCGAGCAGGAACATGCCGTGATTGAGGGCGACGGTTTGCTGCTGATCGACTCCGGTGGGCAGTATCTGGGGGGAACCACCGATATCACCCGAATGGTGCCTGTCGGTACGCCCTGCAATGAGCAAAAGCGCGATTGTACCCGTGTGCTCAAAGGCGTGATTGCCTTGTCCAGGGCGCAATTCCCCAAAGGCATCCTGTCGCCCTTGCTGGACTCCATCGCGAGGGCGCCAATCTGGGCAGAGAGTGTCGACTACGGACACGGCACCGGGCATGGGGTCGGGTATTTCCTGAACGTCCATGAGGGGCCTCAGGTCATCGCCTACCAGGCAGCTCCTGCAGCGCATACGGCCATGCAGCCGGGGATGATCACCTCCATCGAACCAGGCACATATCGTCCTGGCCGTTGGGGCGTGAGAATCGAGAACCTGGTATTGAATCGTGAGGCGGGCACCTCTGAGTTCGGGGCGTTCTTGAACTTTGAAACCTTGACCCTGTGCCCGATCGATACGCGCTGCCTGGAGCCGTCGCTGCTGACGGGTGAAGAGCTGGAGTGGTTTGATGCTTATCACGCACAGGTTCGTGCCCGCTTGAGCCCGTTGCTTGAAGGGGCTGCGCTGGAGTGGTTGCTGGCCAGAACCGTACCGCTTTCGATCACCGCTTGATACCGCACCCTTGTTGCGCAGTTGTCTCGATCGACTGCGCGACAGGGATGGGTGCTTACTTGCAGATGACAATCATGCTGCGGCTGGTGTAACCGGCAGGGTTCAACCCGAAAGGATAGTCACCCGGCTCTTCGGCCGAGTCACCCGATTTGGCGATCACCCGGTAACCCTTCTTCCCGCAGGCCTTGACAGCTTTGGCGTCGCACTTGCTCCAGGATGAGGACAGTCCAGAGCAGTTGATATGCAAGCCTCTTTTGCCGTGCCTGACAGAGGTTTCCGAGGTTGCAGCACAGCCGGTTAAAGCTAGCACGGCCAAAGCTACCAAAAATCGTTTCATTCCTGTCCTTAAGCGTTTGCGTCGGATTTGCGGGATGCGCGTATCTGTCAGCCATCTTTCTGATGGATCTTGTCGATAGCCTTATCTGAAACCACCCCAGGCGATCTTACGAGGGATAAACATCGCTTAAATAAGAGTCAATTACCAGAACTGTGTCAAACAGGTGAGTTTTTGTCCGCAATAATGGGTTTTGAATGGTTGCGCATCGTTAACGTCGCACCGACCGAGGCCAGTATGATGCAAGAGATGGCCATCCATTGAGCGAAAGACAGAACCTCGTGCAGGAACAACAAGCCTGAGAGGGCGCCAAAGGCCGGCTCGATGCTCATCAGCGTGCCGAATGTGCGGGTGGGCATGCGTGTCAGAGCGACCATCTCGAGTGTGTAGGGCAGGGCGGTCGACAATAGGGCTACAGCAATGGCGATGGGGATCAAGCCTGGAGTCAATAACGCTGACCCGGCGTGAACTATTCCGATGGGCGCCACAAACAGGGCGGCAATCATCACGCCCAGGGCTGCTGTTTGAACACCGTTGTCAGCTCCGGCCTTTTGCCCAAAAAGGATATATAGCGCCCAGCAGACACCCGCGCCCAATGCATAGCTGGCACCTGTCAGGTCAATCCCTTGTGTGCTATCACCTGTGGGTATGAGCAATAGCAGTCCGGTGATAGCCAGACCGATCCAGATAAAGTCGATCAGTCTGCGGGAGGCGTAAATGGCAACGGCCAGAGGCCCTGTGAACTCCAGTGCCACAGCAATGCCCAGTGGCACACTGCGCAATGACATATAGAAGAGGAAGTTCATCCCTCCCAGGGCTGCGCCGTAAACAATGACGGTCTTCAGGGATTTTGCGGTGAACTTTGCTCTCCAGGGCCGCAGTATCAGCAGCATGATGATGCTGGCAAATATCAGGCGCAGGGTGGTTGTGCCCTGGGCGCCCACAATCGGGAACATGCTTTTGGCCAGAGATGCGCCGGATTGTATCGAGGCCATGGCGATCAGCAGTAAGCCGACAGGTAATAGCGTCGACGAGAGGCTATGGGAGAGCTTAGTCATTTACGTAGAGAGCCTGGGGGTCTGGAGGGCTAGAGGTCGAGTTGAGCATCATGCTTAACTAATGCGCGATGTGCAATATAGTGCGCAACCTTCGGTTGCTTCTATCTATATAGCAGCTACGTACAATAGTTTTGATTAATGCTTGACTCCAAAATTCTACG